>JAZDHZ010000046.1:0-54738 GCA_043805415.1 Candidatus Omnitrophota bacterium | reverse complement strand
TTGTGATTCAAAGCGTAAGGATGGCAGGCGCTAAAATAGACAGCGTTTGTTTTGCGATACAAACAGTTGCGAAACTTGTCTGATTCGTGGAACTAATAATTTTAACTCATTGCAATGAAATATATTGCGATGAGTTTTTTTTATGGTATCCTGTATTTTACAATTTTCTGTTAGATTAATCGGATCTAAACTCATTAAAAAGCTGCCAAGCTTGTTTAGGATTTTCTTTGTTTAGTTTGAGTATTGGAGGAAAAACAAGGCGAATAGCGGCGATTTTTCACTAAAAGATTTTTTTGCTTGCATGCATGAATAGTATTGGGTAAAATAAATAAAATCCAAGTTTTAATGCGCAGGATAATAAGTTATGAAAGGAGTACAAGTATGATCGAGGTTAATGAATATTTTGACGGTAAGGTAAAATCCTTTGTGATTAATTCCAGTGAAGGGAAAAAGACAGTAGGCGTAATGGAGCCAGGTGAGTATGAATTTGACACAGATACAAAAGAAATTATGACAGTTGTTGAAGGCGGAATTTCCGTGTATTTCGCTGAAGATGATGAATGGGAAGATTTTGAGAAAGGGTCATCTTTTGATGTTCCGGCTAAATCAAAATTAAAAGTAAAGGTTGAACAAGAGACAGCGTATCTTTGTGAATATGAATAGAAATAAAAAGTTTATTAAAAAGAGAAAACCCGATAATGGTTTTCTCTTTTTTTTTATCCGCATTGTTTTGTTAACGGACAATAAATCAGGGGATTAAACCCCGCGCTTCTTAGCGCGTACAGGGTGGGAAGTAAAATAAGGATCGCGGATACTTTGTTTAAAAGCACTTAGGCTTAGGGGCGATGAATTTACCCGCCAATCCTTTTCCTTGTTTGAGTTAAACCAGTAAAACGCTTCCACCTTGGAATATTCATTTTTAAGACACTTAAACATATCTATAATCCAGATTGATTTATTCCCGCCAAATTGATTGTCTTTAGGTGTGGCGATTTCTGATACCATTATTCTTTTTTCACCAAACACATCAGGATTATCAACAAAAGCATGGTAAAGCGGATAAAACAAATCATTAAAATTTTGATCATAAGGCCATCCGGGATTGCCGTCTTCACCCCAGTTGTAACCATCCATAGCCAGCCAATCAACATAGTCTTTGCCTGGGTAATAATTTTTTAAAACCTCAAACCAAGCAGGATAATTCATCGGCGCCCAGACAAATTCCACATTCTGCGCATTTTTGGTTTTAAAAATCCTGTGTATATGCCTCCAGGCTTGGACATATTCCTCGGGTTTATCCTGCCAGGGATACCAGCCGGTTGTTTCCGGGTTATTAAAATGAATCATTTCATGCGCGAATCTCAGGCGAATCGGATCTTTCCAATCTCGGCAATCGCAAGCAAACTGCGTGATATAAGCGTCGTGTTGTCCCTGAATAATGCTGCTAAGACTATAGGAGCTGTCTGTAAAGCCTTGCCTTTGCCATGGCTCCCAAGTAATGTGCAGGCTTATTCTTGTATCGTATCCGTCATGATAACGAATCTGTTTTAAATCCGCTAAAGGCAGATTTCCATCAGCCCAGGCCCAGAAAAAAAGCAAAGAATGCAGATGTCTGTTTGTTAATTTTTCAAATGCGCGGATCTCCTTCGCGTTCGGCGGTCTTTGGTTAGGATTGCCGACAAAAGCTCCGATTTCGCACTGTGCTGTTTTCATTAGTATATCCTTTTTTTAAAACCAAGAACGTATTTTTGCAAGCAGCTTTTCCTTTAAAATAATTAGACCGCTTCCCTGGTACAAGTTTAAATCTTTTATCAATAAAAAGTCAAGAGAATCTGAGTGAATAACCCGGGGAACACTTATTTATTGAGAATTGTTATTACTGTTATTGCGGGTATTTTATCATATAAAACAGGATTTGCGGGAAAATTCTTCACCTGATTGGCAGCAATGCTAAGAAGTCAATATAATTACCCCCATTCTTCAGCCATTTAAAAGAAGCTGGTTTTATTAAAAGTATCGTCTTAACCCAGGCAAGTCGGATAATCGGATATTGATACAGAATAATTTCTCTGTTTACATGGACGCTAACTGGACGTATAATTACATTCAACAATATATAAGGATAAGGGGAGATAAAGTTGATGCTTAGCGGGATATATTTAATCATTGGATTTTTTATTTTAATTGCCGGAGCTAATTTTTTAGTTGAGGGGGCATCGTCTTTAGCCAAAAGACTCCATGTGTCTGATTTGGTTATTGGTTTGTCGGTAGTTGCTTTTGGCACGTCAACTCCGGAATTATTTGTTAATATTTTCGCCAGTATGCAGGGGAACGCGGCGATCGCGATTGGAAATATATTGGGCAGTAATATTTTTAATATCCTGGTTATTGTAGGAGCAGCTTCTTTGATTAATCCTTTATCAGTTACTAAAGGGACGGTGTGGAAGGAGATCCCATTCAGCTTATTAGCGGCAATTATATTAGGCGCAATGGCAAATGATGTATTGTTTGACAAGATGAGATATTCTCTATTGACTAGGATAGACGGCTTTATCCTGATATCGTTTTTTGTGATTTTTATTTATTATCTTTTCAGCATTGCCAAAGATATGGGAATGAACCAGCAGACTGATATTAAGCAAATGAGTCTAGTTAAATCGCTGGGAATGGTTGGCGGAGGAATTGTTGGTTTAGCTTGCGGCGGAGAATTGGTGCAAAGCAGCGCGGTTAATATTGCCAGCAGTTTAGGCGTAAGCCAGTCGCTTATTGGATTGACAATTGTTGCTGCCGGAACATCTTTGCCGGAGCTGGCAACTTCAGCTGTTGCCGCGTTTAAAAAAAATTCCGAGATCGCGGTAGGCAATATTATTGGTTCAAATATTTTCAATATTTTCTTTGTGCTGGGAATTTCCGCGCTGATTAAGCCTTTGCCGGTAACCGCTCAAATCAACGCGGACATATTAGTGCTGCTATTATCCAGCATTTTTTTATTCTTATTTATGTTTACCGGCAAACGCCGGATTATTGACCGATGGGAAGGCGCGGTTTTTATTGCTTTATATATAGGCTATATAATTTTTCTAATTAAAAGAGGATAAGAGTCAAACCCATGAAAATTTTTCTCAATCATTTAAAACAGTATACAATCAAAGGGCTCTTGGCGCTTATTCCCATAGGGATTACGGTTTTTATAATAAAAATCACCTATGTGTTTATTGATACGAGTCTTATGGGGCCGATTGACAAGTATATCGGATATCGCATCCCTGGGATGGGCTTGATTTTATTTATTGTTATTTTATATTTTACTGGCATGATTGCCAGCAATGTTCTGGGTAAAAAAATCTTTTCTGTTTTGGAGTATATTACAAGTAAGGTTCCGCTGATGAACACCACTTATCAGATCGGCAAACAACTGTCAAACACCTTATCCCTTCCGGAAAAACAGCTATTCAAAAAAGTCGTGTTGGTTGATTATTTTAAACCCGGGGCATGGGTTATTGGATTTGTTACTGGAGAGATTAAAAATAAAGAAACTGGAGAAAACCTTCTAAAAGTATTTATTCCGACAGTGCCTAATCCTACTTCAGGTTTTTTAGTTATGATTAGTGAGTCTATAACCAAAGATCCGCGTTGGACTATTGAAGAAGCAATGAAAATGGTTATTTCCGGCGGGATCATTGGGCCTGAGTTGATCAGTCCGCAGTAAGTAAAGTGTATTTACGGTTGATAAAATATAATCCAATAGAATAATCAAACAATTAGTATTCGCAATACTGCTTTAGCGGGCAAAGAAAGACACGGGGGTAAAAATGCTGACCAAAATATTTTTAGCGCTTATTCCGATTTTTGTGGCAGTTGACGCCATCGGTGTTTTGCCGATTTTTATTTCTTTGACTCAGGAATTTGATATAGCCGAGAAGCGGAAAATCTTATTGCAATCTTTCTGGACAGCAATAAGCGTTGCTTTTGGTTTTATTTTAATCGGCAAAGGTTTATTTGCTTTACTCGGGATTACTGTTGGCGATTTTATGGTTGCCGGAGGTTTGGTTTTATTCTGTATCGCGATTATTGATTTGATTATTCCGGAAAAAACAAGAAGGATGCCATTAGGAGAATTAGGGGTTGTGCCCTTAGGAACGCCGCTGATTGTCGGCCCGGCAGTTCTGACTACCTGCCTGATCATCGTTGATCAATACGGAGTGCTGCCAACAATAATCTCAGTTGTTTTAAATGTGCTTTTTGCCGCGATTCTATTTTACTTTTCCGATAGAGTTACTAAGGTATTGGGTAAATCCGGCGCGGTTGCCTTGTCAAAAATCATGGCTTTGCTTTTAGCTTCCATAGCGGTGATGATGATCAGAAAAGGGATTTATCTGCTTATGCATATAGCTAATGGCGTATAAATAAAATCGATGTACATATTAAAGATATTGGATCTTTAGTAAAATTAAAAGAAAAGGATGGTTAAAATGGCAGAGTTTGATTTTAAGCAAAATAAAAATAGACCGAGAAAACAATTTAAATATTCGGATGCTCCGGAGCGGCATCAGGAGGAGTCTGATGTTCCGACGATGCTGAGGAAGATCCAGCAGCAGTTGGTATTTTTGGAAAGAAAGATTGATTTGCTGAGCGGCCAGTCTCCCGCAAGGCCGCCGAGAGCGGAAGGGCATTCCGGTGGTTTTGGCAGCAGGCCGCGTGATGCTAGCTTTGGCGAAAGAAGTTCTTATCAAGGCAAAAAGCCGTTTACTCCGAGAAGCGGAACCCGTGCTGATAAACCCGGGGAGAAAAGTTTTTTCAAAGGTAAAAAATCCTTTTCCTCAAAAAAAAGATCCCGCCCTTAAACAGGAGAGTTTCAATTAATTGTCATCAAGAGCGTGTTTGAGCAACAGGAGCAGATGATATGGATAATGAATCCATTATTAAGTCGATCAGCATAGAATTAAATCAAAACAATACCGCGGTTAATAATACAGTTGAATTGTTGGACGAAGGGGGTACGATTCCGTTTATTTCCCGCTACCGGAAGGAAAAAACCGGGGGACTTAATGAAATCGTTATCCGCGCTATTGCCGAAAGATGGGAATATTATAAAGAGCTGGAAAAAAGAAAAGAAACAATCCTTAAGACAATAGATGAACAGGGAAAATTAACCCCGGAACTGCAAAAACAAATTCTTGAGTGCAAAGACAAAACAAAACTGGAAGATATTTACCTGCCGTATAAACCCAAAAGAAGAACCCGGGCAATGATTGCCAAGGAAAAAGGCCTTGAACCTTTGGCTTTGATCATGCTTAAGCAGGAAACACTTAGCCAAACCAAAGAACAAATTGTTCAGCCTTATATTAATCCGGAAAAACAGGTGGAGACATATGAGGCGGCGATTAAAGGCGCAGGTGATATTATCGCCGAGCAAATCGGCGATGATGCTTTTATCCGCGGCTGGGTGAGAAATCAGGTCTGGGATAAAGGCTTTCTGCATAGCCAGGTTAAAAAACAATGGGCGGATAAGGAATCAAAGTTTCAAAATTATTATGATTTTTCCGAGCTGCTGAAAAAGTCTCCTTCGCATCGGGTGCTGGCCATCCGCCGGGGCGCGATTGAAGGCGTATTGATTTGGAAGATTGAAATCGAGAAACAAATGTTTATTGATTTTATCAAAGAGCATGTAATTAAAAACCCAAAATGTTTATTCAAGGATGAACTGGAAAACGCGGTGATTGATAGTTTTGACCGGCTGATTTTTCTTTCCATTGAACGCGAAGTTTTTACCCTGAAACTTGAGGAGGCGGAAAAAGAGGCGATCAATGTTTTTACGGATAATCTGCATAAACTGCTTTTATCCGCTCCGGCAGGCAATAAAATAATTATGGGCATTGATCCTGGGTTTAGAACCGGCTGTAAAGTCGTGGTGATTGATGCTAAGGGAGATTTTAAAGAATTTACCGCGATTTATCCCCATGAACAAAAACGCCAACTTCAGACAGAAGAAATGCTCCTGGGTTTTATTAAAAAATATAATGTGGAAATTATTGCCATCGGCAATGGCACAGCTTCCAAAGAAACCGATATTTTTATCCGGCAGTTTATAAAAAATCATAAGCTGAAATTACAGTCCGTTGTAGTTAGTGAGGCCGGCGCGTCAGTATATTCCGCGTCAGAAGTAGCAGCCAAAGAATTCCCGGACCAGGATGTTACTGTGCGCGGGGCGATCAGCATTGCCCGCAGGCTGCAGGATCCTTTGGCGGAATTAGTAAAGATAGATCCTAAATCAATCGGAGTGGGGCAGTATCAGCATGACGTTAATCAGTATGCTTTGAAAAAGGCATTAGATTTAACTGTGGAATCATGTGTTAATTATGTTGGCGTGGAATTGAATACAGCCTCTTGTGAATTACTTTCCTTTGTTTCCGGGATTGGCCAGACCGTAGCCAAGAACATTGTGGATTATCGCCGGGAAAACGGGCCGTTTAAAAGCCGCAAAGAATTACTAAAAGTCGCTAAACTTGGTCCTAAGGTTTTTGAGCAAAGCGCGGGATTTTTAAGAATGCGGGATAATTCCTATTCTTTGGATAATTCAGCGATTCATCCCGAGGCTTATCCGATTGTGGAAAAAATGGCTCAGGATTACGCGGTGAGCTTGGAAAAAATTATTGGTGATGAAAAACTAATTGAAACAATAGAAATCGACAAATATGTTACGCCGGATTTCGGCAGGCCGACGCTTGAGGATATTCTCAAAGAATTAAAAAAACCGGGCCGCGACCCGCGCAAGGAATTTAAAAGCATTGTATTTTCCGATACGATTAATACTTTGGAAGACCTGTCCGTGGGCATGACCTTAGATGGGATTGTGACCAATGTGACTAATTTTGGGGCTTTTGTTGATATCGGGGTTCATCAAGACGGACTGATTCACATTTCGCAATTAAGTGATAGTTTTGTCCGCAATCCTCAGGACATTGTTTCCGTTGGCGATGAGGTACATGTCGAGGTATTAAAAATTGAGATTTTGCTAAAAAGAATAGCATTAAAAAGACTAAAATAGTAAAATAAATAATAAGGGAATATAAATAATTAAACAAAGGAGGATGGTTATGGCTAAAAGTCATGATGCGAAGAAGCAGGAAAAAAAGAAACCATTAAAAACCCTAAAAGAAAAAAGGCTTGAGAAAAAAGCGAAAAAAGGCTAAGTAAAAAAAGCCAACAAGCCAAGCCCCTTAGCCACAACTTGAGCTTTAAGCAAAGCGGTGATTAAGGGGCTTTAAACCAACTGTAAACTTTATTAGCGCATGTTAAAGGATAAGGTATGGATAAACGGATAATCGAACTAGAGAAAAAGCTAGCGTTCCAGGATCAGGAGATAAAGGAACTGAGCCATGCCTTAATCCAGCATCATAAAGAAATTGAAGCCTTGAAAACGATTGTAAATCTGATAAAAGATAAAACTGAAAGCGGTTCTTTGGTAAAAGATCTTGACCAGGAAGAACCGCCGCCGCATTATTAAAAAAGCAGCGAATAGCGGTTCGCGTTTAGCGATTAGAAAAAGCAGAAGACAGATAACTAAATTACTAATTACTAATTTCTAAACTCTAAATAAACTTAAAGATTAAAAAAGAACGGTTGATGAAAAGATGAAAAAAGATTATAGACATTTAAAAGAAATAGCTGAACCTGATGTATTTAAAAAATGGCAGCAGGTAGACGCGGAGATCTATGC
Source organism: Candidatus Omnitrophota bacterium (assembly GCA_043805415.1). GTDB lineage: Bacteria > Omnitrophota > Gorgyraeia > B26-G9 > B26-G9 > JAHITE01. The sequence goes on along the minus strand of JAZDHZ010000046.1, from coordinate 47,018 downwards.
TTTTACGGATTTAGGCATAAAGGTAGCGATTAATGATGAATACACCGGATTGGTGTATGGCAATGAAGTTTACGCGGATTATCATAAAGGCCAAAAGCTGACAGCATTTATAAAAGCAGTCAGAGCTGACGGCAAGATCGATGTTTCTCTGCAGCCGGACCAAGGCAGTCATGTTTTTTCCACCGCGGATAAAATTCTGGAGCAGCTTGAGCAGGCTGGAGGCAAGTTAAGGTTTAATGATACAAGCTCACCGGAAGAGATAAAAAATAAATTTCAAATCAGCAAAACAGTTTTTAAGCAGGCAATCGGTAAATTATATAAACAGCGTAAAATAAAGATAACTGATAAAGGAATTGAGCTTGTTAAATAAAGAAAATGCCATAGAGCGCAATCTCGGAGAACAGCCGATTAAACAGATTATGCTTGAGCATAATTTAAAACCGCATGATATTGTTGCCGCGTCTACAGAACAACTCACGCATCTTATGATTAAGCGCGCTGCTAAGGGCAGAAGGCTGACCAAGCATGTGCAGAGCAAAGTGCTTAATGCTTTAAATCTCGCGCTAAATAAAACCTATAAATTAAAAGATCTGTTTAATTATTAATAGAAAACTAACTTCATGCCGCAACCAATAAAAACTGTAAATGAAAAAGTTATAAAAAACTGGCCAAAAGATGATCGGCCAAGAGAAAAGCTGTTAAAGTATGGGGAACATACTTTAAGCAATACTGAGCTTTTGGCAATTCTCTTGCGCACCGGAACAACCGGGGCCAGTGCTTTGGATATTTCCCGCAAAGTTTTGCAAAAATTTAAAACCTTTCGCAATATGAGTCATACTGATGGCAGTCAGTGGAAGGAATTTAGAGGCCTGGGCAGCGCGAAGATCGCGCAAATCCGGGCAGCGATTGAAATCGGCCGGCGTTTTGGCGAAGAAGCTTTGGAGAAAAAAGTTAAAGTCAAGTCAGCGCAGGATATTGTGGATTTACTAATGCCGCGGATGCGTGATTTAAAAAAAGAAGTATTTAAGGTGGTTTTGCTTAATTCTCAGAATCAAATCATTGAAATCGAAGAAATTACCAATGGCACAGTTAATCAAGCCGCGCCGATTATTCGGGAAATTTTTCAAAAAGCTTTGCAGTATTTTTCCGCGTCAATTGTGTGTGTGCATAATCATCCCTCAGGCAATCCTGAACCCAGCCGCGAGGATAGAGCTTTTACTAAAGAGCTTGTGCAGGCAGGACATGTATTGCAGGTAAAAGTTTTAGATCATGTAATCATTGGCGACGGACACTGGCAAAGTGTTCTGGATTTATAATTACTAGTGATAAATTATGAGTTATATTTTTTAGAAAATCCTAAACCCTAAATCCAAAATGAGAGATGCTTTTCTTAAACGCTAATTGCTTTTTGTAACTTTCTACGGTTGGCTTGCCGGTCTAGAACCAATCATTTTGGCTCATTCTCGCCTTACATCCTGTAAGTCTGCGAGGATAAATCTCTGATTTTGCCAGTCCTAGCAAAATCAGGCTTTAAACCCGCCTAAATGATTGTTCTAGCCCTTTGAGCTTGTCTTTGTGACATGTGTCTTGTAAGGTTACATCCGGTCACTTTTATCCGGAACCATGCGAATCGCTCTGATCGGCATTATCGGACATTTTGTCTGGCAAATACCGCAGCCAATACACAGCTTTTCATCTACTTCCGGCCTTAATACTAATTGTCCGTTAATAATCTCTTCTTTGATTTTTATTGCCTTATCGGGGATTGGGCAATGTTCTTCGCAAACAATGCATTCTTTATTTTTAGCCCAAGGCAAGCAGGTTTTGCGGTTAATTTTAGCAATACCGAGTTTGACTTTCTGTTTTTTTTCTAAAGCTAGTTTTTTTATCGCCCCGGTTGGGCAGACCTGACTGCAGAGCATGCAGTTGTACTCACAGTATCCGATATCCGCGACCAGTTGCGGACTCCAAAGGCCTCTTATCCCGGCTTCAGCGATAACTGGCTGTAGTCCGTTTGTCGGGCAGACTTTCATGCAATTGCCGCATCTTACGCAGCGGTTTAAAAACTCATCTTCTTTTAAAGCCGCGGGCGGCCGAATAATCCAGGGGTGGCGGACAGCCCGGTCATTACCAGCCGCTGGTTTAGTTATACCTAAAAAGCCAAGCGAAGAAGTTAAAGCCAGGATTAGAAATTCCCGACGGGAGATACCTTTTTGGGGCTCTAAACTCAGGGATTGTTTTTTTAAACGCGCTGGGTTAAAACTAAAGAAAGTTTCTTTTGTCGGGCAGTCATAGATACAGTCCATGCATAAAACACATTCAGATTTTTTATAGCTGAAATCCGGGTTTATCGCTGCCATCCGGCAGTTGTTTTTACATTTGCCGCAGGAAATACATTTAGTTACGCGTCTTTGCAAAGGGCTGTATTTTGCCGCTAAGGCGTACAGCGCGCCTAAAGGGCAGAAAGTCCGGCACCATAAACGGGAAACAAAAAAAGCTGTACCGCCGATAAGCAGGAGATATAAAAAAGTAATCCAGGAATGGGAGAAAAAGCTTATTTTAACTCCAAGAATTGATTCCTGTAAACCGCGATACAAATCCAGCAAAGGCGGGTAAAGATTAGCGGCTTTAATCAGACTGATAAATCCTTTGTCAATGACTAAGGTTGCTGCGGGGATAAGATTTAAAGAAACAAATCTGCCGAATATAACTATCGGATCAAACAACCAGGTGATTTGAATTTTTAAAAAGGCAAATCCAATAATTAATAATAAGATAAAGTATTTGAACTGGCGTGTTTTTTTATTAGTTTGATCAGCAGTAAGCTGCTTTCGCTTATTCAGCCAGTTGGAAAAATCGAGAAAACCGCCGAGCGGACAAACCCAGCCGCAAAAATATCTGCCGACTAATAAGCTGAATAATAATAAAATCAAAGAAAAACTAATTCCCGGCAGAATAATCCTTTCGCTTAACGCGGTAATCAGCATTAATAAAGGATTGGTTTTGAAAAATAAATCAGCAGGCAGTACACTGGTTAAGGGATAAGTTGTTGACCAGAGAATATAAATAAAACTTAGAAAAAAGAATATCTGGGAAAACCTGCGCGCAATAACAAGTTTTTTTAATTTCATACAGTCAGGTTCAGAATATTGGCTTGCCCAAGATCAGCATTTCCCAGATTGCGGTTAACTGAACTGGCGATATAAGGAATAGACATTGGGTCCTGGTCCAGAAGGGTCGCGGCATACGCGTCGGTTAGCGCTGGCTCTGTGCCAATGATTAATTTTTTCATTAGCCGCACATCTTCAAGATTACCGCCCACCGGGCCATTACGCACCAATACTCGATAGGCATCAATTACCGTTAGATCAGGATTGATGAAATACGTCAGATCAGCAAGTTTTGTCCCAATATCAGTATGGATGTTTCCCCGTGAGCCGGAGCATATTCCCATTAAGTTTTTCATGGAAAGCGTTAGTCCGGTAAGCCGGTGATGCTTCATGATCGGAACATTAATAAATGTGTCGCACTCTAAAGCTTCCCGAAAAACCGGCCAGTTTTCCATTGGGCTTTTATAGCTGAACTTAGCTTGGGCTACATTCCAGGGGCTGGGGAAAAAAACATTAGCTTTATGTTCTTTGGCGATTTTCTGAATGCCGCTATTATCATAACAGCGCTTAGGGTCATTGCAGCAATTATCAAAGATATTAACTCTTTTTGCTTGTGCCTGAAAACAAAGGTCAATTAATGCCGCGACAATATCCGGATTGGTATTTGCCGCTTGTTCCGGCGAACGGTCCCAGCCGATATTCGGCTTGATCAGGACAATACTATTTGGTTTGACAAATTTTTCCATGCCGCCCATTGCTTGGATCGCTTTTACCGTAAGGTTATATGGGTCATCGCCGCTTGCGCAGACCAGATCATAAAGCCCTTTAATGTTTTTTTTAATTCTTCCGGTTGAATCTTCAGGTAAAGCTATGGCTGCTTTGGCCAGAATATTTTCCGCTACTAATAGGCTGGCACCTGAGCATAATAGTTTTAAAAACTGTTTTCGCGATAGTTTTCTTTTAAACAAGGCATTAAAGTCCATGGCATCCTCCTTGATCTCTTAGTTTACCACCGAAAATAAACATATTCAATCCTGAGAAATAAAATAGAATTAAAACTTTAAAGATTATTCTTGACACTATTTTATCCTAAGAATAAACTGTATTTATCCAGTCTTAGTTTCTTACCTTAAAAGAAAGAGGGGTATATTATGAAGAATTCCTCGCATCTCATTTCGGCAATCCTTATTTTTGTAATTATATTTTTTAGCTTTGGTTTTGTTTCAGAGAAAGCTGTTGTTGCTCAGAATAAAATTGATCTGATTAAGCAACGTATTCCAAACCAGTGGTGGTATGGTGGCTGGGATGAAAAAGCTGAGCTGCAAAGCATTCTTGACGATCAGAATTCTGATAAATTACAAAAAGCGCAAGCCCAATTTTATATAGCTTGTCAAGACAGCGCGAACAGGGACTACCAAAACGCGTTGCAGGAGTTTAGGCTATTGATCGATAGTTATCCTGATGCTTGGCTGGAATGTCAGAAAGCTCAATTTGAGATAGCACAGATTTATATGTACAGACTGGGTGATTATCCAACGGCTATAGCTGCTTATCAAAAAGCAATTGATAATTATGAGGACAGTGGTATAAAAGCAGAATCCCAAATGATGATTGGGAGAGCTTTTCGTAAACAGAAAAATTATGAACAAGCTCTAAAAGAATACAAAAAAGTGGCTGAACTCTATCCTACATACATTCCAGAAGTAACGGAATCTAATTTGGATATAGGAGATATGATATTTGAGATGATAGTTGTTAACGGTATTAAAAAAGAAGACGAAAGAAAAGATAAAATAAAAGAAGCCCTTCTTGCTTACAAAAAAGCATATGAATCAGCTCCATTAGATAATACTGAATTTATGGAGAGATCATTAGAAGGTGTTCATAGGTCTCTGAGATGTTTAGATGGAAGCTTAGTTAGAGCGAATAATTTTGTTAAATATCAAAAATATGGGAGCGCGGGGTTTGATGGTAAAATCGGGACAAATGACGATTTAATGAATCCATTGGAGACTCTTTAAATGAGGAAAATACTGAAAATAGTTGTAATTACTATATTTATAGGGATTATAACAAAACAGGTAATTGGCTTAGCTGATGATTCCCCGATTGATTACACCAAATATATAGATTCCATAGAACAACTTGACTTTAGTTTAGCCTCAGCAGAATATTCTGAAGCTAAACTTATTTTTATGTCTGAAGCTGATGAGAGAAACTCGCAGTTTGATCCAAATACTAAAAGTTTTGAGCCTGTGGAATCTGAGACAATGGCAAAGAAAACTTTATCCAGGCTTATCTTAGAATATGAGAAAGTAGAACACAATCCCAAACTAAGACAAAAAGCCATTGAAAAGACAGCTGATTTATACTATAGGATCGGGGATATAGAAAAATCGTCTCTAAAAGCTAAACAGGTTCTTACGGAGTACCCCAAAAGCCTACCTGCATCTACAGTTTTAGCAATGTGTGTACAAAAGAAAGCTTTTAACGCCTTGGAATCTCAGGATATCGATAAGGCTATTTCAGAATATCAAAGTATTCTTGAGTATCCGGTTGCATCAGGTATAGATGCTTTTGCGAATTATTTTCTAGGTAAAATGTATGAGAGAAAATTAGATAATGAGAAGGCATTAATTTATTATACCAATATTGTTGATGAATGTTCTGAATTAGGATGGGGGAAACTAGCACAAAGGAGAATAGACAAAATAAATGCTAAAAAATAGGAAAATTTTGTTTTTTTGGGTAGTGTTAGCATTAGTAGTTTTTCCCGCGGAGAATGTTTTTCCTTGGTCAGTTGTGGATATGAATGCCAGTCCTCTCAGTGTTCCTGCTGATGGTGTTTCTACCGCTACTATTGAAACAACACTTGTGTGTGTTGAGTGGGGTGAACCTCCGGTTCCGGGAACTATAGAAATTGGAGATTTTTATTTAATAAGTTACGTTTGTGGTACTTTTACAGAAAGTAATACTTTTTTTATTCATCGGATGGATACCGAATGGTCGTTATCGGATGGATGGTATGTGTCTGAAATTGTGGGACATCTTTCCAGTAACACTCCCGGTTGGGCGTGGGTTTACTCGCTGTCTACCTATATGGAAGGGGAAGGCCGTCAAGATCTTGAAATTATTTATTTTTACAATCTCGAAATAACCAGTCCCGAGTCTTTTCCGGCATATGTGAAGGTCCAGGATCATCTTAGTATAGAGACAAAAATAAATCCATATCCATCTCAAGCCACATATAATTGGATGAAGGTGAGTGGGCCGGGCAATGTATTTTTTACCGCTGCTAGCAGTCCGAATACAGATTTCTTTGCGGATACTGCTGGTACTTATGAGATTAAATGTGAATGCCTAGTCGAAGGTGCTGAAGAGTGCTATGCGGTAACTAAGCAAATAAATGTATTTGATTTTGAAATAACCAGTCCAGTGGCTTCTCCGGCGTATGTGAAAGTGGATGATAATATTAGCGTAGAGACAACGATGAATACATCATATCCAGCCACATATAGCTGGACAAAGCTGAGTGGGCCGGGCAATGTAACTTTTTCTGCTGCTAGTAGTGCTAATACAGATTTCTCCGCGGATACTGCGGGTGCTTATGAGATTCAGTGTGAATGTTTGGTCGATGGCGCGGAAGAGAGTTGCATGGTAACTAAGGAAATATATGTTGTTGCTGTCGAATTTTTTGAAAGCGGGACTGAGACTCCCCTTGACCATATAGATATAGGCACAGATGGGACCTCGACACTTTATGACTGTGAGTATAAACTCTTTACTATAAAAGTTACTCCTCATGAGACTTATCATGAGGCTATTCTTGAATGTGTAGTAGATAATTCCCAAGTTAGTATTAATCCAACCTTTGCTGTTGGAACTTATTCAGAATCAATCACCGCAACAGGGGATGGAACTGAAGATGCTATTCTAACCGTCAAAAAGGGTGATTATGTATTCGCGACATTGACTATTGAGGTTCATAAGCCTGATTCAATATCAACTTCTCCGGATAATAATTATCCGCTATTGATCCCCCCAGCCCCTGGGGATATTGGAGTCGGTTATGAATATAGATATAATATTAAAGATATAAATGGTAGAATTATTGATGATTTAGGTGGATATGTACTCTATGAACGAATGCACTTTGACCAGAATTCTGATGGATTTAGTGGGAAATGGAATTCTGACGTTCCAGCGGGTATGGTGACTACTCCAATTACAGGCCCAAAAATTTTTCTTCCAATGGAAAATGCTTTTATAGATACGGTTGGAACATTTGTTGGAATTTATACAAAAGTTGTCTATGAGGAGAATACAGAGTGTCTGGATGCAGATGCTATTTTTCAATGGCATAATAGCTGGTATGTAATGGATATTTACCTGAAAAATTCGACAAAAAGATATACGTGGACACCCGTTTTAGGAACAACTTATGTTGCATATTTAGAATTTAATCATACCGATTTGGAAGATAATGCGCGGGTTACAATATTTGATGATCAAATTGATTAAGATAGGAGAGCACTATGAGGTTTTTTTTGCGTGTGTATTGTTCTATTTTTATATTGTTGTTTTTGCTGTTAGCTCAGGACTCATATGGAGAAGTGAAAAATTTTAAATCAGGGGGACCTACTCTCTCAATGAGAGAAGAGTTTTCATCTGAAGAAACTATTAAAAATCTTTTACAGATTTTAGATGAATCAGGATCTAAGCCCATAGATAAAGTTTTTAATGAAATATTTCCTTCGAGGTTTGAAGCGGGTTATTGTTTGGTGGCTATTGCCAAAGAAAAAAAATATTCAGAGAAACAGCGTATATTAGCAATGAAGCAGTTAGGTCTTATGCGAGAAGACGCTAGTTCGAATATTTTAGTTGATAATTTATCACTTGGATATAAAGGCCCAATACAATTTGAGGAATTAACTAGTAGTAATTTCCCGGTAGGGTTTGCTTTGATAAGAATGGGTCCTTCTAAGACTATTCGTACGCATCTATTAAACAAAATTACATATTCTGACGATGAAGTGATTCGTCTTTGCGCATTTGTATTGATGAAGATAGAAGATAAGGATGTGGCAGGATTTATTTTAAAGCGTGAAATTGATAAAGAGAAAAATGCTAAACAAAAGGCAAATTTAGAGAAAGCATTGAGTTTTTTAGAATAATTGTTTCTCCGCGGATGCTGCTGGTGCTTATGAAATTAAATGTGAATGTCTAGTCAATGGCGCTGGGCAGAGTTGCACAGTAACTAAGGAAATATATGTTGTTCAGCTCAACATTTCTTTCTGATATCGAATGTACTCCAGCTCCAGGAGGACCAAATCCGAATCATGCTGATAATATTGCGGATACAGTAGCCTATTTTATAGCGGCATGTACTACTGAGGAATTGGGTCTAAATGCTAAGGTTGGATTTCATAATAGTTTTTATCTAATGGATATTTATTTAGAAGATTCTACATATCAAAATTATTGGACTCCGGGTATTGTGGGTACAGATGTTGTGGACTTATCCCTCCATAGAGAAAAAATGGGCGATGAGGATAAAGTTGTAAAAGCAAATGATAGTATTAGTCAAAAATAGACTAAAGGAGGTTGTTTTATGCAGAATAAAAAGATAGTTATTGTTATCGCTTCAATTCTTATTAGTATTGCTTTTAATAGTAATACTTTTGGTGAAGTAAAAAATATAAAAGTGAGAAATGGGCTGAGCATCGAAGGATTTAAAAGAAGTTTTCCACCAGAAAGTGAAATCAAGGAAAAACTTGATATTATTGGGCAAGAAGATGTTTTGGAAGAAGTTGAGTACTTTTTTCCATCGAGAAACCGGGTTTTTATGGCTTTGGAAGATATTTTTAAAGATGATAAACAGATAATGGTGAGAAGGATTGCTGCCGCACGCTTAATGGGAGAGTTAGGAATTACTTCTAATGTAAGTATTTTGGTCGAAAATTTACTGCTTGGATATAAAGGTTCGGTAGAATTTAAAGAGTTAAATGCAAGGAATTTTCCTGTTGGTTTTGCATTGATAAAAATTGGTGCTAATAGTTATGTTCGCTTAAATCTATTGAATAAAATTAAGAATTCCTATGATGACGAGATGATACGGCTTTGTGCATTTGTTCTGATGAAAATTGAAGATAAAGATGTGGCAGGGTTTATTCTTAAGCGTGAAATTGATAAAGAAAAAGATGATAAAAAAAAGGCTAATCTGGAGAAGGCATTGAGTTTTTTAGAATAATTGTTTCTTCGAAAAGTAAAGAAGTAAAGGGGAACTGTTGTACCCTTTTTACCTTTTTGACATTTATAGATTAATTTTTAAAGCTTGTGAAACCAAGGGTATAGGAGTATAATAATATCCAGTAAAAAATTAGAATTAAACTCCCGCATTATCAGTGTAGGAAAAACACCTTCTAGCCTAAGTAGCTAATACATTTCAATGAATTTCTTTGTCTTTAGGCTGATTAAAAGAAAGATGTTATGAGCAATTTATCATCAACAAATGATCAAAACAATGCGGGTTTCTACGGCCTGGGCATAGCCCCGCGGATGCTGGAGATTCTGGAAAGCATAAAATTTAAGTCGCCAACCCCGATTCAGTTGCAGGCAATTCCTTTAGCGATTGAAGGCAAGGATGTTGTTGGAATAGCCCAGACTGGAACAGGCAAAACTCATTCTTTTGCTATTCCCATGGTACAGCGTTTGGCAGGGAAAAAAGGCATAGGTCTTGTCTTGGCACCCACCCGGGAACTGGCAATGCAAATAGAAGAAGTTTTTCAGCAGATTGTTCCCTCATTTAAAATGGAAGCGGTTTGTCTGATCGGCGGAGCGCCCATGGATCCGCAGGTAAAGGCCTTGCGCCGTAATCCGAGGATTATCATCGCTACTCCCGGACGGTTGATTGATCATATGAGCAACTGGAATGTACTGCCACAGGAAGTGGAAATGCTGGTATTAGATGAAGCGGATCGGATGCTGGATATGGGATTCGCGCCGCAGATAGAGCTGATTTTAGAGCATTTGCCCAAAGAGCGGCAGACAATGTTGTTTTCCGCGACAATGCCTAAAGAAATCGTAGAGATCGCGGCAAAGTACATGCAATTGCCAGTGTCAGTAGAAATAGCGCCTACAGGTACGACCGCGGATAATGTTACTCAGGAATTATATATTGTTAAAAAAAGCGCGAAAACGCAGTTATTGCGTAAAGTGCTTAGCCAATATCACGGCCCAGTGCTTTTGTTTTCCCGCACCAAGCATAATGCTACGCGTCTGGTTCGGGAAATTCGGGCTATGGGCCACAGCGCGGCAGAGATACATTCTAACCGCGATCTTGGTCAGCGCATGGAAGCATTGGAAGGATTTAAATCCGGACAATATAAAGTCTTAGTGGCAACAGATATTGCTTCCCGCGGCATTGATGTTACGGGCATTGAATTGGTAATAAACTATGATATCCCGGATGATGCCAGCAATTATGTTCATCGGATCGGCCGGACCGGAAGAGCAGGGCACAAAGGCCACGCGATTTCTTTTGCCATGCCTGACCAGAAACGCGATGTTGAGGATATTGAAAAACTGATTCAGTCAACCTTGCCGATTGCCAAGCATCCTAAGATCCAGGCAGAAACATTTATCTCAGAAACCAATTCTCAGCCTCTGGCTAAAAAAAAGACAAGAAGGCCAGCAGATCCTCGCCGACGTAGAACAGCGTAAGTATGTTTTTGTGTTTCATTGAGTTTATGCTTTTAAAAATAACTTCCAATCAAGTGCTTTTTTGAAAACCAGAAGTTTAATCTATTTTTTAAATTTAGTTGACAAATAAGCCTAATCAGCGCATACTGAATACAGTAGTAAATAGTACATAAGGGAATTGAGGTCTTAGTCCGCAAGGTAAAAGAAAGTTCACCTTGCGGTTTTTTTTCTTTAAGCTGTTATTTATTATAATTTTAGATGAAGGAGGTGTAATAATTAATGGCAAAAGGAACAGTTAAATGGTTTAGCGACCAAAAAGGATATGGGTTTATTGCTGCTGAGTCAGGCAAAGATGTATTCGTGCATCATAACGCGATTCAGGGTGAGGGCTATAAATCCTTAAATGAAGGCCAGGAAGTTGAGTTTGAAGTACAACCCGGGCCTAAAGGTGAACAAGCCGCGAATGTTGTAAAAGTGTAGTATAGATGCAAATAAGGCTCAGACAAAAAGTCTGGGCCTTGTTTCATAATAAGGAGAGAGCAGATGCATAAAGGAAAAATAAATAAAGTTGTTCGGGATAGAGGTTTTGGCTTTATTGATGATACGGACGGCAGACAGTTGTTCTTTCATCAGAGCAGTGTGTCAGGGGTTGAATTTGATTCTTTAAGAGGGGAAGAACAGGTTGAGTTTGAAGTAGAAGATTCTCCTAAAGGACCAAGAGCAATTAATATAAAGATAATTGAACAAGCATAATCTTTGATATTAGAGATGTAATGTTTTGTTCTGATAACAAAAAAGGGGTGACTTCGGTTGTCCCTTTTTTATTTAAATAATATTATAGCAAAAAGCTTGACAGCAGGTTGGTCCAAGGGTATACTCTTATTAAGAGTGGTAATCATTATCAATAAGGAGGGGCAATGCCCAGGGGTTGTGAAAAAATAAATAATGGGTGTCATGGTAAATTCCGCGGGTTTGGTTATCGGATGACCTTAGCCAGACAGGCGATTTTAGATGTATTAAGCCAGACTAAAAATCATTTAAGCGCCGAAGAAATCTATCATGAAGTTTATAAAATCTATCCTTCAAGCGGGCTGGCTACAGTTTATCGTACGGTTGAGCTGCTGGTGCAGATAGGGCTGGTTAATAAATTTGACTTTGGTGACGGCCGGGCACGCTATGAGCTGGAAATAGGATCAGAACATAAAGATCATCATCACCACTTAGTTTGCATGCAATGCCGCAGGGTAATTGATTATACTGACTTTATCGAAGAAGAAGTAGAATTGTTAACTAAGACGGAAAAAGGCCTCTCCGAAAAATACAATTTTCAGATAAAAAAACATATTATCCAATTTTATGGATTATGTGATAAATGCCAATAGGCTAAGCAGAATATATTTTTTTAAGCATTAATGAGAATAATTCTCATTAAAACTAATCGGAGGTGAATGATATGCCAGGATTTAATAGTACAGGCCCAAGGGGGCAAGGTCCGTTTACAGGTGGGGGAAGAGGTTATTGCGTGGGGTATCTGAATGTGCCCGGCCGCAATGCTCGGCTTGGTGGAGGAGGAGGTTTAGGGCGTGGTTTTGGCAGAAGGAACTTGAATATAGATCACGCGGGACAATATGAAGCGACGATTAGTCCTGAGGTAGAAGCGGAATCTTTAAAACAGCAATCTCGCCTGATGCAGGATGAGATTATTGCGATTAATCAGCGGATCAAAGAATTGGAAGGAAAATAATAATGAGAGATATTTTGAAAGTAGCAATTTCCACAGATGGAGAGCAAGTATCAGCGCATTTTGGGCGTTGCCCAAGTTTTACGATTGTTGAAATAGAGAATAATAAAATTGTAAGCAAAGCAGTGATTGATAATCCCGGGCATCATCCAGGATATCTCCCGGAGTTTTTGCAGGCAAAGGGAGTTAACGCGATTGTGGCCGGAGGCATGGGCCAGCGGGCGCAGATATTATTTGAGCAAAGTAATATCCAGACAATCATGGGGATTTCCGGGCCGATTAAGGCAGTGCTTGAGCAGCTTCAGGCAGGCACTTTGCAATCAGGGGAGAGTTTATGTAATCCCGGAGCAGGTAAAGGCTATGGAGTAGAAAAAACAGCATGTGATCACCCGGATGAGGATGATTGCGAACATGAAAAGAGGTAAACAATGAATATTTGTATTACCGCGCAAGGTAAAAATCTAGAGGCTTTGGTTGATCCGCGTTTTGGCCGCTGCCAGTATTTTATTATCGCGGATACTGATACCTTAGAGTTTGAAGCAGTAGTAAATCCGAATATGGATACTTCCGGCGGCGCCGGGATTCAGTCCGGGCAATTAATGGCGGAAAAACAGGTTAAGGCAGTGCTTACGGGAAATGTCGGGCCAAACGCGTTTAAAACATTAAAAGCAGGGGGAATTGAGATTATTACCGGAGTGTCCGGAAATATTAAACAGGCAATTGAAAAATATAAAAACAATGAATTTAAAACAACTGATAAGCCAAGCGTGGATTCGCATTTTGGCACAAGATAAAACTTGAGCATACGCAATGCTTAATTAAAATAAATATATTCGGAAATGAGGTTTTAAATCTTGAACAGCGAAGTTATTGAAAACCATAAAATATTTTTAGAGAGAATCGCGTTTTTTAAAAAATACGGCCTTGATCAGATGCAAGAAAGAGAATTTATTCTCAGTCAGGCAATGCCGATTCAGGGTAATATTTTAGAAATCGGTACAGGCAAAGGGCATTTTGCTCTGGCCTTAGCGAAAAGAGGGTATAAGTTTACCAGCATAGACATAGATCAATCCGGGCAAAGAATAGCCCAGCTTAATCTGGCTTATTATGATTTACTGGAGCAAGTTGATTTTAAGATCGAAGACGCGGAGCATTTAAGTTTTGTTGATAAAAGCTTTGATTTGATCTTCTGTATTAATGTGTATCATCATTTAACCAATCCTTTGCCGGTTTTGGAAGAAATGCTTAGAGTGCTTAGTGTAAAGGGAAGGATTGTTTTAGCTGATTTTAATGTAAAAGGCATGGAGATTGTAGAGCAATGCCATGTCGCGGAAGGCGGCACTCATGAATGCTTTAGTCAAAATTTAGATTCAGCCAGGAAGTTTTTTTCAGACAAAGGCTTGCCAATGCAGCAGACAAGCAGTTTTACTCAGGACTTGATAATTGTCAGCCGGAGCAAATAATTATGATTATATCAATAGCCAGCGGAAAAGGCGGCACAGGAAAAACAACAGTCGCGGTTAACCTGGCTTTGTGTTTAAATAATGTCCAGTTTATTGATTGCGATGTGGAAGAACCCAATGCTCATATTTTTCTTAAGCCGGTTATTAGTAAACAAGAGAAAGCGTATATTCTGGTTCCGGAAATTGACGAGAAAAAATGCAATTATTGCGGGAAATGCCGCCAGGTCTGCGCCTATAATGCCTTCGCGGTTTTAGCGCCGCGAGATAATAAACAAGGCAGTATTTTAGTGTTTACCAATCTCTGCCATGGCTGCGGCGCGTGCAGCTTTTTTTGCGCGCAAAAGGCGATAACCGAAGTTAAGCAGGAAATTGGAGTTGTTGAAACCGGTTCTTCCGGATTGATTCATTTCACGCATGGGCGCCTGGATATTGGACAGGCCATGGCTCCGCCTTTGATTCGTCAGGTAAAAGAACATATTGATCTGAGCAAAACAGTGATTATTGATGCTCCGCCCGGCACCTCCTGCCCGGTGGTCAGCGCGGTTAAGGCAAGTGATTTTTGTCTTTTGGTAACTGAGCCGACACCGTTTGGTTTAAATGATTTAATTTTAGCGGTTGAGGTATTAAAAAAACTAAAGATCCCTTTTGGCGTGGTGATTAACCGCTCGGATTTAGGCGACGATAAAACCGATAAATATTGCCTAAAGGAAAACATTCCGGTATTAATGCGGATCGCGTTTAAAAGAGAAATAGCCGAGGCTTACGCTCAAGGTAAAGTTTTAGTGGAAATATTCCCGGATTATAAAACAGTATTCATTGATTTATTTGACAAAATTCAAAAAATTAAAGAAAAGTTTATGACTAAAACAGCGGAAGACGCGGCAAGGAAAATATAAACAAATGAAGCAAATCCTGGTAATCAGCGGTAAAGGCGGAACCGGCAAGACTATTCTGACCGGAGCATTGGCAGCATTGGCTCAGAACAAGGTTATGGCTGATTGCGATGTGGACGCTGCTGATTTGCATCTTTTGCTTGAACCAAAGATTGCGCACGCGCATGAATTCCGCGGCGGTAAAACCGCGGTTTTAGATAAGAGTTTATGTAAACAGTGCGGAAAGTGTATTGCTTTGTGCCGCTTTCAGGCAATCAGCGCTGATTATATAATTGATCCGATTGCCTGCGAAGGCTGCGGATTTTGCGATTTTGTCTGTCCGCGAGAAGCAATCAGCATGCAGGAGAATGTTTGCGGACATTGGTTTGTTTCTGATACGCGGTTTGGCCCGATGGTGCATGCCAAGCTGGGTATTGCCGAGGAAAATTCCGGTAAACTTGTGGCTTTGGTGCGCAAACAAGCCAAAGATTTGGCGGAAAAAAATAATTGTGATTGGGTGATTATTGATGGCGCTCCGGGCATTGGTTGTCCGGTTATTGCTTCTTTGTCCGGCATAGACCGCGCTTTGATCGTGACTGAACCAACGCTTTCCGGATTACATGACGCGGCCAGAGTAATCGAAGTCGCCCGGCATTTCAGCGTAGCGGTGAAAATGATTATAAATAAATATGATCTGAATGTTTTGATGTCGGAAAAAATCGAAAAATATTGCCGGGATAATAATATTAAGCTTATCGGGAAAATCAGTTTTGATAAATCAGTTGTCGCGGCAATGGTTCAGGGCAAAACGATTATTGAGTACGCGGATTGTCTGGCAAAAAAAGAAATTATTACTATTTGGGAAAAATTAAAACAAGATTTAAATAATTAAAAGGGTTTAAGATGCAGGAGAATTTAGATGCTTATCTAAAAAAGTTTCAGGATTTGGTAAAGCAGCCAAAATACTTTGGACGGATGAACGCGCCGGATTGTTCAGCGATTATTAAAGGGCTTTGCGGCGATGAAATGGAATTCTATCTGAATATTGATGCGGGTATAATCAAAGAGATTAAATTTTTTACAAACGGCTGCGAAGCGACAATTGCCTGCGGCGAAATAACTGCCAGATTAGCCTGCGGACGAGATATTGATGCTGCTTTGGGAATTTCTCCCCAGCAGGTAAAAGATGCTTTAAAAGTATTGCCAGTGGAACATAAACACTGCGCTATTTTAGCGGTGAGCACGCTTTACCGGGCGCTTGCTGAATATTTACTTCAGCCATAACTTGACGATGAACGAAAAAGGAGTTTTTAAGATATATGGAACAACCTATTGATTTTATGAATCAATTAACTGAGCATATTATCTGGAATGTCCGGCTGCGCTGTTTCCTTGACGGAGGCGCGTGTATTAGCGAGGACCAGGCAGTTTCCAGTGAACGCTGTGGTTTAGGCCAGTGGCTGGCCCGAGAAGGCCTGAGCAAATATGGCTATATCCCGTTAATTAATGACCTGGATGCTGTTCACACTCAGATGCATAAACAAGTTAAACAGATTATTATCGCCAAAAATTCCGGAAATACGGTACAGGCTGAAGCCGGGTTAATTATCTTGCAGAAAATAAGCGAGAGAGTTATTGAGCTGTTAACGGAACTTGACCGCGGTTTTGATAAAGACAATGAATAGAGTTATCTGGATTATGTTTAAGCAAAGTAATAAAAATATGGTCTAAGGACAAAGAATGTTTATGCTGGGTTTTTATCGCGGGATAAACAGGTAAAGGAGGAGGGGCGATGCGTAAAATTTTTGGTTATGAATTAATCTTAAATCTGGAAGAATGCGATAAGAATGTAATTAGCTCAAGCAAAAAATTAAAACAGTATGTGGATGAACTTTGCGCTTTAATCAAAATGGAAAAATATGGCAAGACCCTTCTTCCTTATTTTGGCGAACGCGCGGCGTATACAAAAGGCTATTCTTTGGTTCAGTTAATTGAAACATCCTCAATTGTCGGGCATTTTTCCGATTTTTGGGGCACGGCTTATATTAATATATTTTCCTGCAAGGCCTATGACGCTAATTTAGCAAAGAAATTTACCAAAGATTTTTTTGAAGCAAAGCGGATGAAAACAAGGTTTCTTACTCGCTGAGTGATTAATTGAACAGAGAGGCATTGTAATATAATGAAAACATATCTTGATTGCATTCCTTGTTTTTTTCGCCAGGCTATTGACGCCGGGCGCATGGCTGGTTTGGATGCTAAGCAACAGAAAAAAATTATCGATGAACTGGCAAGTATTTTACCAAAACTATCTTTAGCCATGTCTCCGCCGGAGATTGCCAGGCTGACCAATAAAATATTGCAGAAAAACGCCAAGAGCAAAGATATATACGCGAAAATAAAACAAAAGAGCAATCGAATCGGTTTACGGATGTATAAAAAATTAAAGCAAAAGGTACAAAACGCGAAGGATCCGCTTTTAGACGCGGTAGAAATCGCGATAATCGGTAATATTATTGATTATGGAGCCAAAAATCAGCTGGATGTGGATAAAGAGCTGGCAAAAATGCTGCGTCAAGAAAAGCAATTAATTAAAAAAGAGAAAAAACAGATTTTTAACTATCAGGAATTTAAACGTCAATTAGTTAAGGCAAAAACAATTCTTTATTTGGCGGATAATGCCGGGGAAACAGTATTTGACCGGGTTTTGCTTGAGCAGATAAAAAGTATTCACCCGGATAAAAAAATTATTTACGCGGTAAAAGACAAGCCGGTTATTAATGATGCCTTGCTTGAAGACGCGTTGTACTGCGGGATAGATAAATTCGCGGAAATCATGTCCAGCGGATCAGACGCTCCCGGGACGGTATTGGGTTTGTGTTCAAAAAAATTTTTAGCTTTGTATAAGCAAGCGGATATGGTTATCAGTAAAGGCCAGGGAAATTTTGAAGCTTTGACCCCTGCGAAACGGCCGATATTTTTTTTGTTTATGGTTAAATGCGCGGTAGTGGCGAAAAATATTGATTGCAAAATAGGGAATATTATTTTATTTTACAATAATAAACAGTAAAATTATGAAAATATTCTGGTTTATGCTAATTATGGTGTCCCTGATTTTAGGTATAGCTTCGCTGTTGATGCCTTTGCTTCCGGTTTGGGCCGGCGGCTTGATCGGAATCGGGGTATTTCTTCTGGTCGGGAGTTTGGCGGCAAAATTTTGCGTATAAAATAAACACAAAATCAGGAAAATATCATGAAAATACAAGTAATTTTTAACACAGAAGCTGTATCGCGACAATTCTCAACCGGCTGGGGATTGTCCTGTTTAGTAAACAATACGGTTTTGTTTGATACCGGTGAAAAAGCCCAAGGACTGCTGGATAATATTGCTTTGCTTAATATTAATATCGCAAGGATAAAATCCGTGGTGATTTCCCATGAGCATTGGGACCATACCGGAGGCTTATGGAAATTGCTGGAGCAAAGAAGCAAGCTTAAGGTTTATATCTGCCCCAGCTTCAGCCAGGAGTTTAAAAAACGGATTGATGAATTAAAATGTATTCTGATTGAATCAGATAAGGTTATGGAAATTGAAAAAAACATTTTTCTTACAGGAGAGATCGCGGGAACTTATAAAACTGAATACATGGCTGAACAAGCTTTGGTCGTAAAGACTGCAAACGGGCTTAATGTTCTCACCGGCTGCGCGCACCCCGGGATTATCAATATACTGGAAAAGGTTAAACAAACTTTTCCACACGATACAATTCATTCAGTATTTGGCGGCTTTCACCTTAAAGATAAAGACAGCGAAGCCTTGCAAAAGATAGCTGAAAAATTCAGAGAAATGCGGATTGAAAAAGCCGGGCCAACGCATTGCAGCGGCCGGGAAGCGGAAAGCATATTTCAAGAAATATATAAAACTGATTTTATCCCCGGACAAGCCGGGTCAGAATTCGAGGTTTAACCACGATTAATTAAAAAGGAGGCTATTATGCCGGAATTTGGATCGCCTTTTTCAGGGCTGGCAAAAGATAAAAAAATAAGCAAGCAAGAGCTAATTCGCGCGATCCGCTTTATGGTTGCCGCAGAGTATGAAGCGATTCAGCTTTATATGCAGCTTGCGGAATCAACTGATAATAAGCTTGCCCAAGATGTGCTTAAGGATATTGCTGATGAGGAAAAAGTTCATGCCGGAGAGTTCTTGCGCTTATTAAAAGAATTAGCTCCTAGTGAGCAGAAGTTTTATGATCAAGGAACTGAAGAGGTTGAAAAAGAAATAGAAAAAAACAAATTCAAATAAATTAAAAAAAAGCGACGATCGAGGTAATATTTACCAGACTGGCAAATAATCAAATCTGAATGTAAAAACATGTTGACAAATATTCAGATTGTAATATTATACATACGAATAAAGGTAATGTGTTAATCGGGTTACAAATAGACGCTTTGAAAGGAGACAAGCTGTTCATGGAAAGACAAATCCTAAATGGTGGAGACGCGGAGAATGATAAACCTCCAGACTCGTGCAGTACCGGCAGTGAATGTTCGAATAAAAATAATGGCAACAATAATTCGGTAGTTACTGCTGAACCAAAACCGCTTCCAAAAAAATTGATAGCTACGGCTGATCAATTGGCCAAGTTTATTAATTTTGACGCAACAACACTTAAGGCTTTAAACGAGATAGTCAAGCAATACCACATGTTAATTCCTCCTTACTATTTTTCTTTAATTAAAGATCCTAATGATGAAAATGATCCGATTCGCAAGCAATGCGTTCCCGCGCTTGAAGAGTTGTTTTCTAATTCCATGGAAAGAGAAGATCCATTAGGTGAGAAAGAGACATCGGTTACTAATATTCTAGTGCATCGTTATCCGGATAGAGTGCTGTTGATTTCAACTTCCCGCTGTTTTATGTATTGCCGCCACTGTACCCGCAAACGTTTGTGGCAGAATGATGATGTTGAACCGTCTTTAGCTGAAATTCGATCCTCCCTGGACTATGTTAGAAAAAATAAAGCAATAAGAGAAATTATTATTTCCGGCGGAGACCCGCTAACGCTTAATCAGGAACGCCTTGACTGGATTCTAGAAGATGCCAGCAGTATTGAGCATATTCAATCAATCCGGATCGGCACAAGAACGCCCGTGGTTTTTCCTGAGAGGATAACCAAGAGTTTGTGCCGGATGCTGGGTAAATATGATAAGCTCTGGATCAATCTGCAGTTTAATCATCCGCGGGAAATAACTCCTGAATCTACGGCCGCTTGCCGCATGCTGCAAAAAAGCGGAATTCCTTTGAGTAATCAATCAGTATTATTAAAAGGGATAAATGATTCAGTGCCGGTGATGAAAGAGCTTTGTCAGAAACTCCAAGCGATCAGAGTAAGGCCATACTATATTTTTCAATGTGATGAGGTAATTGGCGCGTCGCATTTCCGTACATCAATCTACAAAGGCATTGAAATTATCGAACATTTGCGCGGACATACCAGCGGAATGTGTATTCCGCGATTTGTAATTGATGGGCCAAACGGCAAAGGAAAAATTCCCTTAGATCCTCAATATTTGCTTTCCATGACGCCTGATAAGGTAGTGTTAAGAAACTACAACAATGAAGTTTTTGAATATCACAACCCTCAGAGTGATTAAGTAAAAAGGGATGGCTCATGAAAGCAGCTCAAAACCATAAGCTTCGCGCAGGCATCTGTTTTAATCTTAAAACAGATACCGCCAGCGACGCGGATGAAGAGTATGACGAGATAGAAACCATTGAATTTTTAAAACAGCGTCTTGAGAATTTAGGTTTCGAGGTTTTACTTGCTGAGCAGGATGCTGATTTATTTGAAAAACTGCGCAATGGCCGGCTTGACTTTGCCTTGAATATCGCTGAAGGCAAAGGAAAAACCCGCAGCCGGGAATCGCAAGTTCCCTGTTTGCTGGAATGGCTGAATATTCCTTACTATGGCTCTGACCCAGCTTCTTTAGCAATTACTCTAGATAAATGGCTTAACTATGTTATGCTGAAAAATGCCTCGATCCCTGTGCCGCAAATGCTAACCATATCTGATATGCGTCAGCTGCAGGATATATCCATTCCTTTTGATGGCCGTAAATATATTATTAAGCCGCGTTGGGAAGGTTCTTCCAAAGGCATATTTAATGATTCAGTCATCAGCTCATTAGACAAGTGTCGCGATAAGGTAAATCACATTATAAGCGAGTATAAGCAGCCGGCTTTGATCGAAGAGTTTGTTGAGCAGGAAGAAATTACTGTGGGGATTTGCGGAAATGAGGAACTTGAGATATTGGGGATGATGAAAATTTCCCAAAATGAGCCGCAAGAAACATTTGTTTACTCTATAGAAAATAAGCGCGATTGGCAGGCGCGGATTAAATATGAACGCGCCCAAGGCATTGTCAATGAAAAAACATTAAATCTGGTGCGGCAGTATGCTATGGCTGCTTTTAAGGTTCTTGGCTTGCGCGATATTGCCCGGATTGATTTTAGAGTTGATAATCAGGGAATTCCCAAAATAATTGATGTTAATCCTTTGCCCGGGCTTTCTCCCAGATATAGCGATCTTATGCTGATATCCAAACTGCATAATAAGAAATTTGTTGCTGTGATTGATAAAATTTTAAACATATCCTTAAAAAGGAATAATCTTAATCCCCGGTGAAAGTACTTATAGCTATTTCCAGAGAAAACAACGCTAGACAGGATAATGCGGATGCTTCGCGCTGCGCAGATTCTATTGGAGCAGCTTTGCAAAAAAAGAGCATATCTGTTGATTGTTTATTTATTGAGCCGGGTGATTTTTTAAAACCGGAAAAAGAAATAATTAAAAAAATCAAAAGCGCGAATCCGGATTGCGTGTTTAATTTATTTGAAGGTTTTAGCTATGACGCGCAAAGGGAAATAGATTTCGCGATTATCCTAGAAAAAAGTAATATTCCGTTTACTGGCAGTACAAGTAAAGTATTGCGCAAGTGTCTTGATAAAAACTCCTGTAAAAATATTTTAATCAAAGCCGGACTGCCTGTGCCCGCGGGTATTTGCCTTAAACCCGGAGAAGGTTTTAGCGCCAATAAGCTGGAATTGCCTGTGTTTATTAAGCCTTGCTGTGAAGACGCGAGCGTTGGCATTGATAAAGATTCTTTGGTTTTTAATCAAGAGAATTTGGATAATGCCATAAAACTTAAACTCCAAAATCATCCCGAAGGAATAATTATCGAGGAATTTTTGTCAGGCAATGAATTCAATGTTTCCTTTATTGGCAGACCGCCTTATGAAATGCTGGGAGTTTCAGTCATGGATTATGCTAAAGTGAAAGCGCAAAAGCCGTTTATGAGCTATGAAGCCAAGTGGGAAGAGCAAAGCGCTGATTTTAATAAGCTTATTCCGCGAGTAATCGAGAAAAATGCCTATGGAACTTTAGAAAAAGAAATTGTGGATTTGTGCGTTAAAGCAGCCCAGGCTATTGGGTGCGAAGGTTATTTTAGAGTAGACTTAAGGCAAAATAATAATAAAATATTTATCATTGATATTAATCCTAACCCGGATATCAATACTGACAGCGGTTTTGCCAGGCAGGCATATTCAGCGGGATATAACTATGAAGAGATTATTAATAAAATTGTTTGTTTAGCGATTAAAGCATAAGTAATTAAAATATAGCGCAATCGGAGACTGATATGAAATATGAGATAAAGCAGTATTTAAAAATAACCAAAAGCACCGAGGTTTTTAACGAAGGCGAAATCGAGATTTTAAAAGAACTCTTAGAAGATCTGCGGAATAATAAAAAAACAACGTATAGCTTGATTGAAGAAGAAGCTGATGGTAAATTAGCCGGGTTTACTTTATTTGGCCGCACGCCATTAACCGAATTTACCTGGGATATTTATTGGATTATTGTGGGTAAAGAGTTTCAGGGCAGAGGGATTGGAAAATCACTGCTGGTCAGAACAGAAGAGCTGATTAAACAAAAAACACCCAGAGCAACCATAAAGCTGGAAACATCCACGCGGAAAAAATATTCCGCGGCGCGGGGTTTATATAAAAGAGTGAAATTTGAGGAAGCAGGCACGCTGTCGAATTTTTATTCTGAAGGCGATGATATGATTATTTTTTATAAAGATATTAATCCCCTGAATCCCAAAGCAGAATAATCTGATTATGCTTTAAATCAGATCAAACCTGTTTATCTGTTAACATAACTTATTAATCAGTAATAAGTTAACAATTATTTATTCCCCCAAAACTTAATCCAGCGATAAGCTAAAACAAAGAAAATTCCAGGTTTTTGAGGCCATGATTAAAATATCGTAGTATTGTCCCAATAATGCGATAAATATTGACATTGATAAGCAAATGTCATAAGATATCGTATTGCTGAATGAATTAAATAAAAAGTTAATTAAAATAAACCTGGAGTTAAAAATGCAATTAAGTGTAAAGGATCTATCCAAATTATTAAGTGTTACGGAAAGAACTATTTATCGCTGGGTTAAGCAGCAAAGTATTCCTTTTTATCGGATTAATGACCAGTATCGATTTAATCGTATAGAAATACTTGATTGGGCCACAGCGCATAAAATGAAAATTTCTCAGGGAGTACTTCATGATGCTGATAATAGCGTTCCTGAGCTTTCCTTAACTGAAACAATTAAAAAAGGCGGGATCCATTATCGCATTGAAGGCGGCGATAAAAAGTTATTGTTAAGCGCGGTTATTGATCTTTTTAATTTACCGGATGATGTTAAAAGAACAGACTTGTTAGACGCTATGCTGGTAAGAGAGGAATTAGGTTCAACCGGGTTTGGCGATGGTATTGCCATTCCGCACGCGCGCTATCCGGTTGTCAGCCATATTCCTTACGCGCTTGTTTCCATCTGCTTTTTGGAAAGACCCGTGGATTATGGGGCAATAGACGGCAAGCCGGTTAATTGCCTGTTTACATTAATCAGCCCGACAGTAAGAAGTCATCTTAAAATGATTTCGCGAATCGCTTATATTCTGCAAAATACGCAGGTAAAACAAGCTTTGGTCAATCAAGCCTCCCGAGAGGTTATTTTTAGTGAAATTGAAAAAACTGAACAGCTTTTAGATATATAAATAAAGTAATTTTAAGGAAATAAAAATAAGATGCAGCTTGTATTTTATTCATTAACAATATTAATTGTCAGCGGATTGCTCGCGCTAAGTTTAAATCGGTTTTTTAAACTAGCGAACTTTATCGGCGCTCTGGGCGCGATCAGCGGATGTATTGTCGGGCTGATTTCTCTGTTTATTGTTTATAATAATCCTGCGTCAGCAGTGTTAAACCTTCCCTGGAGCGTTCCTTATGGTTCCTTATCTATCGCCATGGATAATTTGGGGATATTGTTTTCAGGATTAATTTTTATTATATCTGCTTTATCCGCTTTATATGGAATAGAGTCTTTACGCTGCTATTACGGAAAGAAAAATATCGGCAGTTTATGGCTGCTTTTTAATTTACTTATTGCCAGTATGGTGCTGATCGTGCTTGCCCGCAACGCGATTCTTTTTTTATTAGCCTGGGAAATGATGGCGATTAGTTCCTTTTTTCTGGTAGTGTTTGAAGGTGAGAAAAAAGCAGTTGCCAAAGCGGGATTAATCTATTTAATCGCGACTCATATCGGAACCCTGTTTTTGCTGGTGATGTTTGGTTTATTGGGAAACAGCAGCGGTTCATTTGATTTTAGTTCGTGGAAAATCGCGCCATCTGGTTTTATGCCTTCAATAATTTTTCTTTGCGCCTTGATTGGATTCGGGACAAAATCCGGGTTTATGCCAATGCATATTTGGCTTCCCGAGACATATCCCGCTGCTCCTAACAATGTGGCCGCGGTTCTGTCCGGGGTAATGAGTAAGACCGGAATTTACGGACTGATCCGGATTTTAACTTTTCTCGGAATGCCGTGTTCCTGGTGGGGATATCTGCTTATTGCCATGGGAATTATCTCCGGAATTTTAGGCATTTTATTCGCGCTGGCGCAGCATGATCTTAAAAGGCTCCTGGCCTACTCGAGCATTGAAAATATTGGGATTATTTCTATTGGCATGGGCTTAGGGATATTAGGGATGAGCACGCATAATCCGGTTTTAATGGTGCTGGGATTTAGCGGAAGTTTATTGCATGTGATTAATCACGCGTTTTTTAAAGCCCTGCTTTTTTTAGGGGCAGGCGCTGTTTTAGACAAAACCCAGACCATGGAAATGGATGTTCTGGGAGGATTGTTTAAGAAAATGCCGATAACCGGAATTAGTTTTCTGATTGGAGCAGCCGCGATTTGCGGCCTGCCGCCATTAAATGGTTTTAGCAGTGAATTTTTGATTTATTTTGCCGCGGTTAAAGGCATATTAGGCGCTGGATCAACAGTTTTTGTTTCGCTGGGAATTATCGCGGCTTTAGCCTTGATCGGCGCGATAGCTGTGGCTTGTTTTACTAAAGCATTTGGAATTATTTTTTTAGGTCAACCAAGAAGCGTGCTTTCTTTGCCGGCGCGTGACCCGGGAATTTTAACGCGAATTTCGCTGCTGATTCTTGCTTTTAGCTGTTTTTTTATCGGGCTGGCTGCTCCTTTTATGGTAAATGGTTTTGCCGTGATTATATCTGAGGTCAGCAAAACCCAGCTGATGCGGATTGATCATACTCTGGCCGAAGTAATCCAGCCCTTGCGCTATATTGTTAGCGGATCATTATTATTGTATGGCTTTATTTTCTTATTAGTTTTTATCCGCTGGATGCTGCTTAGAGGCCGGAAGATCGAGCGCGCGCTTACCTGGGATTGCGGCTACGCCAAACCTAGTCCTAAGATGCAATATACCGCTTCATCGTTTGCTCAGCCGATTGTTAATTTTTTCAAAGGGATTTTAAGGACAAAAAAACACGCTCCGAAAATAAATGAATATTTTCCGGATAGTTTAGGGTTTAAAACCGAAACCGCGGATTTATTCAGTGAGAAAGTGTTTAATCCCATGCTTAAATCAGTTCATGATTTAACGGAAAAATTGACCTGGGTTCAGCATGGACAGCTGCAGATTTATATTTTATATATTTTATTTACGCTTTTAGCCCTGTTTATTTGGAAATTATAACAATGTATTTAAAGATCGTTCAGTTTATTTTAATTTTAATCCTTTCGCCATTTCTGTTTGGCGTGATTAACCGGACAAAAGCTTTTTTTGCCGGAAGAAAAGGCAGTCCTTTACTGCAGCTGTATTATGATATTTTTAAATTGCTGCGAAAGGGAGCGGTATACAGTACGACAATCAGCGGATTTTTTATTGCCGGCCCGATTATCAGTTTAAGCGCGGTATTAACCGCTTTATTATTAATGCCTTTTGCCGGACAGCCGGCGCTTATTTCCTTTGACGGCGATATCATTTTATTTATTTATCTTTTAGGCCTGGCGCGTTTTTTTACTGTGCTCGCGGCGCTGGATACTGGTTCAAGTTTTGAAGGCATGGGCGCTAGCCGGGAAGTTCAGTTTGCCATGTTTGTTGAGCCGGCTTTGTTTTTAAGTTTAACGGTTTTAATCCGGATAACCGGAGAGAGTTCTTTATCCAAAATATTCTCCAATGCCGGCATGTCTTCCTGGGCAACATATGATCCATTAATCATTTTAGTTTTAGGAGCGCTGTTCATTGTTTTTTTAGCGGAGAATTCCCGCATTCCGGTAGATGATCCGAATACGCATTTAGAGTTAACCATGATTCATGAAGTTATGGTATTGGACCATGGCGGAATTGATTTTGCCTATATTCTGTATTCAGCAGGGATTAAATTGTGGCTTTTCGGAACATTGCTGGTCGGGATATTTTTAAAAGGATATGCTTGCGGACAAGTGATTGATAGCGCGGTTTTTATCCTTGGCATGATTTTGCTCGCGGTTATTGTCGGGATTATTGAATCTACTCTGGCCAGGCTGCGGTTATTAAAGGTTCCGCATTTTTTAATAGTCGCGTTGGCATTGGCGATTGTAGCGTTAATTATTTCCATGAGGTAATAAATGAATAACTTAGCTGATTTTGTTGTTATTATTGTTTTGCTGATGAATCTGATGATGCTTTCGTCAAGCCGAATTCGCACTTGTATTAAGATAGTTGCCGCTCAGGGTATTTTGATCGGATGCATGCCGCTGATAAATGATTTTCATATAATCGCGCTGGGGACGATTATTTCCGCCTCGCTGAGCATTATTTTAAAAGGATTTGTATTTCCCTGGTTATTGTTCCGGGCAGTACAGGAAGCTAATATTAAAAAAGAAGTTGTACCTGTTGGCGGATATCCGCTTTCTTTGCTTATCGGCGTAATTATCTTTGCTCTGTCTTTTTGGTTAAGCACGCGGTTAGTGTACGCCAAACCGCTTGTTTCCCATTTGGCTGCGCCGGTTTCTTTTGCCACATTTTTTACCGGAGCATTTATAATTGTCAGCCGAATGAAAGCAATCAGTCAGGTCATTGGCTATCTTTTACTGGAAAACGGGGTTTATCTTTTTGGCGCGGCTTTTTTAAGTGAACAGTCTTTATTGGTGGAGTTAGCGATTTTGCTGGATATTTTTGTGGCAGTGTTTGTCATGGGCATTGCCATATTTCATATTAACCAGGAATTTGATCATATTGATACGCAAAAATTATCTGAGCTTAAAGATTCAATAATCGCGAACCAGGACACATAAGATGATTAATATATTATTAATAATAATTCCTTTATGCAGCGGTCTGGCTTTATTTTTTATCCGCAATGATTTTATCCGCCGCAATTTGATTGTTGTTTGCTCCGGCGCGCATCTGGCTTTAACTTGTTTGACTTGGCTTAAAAAGTTAAATCCGGTTTCAACCGGATGGTTTATGTTTGACAATGTGAGCATTATATTTTTAACCATCACCAGTATCCTGTTTTTCGGAGCATCGGTTTACGCGGTCAGGTATTTAGCTGATGAAAGCCTGGAGCATCCGGAAGAACCGGAAAAGCCGCGTATTTTTTCCAGAGAGGCGGTTTTTAGCGGTTGTTTTCTATTATTTCTGGCGACCATGACCATTGTTATTGCCAGCCAGCATCTGGCAGTATTATGGGTTGGCGTAGAAGCAACAACTTTGGCTAGCGCGCCTTTAATCTATTTTCATCGTACCAAACGTTCTTTGGAAGCTACCTGGAAATATCTGTTAATTTGTTCCGTGGGGATTGCCATGGCTCTGCTCGGTATTTTTTTCCTGGCTGTTGCCAATAATAATCAGTCAGACTTGCTTTTAGCTAAAATTATCGCGCATGCCGCTGGGATGAATATTCCCTGGCTAAAAGCGGCTTTTCTGCTTTTATTTGTCGGTTATGGTACAAAAATGGGCATCGCGCCTTTTCACACCTGGCTGCCGGACGCGCATAGTGAAGCGCCGTCAGTTGTTTCCGCGCTGCTTTCCGGAGCATTGCTTAATTGCGCTTTTCTCGGGATTCTCCGGGTTTATCAAATCTGTATTGCCGCAGGACTTCAGGCATATTGCCAGGAGATATTTATGTTCTTTGGCCTTTTATCGATTGTTTTTGCCGCGGTATTTATTTTAAAACAGCCGGATTATAAAAGAATGCTCGCTTATTCCAGTGTTGAACACATGGGAATAATAACTTTGGGCATTGGCTTAGGCAACAGCGCTGTGTTTGGCGCAATGGTTAATATGATCGGACATGCTTTAACCAAGGCAGGTTTGTTTTTTATTGCCGGGAATATTTTGTCTTATTTTAAAACAAAAAAAATAGGAGAAATCCAGGGCCTGATCAGAGGACAAATGCAGTGGTCCGGAATCCTCTGGCTGGTGGGATTTTTACTAATAACCGGAACCCCTCCCTCGGGAATATTTTTTGGTAAATTCATTATTTTAAAACAGGCTTTATTGGAAAAGCATTATGTGATGAGCTTTATTTTTCTCGGCGCTTTAGCAATTGTTTTTATCGGCATGGCGCGGATATTTATTTCCATGACTCAAGGCCCTGCGATTAAAACCGCTGGTCAGGGGGATTTAAATAAGCATAATCGAGGTAATGCCTTTTTAAGGCTGGTTCCTTCAGCGCTATTCTTTGGATTAGCAATCAGCCTGGGAGTTTATTTTCCGGCTTGGCTATCTCGGGCCTTAGCCATAGCGGCAAAAGAATTAGGAGGCTTATAATGCCTGAGCGGCTTTTAAAAATACATAATTGTCAGGCCAAGTTATTAGCGGATATTCCGGAAATGTCTTTTAAGGAGTTTCGGGATATGTCCATAAAACAAATTCAAAAAGGAGCAAGAGTAGTTTCTTTTTTTGGCTGTCCGGATGAAAATAAAACAATTCGCCTGATGATGATTCTGGCTTATGATAAACAAGGGTATTTAACTGCTTTTTCGACTATTGTTAAAGATGCTTATGATTCTTTGACTTTGCAAATACCGCAGGTTCACTGGTTTGAGCGGGAAATTTTTGAGCAATGGGGAGCGCGGCCGAATGGCCATCCCTGGCTTAAGCCAATTCGCTCTCAACAGACTTTGAACAACAACTCAGATAATTGTCCAGGCAAGGGAAATCTCCCTTTGGTTTTGGATTTTTTTAAGATCAAGGGTGAAGAAATTCATGAAGTCGCGGTTGGCCCGGTGCATGCCGGAATAATTGAACCCGGACATTTTCGGTTTCAATGTCATGGTGAAGAAGTATTTCATCTGGAAATTTCTTTGGGCTATCAGCATCGCGGGATTGAAAAAGCCTTGGTAAGCGGCTTGGATAAACGCACGATCCATTATATGGAAACCGCGGCCGGGGATACGACAATTGGGCATTCTTTGGCATATTGCCAGGCAATTGAAGGTTTAGCTGATTGCGCTGTTCCTTTAAGAGCATCCGCGCTGCGCGCGATTATGCTGGAATTAGAGCGCTTAGCTAATCATACCGGTGATCTCGGCGCTTTGGCTAATGACATCGGCTATTTGCCGACAGCAGCATATTGCGGAAGGCTAAGAGGCGATTTTCTTAATTTGACTGCTTTTATCTGCGGCAATCGCTTTGGCCGGAATATGCTCAGACCAGGCGGAGTAATGTTTGATTTAACGGATACTATGATTAAAGAAGCAAAACAGCGTTTGAGCAAAACATTTGAGGATGTGAGCAAGGCGGTTTCTTTATTATGGGATTCTTCTTTAGTTGTAGATAGATTTGATGATACAGGCAGTTTAAGCCAAAAAACAGCTTTAGATTTAGGTTTGGTCGGAGTCAGCGCCAGAGCCTGCGGCATTGAACAGGATATCCGGTTTGATTTTCCCACAGGCATATTTAAGTTTTCGCAGATACCAATATCAACCCATTCTTCCGGAGATGTTTTTGCCAGGGCATTTGTCCGCTGGCTGGAAATCCAAAGGTCAGTAAAGTTTATTCTTGATCAATTAAATAAGCTGCCGCTAGGCGAGATTATTACTGCTGTGCCATTGCTAAAACCAAAAAATATAGCTGTTTCTTTAGTCGAAGGCTGGCGGGGAGAGATTTGTCATGTTGCTATAACAGATATAAACGGAAACATCAGGCAATATAAAATTGTTGATCCGTCATTTCATAATTGGCTGGGCCTGGCCATAGCGCTTAGAGGCGAAGAGATTTCTGATTTTCCGATTTGCAATAAAAGCTTTAGTTTGTCTTATTGCGGCCATGATTTATAAAAAAAGTTAGGATTAAGATGATAAAAACATTATACGCGAGATTAAAACAAGGCTATAGAACAATGCCTTTTCCAGTGAAAACTGATGCTTTGCCAAACAGGTTTTTAGGCCGGCCTTATCTTTCGGCTAATCTGTCGCCAGCTGATTTTCAGCAGTGCAAACAAGTCTGTCCTACAGGAGCGATTGGGGGAAGTGAATCAAATTTCTCTCTGGATTTAGGGAAATGTCTGTTTTGCGGAGAATGTCAGAAAATCGCTCAGAACCAGGCAATTGTTTTTAGCAAAGAGTATCAATTAGCGCGATCTGAAAGAAAAAGCCTGGTTTTAAGCAGTCAGCCGAATCTGATCGAACAAAAGATAAACAAAAAAATAAAAAATATTTTTGGCCGGTCTTTGAAACTGCGCCAGGTTAGTGCCGGCGGCTGCAATGCCTGTGAACTGGATATTAATGTTTTAAATACTCCGGGTTTTGATCTGGCGCGCTTTGGCATTCAGTTTGTCGCTTCTCCGCGCCACGCGGATGGGATTGTGCTAACCGGTCCGGTGACAAAAAACATGCGGCTGGCTTTGGAAAAAACCTATAAGGCAATACCCTCGCCCAAGCTGGTTATTGCTGTTGGCGCCTGCGCTATATCCGGCGGAGCTTATATTGATCATTCTGAGGCGAATAATGGGATTGACGCGCTTATTCCGGTTGATTTGTATATTCCGGGATGCCCGCCGCATCCCTTGACAATTCTCGATGGTCTTTTAAAAGCCATGGGTAAAAAGCGTTAAGCGCGCTTATTATATTTTAATTAGTTTCTTATGATTGATTAAATGTTAAAATCAGGAATAGCGCTCAATCAACGGAAATGGTCATTGATCGCTATTGATTATAGTTGGCGGATTTGTTATATTTAGGAATAGCTGAAAGCCATTAGCAAAAAGGGGCTTTATATGGACCTGTTATTACGCGACATTGTTAAAATATTTCAAGTTTCCGAGCAAACCATTCAAGCCTGGATCGGAAAGAAAAATATGCCGTTTATCAAGGCAAATGATCAATATAGTTTTAATTATATTGAAGTTCTTGATTGGGCGCTTGAGCAAAAAATCAATTTAACTCATGAAGCTTTAGCCTTTGGAGATAGCGAGAATCAGCACCCTACAATGTTATATCAAGCGATAAAAAACGGGCAGATTCATTATAATATCTCCGGCGATACCCGGGAAACAGTATTAAAATCCATTGTCGATGTTTTATCTTTACCCCAGGGGCTGAATAAACAATCGCTTTTGCAGATGCTGATTTCCCGAGAAAAAATGATGTCAACCGGGCTGGGCAATGGTATTGCCATTCCGCATGTGCGCAATCCAGTTGTTCTGAATATCGAGCAGCCATCGATATCTTTGTGCTTTTTAAATAAACCTGTGGATTTTAAAGCTTTAGACGCCAAGCCGGTTTTTATTCTTTTTGTGCTTTTAAGCCCGTCTGTTCCGCAGCACTTGGCAATATTGAGCCGCCTGGCTTTTTGTCTGCAAAATCCAAAACTCCAGGAATTTTTACACGCCAAAGCATCTTGCGAACAGATTTTAGCGGAAATCAGAGTTCTTGAGTCAAAGATAGCCTTTTTTCAAAATGAGCAGCAAAGTGAGGAAGACAAGGCATGAACTTTTTTTTATATAGTTTAGCGGTTTTAGGGTTTTCTGTTTTTTTAATGCTGTTTAGCACAAAATTAAAAAAAGTTACAGCAGGTATTTTTTTAAGCTCATTAATTGTCGGATCTGTTTTAGCCATAATTTCCGCGATTGCGGTTTTGCTCAATCAAACTTCTTTGGATTATCACGCGGCTTTGCGTATGCCGATAGGTGAATTTTATCTGGGCTTGGACGCTTTAAGCGCGTTTTTTGTATTTACAATCAGTATTTTATTTGTTTTGTCCGGAATATACGGATATGTTTATTTGCAAGATTGTGAAAAAAAGAACCTAAACGCGCATTATTCGATTTATAATTTATGCTTACTTTTCCTCCTGATCCTGGTTACGGCAAAAAACGCGGTTTTGTTTTTAATTACCTGGGAGCTGGTGACAGTTTGCGCCTATTTTCTGATTATATTTTATGATGAGCAGAAAGTAGTTAGAAAAGCCGGATACCTTTATTTAATTGCCGCGCATACCGGAACATTTTGTTTGTTTATTATGTTTCTTTTGCTGCAGCATAATACTGGCTTATCTGTCGGACAGGCAGGATCAATGAATTTTGACCAGATGATGCATGCGCCGTTTTCTTTGCCTTTGGCTGGATTGATTTTTGTTTTAGCGATTCTCGGCTTTGGGGTTAAAACCGGTTTTATGCCGCTGCATATTTGGCTGCCGCACGCGCATCCAGCGGCGCCGAGTCATGTATCGGCAATTTTATCCGGAGTGATTATCAAGATCGGGATTTATGGTTTACTGCGGATTATTTTAATTATTAAAAACTTTCCCCAATGGTGCGCGGTTTTATTGCTTTTCATTGGAATGATTTCCGGAGTCGGGGGAGTGCTTTACGCCTTGGGACAGCATGAAATTAAAAAACTGCTGGCTTATCACAGCATTGAAAATATCGGGATTATAACCTTAGGCATGGGCATTGGTTTGTGGGGCCAGATTAATCACAATGAACTAGTGGCTTTGCTGGGTTATAGCGGCGCGCTCTTGCATGTTTTTAATCACGCGGTATTTAAAGGGCTTTTATTTTTAAGCGCCGGATCAGTGATCAAAGCAACGCATAGCGGAGAAATGGATAAACTCGGCGGGCTTTTAAAATATCTCCCTTGGACAGGACATTTATTTTTAATCGGAGCAGTATCAATCTGCGGCTTGCCGCTGTTCAACGGGTTTATCAGCGAGTGGCTTGTTTATCGTGCATTATTTGAGAATATGTTTCATTTTGAGGTAAACGCGATTGTTTTTTGCAGTTTGGCGATTATTGCATTGTCCTTGATCGGGGGCTTAGCCATAGCTTGTTTTGCCAAAGCTTTTGGCGCGATATTTTTAGGCAATAGCCGTTGCCTGGATAATAAGCAACTTAAGGAAAATTCTTTATTTATCGCGCCCATGGCTGTTTTAGGCGGCATATGTCTCTGGATCGGGCTTTTTCCCAAAACAATGGTCAGCTTTGCTCTGAGAGCGGCTTCATTGGTTTCCGCGGTTAATCTTTCGCCGATAAAACAGAGCGCGATTATTTCTCCGCTGATAATCATGGGATTTGTCTTAGCGCTTTTAATTCTGACAATCGTGATCCTGGGTTTGTTAAAAAAAATCTCAATGAATTTTTCCCGCACGGAAAAAGCGCAGACCTGGGGCTGCGGCTATGCCATACCGACCAGCCGGATGCAGTATACTGCCTCATCGTTTGCTGAGCCGATTTTACGGATTTTCCGCAATATTCTAGGTTTTACGGTCAAGGGTAATAAGCCTAGCGGCTATTTTCCGAAAGAAGAGAGAATCTCAGCGCATATTGTTGAGGTTTCTGAGGAGTTTATTTTTAAACCGATCTTTAAAGGAATTGAGTTTGTGTCCGGAAAATTAAAAATCATTCAATTCGGTTTTGTTCAATTGTACTTGCTGTATATTATTGTGTTTCTTTTGCTATTGCTTATTTGGAAAATTGTTTAAAGGAATAAGAAAATGGGAATTCAGATTTTATTACATTTAACGGTTATGCTGGTTTTAGCTCCTTTGCTTTTCGGGATTATTGGAAAAACCAAGGCGCTTTTTGCCGGACGCTGGGGAGCGCCATTATTCCAGCCTTATTATGATATTATAAAATTTTTTAAAAAGGGCAATGTTTACAGCACAACAACAACCTGGATTTTTCAAGCCGCGCCGCTTGTTTATTTGGCAACGGTTTTAGTTTCTTCGCTGTTGATTCCGTTTGGCGGACTTAAAGCGCCGGTTTATTTTTGGGGTGATTTTATTTTGTTTATCTATGTTTACGGATTAGCCAGATACTTTATAATTATCGGGGCATTAGATACTGGTTCAAGTTTTGAAGGCATGGGCGCGAGCCGGGAAGCGGCTTTTTCCTGTTTAGCGGAAATTGTCTTAGCATTAGATTTTATTATTCTGGCGATATTATCAAAACAGCTGGTTTTGTCAGAAATGGTCGGAGGCACAATATTGTCCTCCTGGCCTTTATTTGCTCCGGTACTGCTTTTAGTCGGATTAAGTTATTTCATGGTTTTATTGGTAGAGAGCGCGCGGATTCCGATTGATGATCCATCAACTCATTTGGAATTAACCATGATTCATGAAGTGATGTTTTTAGACCACAGCGGATGGGATTTAGCCTGTGTTCAATACGCCAGCATGATGAAGTTATTTGTTTTAGGCAGTTTATTTGTGAATATCTTAATTCCGTTTCATAATTTATCAGCGATTCTCCAGACAGTGGTATTTGGCGCGGGGATGATTGTTTTAGCGTTTATTGTGGGTATAGTCGAGTCTTGTATGGCCCGTTTGCGCTTGAATCGTATTCCGGAGTTGATTATCGGAGCTTTTGTTTTAGCTTTAGTCGGATTACTGATTATTTTAATTAAAGGGGTATGAGCATTATGTGGCTGGAACTGGTATTAATTTTAATTATTTTTTTAGGTATCCTGATTTTAGGAAATAATCGCCTGGGATCAATGATTCAGCTTTTTGCCTTGCAGTCTTTATTATTAAGCATTACTCCTTTATTGACCCAGCCCGGACTGCACGCCGGGATTATCACTTTGGTAACGATTCTCTTAAAAGTTGTGTTTATGCCCACATTGCTGTTTTGGGCAATCCGGCATGTATCAATGCGCTGGGAAGTGTATCCTTTGATTGGCTACGGCAAGACCATGATCTTATGCGGTTTGCTTATGGCAATTGCTTTTTTAATTTCCTCAAAATTGGATTTACCGGATAAGAGCACATCTTATTTACTGATACCGGCCGCGTTTTCAATTGTGATCATCGGATTCCTGCTTTTAGTCAGCCGGCTTAAAGCCATAACCCAGGTGATTGGTTATCTGGTTATGGAAAACGGAATTTTTCTGTTCGCGCTTTTATTATTGGAAAAGACGCCGCTGCTGGTGGAGATCGGGATATTATTAGATATTTTTGTCGGAGCTTTGGTTATGGGAATTGTGGTTAATAATATTAATCAGGAATTCGGCAGCGCGAGTACGATTAATTTAACTAATTTAAGGGATTAGGATCATGGGCTTATTTTTATTAGTCGGATTACCGCTTTTAATCACAGTAATTGTGTTTATCCTAAAGCAGGATAAGCTGATAAAATTGCTTTGTTTTTTAACGGTTTTGGTTCATTTAATAGTAACGCTGAGTTTCTGGCGCGGCTTTCAATATGTTTCGTTTAATCGTTTTTTAGGTTTAGACGCGATAAGCCAAATAGTACTTAGCATTATAAGCATCTTATTTTTTGTGGTTTCGATTTACCTGATCGGATATCTAAAAGAGAAAAAAGGACAGGATAACCGGATCTTTTTCAGTTGTTTATTATCGCTGCTGGCAGCCATGACTTTGGTTACCATGTGCCGGCATCTGGGCTTATTGTGGATTGCGGTTGCCTCGACAACTTTATTAAGCGCTCCATTGATTAATTATTATAAAACTCCCCAAAGCATTGAGGCCACCTGGAAATACTTATTGATTTCCTCTTTAGGGATTGCCTTGGGTTTATTAGGCACGCTTTTTTTAGCCATATCCGCGATATCGCTTAAAACTTTATTTTTAGATGATATTTTGAATAACGCGGCTTTACTTTCTCCATCCTGGCTGAAGTTAAGCGTGATTTTTCTTTTGGTGGGTTATGGAACAAAAATGGGATTAGCTCCCATGCATACCTGGAAACCCGATGCCTATGGCGAGGCGCCGGCGCCGATCGGAGCGCTTATGTCCGGAGGTTTGACCGGCTGTGTTTTTCTCGCGGTTTTCCGAGTTGCCCAGATTTGTTTTCACGCCCATTTGCAGGAATTTGTATCTCCGATATTTATCCTGATGGGGATTTTGTCTTTATTCATCGCGGCGATTTTTATTACCAAGCAAAAGGATTTTAACCGGATGCTGGGCTATTCCAGTGTGGAACATATGGGAATTCTGGTTTTGGGTTTAGGCCTAGGCGGCGGGGCTATTTGGGCAAGTTTGTTTCACGCGATTAATAATGCTTTTGCCAAAGGCCTGCTGTTTTTAGTTTCCGGAAATATTTATCAGTATTATCGCACCCGAAAAGTCGCGAATATTCAGGGCACTATTCATTGTTTTCCGCTAACCGGAACATTTTTAATTTTAGGTTTTTTTGTAATCAGCGCGTTTCCGCCTTTTGGCATGTTTTATAGTGAATTATTGATTTTAAGGCAAGCGATTATTGCCCGGCACTACCTGGTTGTATTGTTTTATGTTATATTTCTAGTAATTATTTTTTTCGGCTACTCAAAAATTATTTTAGAAATGGCTTTCGGCAAGCCGGCGGCTAATAGTATTTCGCAGGAAATTAAAAAAGAAAATATTTTTATGAGCATGCCTTTAATTATTTTAGCCATGGTTTTGGTTTTTACCGGGATTTTTATCCCGGATTCTTTGTATAGTTTAATTGATAAAGCAGCAGCTCTTTTGGGAGTAAATTAAGTGGAAAAGCAGGGATTAGAGGAATTATATGTAAGAAACGGACAGTCCTGGGCGCTAAGCGCTGTTCCTTTATTTGATGAAACGTGTTTTCAAGAGAAAATATTAAAAGACTGTTCTCTTGGCTCACGTTTGATCAATCTGTTTGCTTATCAGGAGGACAGGGAGAATATAAGAATTTTTGCCATGCTGGGAAAAGATAATGAGGGCAAGATAGCAATTTTTTCCACGCGAGTTTCTCTGGCCAAAGCCTGTTTTCAGTCTATTAGTTTAGAATTACCCCAGGCACAGTTGTTTGAAAGAGAGATTGCCGAGCAGTTCGCGCTTACTCCGATTGGGCATCCTTGGCTTAAACCTTTGCGTTATCATCAAAATTATCGGAAGGTTGCCGATATTTGGCCGGAAATAGCTACAAGGCCTATTCCCGGGATATATCCTTTTTATCAGGTTAAGGGAGAAGAAGCGCATGAGGTCGCGGTTGGCCCGGTGCATGCCGGAGTGATTGAACCCGGACATTTTCGCTTTCAATGCCATGGAGAAATAATTTTAAATTTAGAAATTCAGCTGGGTTATCAGCATCGGGGGATTGAGAAGCTGATCGAGGAAGTTTCCGCTGACAGAGCAGTGTTGATTATTGAGTCAATTTCCGGGGACACGGTAATCGGACATACAAGCGCTTATTGCGCGATTATCGAATCATTGAGCAACTGTGAAATTTCGCCGCAAGCGCAAGTGATCCGGGCAATCGGCCTTGAGCTGGAAAGGCTGGCTAATCATACCGGGGATTTAGGCGCTTTGAGCAAGGATATCGGCTTTTTACCCACAGCAGCGTATTTTGGCAGACTAAGGGGTGAATTTTTAAATTTATCAATGGAACTATGCGGCAGCCGTTTTGGCCGAAGCTTATGCCGCAGCGGAGGAGTTTTATTTGATTTGGACCAGGAAATGATTAAGGATTTTCAAAAGCGTTTATTAGTCGCGCAGAAAGATTTGAAAGATATTTCCCGGCTTTTATTCATGAAACCGTCAGTGCTTTCGAGATTTGAAGGAACCGGCATTGTCTCAAACAAGATAGCTAAAGAATTAGGTCTGGTCGGTCCGGCAGCGCGCGCTTCCGGATGCGTCTGTGATACGCGGACAAATTACGCGTTTGGCATGTACCGATTTAATCATATTCCGATTTCCACAATTAATTCCGGAGATGTTTATGCCCGAGGTTTTATCCGCTGGCTTGAATCGCAAAGATCAATAGAATTTATTTTAGATGTTTTGGATCATATCCCTGAAGGAGATTTACAAATTAAAACAAGAGGCTTAAAACCGAATTATATGGCCTTAGCAATGGTTGAAGGCTGGCGGGGAGAAATTGTTCATGTGGCGATAACTGATGCTAATTCGCGGCTTGCGCGCTATAAAATTAAAGATCCTTCTTTTAATAATTGGCCAGGGCTTCCTCAGGCTGTCAGGCAAGCGCAGATTTCGGATTTTCCGCTGTGTAATAAAAGTTTTAATTTGTCTTATGCCGGGCATGATCTTTAAGGAGAAATCAATTTATGTGGGATATAATTGTCAATCGGTTTAAACAGGGATACAGGACATTAGCTTATCCTAAAAATGTCCCGGTTTTTCCTAAACGCTTTCGGGGTAAACCAATTATCGCGAAAAACTCGGCGCAAGTTTTCGTGGACAGAGAGAAAGACCCATTAGGCGCAATCGGGTTTGAACCAAAGCTAACAGTTGATATGGGAAAATGTATGTTTAATGAGGATATGAAAAATGTTTGCCCACAAGGAACTTTGAATTATTCTCAGGAGCATAGTCTGGCTGTTTTTAAAAAACAGGATCTGATCCTATCTAATGAGGAACGTAAGCTAAAAGATGTACTGGATAAAAAAATAAAGAAAATTTTTAAAAGATCTTTGATGCTAAGAGAGGTTTGCGCCGGCGGCTGTAATGGCTGTGAAGCGGAAATCCAGGTTATGGATATTGTGGTGTTTGATTTATCCCGGTTTGGAATCCAGTTTGTCGCTTCGCCCAGACACGCGGATGGTTTGATTATCACCGGCCCGGTTACAAAAAATATGGAATTAGCTTTAAAAAAAACCTATGAGGCAATGCCTTATCCGAAAGTTGTTATCGCGGTTGGCGCCTGCGCGCTTAGCGGCGGACCTTTTTCCAATAGCAGTGAAACGCGTAATGGAGTTGATGCAATTATTCCGGTTGATCTTTATATCCCTGGCTGTCCGCCGCATCCTTTAACAATTCTTGATGGTCTTTTAAGGCTTATGGGGCGTTTAGAACAAAAAAGCTGATCAAAATAATTAATATAGTTAATATTAGCGGAGTATTATTATGCCGGAGAAAGTGCTGGAAGTTAATAATCTTAAAAAGGTTTTTGGCGATATCATCGCGGTGGATGATGTGTCATTTTCTGTCGGAGCCGGAGAAATCGTTGGCCTGCTTGGACCCAATGGCGCGGGAAAAACCACGACGATTAATATGGTGCTGGGAACGCTTGAGCCTAGTTCCGGGTCAATAATTGTAAAAGGGATGAATATCGCGGAGCACCGTTCAACAGTTCTCAGCCGGATGAATTTCGCGGCAGTGTACGCGCCTTTGCCCGGCAATTTAACGATTTACCAGAACTTGCATATTTTCGGATTATTATATGGAGTAAAAAATTTAAAACAACGGATGGAGATGCTCCTGAAGCGTTTTGATCTTATACAATTCCGCAATAAAAAAAGCGGCGTGCTTTCTTCCGGAGAGCAAACCCGCTTAAGCATAGCCAAAGCAATGCTCAATGATCCGGATCTGCTTTTACTCGATGAACCGACATCTTCTTTAGACCCATCCATCGCGCGCGATATCCGGGCGAATATCCGGGAGTTTATAACCCGGCTGGGATGCGGGGTATTATGGACTTCGCATAATATGAATGAAGTGGAAAATGTCTGCGACCGGGTGCTGTTTTTATCGCAGGGGAAAATCCTGCTGCAGGGAGATCCGAAAATTTTACCCAAACAATACTGCA
The DNA here is from genome assembly GCA_043805415.1 of Candidatus Omnitrophota bacterium. Lineage (GTDB taxonomy): Bacteria > Omnitrophota > Gorgyraeia > B26-G9 > B26-G9 > JAHITE01. Next base: position 6,752 of record JAZDHZ010000046.1, on the reverse strand, counting down.
AGGCAAATTTAGAAGAACTGTTTATTATGGTGGCAAATAAATCAATTGCCTGCGAACAGGAGCAGTGATGAATTTAAGCCGGATATACGCCATAGTTTTAAGACAATATTATCTGATTCGCGCCAGCTTATCCCGTCTTTTGCCTTTATTCATCTGGGTAGCAGTGGATATTGTGCTTTGGGGATTTCTTACCCGCTACCTGAATTCAGTTACTTCGGTTAATTTTAATTTTGTTCCGGCAATGCTCGGCGCGGTTTTATTCTGGGATTTTTTTATCCGGATTATGCAGGGCGTGACCATGGCTTTTTTTGAAGATGTTTGGGCGCGGAATTTTTTAAATCTTTTTTCCACACCGATTTCAATAATTGAATATATCAGCGGCCTGATTTTATCGAGCATTGCTACCAGTTCTATCGGCATTGTGGTAATGTTTGTTTTAGCGGTTATGGTTTTTGGTTTTTCCTTTGTTACTTACGGCGCTTTGATTATCCCATTTTTAATCGTTCTGTTTATGTTCGGCATTGCCCTGGGCATAGCTGCCAGCGCGCTTGTCCTGCGTTTAGGGCCGGCAGCAGAATGGTTTATCTGGCCGATCCCGGCGATGATTTCGCCGTTTGTCGGAGTTTTATACCCGATTAATATTTTACCTTCCTGGATGCAGTTTGTTTCGCGTTTTCTGCCGCCGTCATATGTGTTTGAATGTTTGCGGGATATTGTTTTTAACCAGCATGTTTCCGGCGCTGGACTGTTTATCGGATTCGGGCTGGCAATAGTGTATATTTTTCTTGCCTGCCTGTTTTTTATATCCACTTATAAACACGCGGTACATACCGGGCTGATTGCCAGATACAGCGCGGAAAATCTGGGCTGATCAAAAGAGTATTGCGTATCGCGTATTGAGTATTGCGTAAACCCGAAGGATGAGAAGCGAAGGGCGCAATAGCAGCGTTTAGCGATTAGCGTTTAGCGATTAGCGTTTAGGAAAAGCAGAATAGTAGGGGCGGCTCCCTGTGGCCGCCCATGATTGCAATCAAATAATATCTTAATTGAAAATAATATATCCAGTAACGGGCCGGCACAGGGACCGGCCCCTACATGTAATGACGCAATTACGGATTTGACCCTTTTTGCATGACGGAGAAATTAAATGATAGATTTTGAGAAATATTTTACACAGATATCTGCTGTTCATTATCAATTTGATATGAGTAAAAAAGCGCTTGATGAATTTCTGCGCACAAAAAAAGCGTTCCAGAAATTTTTAAAAGGCGATTTAAGGGAAATGCGGTTATTAATAATATCCGCGATGAGAGATGAAAACTATGATTTGACCTGGCACCCTATTTTTACCTCCAAAGCGCCTAGGATGCACTTTAAAGAACAAAAAAAAATTATAGAAGATAACCTGGAAACAACTCATAACCGCTTAATTCAAAATAAGTTGATTCTCTTAGTCACTATATTTGAAAGTTTCTTGAAGGATATTCATAAAGAAATTATTATTCAAAACCCAAGCATTTTGAAAAACAATAAACAAATAGCATCAAGTAAACTTATATCTCCTGGTAAAAATAAAATTATAATGAAAAAAATAATAGACAAAGAAGTTTATTCTCTCGACCGGAAGAATTCAGAGGAGAAAGCAAGGTATTTTAAAGATAAATTGGGTATAGACTGGTTTGAAGGCAAGATAGTCCCATTATTAAGGCATGTCATAAAAGTTAGAAATGTGATATTGCATGAAGACCATGAGTATAAAGTTTCTGAATTCGAAATAGGTTTAGCGTTTATGATTTGCCAGTCTATTCCTTATGTTACAGTCGCGCAAGCTGCTATTTTATATCCAAAAGGATTTAAACTTCCTTTGGGATTAACCAGAGAAAGAGCCAAGCAATTTTGCAAAAAAAGTTATAAAAAATCGCCATAGGCAAGCAAAAGCAGACATAAGGTCAATGGCCATCAGCTCTTGGCTCGTAGCTTTTGGTAATAGGAAAAACAAGAGATAATAACAAATAACCAATGAATAATTTTTAAACGCAAAACGCTTTTAACCTTGTGTCTTTGTGTCTTGGTGCCCGGTGACTGTGTGCCTTCAGGCACATAAATTATTGACGAACTGGGGGTAAAGGGGTATTATTTATATATAAAAACATTGTTCTTAAAGCTAACACAAATATCAAGGAAAACGAAGATGAGGTATAAATAAAATAATCCAAGCACTCTCTAAAAACAGGAGATTGCTTTTTTGTTTTAAAAAGTTGTGAATAATGGGGAGTAGAGACATTTTTAGGGCGGTTATCGTATTTTAGGACATGTCCGATTTTATGGTATTATGGATGTATTCGGACAGTTTACAGAGGAAGCGCTACTACAAACAATAATTATTGTAACCGAAAATACCACAAAAAACGACATGTCACATATTAAATGTTAAATAAAATGATAACAATAATAATAATATTATTAACTAGTATAATTGGCATTATTTTCATTCTAAAACTGAAATCTCAAAATAATAGCATCGTTGATTATGATTTAGAAAAAATAAAGGATTTAAAATTAGAAGATGAAATAATGGTCGATATTGGATATCTTGCAAATGAGGAGCATGAAAATGCCTTTATAGATATATTCGAAACAGTATTTTTATCCAACAAAAGTACCTTAGAAAAATATGAGAATATTGAAATACAAAATGAACGCATAAATATTACATTATTTTATAAAAGCTTAAGAAAATATGCAAAAAAGCTATATAATTTAGGTATTGATAGCATCGATTTAAGTCTAAAAAATGACGACACTAAAGCAAAAATTAAAGTAATGTTTGACAATCCCAGTTTCTATTTAGAAATATAAACATTTAACAATTCGCTCCAGGGCAATCGGAACCCGCCCCGAAAAAGCCGGGTCGGTCTCCTCTGCCTGAGCTCAAATGTTATGCACAATAAATAAAGGATATTTAAATGAAAGATATAATTTATGTAATCAGTATTTTTGCGACGTTTCTCCTTGGCTTATGGAACATTATAAACAATTATCGAAATAGTCGACGAACATCATTTATAAACACTATTACGAGTGAACGTATTAACTGGATTGAGCGACTTCGTAAAAATATTTCTGATTTTTGTGGCTTTACATATACTTGGTGTTTATCAGGGCTATCCGGTTCCCAATCAGAATTAGATTATGTGACTAAAATTGATAATTTGCGTCATCTTATCCGATTACAACTAAACCCTCAAGGTACACATGATTGTGCAATTGAAAAATTAATATCAGAAATTCCAGATTTGACTGATATAACTAAAAGAGAAGAACTTAAAATAAAGCTTAATGAGTTAATTAAAATCACTCAACTTTTACTCAAAGAAGAATGGGACAAGGTAAAGTTAGAATCAAAAATGGGAGACCTTAAAGATAATAAATTTTTTGCAGATCCGTAGATGGATAAAGTTAATGCTTTGTGTTTGAAAAAAATAGAAGGAAAGCATAAAAATAAAAGAGCATAACAAATCACTTCAGGCAATCGCTACCCGCCGCCAAATTGCGTCGGTCGCTCTTCCTGAGCTCAAATGTTATAGGAAAATAACCAGATGAAACATGCTTAACTGGCAAGTAATTTTCGATAAAATAAACAAAATGAGTTTGACTAGATTTCTTGCAATAAACCTATCTATTTTCTTATTGTTAATGGTATTTGTAAAGTATGCTCCAAAATCACTAAAAATATTATTAGCAATTGTAACTCTTTTTTATATGTTTCCCCATAAGAAAAAAAATCGAATGAAGCCATTTCCAGAAAACCAAAGTGATGCTAAAAAATTAGACTGGTTCAAAAAGACACAACCGTGGGATGAAGTTGATGAAAGAATAATGAATGCTGTTATTAAAAAATATAATGGCAATCCCATGATTATCGTTTTTGTTTACACCTCTATGGAGCAAAATCTGATTCCTAAGTACTGTAAATTGAATAATTCTGAATACTTGGATAGCCCTGATGTTATATGTTCTCTTATAGCTCTAATGTTTTACAATGTTGGTTCAGACTTTCTAAAACAACTATCTGTATCAAGTGAGCCTAGTTCTATAAATTTAGAAAAACTCAAGCTACATTACTCAACAGTAATGAATTCCTTAGAAAGTTGCGTAATTTTAGATGAAAATCAGTTTTCTGCATATTTAGGATTGGCTATTGCGAAAAGAATGCTTAATGGGTTTAATGAGAGCCTGATTTTTGCAAAAAAAGGTATGTCAATTATACTAAAACTAAAAAAAGATCCCATTTGTGATGAATACATGAAAAAATGTGATGAATACAAGAAAAATACTGTAGGAAATACTGTAGGACATCTTGAGGAAATAGAAAAAACATTTGCTCAATTAATAAGTGAACTTGAAATGAATATCGAAGATATCCCACAAAAGTAGAAAACAAAAATATATAATGAGTAAATCAAGCTAACTGGAATGTATAGGAGAAAATAATGAAAAAGAATAAAATAAAACCTGAACAACGACTGTCAGAAATAAAACATATGCTGTACTCAAGCGCACCTTCAATCTCTGTCGCCTATCCAAATACTAAATCGATCGAAATAAGTATTCAATTTACAGACCCCGACGATAAGAATCAATTTACAAAAAACATGACATACAAACCAGATTCAAAAGCATACTTTCAGTACGACTGTCCATATAGAGAGTGTATTAACGGTGGATATGATTTTAAAAATTTGATAGAAAAAGCTATTCAGGCGCCAGATCGGCAAGCTCAAGAAGAATTGGCATGTCAAGGGTGGCAAGATAGGGAAAGAATCAATACTCATAGATGTTTACTTGAAGCATTAGTAACAGTCAAAATAAACCTATAACCATTCGCTACAGGGCAATCGCTACCCGCCGCCAAATGGCGTCGGTCGCTCTGCCTGAGCTCAAATGTTAGATTGAGATAATTATGAAAAAAATATTACTTTTACTCTTTATTTTTACTGTTATTCCTTTTTCTGCGGTTGCTGAAGTTCAAAATATAAAAATTAGTTCGAGCTGGACAAAGAATCCAATTATAGTAAATAGCAGTGAACTAAAAATTCCATTTCAAGAGATTGCGAAAATAATTAAAAAATGTGAAGATGATAATTTTGATTCTAAAATATGGTTTCTGCGGTCTATTGAACTTGCGCCTTATTCTAATTCTTATGCGTGGCAAATTACTTGGCAAAGGTTTGAGACCGTAGAAGGAATGCCACAATTAAGATATATGCTGATCGATATGAATGGAAAAGAAAAACCGATAATCTAACGATTCGCTACAGGCAATCGCTACCCGCCGCCAAATGGCGTCGGTTCGCTCTGCCTGAGCTCAAATGTTAGATGCAGAAAATAAAGGAAATAATATGAAAAAAATTATTTTTATTATTATTCTATTTTTTACCCCAATTTTCACACTAAACGCAAACCCCAACACCTATACGAATATTTTTAGTATCCCTTCTTATCCTGGCACAGAATCTTTTAAGAGTCATTCGGCATATAATTCGATGTTAAATCTTCCGTTTGCGACAAGCTTGAAAGTATTTAGAACCAAAGATGGAGCTCCTTTACAAAAGGAAGACGTAATTAAATTTTATAGAGAATATTACGAGAGCCGTGGATGGCAAAAAGGAATAGTCGAAAGAAAAGACGATGAACCCTACTTGGGATTAAGAGTCCAAGTTTATGGATCCAATAGTATGCAAGCAACAGTTCATGTTGCAGGCAATCTTTATCTATGGGTAGCACCACAAGACGGCATGTTGACTATCTACATGTCCCAATGGAGAATATCTTCACTGAAGCAAGACTCAGCAACTCTCTATAAAAAAATAGAAGAAAAACTAGAAAAGATTTCTCATGATATAAATTATTCAATCAATAAAGCAACATCATATAGTAATTGGGAAGATTATTACCAAAATGAATATCTTATTAACTGCAAGGTATTCACTCTTTCTAACAAATCTAACCCTTCTCAAGGATGTTTAGACACAAAAAATATTATTCATGTAACTCTACTTGCTTACAAGGACACAACTTCTGCAAACGAACAAGCGAAAGAATTTAAAACAAACGGATTATATCAGTTCCGTGAGCGAACAATTGTTCAGAATAGCAATATTCTCATATTACTTGATAGTCAGGACAAAACCCAAACGGGTATTGTTGAACAAATAGCAGAAAATATAGATTTTAAATAACAAACAGGGAATAAATAAACATCTAACATCTATAAGGCCCCCAGTTGTCAAGAGAAAATAATACCCTGACACAGGGGTTTTACTTATCCTGCATTCTTTACCTTTTAGCAATTAATAAAAAACGAATTCTGACTTAATTTCACTCTGAGCTGCGGAAACATGTTCCGCGCTAAACATCTATACGGGCTCATCAACCAATCCGTAAACAATCATTAAATGACAGTTTATCGGTAGTCCTAGTACAATTTACTTGCACGTCCCAGAAAATATTTTATGCCCTTATACCGTCCCATTCAATATTCAAGGGCTATCCATTATTCAGGATGCCAGTTAGTCCCGGGCTCGGGGAAGGAGCAGAACACGTAAAAATATTTATTAACTAAAAGTATTTTAAGGCACAGGCAGCAACCCATTCAAATCGGCTGGCTGTACGCAATGGCTTATGAGTTCATCTAAGATTTTTATCTTACAGGCTATTTTTAAAGAACTCTCAAATCAAGCTCATTATAA
>JAZDHZ010000045.1:0-104135 GCA_043805415.1 Candidatus Omnitrophota bacterium | reverse complement strand
ACCTGTAGGGACAGCCCCGACGAAGGAGGGGTGCGAAGCCCAGGCTTCGCCGAGGCGAGCAGGCACTGCCCTGTCCGCTAATAAAAATACAAAAAATAACAAATTGTCCATTATTATTGGTTCGTTTAAATCCGCTGTTACAAAACAAATCAATCGGATAAATAATAATAAATTTAGATGGCCGCGTTCATTTTATGACCATGTCATTCGTACCAATGATTCTTTAAACAAGATTCGCGAATATATTGTTAATAATCCGGCAATATGGGCTAATGATAAACACAATATTATGAATTATTCTATAGAGGACAAGGCATGCCTTGTCCCTACAGGACATTTATTGTAAAATTAAAATAAACCAAATTACGAAAACAAATGTCACACAAATCTCTCTACTCTCAAACAATTGGCTTATATCTCCAGAAAATGGTACTATACGTACTACAATGCAATGATATTCACCTTTATTTTAAAATAAATATTTTCTGAAGAATATAAACATATTACAATGATTTTGTTTTAGAGAATTGCTCTGAGTTTAATATAAAAGTTTCTGATTCACCGTTGAAAGTAGTTACTTATTACCAAAAAGGCGGTTATATGAAAATCCTGAGTGTCTTTTTCTTGGCAGTGCTATCCATATTATTAGTTAATTATGCTATTTGTGCGGATTTTAATACCAGCGAGACAAATTCAAACTTAACAACTATTGTGGGAAAAATAATTGATGTATCATGCTATGTCGAAAATTCAAGCAAAGATTGGGAAAATAAGGCTTGTGTAGTAAATGTATTAAAAGTTGGACAGCCCGCCGGAATTTTAGAAGAAAATACAAATAAACTTTATATTATTTCAAAAACCCCTGGCCATGCGGTAAATCTTGCCGCGGAGCTTATCCCTTATGCCGCGGAAAAAGTGCGCGTCAAAGGAATTGTCAATTCCCGCGGCGGGGTAAATACAATTGATATCAGAGAAATTGAAATAGTGGAATAATAGATATGTTCAGAAAACAGCGTGCGACAAACCAAGGAATTAATTATGATAAAATCTAAAATAAAAATACGCACTAAATATGTGCCGGAAGGCATCACAATTCTTTATGAAGATCGCGACATTATCGTGATTGATAAAAGCGCTGGCCTTTTGAGCGTTAAAGCCAATTACGAAGCTGAACAAACCGCGCATAATTTGCTTACAAATTATATTAGAAAAGGCAATTCAAAATCAAAACTAGAATTATTTGCTGTGCATAGATTAGACCGCGATACTTCCGGAATATTGATATTCGCGAAAAGTTTTAAGATACGTGAACAATTCGCTGAACAATGGAAAGATGTGGAGAAAAAATATATCGCGATTGTTAATGGTCATTTAAAAGAAAAAACCGGAATTATTGAGTCTTATTTAGCTGAGGATGATGATTATATCGTGCATTCAGTTAAAAACCCCAATGACGGAAAGCTGGCGCGAACACAATATAAAGTTGTTCAGGAATCTAAAGACTGCAGCTTATTAGAGATAAATCTTTTAACCGGCAGAAAAAATCAAATCAGAGTTCATTTTTCGGAAAAAAGACATCCGCTGGTCGGAGATGTTAAATACAGAAGAAATCCCAAAGGAAGGTTAGCTTTGCATGCCTGGTCAATAAAGTTTAAACATCCTTTTAATAATCAGGAAATGCTGTTTGAAACAAAAATCCCTGTATTTTTTTCAAACTATTTAGCAACGCATTAAGCTTTTAAACATACTCGATCATTCTTTGAATGCTTTTTCGCGCGCGTTTAAGAATATTTTCCGGCAAGGTAACTTCATCCTGCATTAGCTCTAATGATTTAAGTACTTTATCCAAAGTGATCTTTTTCATATTCGGACAAACCGCAATATCAGCTGCCGCATAAAATCTTTTTTCTGGATTATCCTGTGCCAAGCGATAGATCATCCCGGTTTCCGTACCAATAATAAATTCTTTGTGCTCCGATTCTTTTACAAACCGGCTCATTCCGCCAGTAGACAAAGCCTCATCCGCAAGATCAATAACCTCCCGAGAACATTCAGGATGAACCAAAACTATTGCCTTAGGATGATCTGCTTTTTTCTTTCTGATATATTCAGGAAGTATCCGGGCATGAGTCGGACAATAGCCAGGCCAAAAAGAAAACTGACGGTCAACTTTTGTTGACGCATAGCGACCTAAATGTCTGTCGGGAATAAACATGATTTTATCGGTCTTATTAAAAGCTTTTTCCGCGATCATAACCGCATTGGCCGAAGTGCAACAGATGTCGCTTTCTGCTTTTACTTCTGCTGATGAATTAACATAGCAAAGCGTTTTCATTGTTGGATGCTTTTGTTTAACTTTTTTTAACTGCTCAGCTGTAATCATATTGGCCATTGGACATCCGGCATTTCGATCCGGGATCAAAACAACTTTTTCCGGAGAAATGATCTTGGCTGTTTCCGCCATAAAATATACCCCGCAGAAAACAATCACATCCGCAGTTGTTCTCGAGGCCTCAAGGCTTAAACCCAAAGAATCTCCCCGATAATCAGCAATATCCTGAATTTCCGGCAATTGATAATTGTGCACCAGAATAACCGCGTTTCTCTGTTCTTTAAGTTTCTGAATTTTTTCTTTTACATCCATAATCTATTCTCATTCTTAAAATATCCTTGGCGCGTCCCTGCGACTAAAACAGCTCTGCTTTTTTATTCCGCCTTAACGTCATTTTGGGAAATTTGGAATATGCCGAAATTGGCAAATAGATTGGGTAGAAAATACATTCTTTTTTTAAAATTTAAATAAATTTCTTTTTCTATATTTATCCCTTTTTCAATGCAATAATGCTTAAAATCGGAAATTGTAAGAAAATGCAGGTTTGGAGTCTGATACCATTTATAAGGCAGGGCCGCGGTTATCGGCGTTCTGCCTAAAAAAAACACCTGAAATCTTGATTTATAATAAGTAAAATTAGGAAATCCAACAATAACTTTCTTGCCCACTCTTAAAGCATTAACCAACACTTCTTCTAAATGAATAACCTGCTGTAAACTTTCATTCAGGATAACATAATCAAATGATTTATCTTTATACTCAGCAAGTTCAGTATCAATGTCGCCATGCAATACGTTTAAACCTTTTTCCACGCATTTATAGATTTCCTGCTCATTGATCTCTACTCCCTGCCCGCTGATTTGCTTTTTCTCAGACAATAAAAGCAAAAGATCACCGTCCCCGCAGCCTAGATCTAAAACCGAACTCCTTGGCGCAACTAAATCACAAATAATCTGATGGTCTAGCCTTGAATTTCCTTTATTTAGCATTTTCATAAACTCCCTTTAAAAAATGTGAGATAAGTCTGCTCTGTTCATTAACTTCTAGCAAAAAAGCATCATGACCATAAGTAGATTTAATTTCACAAGACGCGACATCAACGCTATTGTGCTTAAGCGCTCTGACTATTTTTTTTGATTGATATAATGGATACAGCCAGTCAGAAGTAAAAGCAATAATTAAAAACTTTGTCTTAACCTTAGTCTGTTTTGAAAAAAGCTTACCATCGGATAAATCAAAATAATCCATTGCCCGGGTAATATATAAGTATGAATTAGCGTCAAATCTTTTAACAAAGCTATCTCCGCGATAACGCAAATATCCTTCGACTTCAAAGTCAGAAGCGAAACTAAAGCTATATGCCTGGTCTTTACTGCGGGAAAATTTAGTTTCCATAGATTCATCGCTCATATATGTTATATGCCCGATCATCCGGGCAACAGCCAAGCCCCGCTCCGGCTGGGTATGCTCATAATAATTGCCTTGTTTCCAATTAGGATCAGCCATAACCGCCTGCCGTCCGACTTCATCAAAAGCTATCTGCTGCGGAGAATGTTTTAAAGTGGTGGCAATCGGTATTGCTGATGCCACCATATCTGGATACAAGGCCACCCATTGAAGCGCTTGCATGCCGCCCATTGATCCGCCACAAACACTAAGCAATCTATTTATGCCTAAACTTTCTATAAGTTTTCTCTGCGCTTTAACCATATCCACGATCGTTATGATTGGAAATTCAAGAGCATAGGGTTTATTGGTAATCAGATTTATTGATGATGGGCCTGTACTGCCGCGGCATCCTCCAATTACATTGGAGCAGATAACAAAATATTTATCAGTATCAAAGGCCTTGCCTGGTCCAATCATATCATCCCACCAACCAGGCTTTTCTTCTCCCTGATAATAACCCGCTGCATGCGCGTCCCCGGAAAAAGCATGTAAGATTAATACGGCATTGGTCTTATCCGGATTTAATTGCCCGTAAGTCTCATAAGCAATGGTGATTGGACAAAGTTTTTGCCCTGATTCTAATTCAATAGCATCCCCTGGATCAGCAAATGTTGCAAATTGCAGTTTAACTATTCCTAAACTATTTTCTTCAGCCATAATAGTTCCTTTAGATCATGCCTTCGTCAAATAACCATGTAGACAAATATCTTTCCCCGCAACTTGGCAAGATAGTAACAATGTTTTTTCCTTTTAATTCCGGACGCTTTGCCACCTCCAGTGCTGCCCAAACCGCTGCTCCGCTCGAAATGCCGACAAGCAAGCCTTCTTCCCTAGCTAATCTTCTGGCTATTTGCCCAGCGTCTTCATGCCTTACAAGCATTATTTCATCAATTATATCCCGGTTTAATACTTGGGGTATAAATCCCGCACCAATGCCTTGAATTTTATGCCCGCCAGGTGCCCCGCCGGATAAAACCGGTGATTCTTTTGGCTCAAGAGCAATAATTTTAATATCTGAATTTCGCGCTTTTAATACTTCGCCTACTCCGGTGATTGTTCCGCCTGTGCCGACTCCGGCAATAAATACATCAACTTTACCTTGTGTATCACGCCAGATTTCCTCAGCCGTTGTTTTTCTATGGATCTCAGGATTAGCCGGATTATTAAACTGTTGCGGCATATAACTGTTCTTGGTCTGCTTGACTAATTCTTCCGCTTTTTCAACAGCACCTTTCATCCCTTTTGCCCCTTCAGTTAATACTAGCTCTGCGCCAAGTATTTTTAGCAATTTTCTTCTTTCCATGCTCATAGTATCAGGCATTGTTAAGATAAGTCTATATCCCTTGGCTGCGCAGACAAAAGCTAAGGCAATTCCTGTATTGCCGCTAGTTGGTTCAATAACAACTGAATCTTTTTTTAACTTACCAGCTTGCTCAGCAGTCTCAATCATAAAAACGCCGATTCTGTCTTTAACACTAGAAAGCGGATTAAAGTACTCAAGCTTAGCGTAAATTGCAGCCTCAAGTCCTTGGCTTAATTTATTCAATTTTACCATAGGAGTATTGCCAATTGTTTTAGTTATATCCGCAAACATTTTCCCCATACCCGTTGCCCCCTTATTTCTCTTGCGCTATTTTTAATGCTTGTTCAATATCAGCAATAATATCATCTACGTTTTCAATTCCGATTGACAATCTTATATAGTCAGCAGTAACTCCTGCTGCTGCCTGTTCTTCTACGGAAAGCTGCTGATGAGTTGTGCTGGCCGGATGTATTGCCAAAGTCTTTGCATCACCAATATTCGCCAAATGGGAAATAAGCTGCAGGGAATTAATGAACTTCTTTCCCGCTTTTTCAGCACCTTTAATTCCAAACCCAATTATCGCTCCAGCTCCTTTGTTCAGATACTTATCAGCTTTTTTCTTTTCAGGGCTGGAATCAAGACCAGGATAATTTACCCAAGCAACGCTTTCATGTTTTTCCAGAAAATTGGCTACTTTTAACGCGTTCTGAGTATGCCGTTCCATGCGCAAATGTAAGGTTTCTATTCCCTGTAAAAATAAAAACGCATTAAACGGAGACATTGCCGGACCCAGATCACGCAATAATGTTAGCCGGGCTTTAACAATATACGCGATATTGCCCCTTGGCTTTAGGGCCTGAACAAAATTCAATCCATGATAACTAGGATCTGGATCAGCAATCAAAGGAAATTTTCCATTGGTCCAATCAAACTTTCCCGAATCAACGATCATGCCGCCAATTGAAGTACCATGTCCTCCGATAAACTTTGTCGTTGAATAAACAATAATATCAACGCCATAATCAAAAGGCCGCAAAAGATAAGGAGACACGGTATTATCTAAAATAAACACAATTCCATGCTCATGAGCAACTTTTGCCAAAGCTTCCAAGTCTGTAACATTTAATTTCGGATTGCCGATTGATTCCGCGTATATTGCTTTTGTCTTTGGGGTAATCGCTTTTTTAAACCCTTCGATATCGCCGGATTTGACAAAATTTACTTTTATCCCCATGCGCTTAAAAGTATAGTGAAAAAGGGTATATGTGCCGCCATATAGATTATCTGCTGATACTATTTCATCACCAGCTTGGGCAATATTTAACAAGGCCAGCGTGATTGCCGCCTGACCGCTGGCTGTTGCCAATGCCCCCACCCCGCCTTCTAAAGCTGATATTCTTTTTTCTAAAACATCAGTTGTCGGATTCATTAATCGAGTATATATATTGCCAAACTCTTTTAAAGCAAATAGATTCGCCGCGTGCTCTGTATCATGAAACACATATGATGTTGTCTGATAAATAGGCACCGCCCGTGCTCCGGTTGCCGAATCAGGTTCTTGTCCGCCATGCAGAGCAAGAGTTTCAATCTTTAATTTATTATCAATTTTTGACATCACTACCTCCGTGATTTCTAGTAAATTTCTTTTATCAAATTTTATATGCAATAACTTACTGTTGTTTTATTAGCATCTTTACACTGCTCAACCAAATTATTTAAAGTAACAGAATCCAGCATATCCCTTATTGTATTTCCCATATTATCCCAAAGCCCCCTGGTAACGCAAGCAGATACTCTGGAACAAGCAGAAGAATTTTTAATACATTTGACCAGATTTAAATCTCCATCTAAAACTGAAACAATTTGCCGCATTGTAATTTTAGCCGGCGGCCGGGATAATACATATCCTCCTTTAGCGCCGCGAAAAGAATTAACTAAACCAGCGTTTTTTAAGGGAATAATTATTTGGCTTAAATATTTTTCCGAAATATCCTCTAATTTTGCAATTTGCTTAAGGTAAAAAGGACCCTGGCCATAGTGTAAACCAAGCTCTACCATTAGTCTAGCACCATAACGCACTCTTGTTGAAATCTTCATTAATTCCTTCCTCAACTACTAACTCCCACTAAACCACTATATTAGTTAGTAATATACTCTTTTTCCCTGCCTGTCAAGCAATTCGATAGCGCTAAAGATATTACTGTTCTTGACCAATTGCTTGTAAAAATTTTTCGTTGCCTAACTGCTCGATTAATTCACCCAGTCTTTGTTTTGGTTTAGCATTTGCTTTATAAAACTCAATGACTTTTTCTACGACCCGCAATAAATCTTCTTGGCCAAATATTTTTTGCAGCTTAATTCCTTGTCTAGGATTTTTTCCGCCGCAGCCGCCAACATATATCCCATAACCAATTCTTTTGCTTGCATCCTGAGCATTTAAATCAACCTGGCCAAAAACACCGATCTCGGAAGACTGCCCTCTGGTACAAAGATTCGGACAACCAGCGATAGCAATTTTAAACTTGTGCGGTAAATCCATGGCACAGCTTATTCCATGTTCATTTTCTAAGGTATCAACAAAAGCAAAGGTATTAATTAAGCCGCGTTTACACCAATTATTGCCAGGACAACTGGTAGTTGCCCTTAACCTTGAGCCTGAGGTTCCCTGCTGCATTCCTGATTGTTTGACAATAAATTCCACATTATCAATATCCTCATATTTAATGTGCGGGATCTCAATCCCCTGTCTAACTGTAAGGTGAACAAATCCACGGCCATAAGTGTCAGCGATATTTGAGAGAATCTTTAAATGCGAACTACTATAATTACCTGCAGGCATTCTAGTCCGCAGCACATATTCTCCCTCAGCGCGCGACTTTAAAAACCCTCGTTTTTTTAATGCATCATTATCAAGATAATTCTGTTCCATTATATTATTTTCCTTATAAATTATTTTATTTAAAACCATAGTGGCAATATTACAACCTGAATATTTGCATGCTTGTATTTGCTATAAAAAAACAGCATCTAACTAAATAACTTATTTGCCAACACAGATAAAAAAGCAATTACTAGCAATCAAGTAGTCTTTATAATTTTTAGCTGCTTTTATTGTTAAACACCGTATAAATGCTAATAATTATTATTTCTATTAATTTACTAGTAATTGTACTCAAAAAAATATACTTGTCAACTTCTTTTTAAGCTGCTATTTATTTTCTGCTTAAAATCATTAAGATATAGATCATTACAATATTCAGGCTGTTCAAGTTTATGGGTAAGTAAGATTAAATCCTCTTTTTCATCCACATCAAAATGCTCTTCCAGAATACTTAGCTTAAGTTTTAGATTTATTGCTTTTTGCTTAGTTTTTTCAAAAACAACATTGGTTGACCATTCTTTAATATTAAATAACTCAGGCGTCGGATGGTTTATTCCCAGCAAATAATATCCACCAGAAGAAGAAGGACCAAGTACGCAGTCGAATTTGTCTAAATCAGCAAAAGCCTTTTTAATTATTTGATTATCAAGCAAAGGACTATCAGTGCCGATTACTACCGCTTTTTCAGCTCCCTGCTCAAATATCGACAAAAAAGCATTATTTAACCTATCTCCTAATAAACCTCTACTTTGCGCAGTTAAATCCCAATCATGTCCTAACCATTGTTTTATTTGTTCCTGTTTTTCTGGCGGGTCAAAAAAAACTTTTGTAGTATACTCCTCAGATCTTGTCCGTTTTATAATCAAAGGGACAAATAATTTATATATATTGTTTGCATTCTCCAGACCTATGCTTTGAGCCAAACGAGTTTTAACCTGCCCAGGGTCAGGATATTTTACAAAAATAATCAGCACCTTATTCATATAGCACCAAATCTGCATATAGCAGCGCTTAAAATAACTGCTCTTTGTTATTTACAGCTCAATATACCGGCTGTATTCTCCTCAAGAATCAAGATAATCCTTAAACCACTTGATCCGTTCTTTTTTATATTTACAATCCGACAATCCTGGTTTCACACAATCAAAGTTTAGCCTCAGAAACTACCCATTTCGTTATATTCAATCTTTAGTTTCTAATCTTTTCCTCAAATTATTTTGTTTGCTTTCACTGTTAAACCTAAGATTGAATTTAAGTCTTTTTCCGCTGTTGTTATAGACTGGATATTAAATTTTTCAACTAGTACTTTTAGAATGTTAGAGGTTACAAATGCCGGCAAAGACGGCCCAAGTTTTATATTCTTAATTCCTAGAGATAAAAGTGTGAGCAATATACATACTGCTTTTTGCTCATACCAGGAAAGAATCATTGATAAAGGTAAATCATTTACTCCACAGCCAAAAGCTTCTGCCAATGCTCCAGCAACCTTAATCGCAGAATAAGCATCATTACACTGTCCGCAATCAAGCAACCGCGGAATACCTTCGATATCGCCAAATTCAAGAGTATTAAACCTAAACTTACCGCAGGCAAGGGTTAAGATAACGCAATCCTGCGGAACTTTTTCCGCTAACTCAGTATAGTAATTTCTCCCTGGTTTTGCTCCGTCACATCCGCCTATCAGAAAAAACCTGCGAATTTTCTTTTGCTTTACCGCTTCAATCACCTTGTCAGCAACTGAGAGTATTGCATTATGGGCAAATCCAACCATTGTTTCCGCCTGTTGTTTATCTTCTTTAAAACCTCCCAATTCAAGCGCCCGGTTTATAACCTTAAGAAAGTTCTTTTTGCCTTCTTGCGCTTCGATATGTCCAGCCCCAGGCCAAGCTACAAGTCCTGTTGTAAAAATATTACTTTTATACGAGTCTCTTGGTTTTTGAATACAGTTGGTAGTCATTAATATAACTGCCGGAATATTATCAAATTCCTTTTGCTGATTCTGCCAAGCTGTGCCAAAATGTCCGACTAGATTAGGATATTTCTTTAATTCTGGATAACCATGAGCAGGAAGCATTTCGCCATGCGTATAGATATTAATATCTTTCCCCTGCGCCTGTTCAAGTAATTGTTTAAGATCTAATAAGTCATGTCCGGAGACAATGATCGCGGGTCCTTTTTTATAACCAACTGAAACTTTGGTTGGAACAGGATTGCCAAAATGTTGAGTATTGCCTCGATCCAAAATCTCCATGCATTTAAGGTTTACCTGCCCAAGCTCCATATTAAGAGCAACAAGCTCATCCGCGCCTAAGCTATTATCAGCCATTGCCGAAAGAGCTTTATGGAAAAATGCGCTTACAATATCACTTTCCTGCCCAAGGATAGCCGCATGATCCGCATACGCTGCTACTCCGCGCAATCCATATAAAAGCAATTCTTTTAAACTTCTCAAGTCTTCATTTTCCGCATAAGATTGTATCCCCAAACTTCTTGCTTGCTCAATAAGCTTATCAATGTCTGCTGAAGGACTCCAGCCAGCAGCATTAGGCAATACATCTTTAAACTCCGTGCCTTTTTTCTGTTTATACGCATCCAGAAATAATTTTTTTATTTTTCTTTTTACCACAAATGTTGTATCAATTAATGCCCTTATCCGTTCAATATCAAAATTAACATTGGTTACTGCGGTAAAAAGCCCTTCCATTACAAACCTGTCTGTTTCCTGATCTTTTACGCCTAAATCTCTTGCCAGCTTGCCATATATACCTATTCCAACAAGCGCATAAGTAAGCGCATCCTGTAATCCAGCTACCTTTTCATCCTTACCGCATACTCCTTGTACTGTACAGCCGGTTCCTTTTGCCGTTTGTTCACATTGCCTGCAAAACATGCTCATTTTTTACTCTCCTTTTTAATTAAATTATTTCTCCTTTTAAAGAGATGGTGTATTCTTTGATTATAATTGTCTTGCCGCTCTTTTTAACCGCATCTTCCACAACCTGTACCGTTCCGTAACAACAAGGAACTTCCATGCGCACAATGCTGATTGATCTCACATTATTGTTTTTTAAGATCGCGGTTAGCTTTTCTAAATAAGCTTCATAAGCCTGGTCAAGCTTTGGACAAAACATTATCAGCGCTTTATTTTTTAAAAACTTTTGATGGAAATTAGCATAGGCAAATGGCACACAATCTGCCGCAATCACTAAGTCTCTATCTTCAAAATAAGGGGCAAGCGGATTAAGCAGCTTTAATTGTATCGGCCACTGAGAAAGTTCCGAATTAAGCATCATCGCAGCTGCATCTGAATTAGATTCTTTCTGCTGTTTGTTTTCGCGAAAATCAACAACTTTTATTCCCGGACAACCTGCGCCAGATTGAGCATGCGACTGTAGCACAGAAGCATCTTCAGGAATAGGAATTTTCTTTTCGCTTAAATAATCCAGAGCTTGTTTAAGATACTCTTTTTGTCCATGATCGCGCAAATGATTTATATGCGCTTTAATTGTATTCGAGCCTGCTTTTACAATATTCTTCATTGTCTTATATTCGTCATATTCTTCAGCCTCACGCTCCTCAATATGGATCGCGTCTTCCGGACAATGGCCAATGCAAGCACCCAAACCATCACAAAGCAAATCACTTACAAGCCGGGCTTTGCCGTCAATTATCTGCAATGCTCCTTCCGGACAATTAGGAATGCACAACTTACAGCCCGTACATTTATCTTCATCAATGGTAATGATTTTTCTTTTCACTGGTTCTCCTTGCTTAATCAAATATTATCGTTTAAAAGGTCTTGAATACTAAGCTGTAAAAACTCCTGTTTTACTTTTTCTTCTATGCTCATTATTCTTTTTCTTAAAACGCAGCGCGCTCGATTTTTGCATAGCTGTTTACGAAACATACAGTCAAGTATCTGAATCCCGCCCTGCATAATGTTTATTATTTGCGCAACGCTAATATCCGCAGGTTCTAATCTAAGCTTTACTCCGCCAGCTACGCCTTCTTTTGATTCGGCTATTTTGCTTTTTATCAGCTGCTGTAATATCCTGCGGAGATAGATCAAAGGTATTTTTTCCTTTTCCGATATTTCACTAGAAGGTACAAACCTCATCCGCCGGCCTGCCAGATAAATTATTGCCCGTATTGCGTAATCTGAGTTTTTAGTTATCATTTTCATATAATACTATTTTAGTATAAGTTTGTTATTTTGTCAAGTTTTTTATTATTTTTTTAAAAAAACTTAAGAATTGCCATTGACAAACAGTCCTCTTTGTTTATAATTGAATATTATTTTATAAAATAACTATTAGCAAAAACTAATGGATTTGCTTTTTTTCACGGAGGATAAGCCAATGAATGAGTTAACTGTTAAGATAAAATACGATAATACTACAGCCCCTTTTTCCGCTTTTGAAGTACAAAAAGCCATGGAGCATCTATTTGGAATAAATACTGATTTCGAAGTTGAAGAAATTTATCATGATAATCTCGAAATTTCTCATCTCAAAGAAAAGCGGTGTAATTGCCAGCACGAATGCGCCATTTGATCCACAGCTTAAGAACAAGCACAGGATGATTCGCCAGAATGGGCTGATAGCTTTGGATTATAACCAGCATTTTTAATTAGTGCAATAACTTTTTCTTCATCCGGCTGGCCAAAAATACTAACGGTTTTATGGTGTGTATCCACAAAAACATTGTTTAC
This sequence comes from Candidatus Omnitrophota bacterium, assembly GCA_043805415.1. Classification (GTDB taxonomy): domain Bacteria; phylum Omnitrophota; class Gorgyraeia; order B26-G9; family B26-G9; genus JAHITE01. The sequence goes on along the minus strand of JAZDHZ010000045.1, from coordinate 91,459 downwards.
CCCTTCTAACTTATGCAAAGCACTTTTTATGGTCATGGCACACTGTTTACAGTGAATATCAGGCACTGATAATACAATATCCGGCTTGCGATTAATTTTACATGATTTCTGCAGAATAAACCCATTGGCAACAAGCACAAACAATACAATTCCTGAAAATGCTTTTATCCATATAGGCAGCATTTGTCCTGCTCCATTTAAAAGTTTGGTATCAATGCCTCCTGATGCAGTAAGAAAATTAAACAGCAGACCCATCAAGGCTGCGACTATGATTATATTGAATAAGTACAGATAAAAAGAAACTTTTCCCATTTTAGAGTGAACAAAAGACAGAGTTACGGCATTAGTCGCCGGACCGGCAATCAAAAACACAAGGCCTGCCCCAGGAGAGAAACCTTTTTGGATAAGCGATACAGCAACGGGAATCGAACCAGTTGAGCAAACATATAATGGAATGCCTAGCAGCAAAGCTACTAAAAAATCTACTGGGAAGAAAAAGAACTTTTCGAAAATAGATTGCGGAATAAAAGCTGAAATCGCTGCGCCTATTCCAATCCCGATTACTAATGAGAGGCCAATATCCTGGGGAATTTCATAAAAAGAATATTTAATAAACTCCTTCCATTTAAAGATGACATGCACTTGAGCATGGTCATGTTTAGGCATTTCTTTTTGTTTTATATTTTTACCTTCGACTATATAGTCGGCAACACCCAAGGTAATCCCCGAGATGATCGCGGCCAGCGGTCGGAACAAGGCAAAAAGCGGCCCAAGCAAAGAATATGTAGCAAAAACAGAATCTATCCCAGTGGTCGGAGTTGACACTAAAAAAGCAAGAATGCTTGATTTATGCGCCCCTTCTTTTTCCAGAGAGCTGGCTATGGGAATAACCCCGCAGCTGCACACAGGCAAAGGCACTCCCAGCATAGTCGCCTTTATCACTGACCAGATGCCCGGTTTACCTAGATGCTCGGTAATAAGTTCCTTACCCAGAAAAATATGCAATAAGCCTGCCATGCTCATACCAAAAAGCAGATAAGGCGCCATCTCTATCCAAAGATTAATACTTTCATTTATAAAATTCAAAAATAGATCTACCATTTAAACATCCACCCTGAAATTTTTCTCAATAACCTTTTTTGCATTCCAACCTTTAATTAAGATTAGTTCTATCTCCTCTAGAGTTTATTTTCTAACTGAAGGAGCAAGATCAATAACTTTTTCATATCAATTTCAATCAGATATTTAGGATGCGGAAATGAAGCCTCAGGATGATGCGCGCCAGGCTTACCTTGTTTTAAATTCTGAATTACTCTTTGGGATATTCTTTGCAGCACTTTATCTTCCCATTCAGCAATTATGCTGTCTTTAATATTCTCTTTTTCAACAATCTTCGCCTTGCCCTGTAAAGCATATCCTTCAAATCTATGCTCATCAACAAAGGAAATTGTAACCGTTGGATTTTTAGATAGATTATTATAAGTTCCAGCTTTATATAGATCAATTATAAATACTCTTTCTTGCTCAATTCCCACAAGGCCTTTTGCTGAACAATGAATTTTGCCCTGTTCATCAAGCGAGCTGACAATAACAAAACCCTGTTTTTTCATTAAACTTATAATTGAATTTGATAGTTTATTTTTCATCTTATTTTTTCCTCAAATAATCATCTTGTTTTGTTATTTTTTCAATTGTGATTGACTCTAGCTGCTTTTTCAAATTGCTTTCTATTATATCCAGTTTTTTTTTAAAATAACAGATTTTTATTACCGGGCAAACTTTACCTTTAAAAACATGTTCGTTTATTTTAAATTCTCCTTGAAATATCTCCATAAGTTGAAAAACTGTAATTTTCCGAGGATTAACATTAAGTAAAAAACCTCCGCCTTTGCCTTTGTATGATTTTAATATGCCTTTTTTATTCAGCCGCTGCAGTATTTTTCTTAAAAAAGACTGAGGCATATCTAATTTTTCCGATAAACCAAAAACCGTAATTAATTCGTCTTTGTTTTTGGCAATACATCCCAAGGCCCGAATAGCATAATCAGTGTGTTTGGTAATAAGTTTCATGGCCAATCCTTTTGCTAATTAGTTTATTAAAATTCTCAGCCGCATTTAGAATACCCGCAGCCAGTACAGACATTACAACCTTCTACGTGATGCAAGGCTGCTCCGCAGTCAGGGCATACCCCCACAATATTCGAAATACTCAAAGAACTTTTTTTCAAAGTTGCCTGCATATCCTCAAAACCCTCATTTAGTTTTTCTTGCTTTTGAGCAGATTCTTTTACACTTGAAAGCTTTTGCTCAATAGCCCGCGCAATCGCATCAGAGCAGGAAAGAATCCTACCGCCCTGCCCCCAGCTAGGAGACGGACACCTGATACCGCGCAGCTGCTCAAGAATCAGCTTAACATCAACTTCACTGCGCAGAGCAAGAGACACTAAGCGGCCTATTGCCTCAAGCTGACTCATGGCGCATCCTCCGGCTTTGCCCATCTGCATAAACACTTCAAAAGGCCGGCCTTTATTATCTTCATTTATAGTTACATATAGATTGCCACAACCCGTACTTAATTTTGTCGTTGTGCCAAATACAACTTTTGGCCTTGGTCTGGGCCCAATCTTAACTGGCAATACCTTAATCCCTTCAGTTTTGTTGCTTGATAAATTCAAAACCTGCTCTTTTCTGCTATTATTCCGGTATATAGTCAGCCCCTTGCAGCCCAGCTTATAAGCAAGCGTATACGCGCTGCGAATGTCTTCTAGCGTAGCCTGCTCTGGAAAGTTAATGGTTTTGGAAACCGCATTATTCGTATATTTTTGAAACGCTGCCTGCATTTTAATATGCCATTCTGGAGAAATATCATGCGAAGTAACAAAAATATTTTTAATCTGCTCTGGAACTCCATTGATATCTTTCAAAGAACCGTTTTCAGCCAATTCTTTTACTAATTTTTCAGAATAAAACTCTTTTTCTTTTGCCACTCGCTCAAGACACTTATTAAATTCAGGCAAATTATCATCATCCATTACTTTTCGATAATAGGCAAGCGCAAACAAAGGTTCAACCCCGCTGGAGCAATCTGCGATAATACTTAATGTTCCGGTTGGCGCAACGGTCGTTAAACTGAGATTCCTAAGCTTAGGATTACCTGGTTTGTTATAGATACTTTCCTCATATGCTGGAGCTGTGCCGCGTTCTTTAGCCAAAGCCTCAGATGCTTTTGTTGCCTCATCAAGGATGAACTTCATCACATTTTCTGCTGTTTGCAAACCTAACTCAGAATTATAAGCAATCCCAAGATCAATCAGCATATCAGCAAAGCCCATAACCCCAAGCCCGATTTTTCGATTCTTAAGAGTCTGCTGTTTTATTTTTTCCAGCGGAAACTTATTAATATCAATTACATTATCCAAACAATGTACTCCAATATGCACAACCTGCCTGATTCTTTCCCAATCTATTTTTTGGTTCTTAACCATCTTAGCAAGGTTTACAGACCCCAGGTTGCAGCTTTCATAAGGCAGGAGAGGTTGTTCTCCGCAAGGATTTGTTGATTCAATTTCTCCCTGCAAAGGTGTAGGATTATCCTGGTTCATCCGATCTAAGAAAACAATTCCTGGCTCACCGTTTTTATAGGCCATATCAGTTATTTTATGAAACACTTTTTCCGCGCTTAACTTTTCTATTTTTTCCTCTGTTCTTGGATCAATAGTCCAATAATCCTGTTTTTTCTCTACCTTGCTCATAAATTCTTCCGTCAATCCAACTGAAATATTAAAATTAGCAATCGCTGCATCGTTTTCCTTGCAACTGATAAATTCCATTATATCTGGATGGTCTACACGCAGGATCCCCATATTCGCACCGCGTCTTGTGCCTCCTTGTTTTACCGCCTGAGTCGCAGAATCAAAAACCTTTAAAAAAGAAATCGGGCCACTAGCAATGCCGCCTGTACTTTTCACTGCGCTATTTTTAGACCTTATCCTGGAAAAGCTAAATCCAGTACCGCCTCCGCTTTTATGGATAAGCGCCGCGTCTTTTATGGTTTCAAATATTGACTCCATGGAGTCTTCGATCGGAAGAACAAAGCAGGCAGACAACTGCCCTAAATCCCTTCCCGCATTCATCAGCGTAGGCGAATTAGGCAAAAACTCTAAATTATGCATAATCGCATAAAATTCTTCAGCGGTTTTTTTAGTATCTGCTTTGTTATTATACAATTTATCTGCTTGGGCTAAGGTGGTGGCCACACGATTTATAAGATCAGAAAATGATTCCGTAGGATTTCCATTGTTATCTTTTTTAAGATAGCGTTTTTCTAGAACTTTCCTGGCATTATCCGTAATGCTTGAATTAACATCCTTATTTAATGCAATATCCATTATTCTTACCTTTCTTATGATAAACCATAGGCACCCAAACAAAATAAAATAAAAATGGGCAGTTTAGCGTCTTGCCCAGGACACCATACTACAGCCCTCTTTACAATGTGTAATCGGACGTAGCATATATTTTAGAACACACATATATACCTCCTCTTTGTTTGGTAAATCTACCTTTCGGTTAAAAGTCATTGTTCACTATTTAAATGATACCATATTGGTGTCATTATGTCAAGCTTAATAAATATTTAAATTTTCTAAAAATTATGAGTTGATAAATAATGGAAACAGGACAAACAGGCTTTAGCCCCTTCCCCACAGGCAATAATAATTTGCTTCTCAGGAATATCAGTCACATCCCCCGCGGCAAATATACCTTCGACATTGGTCTGATTATGGGAGTCAACGATTATCTCTCCTTTTTTATTCTTCGCGAGGATTGAGGCGCATTCTGAATTAGGAATAAGTCCGATTTCAACAAATATTCCTTCGACATCTATATCAAATTCTTTATCCTGCTGCTTAACTGATAAAGATTTGACAAATGTCTCGCCGCTTATTTTTGTTGGTCTGGAATTATAGATTATTTCCACATTTGAAAATGAATTTATTTTTTCTACCATGATTGGATCACCCGTAAGTTTTCTATTATTGCTGATAAGATACACTTTTGGAGAGATTTTATTAAGCTGCATTACCGCATCAAGCGCTGAATTACCGCCGCCGATAACCGCAACTTTTTTACCTTTAAAGATAGGTCCGTCACATGTAGCACAATAAGTAAGACCTTTATTTTTGTATTTATTCTCGCCTTCAACATTCAATTGTTTTGGCCGCTTACCAGTAGCAATAATAATGCTTTTGGCTGTATATTCAGATTTAGCTGTTTTAACCTGTATTAGGTTTTGCTGTTTAATTATATCTCTTACTGCCTCAGGCATCAGAACTTCTATGCCAAAGGCGCTGATATGTTCATGAAATTTTAAAGAAAGTTCCGGGCCGGAAATAAACTGATAACTTGTGTAATTTTCAATATCTCCGCTCCAGGCTGCCTGGCCGCCGATATCAATTGACATGAGAATAAAATTCATTTTTTTGCGTGCTGCATACACAGCTGCTGTCATTCCGCTGGGGCCAGCGCCGACAATAATAAGATCGTAGCTCGGGAAGTTCATTTTTCTTTTTCCTCCGATATCTGATATATATACTATCTATGTTTTAAAAAGAAATCAACTGTTTAAAATGCCTTCACAATTTTCACTCGACATTTAAGCTCAAACCCTTTAGAATATAAAAAATAAGCTCACTGTCTGCTTTTATATTGCATTCAGGTTAAAATTTTATATGTAAAAACTTCAAAAGGATATCTGTGCGCGTTTTAAAACATCTTTTAGAGAAAAATAAGCAATGGGCCAATAAATTAAAAGCCTCTGCCCCTGATTTTTTTGCAAATCTTTCCTTACAGCAAAACCCTGAATACCTCTGGATTGGCTGTTCAGATAGCCGTGTGCCGGCTAATCAGATTATAGATTTACCTCCAGGAAAAGTATTTGTTCACTGGAATATTGCTAATTTGGTCATTCATACAGATCTAAACTGCTGATAATAATATTATTAATAATTCAAACAAGGAAAAAATGGAAAATTTAGAAAAAGAAGAATTTTGCCCTATGTATGTTGACTATGTTAGAGAGTGTGCGGAAGTATTTGGCAATGTCTCCAGGGAAATAAACACTACTGTACGCTTCTGCGTGTCCGCGAATCATGTTAATTGTCCTTTTTTTAAATTTTCAGACAATCCTAAACAATATTGCCCAGGCTTTATTAGTTGCGATATGTGCAAATATTTCAAGAATACTGATTTTGAAAATTTTATTAAAATCACAAATGATTGGTGTCTATCGAACAAGTTTGCTAATTGCGCTCGATTTAGGTTGCGCAAAACTAAAACAACGCCGCCGGAAAATTTAATGCCTGATGGCAGTATGCGATAATATTAAAATTTCAAAGCAATTCCATTTTAAATCTAAGCTTTGCTCTATTTTATTTATAGTTTAATCCCATCTTCTTAAAAACTATTTCAGGCAGACAAAAACCAGTTAAAGCCGACTGAATAAGATTAACTCCAATAAAAACTGTTAATAGCAGCCACCATTTACTTACAAAAAAAACTAAAGCTGCTGATATTAAAACCATACTCCCGGCAAACATCCTAACCGCTTCTTCTATTCTTAACTGCTTCATAATTTCCTCCCTTTTTAAAAACTATATCTTATCCTAGTATAAATATTTTTATTATGCTTGGTTTGCCCAAATTCTGTCTGTATATCCTCTCCCCAGGGAAGATTTGCCCCAAGGGTTAATTTTAAACCATCACTCATATCGTAATCAATCGAAGGCCTGATATATCCATCTAAATCTGAAGGCGAAAAGAAAACAAACAGATTAGCTCTTAGTGTCTGGCTTTTATACAGCTTGGTTATGCGCAATGTGTTTAAATGTCGATATTGATCCCAGACAAAGTCAGCAGGCAGCAATGCATTGCTGTAATTATCATATTCCAGGGTTTGCTCGAACAAATACTGCACTCCCAGGCTTAGATCATTGCCCAAGTCTTTTGAATATCCGGCTAAGAACTTAAACATTGGATTTTCGATTAAGCGGTTATCGCCTTTTGCGTCTTGCCGAGAATTATAGTAACCCGTCTCCGCGTTAACTATTCCTCCTGCTCCTGGACCGCGAAGACTCAGACCATAAACATCAAGCCTGGGATAAAAAAGCTCTCGGTTTATTTCATTTAGATACCCCCGCGGCGAAGGATAATGGCCTCTAAAAATATATGCTGCCGCTTCATAGCTTTCAAAATTACGATAAAATCTAAATGCGTATTCTGAATTTTCCGGATTTTTTGTTGGACTAATAAGCTGCCGGTCGGAATTAGTTCCAGCTATACCGCCTTGAAAAGAATCAAAAAAAGATATCCTTTGGCCATTAAACAAGGTATTTGGCTCAAATACTGGAATTAAAATAAAATCAGTATTCCCCATATCTGAATACAGAGAAGCCTTTATTCCGTCATTTGGTTTCTTTAGATATTCATCTTCCCGTCCAATATAAAAAGAAACATAATCTTTAGGAAATAAGTCATTAACAAATAAATAATCACCAGTGCCCCAGGTAAAAACCTGACGGCCGATTTTTAGATCCACCCAATCTGCAGGCGCAAGACCGAGACTGAGGACTCTAAGATCAGCACCTGTCCTACCATTGTAATATTCATCTATAGTAAAATCTGCTTTTGCCTCAACACTTGCCATCCACTGCTCAAACAAAGGAATCCATTCAGGATAAGTTTTTGTTTTAAGCTGCAGCCTTTGTTCAAAAAAATTAAAATTATCCCTTTTAGTCTGATCATTGCTGATTTTTAAGCCAAAATCATTCTCAATAAATCCATTTATCGTCAAACCATTTTGTCCTAATTGAACTGCGGCAAAACTAGAACCTACTCCAAGCAAACAAAGCAATCCAGCAATAATAATAATTGATATTAATCTAACCATTTACGCGGAGGCCTCCTTAAGTATCTTTCGGAAAAAATACTATCTTCCAAACCAATATCATAAGTAATTCCAGAAAATTCTATTACTGTATTTGAATTGTTTTCTAAATCAACTGCCTTTGATTTAGTCACACTAGGATGTCCTTGGATTTCCTTGATTTCTAATGCTTCCACAATCCGGCTTACCTTGCCCTGTTTATTGAAATACTCGGCTTTTACTGGTAAAAAGTTATCCTTTCTTATTGATATCATGTAGTAGGAAAATTCAACTGCATTTGCATCTTTTGGCGTGTTTTTAATAATATACACATCAGCCGGACTATCTAATAGTTCATGCACATCCAGATCAAGATTTCTGCCTGATATATCTTCATAAACAAAATTGCTACCTACAAAACTTGAGCGCTTATCAGTAGCAGCTATTCTGCGCACTAAATCAAGTGCCGGCAGATACATCCAGCGGTCATCATCTTTATCAATATATTTCCATACCATGTAAACCATATCCTGGACATCAGCCGGCTGGCTAAAATAAACATAATATTTTTGCTGGCCACCATCCTCAACATCCAGGCGCAGGATCTGAAAAACACGCTTGCGCATTCTGTTTTGAGCATCAGTAATGGTCATTGTTACTTGAGAGCGCCCGTCGTTGCCGGAATAATACGCGGCCAGATTAGCTTTGGTAATGATTTCGTCTACGGTTTGTGCCGAAACATTCTGGCTGAATAAAAAAACCGCGCTGGCAACCATTAAACATATCATATACTTCTTCATTGCTTCCCCTCCTCATTATTTCCCTTTATCAATAATACAGAATTTATGTTTACCAACTTGTGAACAAACCGCTGACATGATTGCCATAACGGCAATCGCAATAAATATTGTCGGACCCCAGCTAATCAAAGTATATCCGCGTAATATATAGATAACTGTCACTGAAGCTGCCATGCTAATAATAACACAATATCTACAGTTGCAAATCAAACTTCTCTTTTGTTCTACAAACAATACTTCTTTAAATAAACTCATAATCGCCGGTAAGATAAAAAGCGTTGCTATGCTGGAAACAAGCATTATGGCAAACATAAAAAACCCTACTGTGCGATAAGGAATAAGCGGCGCGAAAAGCAATGGTAAAAATCCAAGCGCAATAACCAAGGCATTGCGACTGATTGCCCTTGCCGGACCTTGAAACATTTCCTTGGAAGTTTCAGGCCAACTGTTATTTTCGGCAAAAATATCTCTTGCTCTTTGAATAAAATGAATCGCGAAATCAATTGATAAGCCAAGGGTTAAAGCCGACAACACTGCCACCGGCATATCATAATCTTTTCCCATAAATCCAAGCAAACTATAAATCAGCAATATTGTTATTGTTAAAGGAATCATGGAAATCATGCCTAATACAGGCGAGCCAAACAAAAAAGTCATCATAAAAAATACAATGATGAAACTCCCTAAAAAGTTTATCAGCATTCCGCTAACCATTTTGTTCTGCCAGATAACATTAATATAGGTTAAGCCTGCCCAATTATATTCCATCTTAAAAGGCGGCGTTGTGCTTTTTATATACTCGTCTACCTGCTTAAGCACAACTGACATGTCCTTATTATCTCCGCTTTTTAACTGTATCCAGATATTGACTTTACTATAATCAGGTGTTGTCATATGCCATAGATCATCAGGCTTATGCGAATTCTCATAAGATATTAAGCACTGAGCTATTGCCCGTTTAGTCTCTGGAATCACATAATTTGTTTTATCTCCGCCTAAAAGTTCACTGTATACTTTTTTAACAACATCAGGCAAGGCTGTGGATTTACCAACCATGCCTTTGGCTAAAAGATATTTCTGCAAGCCTTCAACATATTTAAGCATTTCCGGTTCAATAAATACCTGATCATCTTTATTGCGCGCATCTAATACAAGATAGGCGGTATAGGTTCCGGCAAAATGCTTGTTCAATATTCTATCAGAAACTCTAATATTGTGATTCTTATCAAACCAGCGTACAGGATTATCATTTACACTAATTTTAGAAATTCCATAAATCGATAAAATAACCACAATAATACTTAACATTAATACCGTTTTGCAATGAAAAATTGAAATTTTCTGTATTTTAGTAAGAATCACATCAATAAGTCCGTGATGGACTTCTTCTTTTTTTAGAGCATCTCCTGAGCCAATCTTAACAAAAAACTTTTCATCCATCAGGGAAATATACGCAGGGATAAAAGTAATTGTTAATACCCAAGCAATCATTACCCCGCAGGCAACAAACACGCCAAATGCCTGTACTGGTGGAATCGGAGAAAAAGAAAGCGAGAAAAATCCTACTGCTGAGGTCAAAGATGTATATAGCATGGGCGTAAACAGTTCATCCATAACCGCAAACATTGTTTCTTGTTTATTGCCGATAATTTTGTACTTATCAAAAAACTCACTTAGAATATGCACGGAATCAAGCACGGCAATCGGCATTAAGAATATGGGAATCATTGAGCTCATAATATGAACAGGAAAACCAAAGCCGATTAATAATCCCATTGTGCTAAGCACAGTTGCGATGGCAAGCAGCATCGGAGAAATAATTAAGCGTATGCTTTTAAAAAACATCCACATCAGAAGAAATATAACCAGACCAGCTAAAGGAGCGGACATAGCCATTTGTTTAAACATTTCAATGCCAAAAGTATCTTCGGCAACCGGCAAACCGGTTATATAATAGTTCTCCTTTCCTTTAAGATCTTTTGTAATCCTGAATATTTCCCGCGATACTCGATAACTAATATCCTTTCGGGCGATTGGTATATACACACATACAGCTTTTCCATCTTCGGAAACAATTGTTCCATTAAACATCGGATTATCCCGGGCTTCATCGCGAATAAAATTCGCCTGATCTTGCGCAGTAATCGGTTCTTTCATCAGCCATTCAAAAACAACTGTACCAACCCCTCCCTGGCGGATATTATCTTTGGTGGAAAGAGCAATAATCTCCCTGCCAATCACCCCGTCAATCGCTTTGATTTTTTCTGTAATCCCGTATATTTTATTGAGCGTTTCAACATTAAATACCCCGTTTTCGTTTTGGTCATTTACAACCCCCAAAACAATAAAATCATATATCGCGAATTCCTTTTTAACCTGATGATTAAAAGTCCGGACAAACTCATTTTCCGAAAGCATATTCTCAGGATCAGTATCGACTTTTATCCGGGGAAACTGAATTAACGATAGAACTACCATTAACAATACCAGCGACATTATTATCTTCGGCTTATGAAAAGAAAACTCTATCAGCTTTTTAAACATTTATCCCTCCTTTTAGAATGCGGACAATCCTTTAAACACTTCATGATCCTTAAAACTTCAAAATTGGCAATAGCATAAAATACTTCATTTCCGCTGCGGCGTGCCTGCAAAACCCCTCTATTTTTCATTTTATTTAAATGCTGCGACGTCACTGACTGTTTGCAGTTAAGCTGAGACTGGATCCGGGAAACGCCCATTTCCCCTTTTTTTAAAATATCAATAATCCGCAAGCGGCAAGGGTGAGCAATAATTTTAAGCATTCCCGCGATTTTTTCATACATAGAAAGCGTCATATAACCTGCCTATATTATTAAAAATAAACAGTGAAACATATTAAAGTATTACAATATTCTAATTTAATTTATCAATAAAATATTTTTATCTTTTGTTCTCATTTTGTTAAAGCGTCGATTTTAGGTTTATCAAAACCAGTAATCACAGTTCCATTTATTACTATTACCGGAACTCCCATCTGACCGCTCAGCTTGATCATCTCCTGAGTTTTAGCCTGATCAGCTGAAACATCTATATTTTGATATGATAAACCCTTAGAAGAAATGTACTGCTTTGCCATTGTGCAATACGGACATGTCGGAGTAGAATAAATTTTTATTTCCATGTACTTACTCCTTTTCTAAAATACTGTTTTTTGATATAAATTCTATTGCTTTTTTACAAGCCGTTTCAGCTTTATCAACTGAACTATATGTTTTTTTTCTTCATCAATGATCTTGTCTAAAATATGCTGTTTATCTTCAGTTACATAGTTTTTCAAAGCAGTATAAACTAAAACTGATTCTTTTTCTATGCTCAGAGCAAAATCAACTGCTGCTAAATCAGACGCGAACTTTGTCTTAAGTTTCTCCTCTATTATTTTCAGCGTAATAATATATTCTGAAGCAATAGCCTTCATATAAGCGTCATATTCGCCTGTGCCGAATTCATGAACTATCAAGCTGCCGTCTTTAGCCAGCATATCTTCAAATATCTGACGATGAACTATTTCCTGCTGCTTTAAGAAATTCCAGATCTGCTTTATTTTTATATCTTCACTATCTGATTCTAAACATGAGTATAACTGCTGTCCATTAAGTTCTACTTTTATCGCGATTTTTAAAATTTCCTGAGGACTCCACTTTGCTTCCATAAAAACTCCTTATATTCCCAAAGCTTTTTTAATTGGCTCAACAATCTGTTCTAAACTTGCAAGCTCATTATCAGAAGGCACAAATTGCAGATATCGGCCTTCTGTGATGCTTTTTATCCCGCATTCGTCCAAAGCATCTTCCAAGGATTTAAACCCAACTTTTGACCAGCCATATGATCCAAAGGTTACTCCAAACCTGTTCTTTGGTTTCAAGCCTTTTAAATAAGTCAAAAAACCGCCGAGACTGGGCAGGATCTGATTATTTAAAATCGCGCTGCCGAGAATAACTATTTTAGAATTCATAATATCAGTAACCGCGTCGGAATAATCGGTTATTTTTAAATTAATAATTTTTACCGGTATTTGAGCCTGATCAATCAGTTCATATAATTTTAAAGCCATTTTTTCGGTTGAATGCCACATAGTATCATAAACAATCACAACCTGTTTATTCGATTCATAAGCTGCCCATTTTTTGTAATAACTAATGATTTTAGCAATGTCTTGCGCTGTTCTCCAGATCAAACCATGTGACGGACAAATCATATCTATTTTTAAAGCCGCCACAGCCTCTAATACTTTAACTACCTGCGCGCCATAAGGCATAACAATATTCGCATAATACTTTGCCGCTTCTTTTAATACAATATCAACCCCAACCTGATCAACAAAACGCTCATGACTGGCAAGATGCTGGCCAAAGGCATCATTTGGAAACAGGATTTTATCATTGATTGAATAAGTTGCCATTGAGTCAGGCCAATGAACCATAGGCATGAGCAGAAATTTCAGCTTTCTTTTTCCAATATTGAGTTCATCTCCGGTATTTACTACTTTAAATTTCCATTCAATATCAGAATGTCCGGAATTGAGAAAATGCCTTTTCAGGCCCTCGGCTCCTTTTGGCGAACAAACAATTTGCGCATTCGGGCAAATTTTAAGCAGCTCCCCGATTGTTCCGGAGTGGTCCATTTCCGTGTGATTTGAAATAATATATTGAATCTTCGCTGGATCAATTATTTGCTTAATCCGCGAAAGCATCTCATTATAGCCGTAATGCTTAACTGTATCGATTAAGGTTGGTTTTTCGTCCATAATCAAATAAGCATTATAAGTAGAACCAGACGGCGTAGAATAACCATGAAAATTTCTCAAATCCCAGTCAATATACCCTGTCCAATATATATCATCTCTGATCTTATGCATTGTCTTGTCCTAATATAGTTGATACTTTTTTGTTCTTATTGTCTTAATCAAGCTTCTTCAAATTGATCTTTGCCTACTCCGCAATCAGGACAAACCCAATCATCTGCGAGATCAGCAAAAGCAACATTATTATTCTCAGCTGGGTCATACACATAACCGCACACAATACATCTATATTTTTTCATTTTCTATATCCTCCTTAAAGTTATATCTTAAATATACGGTTTCATTACTGCTGCGAGAGTTTCTTTGGGCACAGCGCCAACTGTCTGGCTGACAACTTTACCTTTATTAAATAAAAGTATTGTCGGAATGCTCATAACCTGATATTTAGCGGCAATATCCTGCGCATCATCAACATTAAGCTTGCAAACTTTAATTTTCCCTTGATATTCTTTTGCCAAAGCCTCTATGGTTGGAGTCAGCATTCGGCAAGGAGCACACCACTGCGCCCAAAAATCAACCATAACCGGCAAATCTGAGTTTAATACTTCTTGCTCAAAATTATCTGAATTTAACTGTAAAGCCATATATCCTCCTCATAACAATTCAAGTCGTAAGTTCAAGAATTTTCTTTTCTAACAGCTTTTTATGTTTATCTTCTTCGATCACCAAAGACTCAAACAAATCTTTTAAATTAGGATGTTCCCGCGCAAGTCTGAGATAAAGATCATGCGCTTCAGTTTCTCTTCCTAAAGCCAATTGCAAAGCTTCTACAGGACTCATAATAACTCCTTATTTAATTTATATTCTAACTATTCTTAGCTTATTAAGCAAATTTTTTAAATACTTCTTTTTTCGCACCGCAAATCGGACAAAAATCCAAAGATTCCCCTTCAACCGTATAACCGCAAATAGAACAAATCAAAACATCTGCTAATTCAATGTCCTTGCCTGTAGAAACTGTCTTTTTTGCATTTTTATACATCTGTTCATGAATCTTTTCTGCTTCTAGCGCATAGCGCGTTGATCTAGCTGCTTCTTTTTCTCCCTGCCTTTCCGCCTCATCATTATAAGCAGGATACATTTCTTCAACCTCAAAATGTTCGCCGTCTTGCGCTTTCTGAAGATTTTCTTCAGTTGTTCCAATACCTGAGAGTACTTTTAAATGATTTGTCGCGTGCACACGTTCCGCATAAGCAATCGCTTGGAATAAACGCGCGACATTAGGTTTGCCTTCTTTTTTTGCTTTATCAGCAAATACCAAATATTTCATATGCGCCATTGATTCTCCGGCAAATGCTGCCTTTAAATTCTGCTCTGTCATATCATGCATAATTACCCCTCCTAGATCATTTGTGCCTTATTCCAAGACGATTATTATTTTCTTCACTTAAATTTAATACCCTACAAAATTTTCCGCTTTGACCAGCTCTTGGACGCATCCAGATTCAATACATATTTGTTTCATAGACTCAACCATTACTGGCGGTCCGTAAATAAACAGTCTTCTGTCCGTGAGATCTTTTACCCGCGCTTGGATTAATTTTTTATCTATCTGTCCATGAATACACAAATTATCCTCAGGTAAGCAATCAGTTAAAGTGTAGATAATATTCAAAGCTTTATGTTCCTTTTTCCAATTATCTAATTCCTTCTTAAAAGCAATTTCCCCATAGTGTCGGTTTGAATAGACCAATACAATATCAGTACTTATTTTTCGTTGAACAATATACTCAATAATTGAAATAACTGGTGTTATCCCAATACCGCCAACCAAAAAACCAATTTTCGCATAATCATCCTTAAATACACAATTGCCCATTGGCCCCTGCATCATCACCTTGTGCCCTGGATTTAAAGCTTTAAGCGCATTAGAAAAATCGCTTTCACTAAGCCTTTTTGTCACCTCAATATAATCATTTTCCGGCGAAGCTGAAAAAGAAAGATACTTATTTAACTTTTTATTATTCAGATCATTTTGGTCAAAAATAATCTTTAAAAATTGACCTGGCTCAAAAACAAGCTTTTCCTCTAATTTAAAACGAAAACTTTGCACAGTAGATGTTCGCTTAATTTTTACTGTTAGTACGCCCTGGATTAACTTCATATTTTGCCGCCTTTACATTCAGAACATATGCCGTAAAAATATCCCTGCAGCTCCTGAATTAAATGCCCGTCCACTTCTTTAGCGCTTAATGCCGGACAAGGATGCAGATTAATATCATAAATCTTTAAACACTTTTTACAATAAAAATGATGATGCGTATCAGTTCGGCTATCAAAACATGACTTATTAAAATCAATCCTAATTTCCTTAAGCAGATTCTTTTTACTATATAATTCTAAAATAGTATAAACAGTAGCAAAAGAAATCGCGGGAAAGTTAATCTTTATTTTCCTGTATATATCTTCTGCAGTCAAGTGCTTATTTTTCGCGGATAAAATATTATAAACTCCCATTCTTTGCGGAGTAATCCGAATATTATGTTGCTTGAGTATAGCTACAGCTTTTTCCATGATTTTAATTTTATAATAATATGAGCAGGTTGTCAATAATTACTTTTAAATAATAATCATTATTGTATTATTTGCTAAAAAGCAGTAGTATTCATTGGGTTTAAATAAATAATAGGAAAGAAACGAGAATAAGCTATTTCACCACACTTATAAACTTATATTACTTTTAAATAGACTGTTCAATAGGTGTTAAAGAAATCCTCTTATCACTTAGAAATGATTCCAATTCCGCGTCTTTAAGCATAATCATCGCCGTACGTATTTGAGCCGCGTCTACGGCAAAACCGAAAGTATCTTTAACATAGCGCATTGCCATGGCTTCAGCGGTTACTTTTTCAGAAGCTCGATAGGCATTAAGCATAAGCTGTTGCCAGAGAAGAGGATCATTGTAATAAATGTCACTTGCTTCTGAGAGTGCGTCATAAATCGCTTTAGGCGCATGATCATAAAAGGCCCAAGCGTTTTCGTACATCGGCTTTCCTGGTTGCTCTGGTACTCCGATCATCCAGCCACTTCCAGTTCTTTTTTTTCTATCAACCTGACTAAGGTACTCTTTTCCGCCGCCGGATTCATAGATAACAACATTAAGTCCGCCATTTTCAGCATCACGCTGATCCGAAGTGCCGCAAGCTTCTTCAAACGGCAACGGACAATTAATACAAATATCAGAGCCAATAGCCTGCAATTTCAGTAATTCCACATCTGAATCAGGAACAAACACAAAGCGGTCCTTTAAATCCGGGTCATTCATCCATCCCAAGAAAGCTTCAATCCATTTTGACTCTTCAGATCCAGAATAGGCAAAACCTCCCACGATAACCTGCTGGCCTAATCCTTCCAAATCACCCCAGCGCGTTCTTACTTTAGTACCGCGATCAGCGCATATAACCCTGACAATGTCCTTTAGAATAGGAAACTGGCTTTTATAATTCGAGATGCGCCGAATCAGGGAAACAATCTGTTTATTCTTATTCAGGAGTACTCCAGTACGTTGTTCAATGTCCCTGATTAATTGATCTTTTCCATTAGTCTGATGGATATTCCCTAACTCTTCTGCCGTAATATTCTCTTTGCCTTTTTGTTCTTCCAAGGAAATCAATGCTTCATTTTTCCAGTAATCACTGGACCCGTTAAGTACACCAATAATTTTTTTGGCTGTACGGAAAAGCGCCTTTGTCACCAAAGCATGTTCCGGACTTACCCCATTAGGCGCGTCTGCCAGATTTACTGCCGCATTCGATAAATCAATACGCCCATTATGTGTGAATGTTTCTCGCATTTTTTCAATTGTTTTTTCTCCAAGGTCGCCTTTTATTGAGAAAGACACTTTATCACCCTTAATCATATAACCGCCGGACATAATTTCGAACATGCGCTCCATTGATGCGGTTGATCCATCATATGTCGGCAAACCTGCCTGGACAACAGTATGATTTGTATAAATTGAGGGAATGGTTTTAAACTGCGAATCAGCTTGCATAAGCGCGGCCAACAGAATAAATGGAGACTCGTTGAAATGCACAATCCCTGGATTAAACTTAGGAAAATGTTTAAGAAACGCGTACATTGCCCAGGAACTCACCATGTATTCATTAAAACGCTGACGCTTCCCTGAGGGAAACACGTCCGACTTATACAATAAGCCGTATAACTCCGGACAGACCATTTGTATCCGAGTAACATTGCCGTCAAAATAACGTTTAAACTTTACATCATAGTACTGAGTTTTTGCCGGATCGTTAACGTCTAATCCTCCCACAGTAACAACAAACTCGTTTCCCCTTTCATCCCGAAAATATTCACCAGGCTCATTATCATACGAAACCGGCTCTTCGACAATTATCTGTTCTTTTGTTACCGCTGTTCTTGCTAAATAATTTAACAGCGCGGAATACAAAATCTCATATTTCACCCCGCTTTTGGTAAGAAAATCATCAAGAAAAGTATCGTTTTTTATTGCCAATTGAAAATGTTCCAGAGTTATCTGTTTTTCCCGTGAAAGAGACTGTAATATCACTAATGTATGGTTAACGATTTTCCCGTTTATTGCGCCGTTAGCATGCATCGTTTTGTATATCTTGGACACAGCCCTCTCCGCCACCTCAATCTTATTCCCATGCGTAGCATGATCAATCAACACACTCAATGCCGCGGTATACACATAAGCAATGTTTTCTTTGCCAATATCAGCTTCTTTTCCGTCCGGTTCTAAAGCATTAGCGTAAATCCCATTTTTTAATCCCAGGTCTTTCATAACCGCTTGTTCAAAATTTTTCTTTGAAAGCATGTTTTTCTCAGACAACCGCAGGATCAACTCAGTAACAGGATACGCACTGTCCTGAAAATTGCGCGAATGCAGATTAGATAAAACTGATTTGACATGATCGACAACATAATCGTGTTTTAATCTGATAGTCTGACGCCTCCGTTTTGAAAAATCCGGCTGAAAAGCAATGGTCTTGACTCCAATTTTTTTAAGCCCTCTAATCAAACACCCAAAAAATGCCCCTAAACCGCCTTTTGAATTTGCATTTAATGCCTGCGTGGAATATTTTTCATGAAATCCTTCCATGGAAACCGTCATAAGCGGACGTTTGTTAAAAAGAGCATGAAAGGTCGGAAAATGCTGTTGTAACCATGTCTGCCCTGAGGGGGGTGTAATCTTTTCTATTTCCGGCAAAAGAAGCAGCGCTGAAGATTGCTGGCCCAAACCCTTAAGAAGAATATCGTTTTGAATCAACAGTCGAGGGGAAAGCATATTTGTGCATGCAGCGGCACTTTGAGTATAATTTTCCGCACGCATGTTTTCACAATTACCACTCGGCAAGCAGAACGTAATAAACAAAACATGTATAATACTTATGCTGATAACTTTAAGCCTTGCTCGTCTCATCGCTTCTCCTTATTTTTTATCGCCAGCTCTTATTCTAAAAAGGTAAGAAAGTATACCACACTTTTTTAGATTTCGCAATTTTATTCTATGCGCAAATTGTGTCGCACAAAATGCTATTCAAATGAAATTAAAAGAGCCCCTTGACTTATAAATAATACTACCCAAGATACAATGCTTATACTCAGTCTTAAAACCTGGTTTTCAAATAAAATTGACAAACCCGGTTCATTATGCTATATTTACAAGTTACTACTTAAACAAAAAATTTAAGCTTTGATTATTTAAATAAAATGGAGGATTCTAAAGTGTCTAGAGTTTGTGAAATATGCGGTAAAGGTCCGGTAGCAGGTCGATCAATTACCCAAAGAGGTATGGCAAAGAAAAAAGGCGGAGTTGGCAGAAAAACCACTGGAATTACAAAGCGTGTATTTCGGCCTAATCTGCAGAATATCAAGATTGCGGTCAAAGGAGCAAGCAAAACTGCCAAAGTATGTACTTCCTGCATCCGCTCTGGAAAAATTACTAAAGCTTCTTAAACTTAAATATCTAATAAATTACGCGCCTGTGACTTACCGCAGGCGCGTTTTATATCTTCATAATCAATAATTATCAAATCCGGTCTTTTTTCAGATAATCGTTTGATCGCGGAAAGTTCTTCTGCTTTATTACTTTTATTTCTAAATCCAATATATTTAAACTCAGTTTGACACTGCGGACATTTCTTTGTCAAGACAAAGTCTATGCCCAAATTTTGGCAATTTTCACAATTTGCCGTAAGCTCACCGGCTAAAAGTAATTGCTTTTTTACCTGCTCACTGTCAAATAACTGCCAAACTCGGATTAAAGACTTTTTCATCTAAAACCTCTCTAATTATAATGAAAACTGTAAAAATAATAAACTACCCTGTAAACCACCAGTTTTTCGTCTTTTGCAAAGTTACATTCTTTATCATTAATCCTGTAGCTGTCATATAAACATGATATCTCGCATTTGGCACATATTGAATAAACGCGCTATTTCCGTAAACAGCTTCAATAAAAGGAAAATATTTCTGATACTTGTAAAGAAAAAGCCAGAACCTATCCGGCTTTTCAGAAATATCATAAACTAAACGCGGCAAAGTTCTTTCTTTTTCAATATCAAGATAACGACTGCTTATTCTTTCAAGTTTATAATAACGCTGCATACCAAACAATCCAAGCAGAGGTTTCCATTTTATAATTCTACTTTCAATAACCCATTCATCAGCATTAAAATCAAATGTTTGTTTTTTAGCTTTATCAGTATTTGCATAAAACTCTATATTTAAAATAGGTGTATTAGCTTTAGGGGTTTTATCACATTCGACAATCGCGACCAGCTCTCTTTCCAGCAAAAGCTTGTATGAATTCAGATAAACCTTTGAGATAAGCAAAGTAACTATGCTAAACAGCGCGCATGCAGTGAACAAAACAAGCATAACATTTTTCAAACTAAACATGGTAAAGTATTTTTTCTCCATTTTTATACCCATCCTAATGTAAAATCAGATTAAGAGAACCACCAACTAATACTGTAATCCCGAGCATAATCATTGTTGCTTGGATTAAACGTTTAAGTCCTAATTCTTTTAAAAAAATAGCAAAAGTAGCAATGCAGGGAAAAGAAATAGAAAGAACTATGCAGGCAATTATTAATTGTTTTAAGCTCAGCCCCAATGGCACCAACATGCCTGCCGCGATATCTTTGCGCAATAAACCAATAATCAGCACCCACACTGCCTCTTTAGGCAATCCGAAAATAAAACTTAATACCGGTTCAAATAACTTAGAGATAATCTCAAACAGCTTCATTTGCTGAAGTAAATTAAGCACAAACACACTGGCTAAAACAACCGGCATTGCTTCAACAAGAAAACCTTTGATCCTTAATATCACTTTCTTTATTAACAGCTTAAGCGAAGGCAAGCGATATGGCGGTATTTCAATAAACAGCTCAGGGCTATATCCTTTTAAAAAATAGTTCATTGCCGCTCCAATAAACATCAGGACAATAAACAGCACTCCGTAAACAAAAACAACATATTTGCCTCCATATCCGCCGAGAATCCCAATAATCATTGCCTGTAATGCCGCGCAAGGCACCCCAATCGAAATCAAAGTAGAAGCAATAAACCTTTCCCGCTTACTTTCTAATACCCGGGTTGCTAATATCCCAGGAACATTGCAGCCAAAGCCGAGCAAAACCGGGATTATAGCAAATCCATGCAAGCCTATTTTATGCATAATATTATCCAGCAAAAGCGCTAAACGCGGAATATATCCGCTATCTTCTAAAAAACTGAGCAATAAATAAAAGGACAGCACATACGGCAAAACCATCACCAACTCCACATAAGGCGCTGTGGTTAAAATACCCATTGATTGCTGAAAATCAATTTGCCCGTCAATCAACCGTCCGATTAAGATATTATGTAAAAATCCATTAGCGCCAAGCGCGGCACTTAATGACATAAGCCATGGCTCATAAACTGATTTAAAGATCGGATTCATTACATGATTTATCAATCCCTCTCCAATAAACCTGACAATTTCAAAACAAGTAATAAGAACTCCCAGCGCAATAACCGTTCCCCACCAGTGATTGACTGAAGCATCTTCCAGGATTTCAAAAAAAGTATGATGTCTGTGTGTCAGATGTTGAACTTTATCAATAACTGTTCCAATCTGCTCCCAGCGCTGCTGATGTGTCCGCGGTTTCACATTCCCTGGATTTGCCTCAGCTAAAGACTGTTTTAATTCTCTAATCCCCAGCCCGGTTACCCCGCTAGTTGGAATAACTTTTACTTTTAAGAGATTTTCTAATTCTTTCGCGTTAATGCTGATTCCATGATGTTTTAATTCATCGTGCATATTCAAAGCAATAATCATCGGATGTTTTGTTTCCAGCAGCTCCATTGTCAGATATAAGTTACGTTCAAGATTAGTCGAGTCCAGAACATTAATAATAATATCTGCGTCTTTAAGCATTTTGATTGCTACTTCTTCCGCGGGAACAGATGGTTCAAGACTATAAGTACCAGGAAGATCAATTACTTCCACAAAGCCGCTAGCAACAGCCATTTTTCCTTCAAGAAATTCCACTGTTGTCCCGGGATAATTAGACACAATAACCCGCACACCTGTAAGCCGGGAAAACAATACACTTTTGCCTACATTCGGATTGCCGATCAAAGCAACTTTTTTTATTGTTCGATTAAGTTTATCCATATTCTTGATGCCATCCCATGACCCAAAGCAATGACTGTTCTGCCGGATTTAATCGCCACAGGCCCTTGCATAACAAAAGCACTTAATTTGGTAATTGTCTTTTCCATGCTTATCCCCATGACAGCCAGGCGTTTTTCTAAACCGCTGCCTCCGTCAATATGCGCGATTATTCCCTTTTGTCCTTTTTTCATTTTAATTAAATTAATTTTTTTCATATTCTCCTAATGCGATATTCAACCTCACAGGATCAAGCATTATCATTTTTATTTGCTGCCTGAGCACAATCACTGCAAAATCCAAATAGCTGCATTTTATGCATTTTTAATATAATTTTTCTATTTCAATACCGCTAAAATAAAACTTTAGAATTTGGTCATAGTTAACACCTTGATCTGCCATGGAAGCTGCTCCCACCTGGCACAGACCAACTCCATGCCCCCAGCCTCCCCCATAAAAAATAAACTCTTCTGGCTTAGCTTTTTTGTCTAATTTCACATTGATATTAAACATAGCGCTGCGTAGATTACCCAGCAAATTACGAATATTAAGCTCCTTTTCAACAATAAACTCACCTTTAGTACCAATAATTTTAATTTTATGAACATGTGAAGAGGGATTGCGCTCTAAAATAATAATTTCCAATAATTTACCAATATTCATTTTTTTATTAATTAAATCTTCTACTTGCTTGTGAGTATATTGCCGCATCCAGCGAAAATTACTTCTTCGGGAAAATTTTTCATTATTACAAAAAACCGGAATTTGATAAGACCATAACCAGTCCTCAAGCTCTAAGGGAGAAATTGGAAAATAAAAGCCTGTTGGCTCAAAAGAATCCTGTTTGGGCTGCCAGTAGTCAATAAACGTGCGGTCGCCAAATATATTGCCCTGAGTATGTCCGCCGCAGCTATTAGAATACACCGCATCTATTGGTCTACCATTGTATGTTGCTACCATGCCGATTGTCGCATCTACCGCGGAGTTTGTCCTCGCTGTCTCAACCTTAGCACCGCTATAGGATTGACAATGGACTTCAGAACAAAAATCAAAACCCTGATCCTTATGCCGTCCCATTTTTCGATATGCTTCACTTCGCGCTGCTATGGCCTGTGCTTTAAGCGCTTCCATTGGCCAATCATCAGGCATTTCACTAGGTAAAACACCGTAAAGATAGTCTTCCATATTTATAATGTTTATTAGACTTAAATAAATTGTATCATTTAAACCAACTTCCACTTTACCGCGATAAATCCGATCTGTCTTACTTGCCCAATAATTACCCGCGCCTGCCTCTACATCAAAAATAAGGATTGTTGCCTTATCATTAGCATTATCTATTACAATATCTTGTGTAAACTCTGTAATCTTTTTATCATCTCTTAAAACACCAATCGCATTGGAGTCCTTTTCAATTGTATAAAGTGTATCCTTGTATCCCTGATAATCCTCATGTTCGCTTGCCGCTGCTGTTTTGATTTTAAAATCTACCGCGGATTTAAAACGTATCCTCTTAACATCCCCTATCTTTACCCGGACAATTGGAGCAGCAGGTACTTGTTTCGCGCTAACTATTTTAGCTAAACTCGCTGACAATCTATCCTCTTGTCTTTTTCCAAGCTTTTGGCTTAAATCCTTGCCTGCCTTTTTTAAAATAATATCAATCTGTTTTTGAATGTCTTTATTCTCCGGATCAGCAGCCAATGCCTTTTTATATAAAGTTAGCGCCTGATCATAATTATCCTGAGCAAGATACATTAGCCCTAAATAAGAATTGATTTCCTTAATACTTGGATCAAGCTCTTTTGCTTTATCAAACTCTTCCTGCGCTTTTTGCCAGACATTCTTTTGTTTATAAATCATGCCCAAGCCAAAATGCGCAAGGGCAAATTCTTGATCAAGCGCTAATGCCTGTTCATACGCCCAAATCGCATTATCCGCATCTTGTTTATCCTCATAAGCCTTGGCGATCCAAAAATAAATTAAACTATTTTTACTGCCCATTTTTATTGATTTAGCAAAAGCAGTAATCGCATGGTCGGGCTGTGAGTTCAAATAATAGATTTCGCCTAGATTCTTATATATTATTTTATCCGGAGATATTTTTAATAGCTTTTTATAGATATTGATCGCGCTTGGATAATCCGCTATATCTTTATAGATAATCGCTTGATTTAAAAGCGCTTGTTTTGAATCAGGAAATAGGATACTTGCTTTTTCATATTCTAAAAGCGCTTGATCATAAAGGCCCTGGTTAAAGAAAACCCGCCCCCGATATAAATACTGCAGATAATCATCTTGCGTGTCCGCGAAACACACAGCAGCACAAATCATAACACACAGTGAAAATAATAATATAGTTGATATTTTTTTAAAACTAAGATTGAGCATATTATTGAAAGATCTTTCGCCTTAAAGACTATGTTTCGGAAATATGTATTTTAAAACACATATTTATACTACCCGAAAAATACAGAGAATAGAGTTTAGTTTTTCTTCTTTATCTTTGATTGCAAACATTTTTAGGCTAACTGCTGCTTTTGCCTTTAAAATTGGTAGAAATAGTTCTAAATCAGCGGCAATAGTATTTGCTCTGCGTCCAATAATTTCCTGATACATTTTATTAAACTGATCATTTGCCTCAAGTTTAACTACGGAATCAATGCTCAATTCATCCTGGTTGACGCCAAATATATCCTGCGCCGCTTTATTAATTTTTATTTTTGAAGATACCATGTCCAGAATCATAACCCCGTTTTGAATATTGCGGTTCAAAATCGTAATCATCCTGTTTAAATAATCAATTCTTTGCTCTCTTAATCGATCATACTCATTTATTCTGTCTAAAGCAGCATTGAACCTTTTAGCTAAAAATGATATTTCATCGTCTCCATCCATAGAGATACCAGTACGAAAGTTATTTTCTAAAATATGAGCTATCGCTAAATCCATTTTTTTACGAAAAATAATAAACCGATTCAGAACAAACAACGCGCCAACAATTCCCATGCCACAGAGAATCACAATGCTATCGCTGTAAAAAGGAGGCATATTGTTAGTGCCCAAATACCAAATCTCCGCAAAAACAGCAATAATAATCCCGAATATAATATTAAGTTTCCTTTTCATGACAAATCCCTTTTAGTGTTTAGAAAGAAGATTAATACTCTCTTGTTTGCCGACAACAATCAAGCAATCTCCTTCTTCAAGAATATCTTCAGCCTGAGGTAAATCATTCATTTCATCGTTTAAAATTCTTTGCCCGCGTTCATCAATCGCGGCGATTTGTTTTTTAATCGCGACAACGTTCACATCATAGCGTTTTCTAAGATTAAGCTCTTTGAGTGAGCGTCCGCAAAAATCTTTCGGTATTTTTATTTCTGCCATCGTATGCCCGCTGGAAAGTTTCATGCATACCTGAATATTCGGACTGGTTAAACTTTTACCCACAGATTCGCCCATTTCTTTTTCCAAATTAAGAATTTTAGTAATATCTAGTGATTTGAGAATTTCTTCCTGTAAAGGGTTTACCGATCTGCCGTAAATATTTTTTATCCCCATCTTCTTAAGCAATGTTGTGGTCAAAAGATTTGCTTCCACATTTTCACCAATACAAACAATCGCAGCGTCGACTTGCTCTATGCCTATAGAACGCAGGGCTTTTTCATCCGTTGAATTCAAAGCCACAGCTATGGCAACATAATCTTTAATATTTTCTACTTTTTCTTTATCAGAATCAACCGCTATCACTTCCACTCCCTGTTCAGTCAGAGTTTTGGCAACAGTTGATCCAAAGCTGCCCAATCCAAATACAGCAACTTGACGCATATTAATCCCTCCATTTATAAACTATTCGCTTTTCAGACCCCAGCCTTTATTGTATCAGTTTATTTAGCTTTTTTAAGTTTTTTGTTTTTAATCTCTTCTTCCGTTAAATAACAGCACGGATCTTCCTGCCAAGGATCATTATACACAACCTCAGCCCTGATTCGACATCCGCCGCAATACGATTTATACTGACAAAGGCCGCACTTGCCTTTTAAATGCTCAGCTTTGCAGCGCAGCCTGCACAACTGTTTGTCTTTTTTATTGAGCCATATTTGGTTAAACTCGGTTAGCTTAACATTACCCAGCGTCTCGTGCTGCCAGAACTGGCAAGCAAACACATCTCCGGTTGGAGAAATATCAACAATCTTACTGCCCGCTGAACAGCCTCCATGAAATTTAAGCAGTTTTAATACTTCTTTAGCCGCGTTTGGATTGTCTTTTTTTAGATAATTATATATATGTATCCCATCCGCATGATTATCCACAGTTAAAATTTCAAGATCAACTTTCTTTCGCTTATATTCTAATGTGCTTTGAATTAGAAAATCAATTACTTCCCTTCTTTGGGTATTATCAATATCCTGCTTAACCAGCTCTTGACCTCTGCCGGAATACACCAAATGATACATACAAAAACGCCTGATTTTCTCTTTTACGCACATATCTAAAACTGCCGGCAAATCCGGGGCATTGACTTTACTTATTGTAAACCTAACCCCTGTTTTAAGCCCAGCTTGCTGGGCATTACGAATACCTCTAATCGCCATACTATAAGCACCGCTTAAATTGCGGAATTTGTCGTGCAGTTTTTTAGCGCCATCGATGCTCACGCCGACATAATCTATGTTTGTTTGTTTAAGTTTTTTAGCAATGGTTTTTGTAATCAGCGTACCGTTTGTAGAAAGTCCGACCCGGATCCCTTTATTTTTGGCGTAATTGATTATTTCAAAAATATCTTTATGCGCCAAAGGCTCGCCGCCGGACAAGAGCAATATCGGAATATTAATTTTCGCCAACGAATTTATTGTGTTTTTGATCTGCTCCAGAGTTAATTCACCCGCGTATTTTTTGTTTTTTGATTCTAAATAACAATGCAAACAATCAAGATTGCATCTTCTTGTTATGTTAAACACAACAAGCGGACTGGAAGCATTACATGCCTTAAATAAAGGCGATTTACCTTTTTTGCTCACATCTTTTAATGCCTGA
Organism: Candidatus Omnitrophota bacterium; assembly: GCA_043805415.1. Taxonomy (GTDB): domain Bacteria; phylum Omnitrophota; class Gorgyraeia; order B26-G9; family B26-G9; genus JAHITE01. The sequence goes on along the minus strand of JAZDHZ010000045.1, from coordinate 64,202 downwards.
GAAATACTTGGTGTTCCGCCTAGAAGCTTAGTAAAATTAATCATTTATTTCCACCTTTATATTGTTGTATTGACCGGACTAAGCCAGAAGCAGTATATACTTTTGCGTCAATTGCTGCCTGAAACCCGTATCCTTCGAGTGTTTTTTTTGTAATCGGACCAATAACGGCAAATACCTGTTTTTCTAGTAATTGTTTATCCTGATCAGCAAAGCGCATAAACTGATGGACACAGCTTGAACTGGTAAATGTAATAATATCAAAATTCTCCTGTTTTAATAATTTCATTAATTGCTGTTTTGATGCACTTTTAGGCGGAGCAACATGATAAACAAAAAGCTCATCAATAATCGCTCCTTGTTTGGACAGCTCTTCAACTAATATCGGCCTGCCTTGCTTTGAATGCGGGATAAAAATTCTTTTCTTTTTTATATCAATGTTCTTAAATTCGCTGATCAGGCTTTCCATATAAAACTTCTTCGGAACAATATCCGCAATAATTCCCCGGGCTCTAAGCATATTCTGAGTTTGCGATCCCAGCACAGCAAATTTTACATCTTTTAAAAACCGAACATCTTTATTCTGCTTATCTAGAATATCAAAACATATTTGAACCGCGTTTCTGCTGGTAAATAAAACCCAGTCAGCTTGTTTAAACTTATCAATCACCTGATAATCTTGTAAGCCTTTTTCCTTAACTACTTCAATCAAAGGATAACTAATAGTTTGCGCTCCATTCCTTTCCAATTCTTGGCTTAATTCTTTTGCTAAAGATAAAGGCCGGGTAATTAATATTTTTTTGCCGAACAAAGGCTTTTTCTCAAACCAGTTAAGATCTTTACGCAATTTAACTACATTGCCGATAATAATGATTGCCGGGTGATCAATCCCCGCAGTTTTTGCCTTGCTTGATATATTTTCAAGCGTTCCAATTACTGACCGCTGGATAGGCAATGTCCCCCATTGAGTAATACATACCGGCGTATTTTTTTGTTTAGCATATTTGATCAATAAGCTGGTTATAAGCTTTAAATTTGCCATGCCCATAAAAATAACCAGAGTTCCATCAAGCGCTGCTAATTTTTTCCAATCAACGCTTGATTCTAGCTTGGTTGGATCTTCATGCCCAGTAACAAAAGTAACATATGAAGATATCCCTCTATGCGTCAGCGGTATTCCGCTGTAAGCAGCAACCGCAAAGCCTGAACTTACTCCTGGGACAATTTCAAAAGGAATTCTAGCTTTTTTTAAAACCAAGGCTTCCTCTGAACCCCGGCCAAAAAGAAAAGGATCTCCGCCTTTTAAGCGTACAACAATATTGCTCTCTTTTGCGTGCTTAAGCAATAAAGCATTTATGCTCTTTTGGGGAAGGGTGTGTGAGCCCGGAAATTTGCCAGCATAAATGACTTTTGCCTGAGGCTTTCTATTATCCAGAAGCGCTTCGGACATTAAATGATCATAAATAATAACATCAGCATTTTTTATACACTCTAAAGCTGCCTGGGTGATCAATTGCTCATTGCCCGGACCAACTCCCACAAGAAACACTTTTGGGTTTTTTCTCTTTAACATTAATTCCCTGCCTTATGCTAACTGCCCTTTATAAAAAGCATCTAAAAACACTTTTACAACATACGGATCAAATTGCTGCCCCGAGCAACGTTCAAGTTCTTTAACAGCTTCATACGAAGTAAATCCTCTGCGATAGGGGCGATGTGATATAATCGCTTTATACGCATCACAAACTGCCAGTATCCTAGCCCCGATGGGTATTCTTTCACCTCTTAGCCCTTCAGGATATCCACTGCCATCATAACGCTCATGATGATATAAAATAATCGGAACCAGTTTTTTTTCTTCATCAAGATTGCGAATAATATTTGTTGAGGCAAGACTATGCATCTTTACTTTTAAATATTCTTCCGGGGATAATTTATCTTTTTTAAAAAGAATTTTATCGCTAATCGCGATTTGGCCAATATCATGCAAAAATCCAGCAAGCCGAATACACTCCACTTCTTCAGCCGGCAATTTCATATTTTGAGCAACAATTACCGCGAGTCCCGCAACCGCGTCTGAATAGCCTTTATTAAATTCATCCTTATCTTCTATTGTTTTTACAAGCGCCTTCACTGTTTCCAGATAGTTGTCTTTTAGTTTTAAATAACGATTCGCATTTTCTATACATAATGCTACTTCACCGCCAATAGTGGTAATTGTTTCTAAAGTATCTTCGTTTAATGTAAACTTTTGCGCTCCGACAAACATTGCCAGTCCCACAACTTTGCTCTCTGTATTGAGCGGAAAAATAAACAGGGATTTTGGATCTTTCAATGGAATATATGACAGAATCTCTAATTTTGTTTTTAATTCTGGAAAAAAAACCGCATTTTTTTCTTTTATTAATCGCTCGTACATATTTTTGTCGAGTTTAAAACTCTTGCACGCAAGATCTGTTATTCTCGGGTCAACACCATCTAAAGCTCCGAACCAGAATTCGCTTTTATTTTTTACTCTGATTAATATCGCGCAAACATTGAGTTTTGATATTTCTCTAAGATAACGCGCCGCCATTAAAGAAATCCCTTGAAGTTCGAGAACTCCTTCCATTTCTTTGCTAACCTGATAAAGTAAAGACAGATTAGTTAAAAGCTTATCTTTGTCACTTTCTTTGCGCTTTATTTCTGTTGCTTTTGCGATTGAATCTAATAATTGATCAACCTCGAACGGTTTCATTATGTATGAATATGCGCCCTCTTTCATGATCGCAACTGCTGTTTCTACGCTGGCAAATCCAGTCATCACAATAACCGCGACAAAAGGATGTCTGCGTTTTATGGCTTTCAGCACATCCAGACCATCGATATCCGGCAGTTTTAAATCTAAAAGCACCAGATCAAACCCTTCATCCAGCCATTCAAGCCCTTGATTGCCAAATGAAGTGCTTCGGACATCAAACCCTTTCTCCTGAAGAACTGCGGTTAAGGTCTTGGCTACAATAACCTCATCATCGATAATCAATACTGAAGGATTAGACTTTTTTATCATAGGGTCATACTTTCCTTTGTGCCTGTTTTAGTTTTTAAAAGCTTCTTGATTTTTCGAGCCAGTTTTCTTCCCGCGAGCAAAGGGTATTTTTTATCTGTTTTAACAAATGCCCTTGCTGCTTTTGTTTGATCAGAGGCAACAATTCCTTCCAATTTTAAAATACCCGCTCTTATCTTAGCAACAGCTCCTATGGGTACACGACATCCACCGCCCATGCTCCTGAGAAATTCTCTCTCCGCTGTTACAGCTATTCTTGATGGCACATGATTAAGACTGTTTACAATGGCCTTAATCTTTTTATCCTGCTTTCTTACTTGAACACCTAAGACTCCTTGGCCTGGAGCAGGCAAAATAACAGCATCAGAAATATATTCTGTAATTAGCTTCTGCCAGCCAAGACGAATAATCCCCGCGGCCGCGACAATAATCGCGTCGCATTGCTTATCTTTTAGCTTTTTTAACCTTGTATCTAAATTGCCCCGAATATCTATTACTTTAAGATCCGGCCGATGTAAAAGGATTTGTGCCCTGCGCCTGGGGCTTGAAGTCCCAATACAGCTTTGCTTAGCTAAAGCATCTAAACCTTTACCGGAATTGGAAATTAAAACATCTCTCGCGTCAGCTCTTTTGGTTACTGCGGCAATTTCCAAACCCTCGGGCATATCAACAGGTAAATCTTTCATGCTATGAACAGCGATATCAATTGTTTCCTTGATCAAAGCCTGCTCTATTTCTTTGACAAACAATCCTTTTATCTGTTCTTTTGGCCATTTCTTTAATCGATCACCGCTGGTAATAATTTTTTTTATAACGAATGTATTATTGGGAAATGTTTTTTTTAAACTATTAGCTACCAAATATGCCTGAGTCATAGCCAAAAGACTTTTCCGGCTTCCGATTGTAATTATATCTGTTTTACCCATTGCTTTAATATTACTCCTAAAAATAACCTCTACTTAAACTTTTTAGAATCATCTTTTTCTAATAAATGGCTTAATTTGGCTTGTACTTTTATTAAATGCGCCTCGATTAAATCTTCAATCTTATCAGCTTCTTTAAGTCTTTCTTTTAAGTTTGCGTCTTTTACCTTTTCCAGATCATCTAAATTATACACATATGCATTGTATATTGTGTTTACTGCTGGATCAATATTTCTGGGCAAGCCAAGATCTATGAAAAATATTGGGCGGTTTTTTCGCTTTATCATAATCTCGCTCATCATTTCTTTCTTAACCAGAACATGCGGAGCGCTGACTGAACTAATCACAATGTCTGCTTGGATTAAGGCTTGCGGAAATTTATCAAATTCTACTGCTTGTCCGTCAAATTTCTTAGCTAGCTCTTGGGCTTTAGAAAATGTTCTATTTGCAACTAGGACCATTTCTGCCCCCCTGCCGCGTAAATGATTAGCTGAGAGCTCGCCAATTTTACCCGCGCCAATTATTAGAATCTTTTTATTCGATAAATCTTCGAAAATCTTACGTGCCATTTCTACTGCTGCCGTGCTGATTGAAACCGCTCCATAGCCTATTTGTGTCTGGGTTCTAGCGCGTTTCCCAACCTTGATCGCTTCTTCAAACAAAAAAGAAAATATCCGCGAAACCGCGCCAATCTGACGCGCGCTAAAAAAAGCTTCTTTAACTTGGCCTAGTATTTGGTTTTCTCCAAGGATTTGAGAATCAAGAGAACTGCTCACTCTAAATAAATGTCTTATTGCCTCAATATCTTCAAATTCATATAAGTGATTTTTAAAATCTTTTATATCTATATTATGAAACTTTTCTAAAAAACCGCAAAGAGCTCCATTTATTTTTTTATCATTTTTGGCTAAAGCATAAATCTCTACACGATTACAGGTAGAAAGAATAACACCTTCCTGAATATCAGAGTTCTGCTTAAGCGTACTTAGGGCATTTCCTAAAGCAGCCTTAGGAAAAGATAGCTTTTCTCTTATCCCAATAGGCGCTGTTTTATGATTAAAACCAATAATTTTTATATTCATAAATTATAAATAAGAATGTAATCCAGGCAAAAGAAAACTTACACCCAGATAAGTAAATAAAACTGAAATAAACCCGATTATTGAAAGCAGAGCTGCTCTTTTACCCCGCCAACCGGCATTAAACCGCGCGTGCAAATAAGCCGCATATACCAACCAGGTGATAAAAGACCATGTTTCCTTTGGATCCCAACTCCACCAGTTCCCCCATGCCTGCTGAGCCCAAATAGAACCTGTCGCAATGCCGGCAGTCAGTAAAACAAAACCAAAAAGCACCATATTGTAATTTATTTTATCCATAACATCTAAGGCAGGCAAACGTTCAAAAAGTTTTCCAATATGTTTTGACTTCACTTGCCTTTCCTGCATAAGATACATTATCCCGAGAAAAAAAGCGCAGGCAAAACACGCATAACTAAGAAAACAAGTAATCACATGAATAAACAGCCAGTAGCTTTGTAAGGCAGGCATAAGCGGCTTTACCGAACTATCCAGCAATGATGCGTAACCTATCACTAAATACGCAAACGGCATAATAAAGGTGCCGATTATCTGGAATTTAAATTTAAACTCTAAAATAAGAAATATTAATATGATTGCCCAGGCAAATAATGACATGGATTCATAGAGATTGGACATGGGGGGAAACCCTGAGATAAGCCATCTTATTATCAGAGTGATGCTATGGTCAACAAAACCAAAAATAGCAAAAAACATCGCGATTTTAGCCAAAAAAGCATTTTTATTCATCGCAAAGATTACAAAACTCACCGCGCTAATTAAATAGGCAATTAAAACCCCTATGAATAATATCGTATACATATCCCCTCCGGAAATAATCTATTTTACAAAATGTTCAAATACAGCTTAAGATCCTCAAGATTGCGAATCTTCTTTTTTTCAACTAAATCTAAAACAACATCATTAAGTAATTTTCCTATCAGCATTTTTTTCATTTTTTCATCTTTGCAATTATTTTTAATAGCATCCCGCAGCTTAGCTAATACGCTAATATTATCCGCGTATTTTTTTATCATCCCTGCCATAGTCTGGCGTATTTTCTTTGCCAGCCCGGGAAAAGCGCCTTGAGTTGATATTGATAATAAAATTCCCTTTTTATCAATAACTGCCGGCAGATAAAAATTACATTGCTGCGGTACATCCACAACATTAATCAGTTTGCCCATTTTATTCGCATCCGCAACAATTTTTTTGTTAACGTTTTGATCATTTGTCGCTGCAATTATTAAAAAGGCATTCTTAATAAAAATTTTTCTATACTCAGACTTTTGGTAATAAAATGCCTTTTTTTTATGCAGCTGCCTCAGCTGATCGCAAAGATCAGGACTAACAACCGTTATATTGTTCGAGCTTTTAAGCAAAGTTCTAACTTTTCTTAGAGCAATGCTTCCACCTCCCACAACACAACAAGCAATATTATCTAATTTTAAGCATATTGGATATAGTTTCATTTTACTTGCCGGGTTTTCAAAAACTTCTCTACGCCCAGCCTAACTCCCTCAACAACAGCTTTTGATGAAATTGTTGCTCCGGTTATTGCCTGAATATTTTTATCAGTTTTTCCTTTTACCAATACTATGTCTTGTATATTCTTAGCTTGAAATTGTTTTAAAAATTTTGGTTCTGTCTGTTTGTACTCAATCTCATTTATCTTGGACCCTAAACCCGGAGTTTCCTTATGTTCAAGAACTCGTATCCCAGTAATATTTTCCTTAATATCAACCCCGACTAATAGTTGAATATTTCCGCCATACCCTTTTCCAGAAAGCGGCAAAGCCCAGCCAATTAGCTTATCTTTATCATTTTTTGCCTCATAATACAAAATGTCCCCTTCATGTTTTTGATAGCTCTCTGCTGCCAATACAGATTGCAGCGATCTTTCTAAAAGCATTTGTTTTTGCCGCTCTATTACCGGAGCTGTCTTTTGATATATAAGCGCTAGAGTTAACGCGCAAACTAAGGCAACTGCAAACAAGGACATACTTAATCGAAACATTACACACTCCTTATATTATCTTTCTGAAACAGAAATAATATCATGCCCACAAAAAACATCAAAAACCCGGCCCAAACAAACGTAAGCCCAGGGTCTTTAATAACTTGAATTATTGTAGCATAAAACACGTCTAACCGCTTGATTTTGAAATCAAAAACCTGAATTTTCTGAGCAATCATATCGTTGGTTTTTTCATCAATAAAAATCCACTCTCTGCCCACTACTTCATCATCCCGATACATGGTGATTAATAGCGCGCTATTGCCTAATTCATATGCGCGCAGAGTTATCTTTCCATCCTGATCAATATCAGCATCAGGAAGAAAGTGTGTGATCTCAAGCCTCAAGTTATCGTCTCCCGGCAAAAGCAAAGAATCTCCCTGCTTCCAGTTTCCCTGCCACACCACATGCCCCATATGGCTAATAACCAGATCTAAATCCGCAAAAACCTCAAAGCTTGATTGATAAAAACCATATCCTTTGTACTGAAAAGGATGATTAACCATGATGGTATGTTCTTGGCTAATACCATTATTTTCCTGCAGCGTGATATTACTGCGATATTCTTTTGGCTGTTTTGTATCTTTGTAATAATCTATCCCAAATTGATTAAAAATTATTTTAGCATTTTCTTGTTTAAGCTCTATTGTTTGGCCAGGCAAAAGAGTCACATATTCTGAATACTTTTTCACCTTACTCACTACCGAACCGGTAAAAATCAGCATTATGCTGCAGTGGATTAAAAATAAAGCTAGTTTTTTCTTATTTTTGAATAAGTTATGGTTACAGCTATTAATAGTGCAAATTAAAAGGTTCATCCCCAGAACAAACAACATGCTCTGATAAAACCACCCATTGTATAAATCATTGGCATTAATAAACAACAGTGTTGTGCCAAAAAAATCTCCATAGTTTTTTAGATAAAACTGCGCATTTTCTCCTTGAGCTATAACTGTGCCTAAAATAGATACAACAGCTAAGATTAAAAGCAGGATAAACGTAAGCCGCAAAGAACCTAATTGTTTTATAAACTTCATTGTTATTTGTTTAACCTCACTGTTTATTTTTTTCTTAAAACTCGCTCTTGGAGGTTAATTCTTTCAAAATATGATTCATTTATATCCATTAAGCTTTCAGTCTTTCCAGCGACAAGATATCCCTTGGGAGCTAGTGCTTTATAAAAATTATCATAAACTAATTTCTGCAACTCTTTACTAAAATATATTATTACATTTCGACAAAAAATAAGATCCATCCTCTGCAGCGGTTGATCACTAATCATATTGTGATACATAAACTTGATCATTGTTTTAAACTCAGGTTTTATCGCGTATAAACCTTGTTCGTTTTTCTGAAAATAAGAGTTCACCTGATAGTTTTTTAATTCTTTCAATGCTTTTTCTTTATATATACCCTCTTCTGCCCGCTTAAGCGCTGCTTTATCAATATCGGTCGCATATATCCTTATTTTAAGGTTCTCTTTAAGTTCTGCCAATACTTCGCTTAACAGGATTGCCAAAGAGTAAGGCTCTTCTCCGGTCGCGCATCCAGAGCTCCACACCCGAATAGAAGACGCGTTTATTTCTTTCTTTGCCTGAATAATTGACGGAATAACATTTCTACGCACAGCACTGAATGTTTCAGGATTTCTAAAAAACTCTGATACATTTATCGTAATCCTATCTAAAAGACTGTCATATTCATCGGGATGTTTTATTAAAAAATTCAAATAATCAACAAAGGAATTAACTCTAGCATCATGCATGCCGACAACAATTCTTCTCCGCAAACACTTAGAACGATATTGCCGAAAATCAACGCCGTGCAGGCGATAAATATTGTTAATTATTTTATTAAATGCCCGCAGTTCTTCTTTTGGCAAATCATCATAATGTATAAAATCTTTTGATTCTATATTTGACATAAAAATATTACCTTTTAGCTTAAAATTATAATACGCTTCTGCTTTTATTTACTTTTAAGGATTTTTTTTAACCAGTTTTATCGCTTTTATCACTTCTCTTAAAATGTCGGCCTGAAACTGTACTTCTGTTTCCGTTATTTTAGTCATAATCCTGCCTTTATCTGTTACTAGATACCTTGCCGGCAGGCGGTTTAGCACCAGCGCCATAATATCTAGCTTGCATTTATGGCTTTTTGCCCAATCTTCATTAATCCCAGCAAGTTCCTTATCTACAGCGTCTTCCACGACTATTTCCATATAATTCTTTAATTCCATCTTCTTACCCTCCTTTTAAGTAAAGTTAAATAATTTTAAGATATTTTTCCAATAGGAAAACATCCTTTTATATTGCCCTGACTAAAAATCCCATAAAACATAGAGGCCGTCAATAATGTCTTGCGCGTTCTCGACCAGTTTCGCGCCTTCTTTAATTAGTTTATTTGTCCCTTGGGCATTAAAAGAGTTCGCTGATCCAGGGACGGCAAATACCTCCCTGCCCTGGTTTAAAGCCAAATCAGCTGTGATCAAAGAACCGCTTCTCTGAGCCGCCTCAACTACTACAATTGCCCGGCACAGCCCGCTAATAATTCTATTCCGTCTTGGGAAATTTCCCCGCAAAGGCAAAGTATTTAAAGCAAATTCTGAAACAACCGCGCCATTGTTAGCAATCTCATTGAACAAGGCCTTATTTTCAAGCGGATAAATATTGTTAAAACCACTGCCCAGTACGGCAATGGTTTTTCCGTGTACTAACAATGCTCCTTTATGCGCTGCCGTATCAATACCCCGGGCCATTCCGGAAACAATGCAAATACTAAGTTTTGCAAGCGCTTGAGCTATCTGGTCTGATTGTTTCAAGCCATATGCACTTGCCCTGCGGCAACCAATTACCGCAAGCATTTTATTTTTAAAAACCGACACATCCCCTTTTAGATAAAGCACAATCGGCGGATCATAAATCTCTTTTAAAAGAGCCGGATACCGTTGATCTTGAATTGTTATTATTTCAATATTGTTTAACGCGATCTGTTCTAATTCTTTCGCGAACTCTTCTGTGGATAATATTTGTTTTATCCTTTTAGCTATGTCTATACTTATGCCTGATAATTGGACTAGTTCATGTATATCTGCTTGAAAAATATTTTGCGCTGTATAAAATTTATGCATCAACCTAGAAATCAAAATACTTCCTAAGCCAGAAACCATATTTAAAGCTATATAATACTCTCTTTCCTGCATACTAACTCACTATTAGATTTTTTATTTTTAACCAGGATACTATTTTATCAACTACTTGCGTTTTATTAAGACTTGAAGTGTCCACAGTGTAGTCAGCTTTGGCATAATAAATTTCTCTTATATTTAGAAGCTCTCTGATTTTCTCCTTAGGATTTGGAACATTCAACAGTGGCCGATGCAAATAATCCTTGGTGCGTTCAATAATCACCTCCGGCTTTGCCTGCAAACAAATCAATATACCATTTTTCTTTAAATTAGCAATATTATCCGCGTCCAAAACAACACCGCCTCCGCAGGCAATAATTTTATTCTGGCTACCGGCAATCTCAGTAACAACTTCTTTTTCCAGCTTACGAAAAAATTGTTCTCCATGTTTAGCGAAAATATCAACAATGCTCATCTTCTGCCTTATTTCAATCAGTTCATCAATATCAACATACTCCGCATGGAATTTTTCCGCTAGCATGCGCGCTATGGTTGTTTTCCCTGTTCCCATAAAGCCAACCAATGCGATATTGTTCACAGCAAAATCCTCCTTAAAAATATATTGGCCCTTGGACTATTATTTGCCCACGCAGAAACGCGAAAAAATATTGTTTAATATATCTTCGCTTATATTATCTCCCACTACCTGCCCTAGAAAATCAAGGGCTTGTCTTATTTCAAACACAAGACATTCTTCATATCCTTTTGCGTCAACTACCCCAAGAGCAGCTTTAATATTTTTATAACAATGCTCTAAAGCTTCTTTTTGGCGAAGATTACTTATTATAAACTCATCTGACCGCACTATTTGTCCTTTAAAAAACATCTTTATAATAGTGTTTTCAAGCCCCCCTAACCCTTGTTTTTTAAGTGCTGATATTTTAACAATTACAGCATTCGGCATTATTTTTCTAATTAAGCTCAGATCAATCTTTGGCGCTAAGTCATTTTTATTCACTACGATTATCGCTCTTCTGCCTTGTAATTTTTTAGCAACAGCTAAATCTGCTTTTTGAATCTTATGCGAGCCATCTAAAACAAATAAAACAAGATCCGATTTTTCCAAACAAGCCAGGCTGCGATTCATGCTTTCTTGGGTAATTACACATGAACTATCCATAATGCCGGCAGTATCAGAAATTTTTACAGGCACCCCCTGTATATTCAAAACTTCTTCTACTACATCACGCGTTGTGCCTGAAATATTGGTTACAATCACTCGCTCATACTCAAGTAATGCGTTCATTATGCTTGACTTTCCCACATTAGCCGCTCCGGCAAGAGCTATATTTAACCCATTAGCCAGCATTATTCCTTTATCAGCACTATCGATCAATTTCCTAATCTCTACAGCTACGGCATTTAAACTTTTTAACATGTTTTTCTTGGTCACCCGCTTAATTGTATCATCAGGAAAATCAATACTTGCCTCAAGCGGAGCAACTATTTCAACTAGTTTTGCCATTAAATTCTTTATAAGCCCTGAGAGTTTTCCCTGCAATTGATACATTGCCGGCTCTAAAGCTAAATCTGTTTTGGCATTAATCACATTTAATACAGACTCTGCTTGAATAAGATCAATTCTGCCGTTTTGAAAAGCTCTTTGGGTAAATTCCCCTGGCTGAGCAAGCCGTGCGCCATTGGCAATGCACAGCCCGAGAATTTTTCGTACCGCGACAATGCCTCCGTGGCAATTTATTTCTAAAACATCTTCTTTTGTATATGTAAGCGGCGCGCGCATTACAGTAATAATAACTTCATCAATAATTTCTTCTGTTTGCTTTTTAGATTTTAAACCAGCCTTATCAATTATATATCCATAATGCACGCTAAAACTGGGCAATTGAGACGCTTTTTTCTTCGCATTCTTACTCTTAAAAATCTTGTCGCCAATTTTAAACGCTTTATTTCCGCTTAAACGTACAATCCCTATCCCCCCTTGCCCCAGAGGAGTTGAAATCGCCGCAATTGTATCTTTACTGTCAATATGTGTTGATATCATTTTAATTTTGCTATTAATCCAAATATTTTGGCAGTTTTATTGTTTTTAATGCCGTAAAAGCTTCTCCCACAATATATAAACTCCCGGCAACCAAAATAAGGTCATCCTTGCTATCACTATTTTCAAAAGCAAGTTTCATTGCTTCCTGAACTGAGCGTGTTTTCTTTATGATCCGTTTAAAAGGTAATAAAATCTTTTCTAGCTCATCGACATCCATTGCTCTAGGATTTTGCGATTGAGTTAAGATAATCATATTCTGTTGCCGGCCTAAATACTGCATCATCCCCCGAGCATCTTTATCCTTGCAAACCCCAAATACTAAAATTGATTTTTTAGGAATAAAAATCATATTAACTGCCGCGCGCAAGACCTGAGCCGAAGCCGGATTTTGCGCTCCATCCAAAACAAGAAACGGATTTTTATGCACAACATGCATCCTGCCAGGCCAATGAGTAGCCTCAAGTCCTCTGCGGATTGCTATCGAAGAAACAACAATCTCATGCAATCTTAAAAGATGAATTACGCCCAAAGCTAAAGCAGCATTAACTACTTGAAATTGGCCAGCAAGGCTAATATGTAGTCCAAGATAGTCCACATCTTTGCTTTTAAAATCAAAAATGCTTCCATCAAGATTATTTCCGACTACATCATAAAGAAAATCTTTTCCAACCTGATAAAGCTTGGCATTATTGTTTTTACAGGCAAGATTAATTTCATCCCATGCTTGAGGCAATTGAGATACAGTAACAACCAATGTATCTTTCTTTATTATTCCAGCTTTTTCTCGGGCAATTTTTTCAATTGAATTGCCAAGTATCTGCGTATGCTCTAAGCTAATCGCGGAAAATCCGCAAATTAAAGGTTTAACCACATTAGTCGCATCAAGCCTTCCGCCCAAACCAGTTTCTAAAACAGCAAACTCGATTTTCTGAGCAGCAAAAAACATGAACGCAAGCACTGTATAAATTTAAAAAAAAGTCAATCCAGCGATATTATCAGCATGCGGCTTTATCTGTTCAATAAGGGCGCTGACTTCATTCTGCTCAATCAACCGCTCTCTTGTTTCTTCCATAGAATCATGATAACTAATTTTGATTCTTTCTTTAAAATCAATAAGATGCGGCGATGTATATAATCCAGCCTTATAACCAGCTTCTTTTAAAATAGTAAAAATAAACGCGCAAGTTGATCCCTTGCCTTTTGTTCCGGCAATATGTATGGATTTAAATTTATCCTGAGGATTGTCGAGTTTAGCAAGCAGCTGTTTAACTCGGTCAAGCTTCATATCGCTGTAACTGTAATTAGAATCCTTTTCATAATCAAAAAATGAATTCAAATATTCCACGGCTTCCTGGTAAATCATAATTTCCTTGCTTTTCTTTTAATGACAAAAATGTCTCATGCCTGTGAACACCATTGCTATTTGTGCTTTTTCAGCAGCATCAATAACTTCCTGATCTCGAATAGAACCACCCGGCTGAATGATCGCTCTAATCCCGGCTTTTGCTGCCTGCTCAATTGAATCCGCTTTTGGGAAAAAAGCATCGCTAGCTAAAACAGCCCCGGGGCAGCGAATACCTGCTTTTCTAATCGCGATCATAACGCTATCAACCCTGCTCATTTGGCCTGCGCCAACTCCAACTGTTTTAGTGCCTTGGCCTAAAACAATCGCATTCGACTTAACATGTTTAACAATTGTCCAGCTAAACAGCAATGCTTTCATTTGCTCGGGAGTTGGGATTCTTGTTGTAACAACTTTTAATTTATCTTGATCAATAATCTTAATATTATTCTGCTGAATAAGCAATCCTCCGCTCACTCTTTTATAGTCAAGCTCTGGCAAACTACCAAAATCAAGGCCAACAAAATTATTTACATCCATGATTCTGAGATTTTTTTTCTTTTTTAACATTTCTAATGCCTCTACTGAAAATCCTGGCCCAATAATACATTCCACAAAATCAGCGGAAAGTATTTCCCGCGCGGTAGCAGCCTCGACTTTCCGGTTAAAACCAACAATGCTGCCAAAAGCAGACATTGGATCACACTCTAAAGCATTTTTATAAGCTAAAGAAAGGTTATCCGCGCTTGCAGCGCCGCAAGGGTTTGTGTGCTTAACAATACTCGCTGTTGGGTCTTGAAAATCTTTCACAATATTAAGTGCCGCGTTTAAATCGATTATATTATTAAACGATAATTCTTTGCCGTGAAGCTGGCGCGCATTAGCAATGCTTGTCATAATTGAATTGTTTTCTTTGTAAAAAGCCGCTTTTTGCTGAGGATTTTCGCCATAGCGAAGATCTTGGACTTTTTCAAACCGCAATTCTAGTATTTCAGGAAATTGTTCTTTTAAGTTTTGCTGCTCTATTTTATTTTGCAAATAAAAAGCAATTGCTCGGTCATATTCATATGTACGCTTGAATACCTCGGCAGCAAGCTTAGTCCGGGTTTGAGCACTTAAAGCGCCATGATTTGCTTTTAATTCTGAGATAATGTCCTTATAGCGCTTAGGGTTACAGATAACGGCAACACTTCTCGCGTTTTTTGCCGCGGATCTAAGCATTGACGGCCCGCCAATATCAATATTTTCGATGGCTTGTTCAAAAACTACATTTGGATCTGAAACTGTATTTTCAAACGGATAAAGATTAACAACCACCATATCTATTAATTCTATATCAAAATCTTTTACTTGCTTTAAATGTTCTTGATTATCGCGCAAAGCAAGCAGCCCCCCATGGATTTTAGGGTGCAATGTTTTTACCCGGCCATCAAGCATTTCCGGAAATTGAGTAACATCACTCACAGATCTTACCGGTATTCCTAATTGCGCGATCCGCTTTGCGGTACCACCCGTAGAAATTATCTCAACATCAAATTCATTGAGAGTTTTTACCAAATCATCCAATCCGGTTTTATCGGAAACACTAATCAATGCTCTTTTAATCCTGACCACTAGACTCATTCCTTCCGTTTATAAAAATAATCAATTCCTGATTAAAAATTTAAATCAAAATACATCCGGTTTTTCAAAATCCGGAAAATATACATCATTACTTTTAAGCTCCTGCGTCCAACATTTTTCAAAACCTAACTGTTGAGCATATTCAACCACTTGGTCATATTCCTGCCTGTTTAAAGACCGGTTTATCGGTTTAAACCGATCCGCCAGATAACACGGAGCATATTGGCTCATTAAACTCAAACCAATATCCGACCCGATTTCCGAATGTAAAAAATCAAGGACTTGTTTACTTGCTGCGATATTATTAGGCAAGACTAAATGCCTGATAAAAAGACCGCCAACTGCCTGGCCATTTTCACTCAACTTAAAACCGCCTACCTGCTTATACATAAGCTCAATTGCTTTTTTTGCATGGTAAACATAATCAGAAACCCCGGAATAGCATAGTCCAGCATCCTCACTATCATACTTTAAATCCGGCATATAAATATCCACGATCCCCTCAAGCAAGTGAAGGATCTTTTCATCTTCATAACCATTTGTATTATAAATTATCGGGATTATTAATCCTTGCTGTTTTGCTGTATAAATAGCTTCTATTATCATCGGCATAAAATGCGTCGGACTAACCAGATCAATATTTTCCGCTTGCTCCTCTTGTAATTTAAGCATAATATCAGTTAGTTCTTTAACGCTAATCCTGTTTTTATGGCCTTGCTGCTGAGATATCTGATGGTTTTGACAATACACACAGCGCAGATTACAATGAGCAAAAAATATAGTTCCCGCCCCGCCATTTTGAGAAAACGGAGGCTCTTCACAATAATGGCGCTGCCAATGCGAAACTTCCGCCTGATTTCCGGCATTACAATAGCCAACTTCTCCGGCTAATCTATCAGCTTGGCATTGTCTGGGACACAGACAGCACTGAGCAAGCATTTGTTTTGATCGGTTTATTTTATCCTGAAAAAGCACATCTGCTAAGTCAAGATATCTAGATTTATATCCATTTGCCATACACACTACTGCCTCATCTTAGCATAAAGCCGGCTAGCCAAATTCTCTGCTTGTTGTTTATTCCTGATTGATTTTATTGCCTGTGCTTCTTCTATTTGAGCCAGAATCTTACCAATCAATGGGCCTTTGGATACCCCTAAAAGGCTCATAACCTCATTACCATTAAGCAAACGCGGATTTTTATTTACCGTGTTTTGATCTTTAAAAAACCCGACTATCATTTTAAAAAGTTCTTGTTCATAAAAAATAAACTTTTTACTCTTACTAAAACTTCCTCTCATCGCCCATCGGTCAGAAATTGTAAAAAGTAAAATAAGCACTGCATTATCTGCTGTGTCCCTTAGAAAACGAAATTTCGATCTTTTACTCGGCATACGGTTTACAAGCTGTCCGGCCCTGAGATGATACAAGACTATATCGCTTAAAACAGCAATTTCTTTTCTGGATAATTTTAATCTTTTTCCAACTCTTCTAACTATCTGCGCGCCTTGCTTTTCATGAGTATAAAAATGTACTTTTTTATCCTCCCCGACAGACCTGGTCTGAGGCTTAGCAATATCGTGCATCAAGCAAGCCATCTTTAAAATCCAAAGCCTTGATCTATTGCCCCACAGCTCTTCTTCCAAATAGGCATTAACCTGCTCCACACAGTTAGCTGGTATTTTCTTAGGCAAAACCCGCAATAGCTTTTCTAATTGAGCTAAACTTTCAAGCGAATGATTCCAAACATCAAGATGGTGAAATAAACCTTGTTCAACTCCTCTCAAAGCCTTGATTTCCGGGAAAATCAGATCTAAAACACCAAAGCTATCCATTTTAAGAATATGCTTATAAATACACTTTGCCCCGAAGATTTTAGCTAATTCCTCTGATATTCTCTCTGGAGACACATCCGCGAGTCTAAATACATTATTTTTAACTAGTGCTGATGTTGCTTGATCAAAAGAAAAACCCAATTGACAACTAAAAGCATACCCTCGCAGTATACGCAAAGGATCGTCTTTAAAATTATTCTTGTTTGTAATTCTTAATATCTTATCTTTTATGTCTTCTTTTGCATTAAAACAATCAATTATTTTAGCCTTACCATTCAATAAGTCCTTCACATCAGCATAAAGACTATTAATCGTAAAATCACGCTTTTTCAGATCGCCTCTAAGAGTTTTTGCTCTAAAATCTGTAAAATCAAGCCTGAATTCCTGATTGTTTTCATAACAAATAACTCTGGCTGTCTTATGTTTTTCATCTAAAAGAACATAATTCGCGTCTAGCCTGCGCGCTAGTTTTTTTGCAAAATCAAGCGCTCCTGATTTAATCGTAAAATCCCAATCAATTGTTTTTTTTTGCTTTTTTTGTTTAAAAAACAAATCACGCAAAGCCCCGCCAACTAAATAAACCTGTTGTTTTTGCAATTCAGAAATTTCTTGTATTGCTTGCAAAAGCTTGTTGTTTCTGAACTTTTTTAATTTCTTAAAAGATTGATTAATAGTTTTAGCCATTTAAAAATTGGAGTTTTTCAAAAACTTCCTCTTCAACAAATACCGGAGCATTTAAACGTAATGCCAGGGCAATGCTGTCGCTTGGGCGCGCATCAATATCCAATAAAATATTATCATGTTTACGTCTTATCATTAAACGAGCATAGAAAGTATTTCCTTCAAGCTTGTTTATAATAACTTGTTCAAGCTTAGCGCCAATTTGTTCAATTAAATTACTTAAAAGATCGTGAGTTAATGGACGCGGGCATCGCAAATTACTTACTTTCATTTTTATTGCTGCTGCTTCCGCAATGCCTATAATTATCGGCATTTGCCTTTGTCCGTCTTTTTCTTTGAGAATGATTATCTGGTCATGCTTATTTTCATGCATGATAATTTTAAAAAGCTCTACTTGAACCATCGCAATCCCTTTCCTATCTCTCGAAATAATCCTTTAAATTATCCTATGCCAATTGTCTCAAACAATACTCCTAATGTCTTTGGATCAGGAATAAGCAAAAACTTACCCGATAAACTGGATGGATCACTAGTAAATGAAACATTAATGCTTATCCCCTCATTATGACGAATAGTGTCTTTGAGAAAATCACTAGCTTCCGCATGATCAAAACTTACTTTAGGCACTCCGCAACGTGTTTTCACATTAAACATATCGTCAACCGCTGAAAAATATGTTGCGGCAATCACGGTAGAAAGTTCCGAAAAAATACTTTTTTGCTCTTCCATCGTCAAATCTTCTGTATCAATTTTCTCTAAATCATCCGCATTGACAAACTTATTCATAAGCGCGATAGCATCTTTACGCGATAAAATAATCAATATCTCGGTAAGCGCTGAAATAGCATCCACCGTTAGGTAGGCTACTACAATACCTCCATTTTGATTTTCGCTGTATAATAATTGGTCTTTAGAAAATGCATTAAGTGCCGGCAGGGAAATATCAATTTTTTCCTTGGATATCTCTCCGATAGCTGTTGCTACATGACTTATGCCGATATTGGCCATTTCTTTTAGTGCCGAGCTCTGGATCTCATCAAGTTGCTCTACCCATTCCATTTTTTACTCCTTTTTGCTTTACAAAATCAGAAATCATTTCCTTGTAGCGACGGTCCTCCCGAAGATAAAATAAATCCGGATCACTATCTAAGTGGTGAAAATCATTGTAACCCAAAGTTATCGCGCTTTTGAGTGCAACAAAAGCTTCATCTAACTGCTGAAGTAAACAATAACTGCATGATAAATTATATTGAACTATCGCATCCTCTGGTTTTAACTTAGCTAACTGTTTATCAACTAATAATCCATTACTGTATTGACCTGCTTTTGTATACGCCTCGGCAAGAGGGATAAGAGCATCTACATAATCTGGATTGTCTTTTAGTAGCTTTTCATAAAACTCTATTTCAAAATATGCCAATGTATTTTTATTATTAGATCTTTTGTTTTTTTTCATAACCATTCTCTCTGTTTTCTAAACAATATATTAATATTTATTGTTATGTTCTTTGTCGCAATGGATAGACTTTTCCTATCTTATCCTATCATCCACCCAGCAGGAAATATTCCCCAACTCCGATTAATATTAATCCGAATAATTTGTTTATTTTTTCCATCCACTCCCCTGAGCGAGGCATTTTTTTCAATAATCCGACAAATAGCCCAAGAACCAGTAAAGGCAATCCCATGCCTAAAGCATAGGTAAATAACAAGCTTATGCCTACAGCAATATTTTGCTTGCTCGCAACATAAGTAAGGATACCTCCCAAAACAGGCGTTGAACAAGGTCCGACAACTAAACCTGATAATGCTCCTGTTAAAAATACCCCAGCCATCCCGGACTTATCTAGGTTTCTAATTTTTCCCGCAAAGGAAACCTGCGGCATTTTGAATACTTCCAGCATGAAAAGGCCCATTAAGATAAAAATATTAGCAATTGTGAACCTTATCCAAAAACTATGTTGAAAACTGCCAAATAATTCTCCGCTAAGCGCAGCTACAGCGCCCAGCGCGGAATAAACCAAGGCTAAACCCAGCACATAACTTAAAGATCTAAGCAAAATCTCTGTTTTATTTTTCAGTTCAGAAGTCCCGATACAACTAACAATTACCGGCATTATCGGATATACGCAGGGAGTAAAACATATTAGCATCCCAAAGAAAAATACCGCGATATATGTAAATATTGAAATATTATCCGGCGATAATTGCATAATACAACAAACCCCTGATTTTTAGCCTCTGTTTTTAGTAAAGAGCATTTTCAAAACTGCTCCTCCGATAAAACCACCAATATGTGCCCACCAAGCAATGCTCGCGTGAGCTCCACTTATATAATAATTCCCGCTTAAGAACTGAATCAAAAACCATATTCCTAAAAAAAAGAATGCCGGAACATCTGCAATGGTCCAGAAAACAAAAATCGGCAATACTGTGACAATTTTAGCTTTGGGAGAAAACAGAAAATACGCGCCCAAAACCCCTGCGATACAGCCGCTAGCCCCCATCGTAGGCATAGTTGAATTTACATTCATAATAACATGCGTCAGATTGCCTATGATTCCGCATGATATATAGAAAAACAAGTATCTAAAATGTCCAAATCGATACTCTACATTATCTCCAAATATCCACAAGTACCACATGTTCCCAATAAGATGCAGCCACCCAGCATGGAGAAAAAGAGAACTGAATAAAGAAATACTTTTAGTTATTAAATTTGACAGTGTCACTGCATCTAAAGATAGAAAGTGTGCAGGCACTAAAGCATATTTATCAATAACCGTGCCTAAACCAGGGCCTGAAAGTATCTCTTTAATAAAAACATATATATTAAATAAGATCAGAGTAATTGTTATTATAGGAATACGCTTTGATCTTAACTTATCTCGCAGCGGTATCAATATGAAACTCCTTATTAATCCTTAGCTTAGAGGTATATTTTATCAAATCATCGGGTTTTCTGCAACACAATTTGCCCCCAGGCAAGGATAAGCGCGTGTATCAATATTGAAAAGATCCTTTCTCCTAAAACATAACATGTTGTTGTTAAATATGTTATGCTTTAGTTACTGCTTTTTATAATTGCCATGAGCTTGCTTTATTGCTATAATCATTTGTCTTTTATAATTAATAAATATTAGGGAAAATCTATGCTTGCTCAAAAACAGTGCTTAAAATGTCTAAAAAACCTGGTCAAGATGACTATAGAGCTGTCATTTTTACAAAGCAAAATCAGCGCTAAGATAAACCAGGATATAAAAATCTCTCTTTTAAAAGAACTAAATCTACAATTTTGCCTTAAAAAAGTCCCTGCTGAAGTTTTTACAAAAATAAACAGAAAAATCAAAAAGCTTAGCGGCATTGAGGATGCATTTGCTCAAAGGAAACAACAAGAACTGAATAGCGCAAAAATTATTTCAACTAAATTGCTTGAAAACAACAGTCTTTCTTTGGAAGAACTCGTTTTACTTTCTGCTAAGGGAAATTCTCTGGATTTTTTTAAAACCATTCAAGAATCAGAAAAAGATATGAAAAAGAAAATCAGTTTTGCCCTTAATCACTTTGACTTGTTTGCAAAAAAACTGAAAAAATCCAAAAATATTGTTTTTTTTGCGGATAATGCCGGTGAGTGGTTTTTTGACCAGCCTTTAATCTCATTCCTTACACTAACAAACAAAGTATATTATGTAGTAAAATCCTCTTCCATTCAAAATGACCTTACTATTGTTGATCTTAAAAATCTGACTGATAATTTAAATTTTGCCAATAATATTATTCCTTCTGGGAATGATGCTGTCGGAATTGAATTATCCACTATCACTCCTGCACTATCCTCAAAAATAAAGCAAGCTGACATTATTATTGCCAAAGGAATGGGGTATTATGAAACCTTTACAGAGCTACCAGAATATAAGACTAAGGTATTTCATCTTTTAATGGCCAAATGCGCTCCAGTAGCAAAAAGCTTAGGGGTGAGCTTGAACAGTTATGTTTTTACGCAAAGCTAAAGTTTATTTTCCAAATACTTAAGTATTTGGGTTGCTATATTTTCCGCCATAAGTTGATACCCATATCGGGTACAGTGGCCATCTGACACAAAATATTTGCTTCTTTGTCCCATTGCCTTTTTTCCCGCAAAAAGCTTTCTGTGATCCACCAGAATAACATCATATTTTCTTGCCGCGGTATTTACTGGATCATACATTTCTTCCGGATACCCAGAGAATATCAGCACTATTCCTTTGCGCTTACAAATCTCAGCAATCTGAGAGATATTATCAAAGGTGATTTGCCAAATAGTTTGTCCCTGCCATTTAATTCCAGTTGCGGTCAATATGTCTTGTTTGTGTTCTAATCCAATTGCCTTATTATAATATACCCTATTGTATATTTGGGCATTATAGGGATCTAAACATATTGCTTTATTATAATAAACAATCGCATTATAATTATCTCCGCTCTTATAATACATATCTGCTAATTGCATGTTTGCGCTTATTAACTGTTTTTTTATTTCTTTATTCTCTGGCAAAAGCAAAGATAACTTATAAAAAAACTCTTTTTTTTGTTTTAATGATTTTTTATTAACAAAAATTGCTATCAGCTCGTTTAAAATATCCTGATTAGATTCATCCAATATTAAAGCTCGCCTTAACATTGTTACTGCTTGATTATCTTGCCCATCAAGCCTATAACATCGCCCCATTTCTAATAAAACAGCTACATTGGTTGGATATTTTTTAAGAATCTGTTTATACATACTTATCGCGCTATCAAATAACTTTGCACTTCTTAGGTCATTAGCCTTATCCAGCCCTTCCTCATCAAAATTTGAGCTGCCTTTAGAATCTTTTTTCCTCTTTGACTGCTGCTTTAATTTTATTCCCCTAATTGTATTTTTTATATTAATCTGTGCGATAAATAGTAAATTATACACGCGTGATTGCGAAAAAAATGCCTTTACCTGAACTTTCCAATCGCCGTAATGTTTTAGTTGCTTATAGTTCCAGATATCATTCTTCCCTGTTGTAACAATAATAATATCCGGCTCTATATATTTTAAAAAGGTTTTCATTTTTTCCAACACAATTGCGGAATTCGCGCTGGAGATTCCTCCATTTATAACCATAACTTCCTTATTAATCCCGCGCTGAAGAATCTGCTCTAACTGAGCCGGATAACTTTGATTGAACTCAGCTCCAATCCCATATGTAAACGAATCTCCTAAGCAAAGGACTTTTAAGGCTTTTTCCTGGCCTTGCTTGATTATGGGGTTTTCGGATAAATGTGGCGCCCAGAAACTAAAACAAAACAATATAACTTCCATTACGAGCAATGCGCTGAGCACTCCGAAAGTTACTAGTAATAGCTTTTTTTTAACTGGCATATTATTGTTTTTCTTTTTGTTTATTGTAAAACACTGGGTTATTAATTATCAGATATATCTGTTCCGCAATGTTCTCTGCAACAAGTTTATACCCCAGACTATTACAATGTCCGTCTTTTGCAAAAAAGCTTCTTTCTGCTCCTTGAAAAGATTGCCTATGGTCAACCAGGGGGATTTTATTCTCCGCAGCAACTTCCTGTATAGGTTTTAACATTTCCAGAGGATACCCGGATAAGATAAGTGTTATTCCCTGCTTTTTGCAAAACCTTGCAAGCAGATTTAAATTGACGGTAAGGCTTTTTTCAATTGAATTTGTGCTATTAATCTTAGCGGTTTGTATATGTTTAGGGTGCTGATAGCCTAGTTTACCTTTACTGTAAAGCATCGACTGATTGTACGCAATACTAATGTATAATCTTTTATTTTCCGGATCAAGACTCAAAGCTTTATTATAGATTTCTATTGTTTTATCATATTGCTTATTAGTAAATAATGTGTCCGCTAAAATAATATACGCATTGACTAGCTTACTTTTCAACAGATCGCTATCTGGCTTTTTCTGGAAAATTTGATAGTAAAAATCCACTGTTTTTTGCGGTTCATTCCAACGAATAAAAATATCGATTAGCTCTTGAGCAATCTCTTTATTCGATATATCTGATATAAAAGCTTCAGTTAAAACACTTGCGGCTTTTTCATATTGCCCTTGTATTTTATAACAACGGCTTTTTTCAATAAAAGCGAACATTAAATCCGGGGCTATTTCAAGAGCATTATTATAACAGGCCTCTGCTGCAACAAACGTTCGATTAGATCTATGCTCATTCCCCAATTTAATCCAAACCATTGCATCACGCATAGCTTTTTCATTATTCAATGAGTCAATAGTCTGTTTTTTAAAACCATTATAGTGCAAGTTATAAATACTGATTTTTATTAGTTTGCCAATTTTTGTATCCAACAACCGCTGCTTAGTTATCTGAAAAACTTTGCTTTTAGCATTAGCATTTTCCGAACTCCATTGATCGCTTCTTCCAATCATAGCTATAACAATATGCGGCTTCAGACGGGGACATATCTCCTTAAATTTTTTAATTGCCATGGCTGACGTAAAATTCGGGTACCCTAAATTGTATACTTTAAATTTGCATCCCATTTGCGATTCATTCAATATCACCTGGAGTTGTGCGGGATAATCCTGCTGCGCGACAGCGCCCATACCCAATGTCCAGGAATCTCCTAGGCAAATAATTCTACAAGCACCGGCATCATATTTAAAAAACTCTTGATTACTTTTATGAAACCAGCTGGAATAAATAAAATCTACTGCATTTAAACATGATTCCACAAGAACAAGCCCAAATATTATCCCAAAAAACATAAGCAATGTCTTTTTAGCCGCTCGATTAATCTGCATACTTATTTTCTCTTCATTTCTTTATTAGGAACCAGCATTGCATTATTTATAATACATTCATATAATGCATTTGCTATTAATCTATGTCCCGCATCATTTGGGTGTATCCTGTCATCGGAGCCATTAAACAAATCGACCATTTGCCCATACAAGCCACTACTGAATAATTCCTCAGCATTCACAAAAGGTATTTTGTTTTCTTGAGCCACTTGCATCATAATGTTTTGATATAAAACTCCATTTTTCTTGCAAATAAAAACCTGATGCTCTAACGCTTTTTTAAAAAATAATTCCGCATTTTTATAGTCTTTTATCTTTTCACATTTTACAGCTTTTTGATAATAATAATTGCTTAGCTGACTGCCATTAGTTTTCCCGCTAATCTCCGGCAAAGCTAAATTAATTGGCATGATAATAAAAATCAGCTTAATATTTCTGGATTTGCATGTCGCAATAATATCTTGCAGATTTTCTCGATACTCGCCCGCTGATACGCGTATCTTTGAATTTTCATATTGATTTTTATAAACAGCAGCTGTGAGTTTTGAATTTTTTCGCATCAGCCACAAGGTAAATCTTTTGGCTAAAAAGTAAATCCGTTTATCAATAATACGGCTTTTCCATTCCACTATTTCTGATCCCGAAAAAGAGATCTGGCTGTCTGACAATTTCTCATTTTTAAAAAAACGAACTTTATCAATATCATTTAACACATAGGAAACCGTAATAATATCCGGACTATATTCAAGTAAATACTTTTTAAAAAATTTCTTTCCCTGATAAGAAGTATATCCTATTTGACCTGCATTTATTACTTCCGCAATCTTCTGATCAAAACACTTGTTTATCAAATTCTCTAAATGCAAGGGATATGTCTTTTCCCTATCCACGCCCCAGCCAAAAGTTGAAGATCCCCCTAAGCAGATCAACCTGTACATATTCTCTTTTTCGTGCTGCATGATTTCATCATTTCTTAATCCCAGGGAATTAGTAATTACATGCTTACCTTGAAACATTGTGTTTAAATTACTTTTCTGTCTCCATAAAAGCTCATTATCTTCCCGGCAAACAGTATGAATAGATTCCATCAAGTTAAGCTTATTTTCCGGCAACACTAAGCGAGCTATAAGCTCCAAACAAAAACATAAGCCTATGCCAACTAATATGAGAAGTATTCTTTTTAAAATCATTTTGTTCCTTGCTTTATAAATAAAAAACTTATTTTAAACATTCTTTTCCTTAAACAGACAAACTCTATTTATATTACACATTCGGCATTTTGGTTTTTGCGCAGTGCATACACTTCGCCCATGGGCAATAAATATATTATTAATCTGCCCCCATTGTTTTTTAGGGAACAATTTCATTAAATCCTGTTCGATTTGAATAGGATCGCTATTTTGACTAAGTCCTATCCGATGACTTAGTCGCTTTACATGCGTATCCACAGCTATTCCCTCATTTTTTCCAAAAGCATTAGACAAAAAAACATTGGCTGTTTTTCTTCCAACCCCTGGCAATTTAACTAGCTCTTGCATTTGCCCAGGTATCTTTGCCTCGTGTTCTTGATAAATTATCTGTGCTGTTCGAATAATATTTTTTGCCTTATTGCGAAACAATCCCAGTGAGCGTATTTCATTTTCAAAAGTCTTTGCATCAGCATTGGCGTAATCATATACTGTTTTATATTTCGAAAATAGTTTTAGAGTGACTTTATTGACTCTATCATCAGTACATTGCGCAGATAATATGGTTGCGGTAAGCAATTCCATATTTGTGGAAAATTTTAGCGCAATCTTTGCTTTAGGATATTGCTTGATTAATTTTTTTAATATAATCTCCGCTATTTCGGCTTTTGTCTTTTTTTGCATATTTTTCATTTTTAATACAATATCCTATGCAATCTAAAGGATTCTTAAAAAAATATTTGCAATAATTATAATTTCACCTTATAATAATATGAAATTATTACATAAGGAGGTTTTAGATGAAAGCAATAATTGACGCGGAAGCTTGTGTAGGTTGCGGACTTTGCGCAAACATGTGTTCTGAAGTATATCAAATGCAAGATGATAAAGCCATTGTTATCGGTAATTCTATCGCTGCTGATGTACTTGAGTCTGCTAAGGAAGCTGCTAGCAGCTGTCCAGTTGAAGCAATAAAAATTGAGGGCTAATCCAATAGCCCTCAATTTTTACACACACTTAAATGCACACAAAATTCCTACCCGCCATATTAGTACTGTCTATTTATTAAATAATTAAGGTCATCCCAAGGCTTACGACTACCCTGAATAGCTACAATTAATTTACGCTTACCACAAGTAAAAGCGCCTAAAAAACAATGCCCTGCTTGTTTTGTATAACCAGTTTTCCCAATTAAGTCATTAGAATCACGCCAAAGAAACTTATTGTGGTTTTTAACATTAATCGGCTTTTCATCACTCCCGGCAATTGTGGTCATTTTGGTTTGCATTATCTTGACTAATCGGGGATTTTGCATACATTCTTTCATGAATAAAGCTAGATCATAGGCAGTGGAATACTGTCCTTTTTTATGTTCGGGAAGACCTGTAGCATTTAGAAAAAAACTGTTTTTTGCTCCTATTTGCTTTGCTTTTTCATTCATCAACAAAGAAAACTGAAACTCTGTCAAGGCCATTGCTTCAGCTAAAACTACCCCCGCATCATTTGCTGAACTCATTAACAAGCATTTTATAAGATCAATAACTTTGTATTGAGCTTTTTCAGTCAGATATACTTTACTGGGAGCAATCCCTGCCGCTCTTCTGCTAACTGTCACAACCCCATTTAAATCAAGACTGCTTGCCGACATAATAGCAGTTAAGACTTTAACTGTGCTAGCCGCAGGCATACGCATATTGGCGTTTTTTTGATATAGGATTGTTCCATTAGACGCATCCATAATAATTGCCGATTTGGCAGTAAGCCCTGTTTGGACAGCATATAAATGCGGACATAACAATATAAGAAAAGCGCCCATCAGGCAAAATATCTTTCTTGTCCAGTTTAATATTTTTCTATTTTTATCTTTCATATGCCTATAAAGGTTAGAATTATTTCTCTCTGTCTTGGACGCGTGTCAAATTCAACAAGCACAATTTGCTGCCAAACTCCTAAAAGAATAGTGGCTTTTTCAAAAGGGACGATAATTGATGGGCCCTGTATTGCCGCTCTAACATGGCTAAAGCCATTTGCATCATTCCATGTCTCATCATGCATATAATGTGCTTGCTGCGAAGCAATTTTTTCATAAAATTCCTGCATATCAGCTATCATTCCAGATTCATATTCAAAGGATGTGATCGCGGCCGTTGAACCAACAACAAAGATATTAACTAATCCATCTTCCATCGATACTTGCGCTAAAACATCTTTAACCAGATCTGTAATATTCACCAGATCATTGGGCCCCTTTGTTTCAATGTGTAACCGCCTTGTTAACACTTGCATTATTTTACCTAAGCTATTATCGATTAATCTGTTCAATTTACTTTTATCCTTCTTTATCATATCATGTTTTAGTAAAAATTAAAAATAATTTTAACAAGCTATTCTCCTATATTGCTTTATTATTATATTGACGAATTTGGGTTATCAAGCTATAATTTTTGTTAATATTGTATAATATTCACAAATAACCATTCAACCCCTAGGGAAAATATGAAAAAACCGAACTATAATAAGGATAAAAAGCAGCTTCTTACACTACTCAAACACTTATCTTTTAAACGAAAACGTGTCGTTTTAGCCAGCGGAAAAATTAGCAACTATTATTTTGACGGCAGGATTAGCAGTCTTTCAAGCCAAGGTTCATATTTAATGGCTAAAATCATACTTGATATGATAAAAAAAGATAAAATCAATGCTATTGGCGGATTAACCCTAGGCGCTGACCCCATTATTGGCGCAACAGTAGCGCTCAGCTATAAAAGAAACACTCCAATCAATGGTTTTATTGTTCGCAAAAATGAAAAAAAACATGGAATGCGAAAACTTATTGAAGGACCTAAGCTTAAAAAATCAAGCAAAGTCCTTATAATTGATGACGTTGTTACAACTGGATCATCAACAATCCAAGCAATTGAAGCCGTACAGAGTATCGGATGTGAAATTGTTCGCGTTATTGCCATTGTTGATCGATGTGAAGGGGCTCAGGAAAATATAAAAAAAGCTGGGTGCACATTAGAGTCTATTTTTACTATTAAAGATTTTAATATTTAGCTCAATTTAAGGATTCTAACCATTTTAAAGGAAAAGATTATGGAAGTTATCGGTGTAATACCAGCACGATACGGCTCAACCCGCCTTCACGCTAAAGCTTTAGCTGATATATGGGGAAAGCCAATGATCCAGCATATCTATGAAAGAGCTAAAGAAGCTTCCGTATTGGATGATGTTATTATAGCTACTGACGATGTTAGAATCAAAGAAGCTGTTGATAAATTTGGAGGCAAAGTTGTATTAACATCCAAAGAACACTCCTCTGGAACTGAACGCTTAACCGAGGTAGTATTTGATCTGGATGTTAAAATAGTTGTCAACATCCAAGGAGATGAACCCTTGATTCAACCTTCAATGATAAATGATGTTGTTTATGCTCTGCTTGAAAATAAAAATCTAGTAATGTCCACACTTAAGCATCGGATAACAGATGCTGAAGACTATACTAATCCTAATGTTGTTAAGGTTGTCACAACAAAAGACAATTTTGCTCTTTATTTCTCTCGTTCTCCAATTCCTAATATATTACGAAAAAATAGTAAAAACGTCCCAGACTTTTATAAACACTTAGGAATTTATGCATACACTAAAGACTTTTTACTAACCTTCAAAGGATTAAAAACTTCCAAACTTGAAGAGGCAGAATCGCTCGAACAACTCCGCGCCTTAGAACATGGCTATCAAATTAAGGTGATTGAGACAAAACATAGTACCATAAGCGTCGATACAGAAGAAGACTTAAAACGCGTAATAGAAACACTTAAACCAAAAACTAAATAGCCTTTGCTTGCCAATCTGTTTTTAGTCTTTTGATTATTGATAAAGCCTTTGATTTGTCTTGATTAGAAACATATATTGAATACCCGGAAGCAACTGTTTGAATCGGCAGCCCCCAGTTAAAATGCGAAGGCTTAATCTCAGCCATGATCCCATGACTACGCAAACATGCTTTTTCCACCTCAGCGTGGACCTCATCATAAGAAATAGTTAGGAGTTGCCAGTCTGTCTCGGGAAAGCTATAGATCCTCTTGAAAAATTTTATTTGGTCACTAATATTATAAAACAATCCAACCAGAATAATTACTCCAAATGCCCCGAACATTCCTGAGCTTAAAAAAGAAATTTTAAGTCCAAAAGGTAAAATTATAGGTAAATAATACATTACCATAAATAGTAACAGGCTTAAACAAACGCTGTAAATCATCGCGTGATTCAAACTATCCTCAATCATTTTTTTCTGACTTTTATGCGCCTTACATTTCCGCGCCAAAAGCACCTCATAAAAACGCCTTGGTTGATAAATAACTTTTGCGTACAAAAAACTAACAAAAGCGCATATAAACAAAATAGCTAAAAATGAGAATAGATTCAAAGAAATTTCAAAAAAAGATAGAATAGCTTGCGTAATAATAAGCGGCCAAACACTAATCCAAATCGGCCTAATCTTAATAATGAATTTTTCATCATCAGATGTGCAAAACTCAATTTTCTGACAGAATAAAGTAACATATCGAGCAAAACATATAAACAAAAAACATACAAACCCAAATAACATGAGTTGTGCCAGGTCAATTAATTTTCTTCCGTAAAAAATAGATACTTGGTCTAAGGCAAAAACAAATCGGATTAATATCTCAGAAGCAAAAATTACTGCGACACCATTGCCTATTCCAAACCTATTTATTACTTCAGCTAATATTATAAAAATAATCACCGCGCCAATAATTGACAAAATCGTAGTGATTTGAAACAAAAATCCTTCAAAACTAATTATATTAAAGCCGGGAAAACTATTCAGCAATTCAATATCCTGAGCTATAAAATAGGCGTGAAAGGCGCTTAAAAAAATTGCCGCAACAATTGTAACAAACATAGTTATTTCTGAAGTATCTTTAACTTGGAAAAATTTTTTATTTAGACCGGGGACAAGAAACCCTATTATTTGAACAAGAATGCAGGCATTAATAAACGGCATGATTCCTAACGTAAACAAAGAAAGATTTCTCAATTTACCAAAATGCAGCAAAGCCATTAAATCGAAAAATCCTCCCCCTTGAGCAACAATATGATGCTGATAAAAGTCAATCAAAGCATCCAGCCTGACTCCAGGCAACGGGATAAAGTAAATCAATCTCAAAAAAATTATCGCTGCAAAACTAACCAGCACTCTTTTGAAAATTACGTAACTACTGGATTGATTCTTATTAGGTTTAGCCATTACTGCCCCCCGCTGGTTTACAAACATCTTCCGATTTTTAGTAAAGTCTTCAAATAAGAACGCGCCTGCTATCCCTTATCGTGCTTTTATTAAAATTATTATACTAAATTATCCTGATTTATCCAAGAAAACATAATCCAGAAAGCATTCCTTGATGTAACTTATTCTAAATAACTTACTTATTACCACACAATCCTGGAAGATAACTAATTTGATTGATCCTAATTAAGCGATTAGCATCCTAAAATATTAAACTATTAGAATTATTCTTTTAGTGTAAAACCATAAAAATTTGTTTCCAAACTCATTACTATCTACAAATAAAAGACTTGACAAAAAAAGACAGGCGTGTTAAACTTATTTTGTTGAACGGAGTCATCCTACATTTACAAGGAGGTAAATAACCAGATGCCTAATAGCAATTCCCAACCTTACCATAAAAACTACAAAAAAAAGCTTCATAAGAGTGGTGTTAAGAAAAGCCATGCTACTGCTCTAAAGGTGGTTATTTTTGAAAATTCAATTGCTGCGCATGTAAGTGATGCAGACATAAAACGTGCTTCTTTTTTGTTTAATAATATACAGCGTAAAATTATAAAAACAAAAATAGCTCGAATTCATTTAAACTAAACCTGTTCTGCTTAAATCTACGCATGTTAATCTTTTATAAATCATCTAGGAATAATTTTTTATCTATTTGTTTGCCCATTGAAACTATAAAAAGAAATCAAAAAACGATAAACTTTGTTTGTAATAATACAAACATTCGCTTACTCTGATGATGGTTCTCTTTTCTTTTTAAATAACTGCGAAAGTTTGTCCAAATTTGCATGTTTATTTTTGGATGAATTAATATTTTGGTCATGGATAGAATTATAAATCTCTTTCCTGTGTACAGGAACCTCTCGAGGTGCAGTTATTCCCAGTTTTACCTGCTCTCCTCGAACTTCAACGACCTTGATTTCTATATTATCTCCAATGATTATACTTTCATTTGGCTTGCGCGAAAGAACTAACATCCGTATCCTCTATCTTTCTTAGCATCTCTTCTAAAATTAAATGTTGCACTGAATAATCCTGATCGTGTAAAATTACCTGCCTTCCAATATTACTATTTTTGTTTATAATAATGGGCGCAAGCAAATTAGCGCTGATTTCATCTGAATCTTTAGGAACACACACAAGAGCATAAATTAAACATTCCGATAAATCATTAATTTTTAAAGCCGTTTTATCGGCTGCGCTTAGGATCGGCTCATATCCTTGCTTAAATTCTTTGGGATTAATTATTATAAATGACAGGTTATTATCCTGCGCTGACTCCATCCAAACAAAAGGTTCTTTTGATTTATTATCAATAATACTAAACTCTTTGTGCTCACTAAAGCCAATTATCCCTTCGGGAAAAAACATTGATGTTGCCTGGTCTCTTGCAGACCTTTCTACTTGCGCTACTGAAGTTTTCATAAATACCTTCCTCCTCTCTAAAAACGAATTAAAATACTCGCCCTATTGCGTCCTCTCAAGCAAAAACTCAAGACTCCCTAAAATGTCAACCGTTATTTGATCTTCTGGTTCAATCGTTAATACTTGTTCTAACTCATATTTTGCACGCGCATAATTTTTCTTTAAAATAGCAGTCATTGCTCTTTGAAAATAAATCTGCGCGCGTTCTTTTTCTTTTCCTTTAAAATCTAACGTTAAATTCTGCATCATCGTAGCTTTACTCATAAGCATTTCTTCAAGCAATTCTACTTGGTTTTGACGAAAATCATCCATCTTTGTTTTAAGTTCACTGTCTTCAATAACTTTATCTTTAAGTTTGACCGAGACTTCTTCTAAGCGCTTCTTGTATTCTTGTTCTGCTTTTAACTTACTGTCTTCTTCCTCATGAAGATTGGTTATATATTTAGCTTCTAACAGCTTTATTTTCTTTTCCCATTCTTCAGAATTATTAATCAGTTTCTCTTCGTATTTATTTTCCAGATCTACCATGCTTTTTTTCTGTTTAGCCAAGCGATTCTCAAAGATAGCCTTTTGATCCAATAAGCTTTTATTCAGATCTGCGCTTTGCTTTTTCTCTTTAGCAAGTAAATCCTCATATTTAGTTTTCTGGTCCTGGAGCTGATTTTTTGCTTCCTCTATGGCCCCCCCTTTAGAGTCTAGGTTTTGGGTCGCAATATTTTTTTGTTCTTGGATTTGCTGATTAAGCCTTTCGATCGTCTCGTCTTTTTTTGCTAAAGCTTCGCTATGCTGCGATTCTAATAGCATATTTTTCTGCTCTAAGTCTTGAATCACTTTTCTACTTTTTTCTAGATCAGCAGTAAATACCATCTTTTGCTCTGTTAAATCCGCTTCAAGAATTTCCATTGTTTTTTTCTGACCTACTAAATCATCTCCAAAATTCTTTTTCTGCTGAGCAAGTGCATTCTCAAGGTCATTAATAGCTTGGGTTTTTTTAACAATTAATTCTTCGTGTTCTTTTTTTAGTTGTTTTATTTCACTATTTAAATCCCGAACAGAATCTGCTCCTTTTTTCTGATAAGATTCAATCTCTTTTTTTTGATCAGCAATTTGTTGTTCAAAATCTTTGATCGTCTGCTGCCTTTTGGCTAGACTTTGATCTGTTACATCCTGCTGAGAAGCAAAACTCTTCTTATATTCTTCAATTGTTGCCTTTTTAAGAGATAATTCCTGCTCAAACACAGCTTGCTGTGCTTTAAGTTCTTGGCTTAACTGTTGCACTTCTTTTGACAAACGCTGATTTTCTAGCTGCGTATTACTCAAATCATCTTGCAAGACCTGAGTGATTTTTTGCTGACTTGCTATTTCTTCTCCTGAATAAAGCGATAACTTTTTATTTAAATTAGTAAGCCTATTATCTTTCTCTTTAAGCACTATTTCCTGTGTTTTTAATTCTTCTTTTAACTTGATCTGATAAATTTTTAATTGCTCTAAAGATTTTTTCAGTGCTTTTATTTGTTGTTCTGCTTCATCTTTTTGCTTTTCAATTTCTCTATTAAATTCCATCTCTTTCGTTGCGTTGAACTGTCTTAACGTTTTTTCACGTTCTAAAGCTTGAGCTTTAATTTCTTTAACCTCTTCATCTTTATCTGCTAATATTTTAGTTTGCATTTCTTCTTTTTCGCGCATCACTCTATCGAGTTGCTTATATTTATCAATCAGCTTACTTTCAAAAGCGTCTTCCGCTTTTAAAGATTCTTCTTTGCCCTGCTGCGCAAGCTTATCTAATTGTTCTTTAAGCTCCTTGTCTTTACGCGCAAGGATTTGATCGAAAATAGCTTGCTGTTTTTCATGCTTTTCCGTTAAATCTTTCACCTGTTGCATGAGTGCCATAATTTGGCTGTCCCGCTGAGAAACGGCGTTTTTAATATCACCAATTTCCTGTTCGCGATTAAAACTCTCTTTTACTTTACCTTCCCCTATTTTTTGAAGCTGTTCATTGTATTGTTTTTCTTTTGCGGCAAGAAGCTCTGCTTGCGCTTTTTCTTGCATTTCCAGCTTTTCATTAAGCAATTTCACTTGCTCTTTAAGCCCTTGCATCTGATTGTTCCCGCTAGGCATATCTGCTGTGGTCTTTATTTTCTTTGCCACATTTACGACTTTTTCAAATTGATCAGATAGAGTTTTAAGTTTTATGCCATGCTCGAGCTCTTTTTGAATTAACGCTTGTTCGTAATCTTTACTCTCTTCATCGCGTTGCTGCTCAGATATCTTTAGTTTGGCTCTGAGTTCTTCTATAGAAACCTGCGCATCCTGATATGTTTTTTCTTTTTCCCTTTTGATTTGATTCTGGATATCCCGTAAACCTGCGTTTGTTTTTTTAAGTTCAATCAAGTCATTGCTATCGGTTTCATTTTGCCTTTGAATTTTAGACAACTCCTCTTTTAATTGAGCAATTTCTTTTCTTTGATTTTCATCAATTTTTATCTTTTCTTGATTCAACCCCGACTGATCTTTTAAGAAGTTATCTTTTATTTGATTTTGTTGTTCTAACTGTTGGATATATGACTGTATTTGGCCTTGAGCCTCAGCCAGTTGCTCTTTTAGCTGTAAGAGCTCTACGCTTTGAGCCTTACTAGTTTCTTTGCTTTGACTATCACGCTCACTCTGTTTTTTAAGCAAAACATCGTTTTCCTGCTTTTGCAGTTGTATTTGTTTTTCATCTTCTAACGATTGTTTCTGAGCTTTAATTAGCTGCTGATTAAGCTGTTCTATTTGTTGCTGCTGATTACTATCTATTTGTGTTGTTTTTTGATCTTCCTGTTGTTTTAAAAGCTTATCATAAAGATCCCTTTGATTCTGTAAAGCAATCGCATGTTCTGCTTCTTGCTGCTTTATTTTTTTCTTAAGAAATGCTATTTCATTATCCAGTATCTTTTTAAAGTAATAAGAATCCTGTTTTTTCTGTGAAGTCACGGAATCAGCAGTCTGCGCATATACATAAGAGCATAAAAACATAATATTAATAATCGCCACTAGAAATGTAATTACTATTTTTTTTCCTAAGCTTTTTATTTCGGCAGTTATTTGGTTTGGCATATTTATCTTTCCGTTTTGAATTAAATTATAATTTTCTAGCAAAAAAACCGAACACAGTTTCTCTCAAAGAAACCATCTCGGTTTTGTTAAAAAAACTTGACAATTTAATTGTTTTCGCATTAAACCTAACAATCTGTTTTATTTTCAGATTTTAAAAATCAAACACATAAAAATCTTAGCATTAAAACCGGAATACCTAGCTTTTACAGCAGAAATTCGGGTGTTTATAATTATAGCCCCTACTCCCCCGGCTCTAGTTAATTACTAAGGTTAACCTATTGTAATTCCCGCCTTTTAGCTAAACTTTTTAATCTTAGTATAATTATGTCGTTTATTAGCAAAAAAGTCAAGCAAAAATTGACTTTTTTAAAGCATTTTATACAACATTTAGCAGATTGCTTAGGAGATAGCTACAATATATAGGATAGTTAATATATTTTAAACAGAAAATATGTCGTGATTTATTGTAGCTGAGCATACTTTCAGATACAATATATTGTATCTGTATAGATTATAAATTCTGCTCTATGGTAGGACATCTTTTGCAAATTCTAGGGAAAATTTAACAAGTTTAGGCATTTGGTTTTTAATATTTACTTGATCCAGTAAAGAAAAGTCGCCCCAAAAAGGCTTACTGAGAAGATTGTCACTTACAAAACAAAAAGCTATTGCCTTTATTTTCATCCTGCTTGCTGCAGCATAAAATAGCGCGCATTCCAAATCAACTGATTGAATCCCTAAAAGAGATAATTTTTTAGCGATTTCAGGACCTTGATCAAGAAAAGTATGAATACTGATTGCATTAGCTTTTTTCAGCACAAAATATTGGGCTTTAGCCATAATTAGGCAGCGTTCCACAAGTTCATTATCGGGAAAAAATTCTTTTGTTGTGCTTTCACCTAATTTAATGCCGAATTTATTATAATATTCTGTATCAAAAAATGCTTTTTCAATAACCAGATTATCAGCTATGTCTAAATCTCTAACCGCGCCTACCGCTCCTAGAAAAACTATGGTTTTTACTTTTTGATTATCTTGAGCCATAACACAGTCCGCAACTAATGATTGCCCCATACCAGTATGAATAAATGTAATCTTTTTATCTTTGTATGTTCCATTTAAACCATGGAATATCATTCCTTTAAAAAATTTTACATCCTTAAGTTGTACAGCAAATAATTTCGCGTTGAAAAAAGGACTAATAACTACAAAATCTCCCACTTCTTGATATTTTATTCCAAACAATTTACTGAATTTATTTTCTTCAATTTTATTCATTTAATACGCACCAAATCATAGTTCATGTTTCCCAATCCGATTTCCTGAGCATAAATTAGCTGATTCACGTAACAATCAGCTGTTGGAAATACTTTCTTAAATACATCTCCACCAGCACTTTGCACAATCATATCCGCTGCAGCTTTATCGCAAGCAACAGGATCCGTTGAAGCAAATATACCAATATCATTTACTATTGCGGGCTCATCCTTTGCCATGCAATCACAGTTTTTGGTAATATGTATCGCAAAATTAAAAAATACCTTTTGCTTTATATTGAGCAATACCCCGTATGCGTACTCAACCATTTTTTCGCTTAGAATTTTAGCATCTTCACCATAGCTATCGGCAATAGCCGCGAATTTGCACGCAGCAATGCATTCTCCGCAACCAATACAAATATCGGAATTAATAAATGCCTTTGCCTGCTGTTCAATGATCGCCGCAACAGCGCACTGTTTGATACAACGCTTACAAAAAGTACATTTATCCGCGATTATTTTTGGTTTAATATTTG
Organism: Candidatus Omnitrophota bacterium; assembly: GCA_043805415.1. Classification (GTDB taxonomy): domain Bacteria; phylum Omnitrophota; class Gorgyraeia; order B26-G9; family B26-G9; genus JAHITE01. The sequence continues at coordinate 26,847 of JAZDHZ010000045.1, read as the reverse complement.
AATGCTGTCTTAATTTCCCTGTGCGTGAGGCAAGCCCCATACCCATATTTTTAATTGACGCGGCAAAACCAGTGAGTAAATGGCCGGTTACATGCGCAATGCTTATAATCGAATCAAAATACATAACCGGCTTTGCGATATTAACCGCTTGAAAATGCTTTTTATTTATCTGCACATCCATGTTATTTTCTCCCCAAAGCCCATCGGCGATAATCACTGGAACGCCTAAAGAAACTAGATCAAAACCATGTTCAGCCCCAAGCATAAGATGGTCCACGGCATTAACTCTTTTGCCTTGATAAAGCACATTTGTTTCTACAATAAAAGGTTTAGCGGCTTTTGCTTTTAACTGATTGATCAATTGTTTGATAATTGCCGCATCAATATGCCCGGTATTGCCTTTTTCTCCCAGGTGGGTTTTTATTGGAATGATTTCTCCCTTTTTAATATCATCACACAATTTGCTTTGTTTTATTAAATTTTTAAATTTATCAGCTGTTTGAACCTTATCTTTAGAATTCGTAACTTCCTGAAAAAAAACCGTACTTTTTACCATATACAGACTCCTTAACATAGTTCTAGCTTTTCTGCTCACACACTTTCTATCTAGTATTATATATATAAAACGCAAGATATGACAAGCACTTCTTATCTTATCCTGCTTATAGAAAGCTGTCGACAAACAGCCTATTAAAAATAAAAAACTCCACAATATTACATTATGGAGTTTTAATTTGGAGCGGGAGAAGGGAATCGAACCCTCGTGTATAGCTTGGAAGGCTATCGTTCTACCATTGAACTACTCCCGCAAAAAAATGGTGGGCAGGATAGGATTTGAACCTATGTAGGCGTCGCCGGCAGATTTACAGTCTGCTGCCATTTCCACTCGGCCACCTGCCCAAAAAACAACATTGCAAATATTAAACCGATGTTCTTATATTTGCAATTCAAAAATGGAGCTGGCGAGAGGAATCGAACCCCCAACCAGGTGATTACAAATCACCTGCTCTACCGTTGAGCCACGCCAGCTTATTATTAAATAAATCCTAATACTAAATTTTTTTTAATACTAAAGGCAATTTTTCCAGGATATCACTTGCCAGTAAACTAACCAATGCTTTATCTTTAATTGCCGCATCTGCTGCTAATCCATGCACATATACTGCTATTTTTGCCGCATCATAAGCATTTGCGCCTTGCGCAATAAAACCAGCAATTATTCCAGTTAATATGTCTCCGCTACCGCCTTTGGCCATACCTGGATTGCCTGTATTGTTAACAATTATTTTACCGCTCTGATTAGACACTACAGTCTTGTAGCCTTTTAATATAGTTATAATATTATACATACAAGATAGCTGCTTTGCAAGCTTTCTTCTGTTTTTTTGTACTTTTTCTGTATCTATCCCAAGTAATCTCCCCATTTCTCCGGGGTGGGGGGTAATTACCGTCGCTGACCTTCTTTTTGCCAAAATCTCAGTTTCTCCGACTAAAGCATTAATCGCATCCGCGTCAATAACCATTGGCTTGTCTATCCGCGCAATAATTTTTTTTATTAAACTTTGAGTTTGGCTATTTTGCGATAAGCCTGGCCCAATTGCAATTACATCCACATTCTTTGAAAATTCTTTAATTAATGCAAAAGCCTTTAGGCTAAGCGTTGCTTGTGATGTTTGGGGAAGACTCAGACTCATCGCTTCTGTTAGCTTACACTCAATAACAATATTAAGACTTGAAACAATTCCCACAGTCACCAGCCCTGCCCCAGATAATAAAGCACCCTGAGCAGTTAAACAAGCAGCGCCGGTTAAACCGCGTGAGCCAGCGATTACAAAAACATGTCCAAAATCTCCTTTATGGGCATGTTTGCTTCTTTTTAAGAATTTTGTATTTACTCGCTGCATTGTTTGCCTATAAGAATTGCCATAGCTTGCGCATAATGACGGGTATGAGACATGCTGATCGTAATTGTCTCTATATTTTTTTTCTTACGCAACTGTTCCATTTTTCTTTTTAAAATCACACTTGGCCTACCGTGCTCGTCATTTACAATTTCAACATCTTTTAAATTAGAACTTGTAAATCCATCTCCAAAGCCTTTTAAAACAGCCTCTTTTGCCGCAAAACGTGCAGCAAGATGCTCAAAATAAAACTTGCGCTTCATGGAATAAGCTATCTCTCTATCTGTAAAAATACGCTTTAAAAAAGGTTCTTTCCATTTTTTAATCGCGTCTTTTATTCTTTTTGTTTCAATAATATCTGTACCGCAACTAATCTGCATTTTTTCCCTTTTATTAAAATTATACTGTATCAATAAGTATTTTCATGCTTCTTACTGCCTCATCCATACCAGTCAGCACTGCCCTGGAAATAATTGAATGTCCGATATTAAGTTCTTCTAAATCCGGAATCCTGCTTAGCAGTTTAGCGGTATTTAAATAAGTTAAGCCATGCCCGGCATAAACACACAATCCCACTGACTTAGCAAATTCTGCTGCTTGAGATAATATTTCCAATTGTTTGTCTGCGCTTTTTTCCGTTTTTGCATTAGCATAAGATCCTGTATGTAATTCTATGGAATCGGCATTAACTCTTTTTGCTGCTTTTATCTGTTCTGAGTCAGCTTCTATAAATAAACTGACCAGAATGCCTTTTGTTTTTAACTTTTTTACAACATTTTTAATTTTTTTTTCCTGAGCAATTATATCTAAACCACCTTCTGTGGTAATTTCCAGTCTTTTTTCCGGCACAAGCGTTACTTGGTCTGGTTTTATTTGACAGGCAATATTAACTATTGACGGCGCAATAGACATTTCAAGATTTAAACGGCTTTTAACCATCTGCCTGAGAATTTTTACATCCCGGTCATTTATATGCCGCCTGTCTTCACGCAAATGAACTGTAATCCCATCGGCTCCAGCAAGTTCAGCAATACCTGCAGCAGCTACTGGGTCCGGCTCTACTGCATGCCTTGCTTGTCTGATAGTAGCTACATGATCAATATTTACTCCAAGTCTTGTCATGCTTAAACTCCTAATTCCCTGGCAATTGCTATTCCGATTTCATCGGCAATTTTTTTTATTTCTTTTTTATTTTCAGCTTCAACCATAATCCGCGCAAGCAACTCAGTACCTGAATAACGCATAACAAGCCTGCCTCGGCCTTTTAACTGTTTTTGCGCTTGGTCTATTTTCTGCTGTACTCCCGGCATGCTCTTAAAAGGTTTTCTTTCTTTAACGCGGATATTATGAATTAACTGCGGATATTTTTTAAGCCCCTGACAAAGCATTTTAATACTCTTTTTTGTTTTTTGCAAAGCCATTAAAATCTGTAAAGCGGTAAGCATCCCATCGCCCGTAGTAGCATAATCTAAGAAAATCATATGCCCGGATTGTTCTCCGCCAAAATTTGCCTTGTTTTTAATAATCTCTTCCAAAACATATTTATCGCCAACATCAGCACGGATTAACCCAACGTGCATTTTTTCTAAAAGTTTTTCTAGTCCAAAATTACTCATTGAAGTCCCGACTACAGTATTATTAGCCAATCTATTTTCAGCCAAAAGATAACGCGTAATCATCGTCATGATATAATCACCATCTAATACTTTGGCTTTATCATCACTGAATATAACTCGATCCGCATCCCCATCAAAAGAAAAAGCAATATCAGCTTTTTTCTTTTTTAAAAAGTCAGCAGCTACTTCAGGATGCATTGACCCGCAATGAAGATTAATATTTTTCCCATCCGGATTATTATTTAGAACAAAAACCTTCGCACCCAAATCAGCAAAAAGAGCTTCCGCGTAATTTGACACTGCTCCATTGGCGCAATCAATAACGATTTTTTTCCCGCTAAGTTCTAATCCCGGACAGCAACTTTTTAAATGTTTTAGATACGAGAGACCAGCAACTTTTTTGATTGCCACCCTGGAATGTTTATTTTTTTTCCTGCTGCTTATGTCTTGAATAATCGGGTAAGCTATTTTCTCTATTGCCCGCTCCTGACTTTCGGAAAGTTTATATCCATTATGCTGAAAGAATTTTATTCCATTATCAGTCCAGGGATTGTGTGAAGCAGAAATCATAACTCCCATTTGCACGTCCATGGTATTTGTTAAATAAGCAAGTCCAGGAGTAGGAATCACTCCGGCAGAACAAACATCAATGCCGCAAGAAGCAAATCCTTGAGCTAAGTACTGCTCTATTTTATTGCAGGAACAGCGCGTATCTTTACCAATAATAACGCGGATTTTCTTTGATTTTTTGTGAGTTTTATTAAGCCATTTACCTAAAGCAAGGCTAATTGCATAAATAATATTTTCCGTTAAAGGTTCTGTGCCAAACTGGCCCCTTATACCATCAGTGCCAAACAAGTGATGTTTCTTCATCATATATTTTTATCCTTAATCTCTACCCTAATCAACGGAGGAGCTCCTACTACCTCAATATTTTGTGGCAAAATAAAATTAACTACCGGAGAATACTCCCGGCCAGAACGTAGTCCGCTTATATTAATATAGGCAATAATATCCATACGCGTCAGTTTTTCAACTTCCTGCGCTGGCCCTTTAACCCTCAAATCGACCGAACTGCGATCAACTTCTACTGTAAACACATTTTTCCCTAAAAATAAAGGCTCTCCCATAAGCTTAACCTCAACACCTTTTAGATCTTTGTAGGCAGTCGGACCTCCGCTTAATATAGTATGAATATAAAACCAAGCAACAACAGCTAAAAATAAGCTGAAGATTTTCATGGCTAACTTTTTTTTGTTGCCCTTATTTAGCTTCATTGTGCTTGTGTCTCCAATTATAAAACATCGCTTTTTTTTCTTCTCTTTGCTGCATAATATTTTTAAGCACAAAACTAAAATCTTTACCCTGAAAATCGGTTATTAACTCACCTTGATTAGCAATCGATATCTTTCCTGTTTCTTCGGAGACCATAACGACAAGAGCATCAGTCTCTTCGCTTAGACCAATAGCTGCGCGATGCCTTGTTCCCATAGAACGATCAAGGTCCTGGTTTTGAGAAAGCGGAAAAATACAACCAGCAGCAACAAGCCGGCCAGAACTGATGATTACTCCCCCATCATGTAAAGGTCCTAAAGGAGAAAATATCGTATTTAGTAATTCTGCGCTTATGCCCGAATCAATTCTTACTCCTGTTTCTGCGTAAGTTTTTAGACCGACTCCACGTTCAAATGCAACTAAAGCACCTATACGCTTTTGCCCAAGACTGGTTAACGATTGACTTATTTTACTTATTACTCCCTCTTCCGGCAAAGGGAAAAATAAATCAAAATAGGTTTGTCCGATTTTACTAAGACCTCTACGGATTTCAGGCTGAAATATTATTAAAAAACCAATTACTGATATGGCAAATAATTTTGTCAGTATCCAATTTATAACCGCTAGATTTAAAATATTTGTGATCGAAAATAAAACAATTAAAACAATAACCCCACGCACAAGCGGAACTACTCTTGTCCCCTGAATGAATAGCATGAATCTATACATTAAAAACCAGATTATGGAAATCTCAAGCACAATTTTTAATAACTCAAAAAAATTCCAATCTATAACCATATTTAAAATCCCTGCTTAATTATCGCGTCAGTTAATAATGCTACCTGCCTCATTTGCTGCACATTGTGTACCCTTACTACATTTGCGCCCTTAGCAATCGATAAAGCGATACTTGCTGCTGTGCCAAATTCACGCTCCTCAATCGGCAGATTCAGGACATTCCCGATAAAAGATTTTCGCGATGTTCCAATTACAATCCCGCAACCCAGTTTTTTAAAACAATCAAGTTTATTGATGATTTCTAAATTATGCTCTGTTGTCTTGCCAAAACCTATTCCAGGATCAAGCATAATACTTTTTTGGTTTATCCCGCTTTTAATTGCCCGCTGCTTTGCCTGTTTTAAAAAAGCTTTTATTTCTCCCATCACATCAACATATCTTGGATTTTGCTGCATATCTTGCGGGGTTTTATTCATATGCATCAATATCACCCCTGCTTGATGATCAGCAATTACTGCTGCCAGTTTTTCATCTTTACGCAGAGCAAAAACATCGTTTATAATGCTCGCGCCAAGGACCAAACAACGCTTCGCAACAATTGAACTAGAAGTATCAATGGAAATTGGAACTTTAAGTTTAGCGGCAAGAATTTTAACTACGCGCTCTAAGCGCTCAAGCTGCGCATGCGCAGATATCTGCTTTGCTCCAGGCCGAGTAGATTCAGCTCCAATATCAATAATATCCACGCCTTGTTCTTGCATAGCAACAGCGTGCTCTATCGCCTTATCCGGCTCAAAATAACTGCCGCCATCACTAAAAGAATCAGGTGTGATATTCAAAACACCCATAATATATGTGCGCTTAGAAAGATCAATCGCATAATTACAGCATTGAAATGTATCTATCTGTCTAAGCTTTGTTCCCGCACATTTACTCATTTTTTTCTATATCTGTATTGCTTAAATCTGTAAGATTATCTTTTTTTTCTTCTGTTTGTTCTTTTTTAACAGAGTTTTTAGATTGTTGTTTTACTTGTGTGGGTTCTAATTCAATATGAACATCTTCTTTTTCCTCTGGCAAATCAAGCAACTTTCTAACTTCTTTAGAATCCATAACTTCTTTTTCTAAAAGAGTGCCTGCCAATTTTTTAAGTTTATCAAGATTATCAGTAAGTAACTTTTTTGCTTGTTCATAACAATTATCTATTATCTTGCGAACTTCCTGATCAATTAATACCGCTGTCTGCTCGCTATAATTTTTTTCATCAAGCATATCTCTGCCTAAAAATATCTGCTGTTGCCTATGTCCGAACGTTAAATGGCCTAAAGTCTTACTCATCCCATATTCACATACCATTCTTCTCGCAATTTGCGTAGCTCGCGAAAGATCATTATGCGCACCTGTAGTTATTTCACCAAAAATCAACTCTTCACTAACCCTTCCTCCTAAAAAAACAATCAATTCCCCCAATAATTCACTTTTGGAAACAAGATACTTATCCTCTGTTGGAAAATTCATTGTATAGCCCAAAGCTGTGGTTCCCCTTGGAATAATTGATACTTTATGTAAAGGATCGACTTTCGGCACCAGCATTGATAAAAGAGCATGTCCGGATTCATGATAAGCAACTATTTCTTTTTCATTCTTATTCATGATCCGCGATTTTCGCTCAGGACCAGCCATAACTCTTTCAATTGACTCTTGCAACTCTTCCATATTTACAGCCTCTTTATCCCGCCTAGCTGCAAGTAAAGCCGCTTCATTAACTAAATTAGCCAAATCTGCTCCAGAAAAACCCGGAGTTTGCCGAGCAAGCGAATTCAGGCTTACTGTTGAATGAAGCTTAACATTACGTACATGAACTTTTAATATTGCTTCTCTGCCAATAAGGTCAGGTCGATCAATAACAACCTGGCGATCAAACCTTCCCGGACGAAGAAGGGCAGGATCCAAAACATCAGGCCTATTAGTTGCTGCCATTAAAATAATACCTGCTTGGGTATTAAACCCATCCATTTCAACAAGTAACGCATTTAAAGTCTGTTCGCGTTCATCATGTCCACCGCCCACACCAGCAAAACGCTGTCTGCCAACAGCATCAATCTCATCAATAAATATTATGCTCCCGCGCCCCAGAATTTTTGACGCTTTTTTTGCCTGTTCAAAAAGATCTCGCACTCGACTTGCTCCCACACCAACAAACATTTCTACAAAATCAGACCCGCTTATGCTTAAAAAAGGTACCCCTGCCTCACCAGCAACAGCCTTAGCCAGAAGAGTTTTACCTGTTCCGGGAGGGCCCAGCAATAAAACTCCTTTGGGAATTTTACCTCCCAAACGCTGAAATTTTTTGGGATCCTTTAGAAATTCAATTATCTCTTGTAATTCCTCTTTTGCCTCATCAACACCGGCAACATCATTAAACGTTGTTTTAACGTGATCTTCACCAATATGCTGTACCCTGCTTTTGCCAAAAGAAAATAATTTATTTCCCCCACCTTGCGAACCGCGATACGCAAACCAAATAATCATTCCTAGAATAAAAAGAGGCCACATCAAACTTATCACATTTAACCAAAACATATTTGATTCTTTGATCGTAAAACGATCAACATTCATCCGCAATTCTTTTATTAGATCGCTATCATTAATTGGCACAGTAACCGCGAATCTGTTCCCATCGAGTAAATCTACATTCGCTACTCCTTCTCCGAGCTCAACATTAGCGATTTGGGGATTTTCCTTATTATGGACAACCATATTAAAAAACTCGGAGTATGAAACTTTCTTTTGCGTATTTTTTTCAAGCTGCTCAGAAATTAATCCCATAAAAAACAGGACTAACAATAAAATGAATAAAGGGGTGAACAAGCGCGTTGGTTTATTTTTCTGAGTTTTTCTTTTTAAATTTGAATTTTTTTCTTCTTTTTTGTCGGGAAATATTTTATTCATCATATAATCCTCTTGAATTCCTATTTAGACAAGTGTGCATTTTAAAAACAAGGCGTGAACAAGTATAAATTTTAGCAAAAGCTTATTTAAATAGCAAGCTTTTTCCTCGAAAAACATTCCTAAATAATATATTTGAATTTACTGCAAAACCGCTTATAGTAATGGACAAACACCCTTTAAACAGCTTATAATATCTTTACTAAAATAAGCCATACTTATGCCCAAAACAACTAAAATTATCTGCAGAAAAACAAGCACGTAGCTTTGAATCAACCGCAATCCATAAACCGCTTTTATCAGTCTTGCTTCCATGTCTAACAACCTAATCATGAAAAATACTGCACTTATTACAAAGATAGAACTTTTCTCTAAAGCAGGGAGAAATAAATATATAGCTAGGAGAAAAAGCCAGAACGGCATAATATAAGCATGACAGCAAAAACTACTTAAAAAGTCAGATTTTATCTTTTTTTTGCCTATCTTAACCCCGCTGAAATAAACCCAATCCAAAAGACCACTTATCGCTGCTGTTGCCAATATAAACAGGAAAAAAATAGTTAAAACTCCTAACAGAGCCAGTGAAAATGTTAAATTAAACTCATAGGCAGCAAATTTATGGATTAACTTAATCCCTAGCGCTGTTGAAATGCTGGAAAAAAGCAATAAAGAAACAAGCGGCTCAAATGCTGACTCTGCTTTTTTTGTGTAATTAAAAACTTCATCTGGCAAAATGAAAGCTAAAAAGCCATTAAAAAATCTTGACTGCATAATAAACACCAATTAACGTAAAAGAATAAATAATCTACTAATTACTAATAGTATAACACACAAAATTGTTTTTTCCTCTTATTATCCTCTGCTTTGCAAAACGCGCATAGGCTTATTGTTTTTTTTGTTTAAAAGCTATAAATCCAACTAGGCCTAACACTAAAAGGAAAAATATAAGCCTGTGATTTGAACTCTTTTTTTCTTTTTGATCAGCAATAGTTGTTTGCTGGACTACCAAAGGCTGTGGAGTTTCAACAATTTTACCCTGCGGGGTAAGACGCTTATACTGAGGCATTGGCTGAGCCGATTCAGGCATAGTTGCAGAAGTAGTTATTAGGGGAGCTGATGACGCATTGGTTTTAGCACTATAAGTTGTATCCTCTTGCCTTGGTTCTTGCTTATTTGCTTCTTGTTGTTTAACTTGTTCTGCTTGCTTTTTTCGTTGTTCATCCTTTGCCCTTTGAATTTTTATTGCGGATTGGACTTGTTGAGAGCTCACATCATCACGAAAAAGACAATATCCTTGATTACACATAAAAAAAATCGCACATACTCCCAGCACTATGCTTTTTAATTTCATTTATCACTCCTTTTATTATTCGAAAGTTATGGCCTATCAATCTTTTTTAAGATATTCAATATGTGGCAAAGCTAAAGCTCTTGGCAAATAAAACTCCTCACCTTTATCCTTGGCTCTGGTATCATAATTCATGGTAATGCTTCCGCTATATATAATTGCTTCATCACGAGAAACAACTGACCCATTCATTGTAAAAGCACCGACTTTACCGCCAAACGCATGATTAGTGTACATTACAGCGTCAACATTTCTAATATTACTTGAATTTTCCGCAATAGTCCTAAAATATGTATCATCATATGATGACTCGTAAAATTTTCTATTTGATCCGTCTGACTTTGTTCCGCCGTCATTAACAGTATAATTACCGTTAAAATAAGATTCGCCTCCAGAGGTATACGATACATATCCAATACCATTATCCGTAGGATCTACTTCATATGCCTGAGTAAAAGGCGGCTTTAAATAACTGCTTACATTTGTTTGCCAGTCAGTTCTCGTATAATCACCCACAATAATATTACCTTTGGCCGCTATGCCAATAAAATCCTTTGTCGCATTCAGTGCATCTGTAGCTGTTGGATCAGTATCAGGTTTTGGCCATGATGGCTTATTAACATATTCAATGTCCCCAAGCACATGCGTATTTCTGCCTGAATAAAGCGTGCCCTGCCCCTTAACCTTTCCTTTGATTAAAACATCCCCTGTAACCACAACCGGGCCATCTATTTCAATGGGACTGGCATCTGTTCCGATTAGAACAATGTTGCCTGTATGGGTATTATTTACCAGAGTCACCCCTCCCTGCTTAATCGTTCCATTCTTAGTAGCAGCTAGAGACTTATAATATGTTAAATCCCCGAGATAAGGCATCTCTAGTAATTGCTGTGATGCATATTCATCAGTATTTCCATCATAGCCATTTTCATATTCAAATGTCTCCACAATCCCATCTCCGTCAATATCCTGTGGATTTGCAGTTGGATTTGTCGGTCTAGCCGCAGAATCCGCTTGCGTCCAATATTGAGATATTGTATTGTTTTTATTATTACCGCTAATGGTTCCAGCTGCTCCTAAATCAGGATTGACAGAACCATAAACATCGCCGTTAACAGAAGGGTTGCCGTTAAAACCAAAATCGCCGTTGCTGCGAATATCTCCTTGACTTGTAATGCCTCCTCCCCAAAACCAGCCATAATTATTCACAAAATAAGAATAATCAAAAACTTTTGAAGGGCTCATTGAATAACTAATAACCGCAGTAACTTTTTTGGTTACCTCCCCAGCAACAGCTGTGCTGACAAGAGTAACATACTTAGGGACAGAAATAGAAGTATCAACATTGGTTATCTGAACTGTGTAACTTGCATTTGCAGCAGTTGCCAACACAGCATTTGTAGGAATTCCTGAGTATTTATTTGTCGGGTCAGTGATCAGATCATCAAACCAGTTAAAAGCATTTGAACTTTGCCCTTGAGCAGAATAATACACTGCAAACAATTCGTATAATTCTCGCTTTACCTGATCAATTCCAGCTTCAGCCAAAGCTTCCGCTTGAATAGAATCTTTCCCGGAAAGAGAAGCGCGGTTATTACTTATGCTTCTTGCCATAAACGCAACAAAAATAATTGATAATACAACCATTACCATAAATAATATAACCAAAGCTGCTCCTTTTTGCTCTTGCAAAACTCGTCGCTTTATTCGATGAATTATATTCATGGTTATCCTCTCCTTCAGAGTATATAGTCGGATAGTTATAAAAATATATAAACCACCGCATTTACTAGAATATACTTTTCTAGTATAATACGATTGAAAATTTTACAAAAGTAGATTTTAAAGTTATTATAAATTTCCACTTAGGATATTTAATCTTTTTTAAGATACTGTATATGCGGTAAAGCTAAAGCTCTTGGCAAAAAGAAATCCTGGGATCCTCTATATTTTGCCCTGACATCATAATTCATTGTAATGTCACTGCTGTATATAATTGCCTCATCGCGCGAAACTATCGAACCATTCATTGTAAAAGACCCAACTTTACCGGCAAAAGCATGATTAGTGTATGTAACAGCATCGATATTTTTTATTTGACTTGGATCATCCGCAATGCTGGCAAAATAAGTATTGTCATAAGATGATTCGTAAAATTTTCTATTTGTTCCATCAATTTTTGTTCCGCCATCATTTGCCGTATAATCTCCATTAAAATACGGATCACCCGAAGCATAATATTGAACATAACCAATACTATTATCTGTGGGATCAACCCCGTATGCTTTGGTAAAAGGCGGTTTTAAATAACCGGCAACATTAGACTGCCAATCAGTCAGAGTGTAATCCCCTACAATAACATTACCCTTTGCCGCTAAACCTAAAAAATCTTTTGTTGCATTTGCTGTATCTGTCCCCTCCGGATCAATATCAGGCTTGGGCCAAGATGGGTTATTAACATATTCAAGGTTACCCAGAATATGAGTATTGCGTCCAGAATAAATACTTCCCTGTCCAGTTACTTTACCCTTAATCAAAACATCACCGCTAACAACAACCGGCCCGCTGATTTCAATAGGATTGGCAGCTGTTCCAATTAAAACAATATTCCCTGTATGATTATTATTCACAAGCGTCACACCTGCTTGTTTAATTGTTCCATTATGCGTAACCGCCAAATCTTTATAATATTGCAGATCTCCCAAAAAAGGCATATCCAATAACTGCTGCGATGGAAGCCGATCACTTATACCATCATATCCGTTTTCATATTTAAACTCCTCATCAGCCCCATCACCGTCGATATCTTGCGGATCAGCCGTGGGATTGGTTGGCCTGGCAGTTAAATCCGCAATAGTTCGATAGGCCGCGATACTACTATTAGTGCTAGTACCTGTGATAGTACCAGTAGCTCCAAGATCAGGATTAATTGAGCCATAAATATCCCCGTTTACCCCGGGATTGTAATTAAAACTAAAATTACCATTGCTGCGAATATCTCCCTGGCTAGTAATCCCACTTCCCCAAAACCAGCCATAATTATTTACAAAATAGGAAAAATCAAAAACCTTTGAAGGACTCATTGAATAGCGGACAACCGCTGTTATAGTTTTAGTAGTATCATTAACCTGCGCTGAACTAACTAAGGTAATATCTTTGGGAACAGTATTAGCAATATCCACATCTGTTATGCTCACTGTATAAGTTCCGCCAGGAGCAGAAGCTAATATCGCATTAACCGGAATCCCCGGATATTTATTTGTGGGATCTGTTACCAAGTCATCAAACCAGGTAAAAGCAGTAGTTACCTGTCCCTGGGCAACATAATAGGTTTCAAACAATTCAAACAATTCCCGCTTTACTTGATCCAGGCCTGTTTCAGCTAAAGCATAAGCCTGCAAAACATCTTTTTCTTTTTGAGTTGCCCGGCTATTAGTAACACTGCGGGACATAAATGCCACAAACAAAACACTCAAAACAATCATTACCATAAAAAAAACTACCAGGGCTGAACCTTGTTCACCATGTTTCTTCCCCGCCTGTTGCTTTCTCATCGCGCGCCTCCTTTGTCATCTATTTCGTAAGCTTACTTGAGAATCCAACTGCATTTGCGCGTTATCTCCTGTTATCGACTGAGCATTTAATATTAATACTATTTCTATTAAATCAATGCTCGGCTGATTAAACCTTAGTGTTTTAATATAATTGCCTCTGATTTCAGCTTCTCCTGTGGCTAAATTAGTCCGCACAAACTGCTCTCCATTAATACCACCCAAAGAATATTGTATCTGGTCTGACCAGGTTACAACGCCAGCAGTAAATGAATCCGGAGTTTGAAAAATAATCCTGTCTTCATTTGGCGAAAAATTTATTATTGTCACTTTTCCCGGAGCTGATTCTGATAATTCTTTTGTAATTAAATGCATTGTTTGCCTGGCAAATGAATGCACATCAATTTGCACTTCGCTTGTCAGCCATGCGCGTCTGCCGCTTGATAATATCCCAAAAATCGATAAAATAATTCCAGTAAAAAGCACAACTACCACCATTAACTCAACCAGTGTAAATCCATTTTTCATATTAGGTTTGAAAAAATTCATATTATCTATCTTCATGGTTTACCTTACTGTTATAAGACTTGCTAAAATCAAGCTTCGCAGTCTCAGGCCGTCTTGCCAAGTCACTACAATCGAAACCTCAAGCGGATCATCATCTAAGGGATTACCCGTACCATCACGATCTGTATAACCAACTGCTATTTGCTCAGAAGTAAGACTATTCAGTCCATTTGCCGCAGCCCATACAGTCCAATCTGCGGTGGTAATATCAGCTAAATTAGTAATCGCATCACTACGCATTTGCTCAAGAATCCGGCGGGCATCTTCAGTTGCAATCGTTGTGCTTTTTGACATTTCATTAATCCGCAAGCAATTCATATATCCAGAGATAAGTCCGAGAAGAACAATCGATAAAAACATAACACTGATCATAATTTCAATCATTGTAAAACCCTCAGTACTAAAACTTGTTTTTATCCTTTTAGTCATGACTAATCCCCTATTTAAATTTTATCCATTATATGATATTTATTTTATCACAACACATTGCTTTATCATCAATAATATACATATTGTGCCATTAAATAAAAAACCCCTAGCATTCTCAGCTGCTATGGGTATAGTTTATCAAATACACCAAAATAATGGCATATATAAATACCCCAAGTTCGGCAACTGACGACCATTGCAGCTAAACATCAGAGTTTTTGCTTAAAACAAAAACCCCGCAGCAGTTAGCTTCGGGGTTAAAATAATAGGAAAGTTTTCCTATTATTAGAAAAACCCTATGTTCGGAAGCTGACTGCCATGGCACAAAAACTGCTTTAGGCTCTTAAGTTTTGCGTCGCCGGTTTTCACCGGTTTTGCTATTATCGCTATAGAGTTGTATATCTTTACAAATAAATTATACCATAAAAACGCAATATTTACCAACTAAGCAAAAGCAAAAAGTAAGCTATGCATGACATCCGCCGCCAAACATACATGATGGCGCTGCCTGACAGGGGCCTTTTTGCGCGCAAAATTCCTGCTTGTTTTTTGATCCAGTTGAAACAAAACCGCTTGAGATTTTCTTCCGCAGTTTTTTGCTGCCGCAATGCGCGCATTGTATTTCAACTTTAGACTGAGAAACCCCGATCAATAGTTCAGTTGTTTTTTTACATTCAATACATTCATACTCATATATAGGCATTCCGCGTTATCCCTTATTTATCATCTTTTAAAAATACGCCTTTTTTTACTCGTGTACAGCCTTCTTACTCTACGCGTCTGAGCAGTATTGATTGCAAGCACATTTTTCTTTTTAACATCAAAAACACATTCTGCCGGCAATCCATGCGAAACAAATATTTTCTTAATTTGCAATACTTGGGATTTTGTCAGCGGCTTACATTCAGAAGGACGCAATGGCGTATTAATATATATTCTGTCTGCTTTTATTTTTTTAGCCAATAAAGCTATTTCCTCTGCGCTATGCAGATTTTCCTTTACAAACATTATCTGCAAAGCCAAAGTACCTTTATATGTTTTGCGCAGTTTTTTAAGACCTGTTATAATTTTAGACGCCGTAATATTTTTATAAGGATTATTAACCAAGGCAAGCACATCATTTGTGGTTGCATCAAGCTTAGCCATTATTATATCTGCTGCGCTCAATTGCTCTCTTACCTCTTTTTTGCCAAGCAAAACAGAATTTGTGATTACCGCAACCGGTTCTGATCTGATCTTCTTAATTGCCCTGATAAGCCTGCCCAGATTAGCCGCCAGCGTCGGCTCACCGGTTCCGGATAAAGTAATACAATCCATCTTTACTAAAGGCAAAGCTTTTATTTCATCAATTATTTTATCAGTACTTACAAAAACTCTTCTTTTGGCAATAACCGGTTTTTCCCTGCCCACCTGACAATATGAACAGTCAAAACAGCATACTTTGTTTTTCTGCGCAATAAGATCTACCCCAAGCGATCGGCCCAATCTCCAGGAACTAACCGGTCCATAAATATATTTAAATTCGTGTTCTTCAGGTGTCATTACTCCGAAGTTTCCTTTCTCCGATTTTTTAAAAAGAATATATTAGTGCTAAAACCGTGCGGGTATCATTCTTCTTAGCTTCCCCTGCCGGATTAGAATTAAACTCATCAACAAAACTAAACCTCAGAGACATATTATCGCTTAAAGGATTAGTAAACCGCGTCTCGGCAATAACCCGAAAATCATCACTTTCTTCCAGATTAGGATAAGCGGCAATGTCCTGAGAAAGTTTTGCCTTTTCAAAAACTGTTTTTTCAAAAAAAGCACGCGGTACAATAATTGCGTCTGTTCTGTCTTTTGTCTCATCTGAATAGTTAATATGTTCTAAACCAAGACCAAGTTCAGCCATAGCCTTCCAATCATCTGTGTCAGAGAACCAATACCCAATACCAGCGGTAGGAAGCATTCGGTAATCAATATTTGAAAACTTATCATGGTCTATAGAAAATTTATAAAAAGCATACCATTGGTTTTCTGAAAAATTAAGCGCATAGCGAACAGAGGCTTCATGCTTTTGTCCATCCATCTTTTTATGCTGAGAAGAATATAAAGTGCTGGCTTTTAAAGTAACCTGATCAGACTCAGTCTTCTTATCCGCTTCCACAGCACCGGATAATTGTGAATTCTGAGTATTCCCGGTTGCCTGCGTAAACCCAAGTGATAATTCCCGTTTCCACATATCTTCCGCATGTGCAATCGGCAATAAACCAACAAAAACAAAACTAAATAACACTAAATTAATAAATTTTTTCATGGTTAAACACCCTTTTTCATTTTGGATTACTTGCCAAATGGCAGTAAATTTTTTAATTTTTCCTTTGTACTTTTAACAGCGTCCCCAGTGCCCTTACCCAGATTCAAAGCATCACCGGCAATACCTTTTACCGTGCCCTGCAAACTATCAGATAAAGGCCCGAGCTTAAAATTAGTCAGACTGGAAAGTGTTTTATCGGCAAGAGCTTTAACAACAATAATCCGCACAACAGTCTCTGGGTCAGTAATATTCTCATACTTTTCATCAATATTTACATCAAACTCCTTAATTGACGGCTCAGCGCCTTTAGAATAATCCTTATATATAACCTTGCCGATTTTAAGCTTCATTAAATCAATTTGAATTTGCGGCTTTTCCGCTGGCTTAGTTTTAGGTGCTGCTTTTTGAGCGGTTTCGGTTTTTTTCGCGGTCTGCACAGCAGTTAAAGAGTCCAAATTTAATACCCCGGCCTTGTTTTTAACAACCATAAATTCTTTTAGGTCGAGCCTGACTTCGATTAAATGAACTTTATGTTTAAGAAAAGCCCCTAAATCATAATCCACATAAATCTCCGGCAAATCCATCATCACTTTATCTTCAAAATTAGGAGGATTATACAAAACCAAACCTTTGATGCCAAGCAAGGTATTTACAACCCCAATATTCATGCTCTCCATCTGCATGTTCAGGCCAGTAACAACCTTTACGCCTGTTGTAACCGCTGCTTTTGCGATCATATTCTTGCCGACGGCAATAACTATGATCAGCACCAGCAATAACACCAAAAACCCAATCCCGACCTTCTTAAACATTTCCCCTCCCTTTTCGATTATTTTTAAAGGATATCTTAAGCAATTAATCCCTAAGTGATTTTGAGATTATTTTAGTATACAATTTGCAGCCAAAACTGTCAAATAATCCTTAAAAGTTATAATACAACCTGGTTCTTCAGAGTTCCGATTCCGTCAATAGTAACCTCAATTATATCTCCTGGCTTCATTTTACCCGCACCAGGAGGCGTACCAGTTGAAATAACATCCCCTGGCAAAAGAGTCATGACGCGAGAAATAAAGCTTACCAAATAAGAAATGGAAAAAATAAGATTAGATGTCGAGGAATGCTGTTTTAACTTGCCATTAAGATATGAACTAACCGTCAAATTATCTGGATTAATACTAGTTTCTAGCCAAGGCCCTAAGGGACAAAAAGTATCAAATGACTTTGCTCTTGTCCATTGTCCGTCTTTTTTTTGGATATCACGAGCAGTAATATCATTTAAACAAGTATATCCCAGAATATACCGCGCGACTTTGGACTCAGGGATATTGCGCGCTTTTTTTCTAATAACCAGCGCCAGCTCAGCCTCATAATCAAGCTGCTTTACCCCATCAGGATATTTAATTTTATGTAAGTGAGCATTAAGCGTTGTTAATGGTTTTAAAAATATAATCGGCTCTTTTGGTATTTTCATGCCCAGCTCTTTAGCATGCTCTTTATAATTTAAGCCCACAAGCACAATTTTCTGCGGCATAGCCGGAGCAAGCAATCGTGCCTGTTTTAAAGCAATAAAATCTTTACTAAATTCAATTTTTGTAAAAGGATTGCCTTTTAATACTTTAATCGAATTTTTATCTAATACACCCCATAACTTTTGCTGCTTATAAATAAAATGCGCTATTTTCATAATCGCTCAACTCAGTATTTTAAATCAAACATAAGGAAATATTAACTATTTTAATATTCTACCATAAAACCATAAAAACAAACAAAAAAACCACAGATAAAGGCTAATTTTAAAGCTGGCAATAATAACCAGGGAGAATTATCTGAATTTATGACAGATTTCTGTTAAAGAATAGACAATTAGTTTATTCTTGTATTGTTTAACTTCCTGGATTGTACTTGAGCCGCCAGCAACAAATATAGCGTCCATCTTAGCCCGCAGAGCTGTTTCCATATCCACATCCATATCGCCGGCATAAACAGCATCCGCAGTTTGAATATCTAGTTTTTTTAAAACTTCAAATAAGATTTTCGGCGCTGGTTTTAAACTATTAATTTCATCAGCACAAAGAATAAAATCAAAATACTTTTTTATATCAAGCGCTTTAACAACTATATCAGTATAGGCAGCTGGGCGGTTTGAAGCAATGGCCAAAAGCTTTTTTCTGCGCCTTAAATTATAAAGCGTCATTTTCGCGTGTGGCTTTAGCCTGGCATATTTTCTTAAAGAATTTTTATGATGCGTTCGATACATTGATAGCGCTTTATCAACTTGATCCCGCGGAAAAAACTCAGCAATAAAGTTCTTATCGCCATGACCAATATTACTTTTTATTACCTCAAAATCAATATGGTCATATCCAAATTTTCCCCGGCAAAAATTCAGACTCGCGCTAATCGCTTTATAAGCATCGACTAGCGTCCCGTCAAGATCAAAAATGAATAATTTTTTAAATTTCTCATTCATAACAGATATCTCTTAAACTTAAATTGGATTTGCTAAACAAACAAGCGGCAAAAGGGAAGATTTTAAATCCGCGGCATACTTATTTTTTGATTTTTGTATTATTACCAATAACATATTTGCGAACTTTGATAAGATCAAGACTGCTGATATTAAGAAATCTCAAACCCAGCAAATATTGCTTTTTCTGGGGAGGAATTTTCTTAATCCACATAACCTTGGTAATCGCGCATATCGGCCTAGCTTCAAAGGCGAATTGAAACTGGATGCCAATAACCAAATCCCCTGACTTGAAAAAAGGCACCCAGCGATCAATAATATCCCACGTTTTCATGCTTAAACCGGTAGATGAAAAATCAACAAGCAATCCATCTCTGAATTTTAAAATATCTTGAGCATCAAGCATACTATGCGTCATTTTATCTATAACCAGAAATTTCGTGCTCAGCATTTGACTCACACGATTATTTAATCTTCTTTCTAATCCCATACGGATAATGCTCTCAATCTAGACATTTTTACTTTAAATAAGCTTTGATTATTTTCTGATCCGCTACCGGCTTATCCATTGGGCCAACTTTTATGTTCTCGATCTTCTCCACACTATCATAACCAGCAACAACTTCGCCAAAAATCGTATGTTTCATATTAAGCCAAGGAGTTGGTTTTGTGGTAATAAAAAACTGACTGCCATTTGTATTTGGCCCAGCATTGGCCATGGCCAATATCCCTTTTTTATCAAAACCAACAGCGGCAACCACTTCATCTGCAAAAGGCTTGCCCCAAATTGACTCGCCTCCGCGGCCTGTACCTGTGGGATCTCCGCCTTGAATCATAAAATCCTTTATCACCCTGTGAAATATAATCCCATTATAATATCCTTTTTCCACTAAACCGCGAAAATTCTCGCAGGTCTTAGGCGCAATATCATCTTTAAGTTTAATCTCAATAACCCCTTGCGTTGTTTCAAATACAACCATGTTTTTAACCTCCGGTTTTTCCTGGGCCAGCACACTTGCGGCCATTAACAATCCGATTAAAGCTCCTAATATCATCTTTTTTTTCATGTTTCCCCCTTTTATTCATCACGTTTTGATTGACAAACCCTTTCTATAAATATCCAAATATTTGACTTAACAGTATCATTTAATTTTGTAAAAATTATCCCTGCCTCAAAATTAACCGCATTTTCCCTTTTCTTAACCCAAACAACTTTTACCTCAAGCTCTATATCAGGCCATATTCCCGGCAGCTTAAAATCAATACGCAGCTTATCCCCTGATGCCACTTCCTGATCAAGCGTAATTTTCATTCCTCCGCGGCTGATATCAATACTTTTGCCATAAAGTTTTTTTTGCGGATTATCCAAATAGCTGGCATTTATATCGGTAGCTATATCACAGCGAATAAACTCACGCGTTTCATCCACCCGGTTAGCACAATCATAAATAAATTTTGACAAGCGCTTATTATCTTCCTCATCAGCATGATTAAATCGCACTCCTGTGGCAAAACGATTATTGCGTCCAGCTAATTGCCAGATTATTGCGCCTTCTATAGCAATCGGCTTAGGGCAATCAGGGATATCCAGCTCCAGTTCAACAATTGTTCCCTCTTTTAATGGGACATCAGTATATACATTTATCCCGATAAAACTTAAATCTTTTACCGTAATACTGCGTTTTTTTTCAATGCCGCCCTTGACTTTGAATTTTACTTCCGACAATCCCTTAACGCGGACAAATTTTCTTCTTTCTTCCATGCTTACTCCTTGGTATTTAAACGCTCTTGTCCCTCAGCAATACGCTCAAGTAACTTCACAATAACCGAAATATTCTTTTTCATAAAAATAGGGAATCCAATTAAATAACAAGAAAGCCCTAAGCCGACAAATGTCCAAATAACAATCAAAAGCTTAACCCAAATATTACAGTTCAATTTTAGTCTCCTTTTTATTAAAACACTCCCAATGAATCACAGCCTCAAGCGGCCGTTTCTTTGCTTGGGTTTTAGTCTCATCCGCAATCCCAAGAGCAATAATACTGACCAGCAGCATATTATCCTTTGCTTTAAACATTTGACATACCTGATTAGCATATTCTTTTTTATCACCCGCTATCCAGCATGCTCCCAAACCCTGAGCAGCTGCAGCCAAAAGAATGTTTTCAGTTGCCGCGCAGCCATCTTCCAAATAATATTTTGTCTTCGCGCAAAAAACTATGATTGCTGCCTGAGCATCTTTTATAAAACTGCCATTTACAGCCATTCGTGATAATTCAAGCAAGCTTTCTTGGCTTTGGACCACAACAAATTCCCAGGGCTCAACTGACCGGGCACTTGGCGCTCTTCTGCCAGCATCAACCAGTTGCTCTAAAATATCCCGGCTAATCTCAGCTGACGCATACTTCCTGATGCTAGTACGGCCGCGAACGACTTTTCCAAAATCCATATCAATATTCTTTATTTCTTTTTTTGCGGTATCCTTTAGAATAACCGCGGTTATTACCACCGCGCTAAACAATATAATATTCGTAATATTAAATGTTTTCCAAACAATTTCCGGAGAAGATAAGGCCTCGGGCAGCATTAGTAAAAAACATACCCATACCCCAAAGGCCCAATAAAGACTTATATCTTTTGAAGAACCTCTTTTAATCATTCTATAGATCAAAGGAATATTCCATAAAGGCAATATAATTGACGCGATTAAAGCAATTTTTTTCAGCATTTATTGTGTTTTCTCTGTAATTAATCAGCAGTTTTTAAATTAAATTCCTGTTTAACCCGGATTTTAACATCAATAAAATCCTTATGACTAATATTAAATAAGTTAGCTGCCTTACGAATAGTTTCCACCTCTTTAATATCAAGTTCTTTGTCAACACAGGCAACACTAAAAAGAATCGCAATAATATTAATTTTTGACTGATAAGACAAATCCTTGCTGATCAAGCTTGTAAAACTACGCATATCGATTCTCTGTGTTTGCGCTTCATCGATTGCCTGAAGAATACAGGGAATATCCTTCACAGGAATCTTAGCGTAAGAAATCAAAATCTCTTTTATTTTTTCCTTTTCTAAAGGCAAGAACTTCTCATCGGCAGCAGCAACAATCCAGAGCAGCACTCCTAAGGCAATCTTATCATCAATTTCTTTTTGTTTAGGATTAGAAACAGAATCTCTCCAAACCGAAGCTATAACCTTGTTTCTAAATTGATCTAAAAAGCCGCTCATTTTGTTATCTACTTTTCAGTTTTGTATTTGGTTTTTACATATTCTGCTATTTTTTCTTTATCCGGATCGCTGATCTCGAGAAATTCTATGCCTGTTTCAAACAGATTGTCTTCACTTTTTTTAACCCAGGCAACAACTGTGCATTTAGCAATAATTTTTTCCTCTTGCCCCGGAAGATTAAATTCTACACACAGCTGAGTACCTTTATCAAGTTGCTCATTTGCCATAACCTTTAATCCTAGAGTACAAACATCAACACTAATACAATCTTTTTTGGTTTCAGGCTCTGCCAGTAAACTATATTTTATTTCTCCTTTAAAATCACAGCGGACATACTCTCTGCGCTCTACAGTCCTGCCTGTACTGTCTTCAATAAAACTAAACAGTTTTTTTCTGTTTTCCTCATCAATATATGTAAACTGGATACCCGTATCCAGTAAATCCATGGTTACCTGTCTTTGCCAAACAGCTTTACCTTCAAGAATAATATCCCCATCCACTCCCGGAATAGTTAATGCTAATTCCAGAATATCGTTTTCAGTTAATTTTCTGTTGCTGATTATCCTTATCCCATTACAACCAACATCCTCCAAACTAACCATGTCTGGATTCTCATTTTTGCCTTTCAAAGTATACCTTGCATGCGCATCAACATCTAAACGCACGTATCCTCTTTGCTCTTTCATTATCTCGCCTATCTTTTAATTATTATTTAAAATCTTAGCCCTAACAAGTATTCCATGTGCTTTTTACTATATAATAATAAGCCTTTTTGTTCAAGAACTAAATACTGATTGTTTATTCAATGTGATCTAAGATTAAAACCCCGTTTAAATGATCAATCTCTTGCTGCGCAGCTCTACTAGCTAAATTTTTTAAACGGCAATAAAATTGCTCACCCTGCTCATTGATTGCTCGGATTTTAACAATTTGCGCCCGCTTGATTTTTACATAGGTACTGGGAACACTAAGACAACCTTCTTCTTCCTGTAATTGACCTTTTTCGGAGATGATTTTTGGATTAATAAAAACCAAAGCCTGCTCTTGAGTTGCGGCAAATGGTGAGTCAGGATCAAGATCACCCGCGATATAATCTTTACGCAAAACAAATACGCGTTTTAAATACCCAATTTGGGGCGCGGCCAGACCTACTCCAGCAGGAGTAGCCAGGAGAGTGTCTTTTAAGTCGCGAATTATGTCCAAAAGTTGAGGATCATTCATTTGCACAGCAGTAGAGCGCGCTTTTAGAATATGCTCAGCTTGAGCAAATGATAGGATTTTTCTTATTGCCATGTTTATTAATCTCCTATAATTTATTATTGTTATATTCCCTAGCCTCAGGGATGCGTAAAAGAAATACAAAGCCAGCGATTAAAAGCGGAATAAAACATAGTAATGCCGCCCGATATCCCAAGGCTTCAAACCGGCTAAACACAAGCAGCAGCATTCCCCAAAGAATCGGGCCTGTTATCCCAGCTAAATAGCAAACAAAATTAAACATTCCAAAAGCTTCTCCGGCAGCGCCTTCCGGCACAATATTAACCACAAGCGCCCGCGATACAACCCAGGTCGAGCCTAAACTTATTCCCGCGAGAACAACAATTATCCAATGATACGGCGGCACAATCAAAGCAGACACAAACAAACAAATAGTCCACAAGGCAAATACCCCCATCATTGTGCGCTTGCATCCGATACGATCACTTATCAGCCCGGATCCGATACTGCCAATAACCGCAAAAACCGCGCCTAAAATTACAAAATTAAACACTTCCCCATCCTTTAAGCCAAATACTTTTGTCACATAAATCGACATGAACAGCATGGTCACATTCACAACACACAAACCAAAGAAAGAGGCTTTTAAAAACTCACGCAAAGCGGCATATTCTTTTTTTTGAAAAAGAGTCACATGCATGCGTTTAAAGATTTCAATAATCTGGATCTTATTCACGCGAATATTCTTCTGCTGTTCAACCGGAATAACTCTGTCCTTAATAAACAACATGCAGGGCAAAGAAAAAAGTAAAAATAGCAAACCCGTCCATAAAAAAGATGCTTGATAGCCATGAGCAAGCACAATCGGCTTAGTGCAGAATAATGCGATTATCGCGCCCAAATATCCAAACATTTTTCCTAAGCCGGAAACCATCCCCACTTTACCCGGAGAACTAATATTTAACATTAAGGCATTATAAAAAATTGTCGCTTCTTGACAGCCGATATTGGCAATCCCGAAAAACACCAAGGCAAAAAACACATTATGCGTAAATCCCAAAAGTATGGTGAAAAATATGCACAATAAAGTAAAAAAAATCAGAAAAGGTTTGTGTTTGCCGCGCACATCAGCAACTGTACCGAAAATTGGAGCTAATAACGCGATAAAAAGCGTGGATATGCCAAAAGCAATACTATAAAAAATCTCAGGAGTGTGCTTTTCCAGGATTAACCAACGGACAAAATATAGAGACACTATATTAAGTGCAAAAAATTGATTTGCCATATCATACATGGCCCAGGAAATGATCTGGTTATTCTTTTTAATGGTCGCGAGCATGATTTTCCCTAGTAATTGGCTGATTTTCACGCTAGATTAAGAACACAAAACTGCTTTAATAGTATAATATAGTCTGCGATTTATGTCTCTATTTTTTTCATTTTGTTTAAAACCGGCTTTGCCCATTTTTTTAATACCGCGAAAAGTTTGCTTACAATTCGCCCAAGCGGAACAGGAAACATTATTGGACAATCTGCTGGCTAAGGACTAGGACTTGATTTAAGAGCACAGCAACTAGGGATTGTTGTTCTATTTTTTGCGGGACAGATATTGGCAGATTTAAGTTGTTATTGTTTTATTTGTTTTTTAATCTTAAAAAATAAGCGGTTTATCTTCCAAAAGCATATTTATTGATTAAGCTTATATGCCCAGGAAGATGCTTAAGCTTTGGTATTTATTTTTGTGCTATTTCTTTTATTGGAACCTAAGTCCTTTTACTACATAACGATTGTTCTCTTTGGTCAGAAAAAGTTTTATTAAAACATCTTCTTGTGATTTATCAAAAGTTGCTTTCCAGAGAACAACTACGAGATTATCTTTTTGCAAACTGCCCATATATTCCCGATACATATAATTACCCATTGTTTTCTTAAGGTAACGCGATACTTGAAAAAACTTTGTCCTAGCACCAAGGACTTTTAAGGCTTGATCAAAATCCTTAGAGTAAGCAATATAATCGTCGAGATTTACGCCCTCTAAGATATTATCCATAATCGGATCCGCGACATCTTTCATTTCTTGATTTGTCTTATTCCTTGTCGCTGCTTGAGCATCCGCGGAATATATCATTGATCCTAGCAAAGAAAATAAAAGCGCAATAACCAAAAAGCTTCTTAAATATTTCATGTTTCGCTCCTTTTCATGTTTCTTTCATACACAATATTTTTAATCTTCTCTTTATTATTATACTCTAAAAAAAATTTTAAACCAGCTTCTTCCTGAACCGACTATTAAACTGATAAACAATAAAGCCATTGAACTCGGTTCTGGCACAGGATTTACATCTGCCGTTAAGTTTAACATATCATTACCGCACTGTTGGGCCCAATGCAGCTGCAATTGGGTTGTTGTATTTGAACCAATGCCCAAAAGGGACAAAGGAATACTTGCTTCAATAACATAATGTCCATTAATCGCCGTATCAGTATATACAAACTCAACCACATCACCGCTGCCAACTACTGATTTTATATCCCAGGGATTTGCCGCGCTATGCTGAGAATAAGCCGAATCATTCCAAGCTGTTACTGAATATAATCTACCGGCAAGCAATGAAGCATGGTCTCTGAGCGCCAGTCCAAGTTCATATCCTTTATAACCTGTAGCAGCATTATTATCGGCATTAATCGCGATATCCCCCGGCAGCCAAGTCCCATTAGCTATTTCGCCAGTATCAGGCATGCCTTGAATTAAAGCAATATACGCGTTTGTCGCGTCATTATCAAAATAAAAAGCCTCAGCATCAAAACCATTGCCAATGCTCCAGCCTGGATAAACTTGTATCCACCCGTCATTAGTATCAGCATTATCTTCCCGCGCATAATCAATATCCAAACCGCCGCTGGGATTATTATTATTTAAATAATACTTTAACTGAGCCTGCCCAAGATCAATTCCCCAATCACTTACATCCCCATCAATAACATAGGAAGCGCTGGCTGATGAGCATAAAAATAAACTCACCAAAATCGTTAAAAATAATCTTGTTTTCATACAACATCCTCCTGCGATAATAAACCATATATCCTAAATACTCAAATATGAAAAATACGTTTAAGTATATCATAGAACTATAATTTTGCAAGGGCTGAAGCTTTTTTTGTCAAGCCAAAGTAAGAATGTCCGCTTTTTACCAAAGTAGAAATGTCCGGTTTTATGGTTTTTAAATACTAACCAAAGACTCCTGCTTTGATTGTGAA
>JAZDHZ010000044.1:0-15561 GCA_043805415.1 Candidatus Omnitrophota bacterium | reverse complement strand
ATAAAGGCATGCCAAGACAAGGAAGAATAGATTACCCCGGAGCGCTGCATCATATTATCGGCCGAGGAATAGAGCGACGAGCGATATTCAAAGAAGAAGCCGACAAATCATTATTTCTAAAAATAATCAAAGAACAAATATCAAAGAGCAGTGTGCAGATATACGCGTGGAGCATAATGGATAATCATTTCCACATCTTACTGCAAAGCGGGAAAACCGGAATTTCGGAATTCATGAGACGGATTCTTACTGGATACGCGGTAAATTATAATAAAATACACAATAGAAGCGGGCATTTATTTCAAAACAGATATAAGTCGATCTTATGCGATAAAGATGAATACCTGCTGCCGTTAATAAGATATATACACTTGAATCCGGTAAAAGCTGGTGTTATAAATATAAACAGTTTGAATCAATATAACTGGACAGGACATAGAGATATATTGAAAAAGCTTGAAGAAGTCATAATTGCAAGAGAAGAAGTCTTGGGATATTTCGGAAAAACAGAGCAAAAAGCAATAGCGTTATACAAAGAATTCATAGCTGAAGGAGTGGGACTAAAAGAAGATTACGAAGGCGGGGGATTGATAAGGAGCGCCGGAGGAATAAGTGAAGCAATAAAGCGGCGGCCGAAAGACATGCAAATGTATGATGACCGGATATTGGGTAATGGGGATTTTGTCGATAAGGTATATAATGAGATCGATGAGGGATTTAATTGTAAAACAAAAGATATTGAAGGCCTTATCACTAGAATAGCGAAATATTATGGAGTAAAAAGGGCTGAAATAACAGAAACGCGGAAAAAGGAAATAAGAGAAGCGAGAAACGTTTTAATCTATGCGGCAACAAAGTATTTTGGGGAAAGCGGAAAAAGTATTGGAAAGAAGTTGGGTATAGGTATAGCCGCGGCGAGTATAGCAAGGGAAAAGGGGCGGCAGATCTGCATGGAGAAGAAAGATCTATTAGAAGAAGTAATGGGATAACTTTTAATCTTTAAACTACGTCCCCTATCTACCCTTCAGCCAAGGTCAGCCGCAGTGCTTTAGAAAACGCGGCAAGTATTGCTAGTCTGCTGTTAACAACCGAGACTTTGATCACAGATATAAAAGAAGATGATAAAGCCGGTGCTGGAATGCCTCCAATGGGCGGCATGGGCGGCATGGGCGGCATGGGTGGTATGGGGGGGTATTAATTTTCCCCAAATTTGTATTAATAAAACCCGCGGGAACTTTGGTTCTTGCGGGTTTTTTAATTAATTGACATTATTCTGATTTTATGCTATATTGAATTTTCAAAATTTCTAAAGGTTACAGTTTTATAATTATAGTACAACCCATTATTAAATAATTGGTTAGCGTATAAGGGGAGGTTGAAAACAATGGCAGAATTTATCGGAAAAGGCAGAAAAGCACGTCGCTGTTACGGATTTGATGAGATCGCGCTTGTCCCAGGCATGGTGACGATTAATCCTAATGAAGTTGATCCCAGTTTTGTTTTGGGGGGTGTAAAATATAAAGTTCCGATTATTGCCGCGGCAATGGATGGAGTTGTGGATGTGGAGTTTGCTATTGCCATGGGCAAACTCGGCGGGCTGGCGGTGTTAAATCTGGAAGGAATCCAAACCAGGTATAAAAATCCTAATGAAGTTCTTGATAGAATCGCTAATTCTTCTCCTGAGGAAGCGACAAAGCTTGTTCAGGGTATATATAATGAGCCGATTAAAGAAGAACTTGTATCGGTGCGAATTGAACAAATTAAAAAAGCAAAAGTCCCTTGTATTGTAAGCGCTATTCCGCAGCGCGCGGAAAGATTCGGGGCTTTAGCTCAGGAAGCTGGCGCGGATATTTTTGTGGTTCAATCTACGGTTACTTCTGTACAGCATATTTCTACGGAATATAAAGTTCTTGATATTGCTAAATTCTGCGCGAAAATGAAAATACCGGTTGTGGTGGGTAATTGCGTGACGCATGATGTGGCTTTAGAGCTTTTTGAAACCGGAATAAGCGCTTTACTTGTCGGGATCGGACCTGGCGCGGCATGTACTACTCGCGGAGTATTAGGTATCGGAGTTCCGCAGGTTACGGCAACTTGTGATTGTTCAGAAGCGCGGGATTATTATATGAAAAAAACCGGCAGATATGTGCCGATTATTACTGACGGCGGCATGCGTTCCGGCGGAGATATCTGTAAAGCTTTTGCTAGCGGAGCTGACGCGGTTATGGTTGGTTCAGCTTTTGCTCGGACCAAAGAAGCTCCGGGTCGAGGTTTTCACTGGGGCATGGCTACTCCGCACGCTAATTTGCCCAGGGGAACAAGAATCCGCGTAGGCACAACCGGAACATTAGAAGAAATTCTTTTTGGCCCGGCGCGGCTTGATGATGGTTCGCAGAATCTTGTGGGAGCATTACAGCTTTCTATGGGATCGCTTGGGGCAAAAACAATCAAAGAAATGAATTTAACTGAAATTATAATCGCGCCTTCAATTCAAACTGAAGGTAAAATATTCCAACAAGCGCAAAGAGTTGGAATGGGTAAATAATTTTTAATAAAATTGAAGCTAAAAGGAAAAAAATGCGTAGATCTCATAATTGTGGACAATTAAATCTGAATGATGAACATAAAAAAGTTGTTTTAAGCGGTTGGGTTAACTCACGGCGCGACCATGGCGGATTGATTTTTATTGATTTGCGCGACCGGGAAGGTTTTACCCAGATTGTTTTTGATCCGCAGGTTAATCCAGCGGTACATGAATTAGCTCAGTCATTGCGCAGTGAGTTTGTTGTTTGCGTTCAAGGCAAGGTCAGCGCCAGACCAGAAGGCACAGTTAATCCGAAAATCGCCACGGGTCAGATTGAAGTAATTGTTGAACAATTAGAGATATTAAATAAAGCGCTGGCTTTACCATTTGAAGTTAATGATGATAAAGAAGTCGGCGAAGAGCTGAGACTGGCTTATCGTTATTTAGATCTGAGAAGAAAAAAAATGAAGGATAATCTGATTCTGCGTTCAAAAGTGTTTAATGTTATCCGCAGCTTTCTTTGCGCCCAAGGGTTTATTGAAATTGAAACTCCGATTTTAACCAAAAGCACTCCGGAAGGCGCGCGGGATTATCTTGTGCCCAGCCGGTTGAATAACGGGGAATTTTTCGCTTTGCCGCAATCTCCCCAATTATTTAAGCAGATTTTAATGGTTTCCGGATTTGATAAATACTATCAAATTGCCAAATGTTTTCGTGATGAGGATCTAAGAAAAGACCGTCAGCCTGAGTTTACTCAGCTGGATATAGAAATGTCTTTTGTTGAAGAAGAAGAAATATATAATCTTTTGGAGCGCTTGCTGGTTGAGGTGTTTCAGAAAACCATGGATAAGAAATTGGCAACTCCTTTTCTCCGGGTGACGCATGAACAGGCAATGTCTCGGTTTGGTAGTGATAAACCAGATACGCGTTATGATCTGGAATTAAAAGAGCTGAATCCGCTGGTTGAATCCAGTGAATTTATGGTATTTAAAAAAGTTTTAGAGTCAAAAGGCAAGATCATGGGGATTAAAGCTCCTGGCGGCGCGGTGTTTACGCTTAAACAGCTTGATGATCTTACCAAACAAGCGATTGAGCTTGGGGCAAAAGGTTTGGTTTGGATTAAAGTTCAAGCCGATGATTTTCAATCTCCAGTTAAAAAACATCTGGGAGATTCTTTGTTGAAAAATCTGACAGTTAAATTTGAGGCAAAACCAGGCGATCTTTTACTCCTGATTGCTGATAAGCCTAAAACCGCGATGAGTGTGCTTGGCCAATTAAGGGTTAATGTGGCCAGTCTGTTAAAGCTGGATCAAAGCGATGAATTTAAATTTCTTTGGGTAACGGATTTTCCCTTGTTTAAATATAATGAAGAGGAAAAAAGATGGGACTCAGAGCACCATCCGTTTACTTGTCCGAAACAGGAAGATATTCAGTTTTTAGATACAGACAGAGGCAGGGTCAGATCCTGCGCTTATGATCTTGTAGTCAATGGAACTGAGTTAGGCAGCGGAAGCATTCGTATTCATAATCCGGAACTTCAGGAAAAAATATTTTCCATTTTAGGACTAGGAAAAGAAGAAATCGAAGCTAAATTCGGCTTTTTGTTAAAAGCTTTTAAATATGGCGCGCCTCCGCATGGTGGTTTTGCTCCGGGATTGGATAGATTATTGACCCTGATGACTGGTAGCAGCAGTATCAGAGATGTGATTGCTTTTCCTAAGACGCAGAAAGCATTTTGTCCTTTAACTTCAGCGCCGTCAAAAATTGCTCAAACTCAGTTGGATGAGCTTCATTTGACAATAAATGATGAATAGATTATAATAAAAAATGATTTTTGATAAGTAAAATGAAAATTTTAATTCTAGTCTCTAATGATCGCGGGAGGTTTTGAAATGAAAAAAATGTTGCCTTTAATTGTAATTATATGTGTATTGAGTTTAAATGTAAGTGGCTGTGTTAAGCGGTTTTCTATGACTACCATAGACCAGGAAAGAGTTGATCAGGAAATTAGCGGAAATAAGGGGTTTATTTCCGGGGCTATTCCGCCAGAGGATCAGCCCAAAGAGCGGGTTACTACCAGAAAAGTTTATCAGGTAACCATGGAAGTTCCGCCTTATCCAGAATGGAAAAACTTTAAGAACACGATGACTCCGGATAAAGAGATTTGGGGAAACAGAGGATATATCTACGGCGGACCTGATAGTGTGAATCAAAAGCAAGTTTCTTCTGCGCCGGAAACTGAGCAGCAATCAATAGTTTTGCCGGATGAAAATAGTTATAAAGTAACCGAAGAGAGCGAAGAAGAAGTTTCTATGCCTAAGCCGGTTAAAAAACAAGCGGCTTTTTCAATGTATAAAGTTAAACAAGGCGATACTCTGCAGAAGGTCTCCCAAAATGTTTATGGGTCAACTAAGCATTGGAAAAAAATTTACGATTTCAATCAGGATGCTCTAAAAAATCCAAATAAAATTTATCCTGGCCAAATGCTGAAGATACCGGAATAATCCGCTAGGATAATGTCCAGGATTAAACAGTAAGTGTAAAGTAATTAAACTTTATAAGCTTGAAGACAGGATGCTGCTTGGTTGAAATAATAGAAATTTTAAATTTTTAGAAAAATGACTCACCCTAAATTTAATTGCCCGCAAAGAAACTCTTTCAAATATAGGCAAGAAAAGTAATATTGCGCTTGCCGATGAATTAACTGAAGATTTTAGAAAAAGATGTAAGCGTTAGATAGCAATTGGACAGATAAGCGAGTCTAAAGGTCTTAGCCCGATATGAAAAGAGATAGGTATGAATAAAAATAATCCAGCGGATAAAGATAAACGAAACTCCCAAAATGCGATATATCTAATTATTGCCATATTTATCTTTTTGATTGTAACCGCGAGTATTTTTATTGGCAGAGGGTTTTTGGTGCCTCGCCTAGCTGTGGAA
The DNA here is from genome assembly GCA_043805415.1 of Candidatus Omnitrophota bacterium. Taxonomy (GTDB): domain Bacteria; phylum Omnitrophota; class Gorgyraeia; order B26-G9; family B26-G9; genus JAHITE01. Next base: position 10,097 of record JAZDHZ010000044.1, on the reverse strand, counting down.
GTAGGCCAGATAGCGCAGCAGGATATTTACGCGCCATTTGAGTTTACTTTTATTGATATTGATGGAAAAGAGATTAATGTCAAAAAAGACGAAATTATTGTTGAGCGCGGACAAAAAATTAATAAAACCCAGCATTTGGCTAATGCTGGATTAAAAAGAATGCAAAATCAGCCGAAAAATCTTTATTATATTCTGGGGATTTTGCTTTTAATGGTTATATTTTGTGTGGTTACTGTGACCTATCAAACGATAAGAAAGCTCAAAATACTTACGGAATTAAAAAATGTCGTATTATTATGTTTGCTGTGTTTGTTAATTATTTTGGGCGCTAAAGCAATAATATTATCTGCCTGGAGCGTATATTTGATTCCGCTTGCCAGCATATCAATGCTTGTGGCAATTTTGCTTGATCCAGGCATTTCGATGATGCTTACAGTTATCTTGAGTGTTTTTATCGGAGTTTTGACTGGGGTGAGATTAGATGTTATGGTCGCGATGTTTGCTGGCGGCGTTGTGAGTATCTATTCAGTTATTAACGTGCGGCGGAGAAGAGACTTAACTAAGGCCGGAATTTTAATCGGCCTGACAAATATAGTTGCTATTGTGGCCATGGGTTTAATTAATTTTATCTCAATTAATTATATTATGAAGCAGGGAGCCTGGGGAATGGCGAATGGAATTCTTTCGGGAATTATTGTCACCGGATTGTTACCGGTATTTGAAGTGCTTTTCGGCATAACTACGAATATTAGCTTGCTTGAATTGTCAGATTTAAATCAGCCGGTATTAAAAGAATTGGTGTTAAAGGCGCCGGGAACATATCATCACAGCTTAGTTGTCGGTAATTTATCGGAATCAGCGGCTGAGGCAGTCGGGGCAAATAGTTTATTAGCTCGAGTCGGCGGGTATTTTCATGATATCGGGAAATTACGCATGGCTCCTTATTTTACGGAAAATCAAGCTCATTGCGAAGATAAACATGAAAATCTAAGTCCAACAATAAGTAGTTTGATAATTATTAATCATGTTAAAGAGGGCTCTGATCTTGCTAAAAAATACAGGCTGGGTTCGGCGATTAATGATATTATTATTCAGCACCATGGGGACGATGTCGTCCAGTTTTTTTATCATCGGGCTTTAGAGCAGAATGGTCAGGAAAACAGTAAAATTCAAGCCGAAGATTTTAGATATCCCGGGCCTAAGCCTCAGTCCAAAGAAGCGGCAATTGTGATGCTGGCTGACGCGGTAGAGGCAGCATCCCGGGCAATGCCTGCTCCGACACCGGCAAAAATAAAAGCGATTGTTAATCGTTTGATTAATAATAAATTTATTGATGGACAGTTAGATGGCTGCGATTTGACCTTAAAAGATCTGCATACCATCGCAACCGTATTTATTCATATTTTAAACGGTATTTTTCACACAAGGATTGAATATCCGGATATCAAGCAATTTACTAATGAACAAAATAAACATAAAGAATCTTCAGAAAAAAATAAAAGTTAATACTTTAAAACTAAAGACTTTAGCGAACAAAGTGCTTAAACACCAGGGAGTTAATTCCGGTGAGTTAAGTGTGCTTTTAGTGGATGATTCGCAGATTTCGGATTTAAATAAACGCTATTTAAACAAGAATTCCGCGACAGATGTTCTTGCCTTTAGAATGTCCGATGGCAAATACGGAAAAATTAATCCAGAAATTCTTGGCGATGTGGTATTATCAGTAGATACTGCCAAAGCGCAAGCTTGCCAATTAAAGGTGAGTGTTGAATCAGAAATTAATCTTTATCTTATTCATGGGATACTGCATTTGCTGGGATTTTGCGATAAGACCAAATCAGGATTTAAACAAATGAAAAAAATTCAAGAGGAGCTGATGGACAGCTATGCATAAGCGCCGGCTTTTTGACAGTTTTAATTACGCGATTGAAGGGATTCTTTATGTTTTAAAAACTCAGCGCAATATGCGATTCCATTTTCTCGCGGGAATTATAATGTTGCTTTTAGGGCTGTATTTTAATTTAACAAAACCAGAGTTAATATTATTATTAATCACAATATCTTTTGTGTTTTTAGCCGAGATGCTGAATACAGCTACGGAGCTGGTTATTGATCTTATCACTGATGAATTTCATCCCTTGGCCAGAATTATAAAAGATATTGCTGCCGGGGCGGTACTGGTCGCGGCGATTAATTCGGTGTGCGTTGGTTATCTTTTATTTTTAACCAATGCGCCTAAGGACACGATTCAGTCAAGTATTGACTATATTCGCAATAACCCTTTGCACATAACCTTTATTTCTTTTTTTATCGTACTCTTAACAGTTATATTTTCTAAGGCAAAAATCGGCAGAGGCAAGCCTTTGCGCGGCGGAATGCCCTCAGGACATTCGGCATTGGCTTTTTCGGTTTGGGCAATTACCCTGTTTGTCGCACCCAGCAAACTGCTGATTGTTTTAATATTTATATTAGCTCTGCTGGTCGCGCAGAGCCGGATCAGGCCGGGGTTTCATAGTTTAAAAGAAGTAGTCGCCGGAGCTTTGGTTGGCCTGGGTTTAACCAGTTTAATATTTTTCCTTTTAAGATTATAATATAAATATGCCGATACATAAAACTGATGCCATAGTGCTTAATCGCCGGGATTACCGGGAGACAAGTTATTTAGTTAGTTTGTTTACCCCGGATTTTGGAAAAATTCATGCTCAGGCTAAAGGGGCGAGAAGGAAAATTGATAAATTCGGTTCAAGTTTTAGTCCGATTTCCTATAATAAGATAGTGTTTTATGAAAATCTCAAAAGCGATTTACATATTGTCAGCCAGGCTGACTTAATCGAGCATTTTCCGAATATTGATAAAGATATTGAGAAGTTTGGGTTTGCCAGTTATATAGTCGAAATTGTTAGCGCCTCGATTCCTTTTGGTGAAAAAAATAGAGAAATTTTTGATTTAGTAATGAAATTCTTGAAATTTATTGATAAAAGCGATAAAATAAACAACATTGTACAAATCTTTGAGATAAAGTTTTTAAATCTTTCCGGATTTAAACCGCGACTTGATTGCTGCGTGCATTGCGGTAGCCGAATACTTATAATGAGTAAATTCAGTTATGTTCTCGGCGGGCTATTGTGTAAAAACTGCGATGATAATGATGTGAACGCGCAAAATCTAATGCAAGGAACTGTAGCAACAATCAATCATATTGAAAAAACACAACTTGAAGATTTGGAGTCTTTTAAAATCATCACTAGTATTAGTCAGGAATTAGAACAGATTCTGAGAAGATTTATTGATTTTCATTTGGGAATACAGTTTAAGAGTCTTGAATTTTTAAAGAAGTTGAGGTTAGCTAATGTCTAATGCAAGTATGGATACAATTGTTTCATTATGTAAACGCCGCGGTTTTATTTTTCCCAGCTCAGAGATTTATGGCGGACTAGGCAGCACCTGGGATTATGGACCTTTAGGCGTAGAACTTAAACGTAATCTAAAACAGGCTTGGTGGAAGTCGGTTGTTCACCAAAGAGACGATATGGAAGGTTTAGACGCGGCGATTCTGATGCATCCGCAAACCTGGAAAGCTTCTGGCCATACTGATGGGTTTACTGATGCTTTAGTTGATTGCAAAGCCTGCAAAAAACGCTTTCGGGTTGATCATTTACCTGGCTCAGGAGATTCGCGCAAGTGTCCGGATTGTCAGGCGGAAATCGATCTGATTAAAAACCCGCCGCGATTATTTAATCTGATGTTAAAAACATATCTTGGGCCAATTGAAGATGACAGCGCGATTACTTATTTAAGGCCGGAAACAGCTCAGGGAATTTTTGTAAATTTTCAAAATGTGGTTAATTCCCGCCACCGCAAACTGCCGTTTGGCATTGCTCAGATCGGTAAAAGTTTCCGCAATGAAATTACTCCGGGTAATTTTACTTTTCGCACCCGGGAATTTGAGCAGATGGAAATTGAGTATTTTGTAAACCCGGCTGAGGCGGATAACGCGTATAAGCAATGGGTAGCAGAAAGATTTGCTTGGTATCAGAAGCTGGGAATAAAAAAAGAAAAATTACAGCTGCGGGCGCATGCCGCGGATGAACTCGCGCATTATGCCAGCGGTTGTACGGATATTGAGTATGAATTTCCTTTTGGCTGGTCAGAACTTGAGGGAATCGCTAATCGGGGAAATTTTGATTTAAGCCAACACGCGAAACAAAGCGGTAAAGATCTGCAATACTTTGATCAAGCAGCTAATCTGAAATATCTGCCGCATGTTATTGAACCTTCTGGCGGTGTTGACCGGGCAATGCTCGCGTTTTTGGTTGACGCTTATCGTGAAGAGGAGGTGAAAGGCGCAAAAAGAGTTGTTTTAAGCTTGCATAAAGAACTTTGTCCGTTTCAAATCGCGGTATTACCGCTGCTAAAAAAGAATCCGGAAATTGTGGAAATGGCAAAAAAAATTATTAGTGGCTTAAAAAAAAATTATGTGGTAAAATACGACGATACTGCTTCAATAGGCAAGCTATATCGTCGACAAGATGAAATTGGAACCATGTATTGTCTAACCGTGGATGTTCAGTCTACAGAAGATAATATGGTTACGATCCGAGATCGCGATACTATGCTGCAGGAAAGAATAAGCTTGGATCAGTTGGGCAAATATTTGCAGGAAAAATTAGGTTAGGGTTATTAATGTTGTTAATTGTTAAATGATGGAAAGGGGTAGTTTTAGAAATGGCAAAAAAGTATGTGTATTTTTTTGGTAAAGGACAATCCGAAGGCGATAAAAGCATGAAGGCTATTCTTGGCGGCAAAGGTTCTAATCTTGCGGAAATGGCTAAGATTGGAGTTCCAGTTCCTCCGGGATTTACTATTTCAACAGAAGTTTGTGATTATTATTATAAAAATGGCAATAAATATCCGGCTGAACTTCAAAAGCAGATTGATGAAAATATCGCAAAGCTGGAAAAAACAATGGGTGCTAAATTAGGCGATGCGAATAATCCGCTGTTAGTATCTGTAAGAAGCGGCGCGGCCGCGTCTATGCCGGGAATGATGGATACAGTACTTAATCTTGGGCTTAATGATGCAGCGGTTGAGGGTATGGCCAAGAAGACAAATAATCCCAGACTTGCCTGGGACGCTTATCGTCGTTTTATTGATATGTTCGGTGATGTGGTTATGGGAGTGCATCATGAGCATTTTGAAGAAAAAATCGCGGCAATAAAGAAAAAGTACAAAGCTAAATCAGATACTGATCTTAACGCGGAACAGCTTAAAGAGCTTTGCGGCGAATATAAAAAGGTTTATGAAAAACATGTTAAAAAACCTTTTCCCAGCAGCGCAAAAGAACAATTAATGGCTTCGGTAAATGCCGTGTTTGGTTCATGGAATATTCCAAGAGCTGTAATGTATAGAAGACTTAATAAGATTACCGGATTGCTTGGTACAGCGGTAAACGTACAGGCAATGGTATTTGGTAATATGGGTGATACTTCCGGCACAGGGGTCGCGTTTACCCGTAATCCTTCTAATGGCGGTACTGAATTTTATGGTGAATTCTTAATCAACGCGCAAGGTGAAGACGTTGTTGCCGGGATTAGAACTCCTGAGCCGCTGAGCGATCTTAAAAAAGAATGGCCGGCAATTTATAAAGAACTCAATGATATCCGTAATAAATTGGAAACTCATTATAAGGATATGCAGGATGTTGAGTTTACGATTCAAGAAGGAAAATTGTTCATGCTTCAGACTCGCACCGGAAAACGCACAGGTCTTGCCGCGGTTAAAATAGCCGTGGACATGGTTAATGAAAAGATGATTACTCCTGAAGAAGCATTAATGCGTATCGAAGGCAGTCAGTTAAATCAGCTTTTATTTCCGATTTTTGATCTTAAAGCAAGCGCGGATGCTAAAACAATTGCTAAAGGTTTACCCGCTGGTCCGGGTGCCGCATCCGGTCAGGTAGTTTTCACTGCTGAGGCAGCTGTGGCGTGGAAGCAAAAAGGCAAGAAAGTAATTTTAGTACGTCATGAGACTTCTCCTGAAGATATTGCCGGTATGGATGCCGCTGAGGGAATCCTTACTTCAACTGGTGGTGTGACTTCTCATGCTGCTGTTGTGGCGCGTGGCTGGGGTAAATGCTGTATCGCCGGTTGCAGCGCTTTAAACATTAACTATGCTAAAAAGCAAATAACTGTTGGTAAAACAGTTATTAAAGAAGGCGATTGGATTTCTCTGGATGGAACAACCGGAGAAGTTATGTTAGGCCATATTAAGACTTCATCCAGTCCGGTAATCGCTGGAGTTGTGGAAAATAATGCCGCGGCAAAAAAAGATCCGATTTATAAGATGTTTATCCAGGTAATGACATGGGCTGATAAGTATCGTAAGCTCAGCGTTAGAACAAACGCGGATACTCCGAAAGATTCAATGGCTGCTCGCAGATTGGGAGCTGAAGGTATTGGCTTAACCAGAACAGAGCATATGTTTTTTGAAGGCGAGAGAATTTGGGCAATTCGCGAGTTTATTCTTGGGCAGGATATTGAAGGCCGTCAAAAAGCATTGAAAAAACTCCTGCCTTACCAGCGGAAAGATTTTGAAGGAATTTTTAAAGAAATGAACGGATTTCCGGTAACTATTCGTTTACTTGATCCGCCTTTGCATGAGTTCTTACCGAATGATGCTGTTGGTCAAAAAGAAATGGGCAAACGTTTAAATATCTCGACAGCAAAGGTGCTTGAATATGTAACTAAGCTGCATGAATTAAACCCAATGCTGGGACATCGTGGATGCCGTTTGTCAATTACTTATCCTGAATTATGTGTAATGCAGACAACCGCGATTATTGAAGCAGCAGTTAATATGGCAAAAAAAGGAATTAAAGTCCTTCCGGAAATCATGATTCCTTTAATAGGAACGAAAGCGGAGTTTGATTTCTTAGAACCGATTGTCAGAGAAACTGCCGACGCGATTATTAGCAAAGCAAAGTCAAAAGTTAAATACATGGTAGGAACAATGATTGAAATTCCCCGCGCCGCGCTTACTGCTGATGAAATCGCGGAAAAAGCCGAGTTTTTCTCTTTTGGAACTAATGATTTAACTCAGATGACATTTGGCTACAGCCGTGATGATGCCGGAGTTTTCTTGCCGGATTATATTGAAAAGAAAATATTGTCTGATGATCCGTTTATGACAATTGATCAGAATGGGGTTGGGAAGCTTGTTCAGACAGCAGTTAATTTGGGCAGAAAAATTAAGCCGAATTTAAAATGCGGAATCTGTGGAGAACATGGTGGAGAGTCTGAATCAGTAAAATTCTGTCATAGAGTAGGTCTTAACTATGTTAGCTGTTCTCCTTACAGAGTGCCGATTGCTCGTTTAGCAGCTGCGCAAGCTGTTTTAGAGCAAGAAAAAGGAAAGAAATAATATATGGTGATGGATCCGATTAGATTATATCTGAAAGATATAAAGAACATACCACTGTTAACGCCTGAAGATGAAATTAAGGTTTCGAAAAAAGCTAAGCGTGGTGATGTTCAGGCACGTAAGTTGATGATTAATTCAAATTTGCGATTGGTAGTTAATATAGCCAAAAAATATAGTTTTTTGGGTGTGCCGATCACTGATTTGATTGAAGAAGGAAATTTGGGCTTAATGCGCGCGGTGGAAAAATTTGAACCGAGCAAAGGCTACAGATTCAGTACTTACGCGGCTTGGTGGATCCGTCAGTTTATAACAAGAGCAATAGCAAATCAAAGTAAAACTATACGTGTTCCTGTATACTTGACTGAGACAATTACAAAGTGGAAAAGGATTACTGAGCAATTGACTCAGAAACTGGTAAGAACTCCGACGATCCAGGAGATTGCCAAGAAAATGCGGATATCAATAAAAAAAGCGCATGGTTTAAGTGAGATTGTCACTCGGACAACCTCCTTGCACAAACCAATTGGTGAAGATTCTTCAGGGGAATTTATGGATTTGATTGAAGACGAATCCGTGGTTTCCCCGTTTGAAGAATTAAGCCGGATTCTCAGACAAGAAAAAATCGCGGAGCTTTTGGAACGGATGTCTGACCGGGAAAAGCAGATATTAATCCTGCGGTACGGACTAAATGACGGAACCTTTCGCACTTTAGAAGAAACCGCTAAAAGTTTTAAAATCAGCAGAGAACGAGTCAGGCAAATAGAGAATAATGCTTTAAAAAAACTCAAGGTTTTCATGGAGGAAGCGGATAAATGAAAACTTTAGATTTGCTGGCAGCATCAATCAGAGATGTGCCGGATTTTCCTAAAAAAGGGATTATCTTCAAGGATATTACCACTTTATTAAAAGATCCTAAATCCTTTAAGCACGCTGTTGATATAATGTATAAACAGTATAAAGGAAAAAAGATTGAAGCGGTTGTTTGCGTTGAAGCCCGCGGTTTTATTTTCGGCTCTGTATTGGCTTATAAGCTTAATGCCGGCTTAGTTTTGGTGCGGAAAAAAGGCAAGCTGCCGTTTAAGACTTATGAGATTACTTATGATTTGGAATATGGACAGGATACTTTGGCGATTCATCAGGATTCAATTAAAAAAAACGGCAGTGTGCTTATTGTTGACGATGTTTTGGCAACCGGCGGCACGATCAGCGCTGTTTGTAAACTAGTGAAAAAATGTAAAGCAAAAATCACTGGTATTGGTTTTTTGATTGAGCTGGAATTTCTTAAAGGCAGAAAAAAGCTTAAAGCCTATCCAGTGAGTTCTTTGCTTAAATATTAAGATTAGTTTAAATGAAAAAAAGGTACGGCTTTATCGGCCGTACCCTTTTTTTTTGCTTTTATTTGAATAAAATGCTAGAATAACACAAAGACACAATGAAATCATTAATAAACGGGCGCAGGCAAGCAGCGCCCCTACGATTTCTAAAATTAATTGACTATCGACCATTGACTAAACGCTAACCGCTATACGCTAATCGCTGATTTAGGGGCTGAAAATGATTGATAAAGATACAGGTATTTTTATTGCTAAAATTATTGCCGGGGTAATCGCGCTAGTAGTTTTATTTACGGTTATTATTCCCCGATGGCAGGAGATTGATAAAGCATTTAATGATAGGATGCGAGGATTTATTAATTTAATGTTTGATACTGGATCTTCATTTAAAAAAAGCGGGACAAGAGAAGAGAATGAGTATTTGACCGGTGATTTTAATAACGAAAAAAATGTTTTTACCAAACAATTTCTAAATATTAGAACTGGAGAAGAAGTCGAGAGGACGCTGAAGTCAGGACAGGCTTTGCTTTACATGTCTCCCTCAAAAATTGAGATAGCAAGGGGCGTGGCTTTTTTATACTATATTAGTAATGATTATGAAAAAGCCGATGAGTATTACCAGATTGTCCTAGCGGATTATCCGAAGCAGAAAAGAAGATTTAAATATTTAAAAGGCGATGATTCGCGAACCATAAAAAGAGCTTTAGTTGAACTAGCGGCTTTGTCTTATGAACAAGATGATATAGCTAAAATGCTTGATTACTATAAACAGTATTTAAGGGCTTCTCATCGCGATGATGTTTTTCGCGAGATGACCGCGCGTAATATTGACGCGCAAACAGCGAGGTATGAGATTTTTAATGCTATTGCCGGAGATGGGTTTCTTACTTATAAGAAGTCGATTGAGCAATTAGAGGCCTTTAGCCGGGATTTTCCTGAGGATAAAGATGTTTTGTATAAGCTTGGCTTATATAATTTTGATGTAGTGAATTTATACGAGCAAGATGATTTTGCTTCAATTCAGCAAAATTTTTATGATGCCGGAATGTATTTTTATAAGGTTTTAGATTATAGCGATGATTTTAGAAAAAAAACTATATTAAGAAATCTGGAAAAGCTGGATCAGATTAAAAATAAATATGACAGGCAAAAAGCGGCGCTTCAAAAAACTAAAGAAAGAGTAAAATAGTTTACTATCAGTATCCTGTAATACCAAAGTGATAATGTCCTATATAACCAAAGTAAGAATGTCCGGTTTTTAAGAACATGTGATACCTTCTGGTAAGGAGGTAAATATATGGGAGAGGACATTATCAGGATGAGCCAAAAGGAATTAACTAGAGT
>JAZDHZ010000043.1:0-83707 GCA_043805415.1 Candidatus Omnitrophota bacterium | reverse complement strand
TGATAAAATTATTCCGCAAGCAAATACGCCGCGAAAGCTAAAGCAATGGGGTGACGAACAGCTTAGCGGAAAAAATCTTAAAGTTTCATTTCAGTCATCTTGGGAAAATAATAGACTGGTTTACAGCGTAGAGGCATATCCTTATTCATCATTAAAAAAAATGCTGGATAAAAAAGAAACAGATATCTATTACCAGCGGATATGGCATGGATTTATCATAAAGTTAACTGACGATAATAATGAAACAGTTAAAGTTGTGCCAGTCAGGCTCTGGGATATGGCAAAAACCTTGGATGATAAAGGAAAGGTTGCTGGTCTTAAAACAGAGTCGGAAATAGATCTCTTGGAAGACGAATTTATTCGGATCACTGGATATCGAGTTGACTGGAAATTAGATAATATCCTTATTCCTGAGTATAAATTTAAAAACAAAATTGATGATTTAATTGATACCTACAGCTGGTATGGCGAAGTTGATCCTAGGTTAGATTCAAATGCTCCTTATGGAGCGAAATATTGGTGGATGACTTTCCCGGATAAAAAGAAAATATATTTTTCTACAGAGGAAGAATTGCTGAAGAGTTATAAAGCCACAGTTGAAAAAATTCTTGAAGCAAATGAGTAAAATAAAAATACGGATAGTAATAAAATTTAATAATGGATACACAGGTTAATTTTAATTAATCCTGGTTTAGGATTAAGAGATGACAAATTTTAAACCATTTTTAAATATAAATCGATATGATAGTCAGATGTCCAAAATGCTCAAAGTGCTATGAACAAGCAAAGTTTAGTCCGGGAGTAGATTGTTATTGTTCCTGCGGGCAAAAGCTTTTGCTTGAACCAGAACCGGTTTTTACTCAATTAGAGCTGATTTGTAAAGAATATGTTTTAAAAATAGAGGAAGAAAATATTGACAAAATCCGCAAAACCGCGGACCGGATCGTTAGTCTAATATTTAATGATAATTGCTCGAAACTAGATATTGATATTGAAAAGCAAAAACTCCGGCAATTGATTGAACAGATTTCTCCGGAAAAGGTTGATTTGTATGAATTAATCTATGAGCCTAGATTTAATCGGCTTTGGAACCAATTTAGAAAAAATCCGGAAACCTAAATAAAAAGTCTATTGTAAAGGAGCAGTCAATGAAAAAATGTTCTTTTTGTGCTGAAGAGATTCAAGACGATGCAATCAAGTGTAAACACTGCGGGGAATTTTTCAAAAAGTTGAAAAAGTGGTATTTTCAGCCTTTTGGCATGATTTTTATGTTTATTGCGATTGGGCCTTTTGCTTTGCCTTTAGTCTGGATGAATCCTGATTTAAATAAAGAAAAAAAGATTATAATTACTCTGATTGTGGGTGTTTTGTTTTATTTATTAGGGGTTGTGGTTGCGCATTCAGTTAAAAATCTTATGGATTATTATAATTTCATGTTCAATCTTTAGACTTAAGTTTAATTAAAAAAAACAAAGTTAAGTAAAGTAAAAGGAGGAATTAAAATGAATATAGTTTTAATTATTGTCGCGGTTATTGCGGGTTTTACAGTAATTCTCTATAACAGTCTGATTGGCAAAAAAAATCAAGTAGAAAATGTTTTCGCCAGTATTGATGCCTTGCTTAAAAAACGCTATGATCTTATTCCGAATCTTATTGCCACAGTCCAGACTTATATGAAGCATGAAAGAGGCACATTAACCGAGATTACGGAAATGCGCGCTAAAGCAGTATCCGGGAACTTAAGCGATGATGAAAAAGTTGATCTGGATAATAAAGTAAGTAAAATGCTGGGCGGGATTATGGTGGCCGTGGAAAACTATCCAGACCTAAAGGCGAGTCAGAATTTTATCCAGCTACAGAGAACGCTGAATGAAGTCGAAGAACAGATTTCCGCTGCCAGACGCGCTTATAATGCTACAGTAACTGATTATAATAATGCCGTGGAAATGCTGCCGACAAGCTTCCTGGCTTCAATGATGAACTATAAGCGCAAGCAAGTATTTGAAATCACGGAAAATGAACGCCAGAATGTTAATGTGAAAAATCTGTTTGATCAGTAAAAATACCGGAATATCCAATTATGGTTAATAGGAAACTTTAATGAAAACTCTTGATAATCTTAAAAATTTTTACGACACAGAGTTATATCCTGAACTGACAGAGCTGGAACAGTATCGGATTATTGCGAAAAATAAGATTTTAATAGCCGGCGGGATTATTATTCCCATTGCGGTTATTCTCGGGATTACGGTTGCCAGAAGCGAAAACGGATTATTCTTTGTCGGAATCGCGGCTTTTTTAATCTTAGCGGCCATATACAAATTTGCTACACAAGATTATGTTAAGAATTTTAAAGCCGGGATTATTGAAAAGATTGTTAAGTTCATTGACGAGCATCTTTCTTATTCCAGAACAAATCATATTAATCAATCCGCCTTTGTCGAAAGTAAAATTTTCACCCAGCGGCCGGAGATTTTCAGCGGCGATGATTATGTTAAGGGAAAGATCGGGCAAACCGCGCTTGAATTTTCGGAAATCCATGCCAAATATATTACCCGCGACAGTAAAGGCCGCAGGCAAGAGCATACTATTTTTAAAGGCTTATTTGTTATCGCGGATTTTAATAAAACTTTTCAGGGGAAAACTGTTGTTTTGCCGGATACAGCGGAAAGATTGCTCGGACAGTTTGGTTCAATGCTTCAATCAATTAATAAATCCAGAGGCCAGCTGGTCAAGCTGGAAGATCCGGAGTTTGAAAAAATGTTCGCGGTTTATGGTGATGATCAGATTGAGGCAAGATATATCTTGTCTACCAGTCTAATGAAACGAATAGTTGACTTTAAAAAAAGCAGCAATAAAACCATTCACCTGTCTTTTGTCGGCTCAAAGATTAATATTGCTGTATCTTATACTAAAGATTTGTTTGAACCCAGAGTATTTAGAACCTTGCTTGATTTTACTCCCATCCGGGAATATTTTGAAGATCTGAAGATGGCAGTCAGCATTGTCGAGGATTTAAATCTTAATACCCGGATTTGGACTAAACAATAAACAGGGGAACGCGTCTTCCTCTGAATCCCGATCATTCGCTAATTCAAAGCCTGAACTCGAGATACCTTTTATTATTTATTTCAATCTTAATTTACCCCATATTCATCATTTGCCCCTAATTTCAGATAAATTTGCAAGAGTTGGATAACTATGGTATGCTTAAAAGTCACTTTTGTCGATATAAAATCAGTTTAGAATTTAAGTTCGGAGATTTGAATAAAATGAGATCATTTCTGTTGAAGAGAACAACAGTATTTAGAGTTCTTGCCTATATCCTTGTTCAAGGCTTATTAAGCCTAAACTTACAGTGTGTCGGAGCGCAAGGAATCAGCGCCTACCCTAACCCAGAGGAAAAAAGTACACTCTCTCCTCAACTAACCTTAGACGATGCCCTATTAAAGAGCGTATTTTTTATCGATCAGGCTGCTCTGGCGGAGGAAAAGATTGCTAAGGATAAAAAATCTCAGGCAGAATTCATTTCTGCAAAACGTAATTTATTGAAACAATCGTCAAAAGCAACAGAAGCCATTTTCAGAAAACTCCAAGCTCCTTCTGCTGATATAGATAAAACCAGGAGAAGCATAATCTGGTTTTTGACTAATTATGAGTTTATAAAAGACCAGCTGTTAAAATCCAGTTTCCAATGCCAAATGATCGCAAAAAGAAAGCTGCCTTACCAGGGGCAGAGAGTTTATTCTCTGGTAAGGGATTTTGTCAATGATCTGGGTTATGCACCGTTTAAGCTCAAAGATCTTTTTGATTTCCTTTGTCTAAAGCCGCAAACAGAAGAACTTAATATCGCTGAACTCGATAGTATTCCGAGCATGATAAATCTGGTAATATTAGAAAATTTCTTACAAAGAACTGATCTTGTCAGCCTCAAGCAGATGAAAGTTGAAGCCGCGGATGAGCTGTTTATTCATACTCTGGATAATTTGAAATTTGTTAATAAGACCGATTTCAGCGCTTTGATCGCGGCGATAAGCGTGATTGACAAAGTTCTGCAGCAGGAAGAATTTTATCTGGATATGGATACTGCTACGAAAATTAAGTACAGAGAATCGATTTATGAATTTGCTAAAAAATCCGGGTTAAGTGAAACGCAGGTTGCCAAAATCGCGCTGAATATGGCAGAAGAAGCCAAACAAGCTCTGGAGGATTCTTTTGATACTGAACATGCTGATAAACGCCTGGCACATGTGGGGTATTATCTGATTGATGAGGGAAAAGAGGCTTTGGAGAAAAAGCTGGAGATTAAACCGTCCGTATGGGATAAGATCAAAAGGACCGTATATAAACACAGGGCTATGATTTATCTCAGGGCAATCTTCACATTGACTACAGGCAGTGTTCTTGTCTTAAGCGCTTACTTGTTTAGTTTGGGAGTTCATCCAATACTTGTTTCTCTCTTGGGAGGAATGTCCTTTTCAGTGTTTAATGATGTCACTATTATTCTTATCAATAAAATTGCCGCCAAATTTATAAAAGTCGATCCATTGCCCAGAATGAATTTTTGGAAAGGGATTCCGGATGATTGCAGGACATTAATCGGATTTCATGCAATATATAGCAGTGAGAAACAAATAGATGAGATTATTACGCGTATGGAAAGAACTTATCTGAACAATAAGGATAAAAACATCTTTGTCGCGGTTCTGGGTGATCCGCAAACAGCAACTAAGCCTGGGGTTTCAGAAAAGGAAAAAGAATTAATTAAATATGCCTCAATCAGGGTTAAGGAGTTAAACAAACGCTATGAAAAAGCAATTGGCTTGCAGCCGTTTTTCCTTATTCACAGAGGCTCGGTATGGAATGAAAGACTAAAACAGTATATAGGATGGGAGCGCAAAAGAGGAAAGCTGGAAGAACTTAATCTGTGGCTAAGAGATCAGAATACTGAGACCACTTTTAATAAAATCGTGGGAAAAAAATCTTCACTTATCGGGGTGAAATATGTGCTGACTCTTGATGAGGATACCGAACTCCCAGAGGGAATGGCGCGTAAGTTTATCGAAGCTATGGCACATCCTTTAAACAGAGCTGTAATTGATCCTGAAACCAATATAGTAACTAAAGGATTCGGGATGATTTATCCCTGTGTAGGGCTGATACCTTCTTTTAATGAGCAGAAATCCGTAAAGACACTATACCGCCAATTGCAATTATGGGAAAGAGATCATCGCGATATGGAAGTTTATAAATATGCTTTTCCTGATTTGCATCAATATATATTTGGAGAAGGCACATTTACTGGCAAAGGTATATATGATGTAGATGTTATGAATAAAGTACTTCATGATAGATTCCCCTTGGATAGATTATTAAGCCACGACCAGATTGAGGGATTCTATGTGCGGGCCGGACTGGCAACGGATATGGTTTTGCTGGAGGGTACGGTTGAAGATATATTGAATGACTATAAGAGAAAAGAACTCTGGGCACGCGGCGATTGGCAGGACATAAACTGGATGTTCGGGAAAGTCGCAGACGCTAAAGGAGAAAAATTATTTTCCACGCAAAATGTTATCCAGAGGTATAACCGCTGGAAGATATTTGACAAAATAAGAAGAACGCTTAATGATTCAATGCTTTTAGGCTTATTAGTAATCGGCTGGTTTGTGCCGCAGATACCTTTGGTTGCCTGGACCGCGGGGATTGGAGTTCTTAGTATTGCCAACAGAATACCCTTAACTTTAAATCCCAGGGTATGGCTGTCTTCGCTTGATAAGATAGTCGGCCTCGCCCTGTTGGATATAAGCTTGTTAGCTTATTCCGCGTATGAAAACATATGTGTTTTAAAAACTGTTTTCAAAAATAAATTAATCGTAAGGCCGACGCTTGACTGTGTGCTGGCAGCTGATTTAAGCCAGTTTAAGGACGTTAAGTCTATGCGAGGCATCATGCGTTGGGCAAGAATGAGTTTGCTGCTTATGCTCGGGGTTTCCATAGCATTGGCAATCTATAATCCTGGGGTAATTTTTGTGGCAATGCCGTTTTTCATTAGCTGGATACTCGCGCCGTTTATAATTTATAGAATGAGCCAGGCTGAGATACCGTCATGGATATATATGCACGGAAAGTTCTGGAAATTAGCTTGGCTGTTTAATCCTGATTGGGCAAATAAAAAACTGCGGAATAAGGTAAATGCCGGCAATTATCTGCCTAATTCCCAGGAAAAAGATTACCTTCGCCAGATTGCCAAAGGAACATGGCAGTGGTTTGATGCTTATGTTACAAAAGAAGAAAACTGGCTGCCTCCTGATAACACAATGGAAGAGGCTGGCGATAAAGTACGCATAGGCCATTATACTTCTCCGACAAATATTGGTCTGTATATGGTATCAGTGGTCTCGGCATGGGATCTGAATTTCATTGATAAAGACGAGGCAGTACAGCGGATCAGAAACACATTTACAACATTAAAAAAATTGGAAAAATGGAATGGGCATTTGTTTAACTATTATGATACTAAGACCCTGACTCCGCGCCCGCGTTATGTCTCTGTTGTTGACAGCGGAAATTTTGCCGCTAGTTTACTTGTGATTGCCAAAGCATTTCCAAAGGAAAAAGACATAAGCGATCTGGCGATGGAGATGTTTAACAATATGAATTTCGCGCCCTTGTTTGACCCGGGAAAAGGCTTGTTCTATACCGGTTATGATCAGGAAGAAAGTTCCATGAGTAATAAATACGATGAAAGCGGACCGCATGTAACTATATTAGAAGAAGAACTCGCTAAAAAATTTAAAGTTTCTTATTATGATATGCTGGTAAGTGAAGCGCGGATTGCAAGCTTTATTGCCATTGCCAAAGGCGATGCTCCGGCGATCCACTGGTTTAACTTAAGACGCCCGGTGCAAAAGAGCGATTCAGGACATATATTGCTTAGCTGGGGAGGAACGTCTTTTGAGTTTTTAATGCCGCAGCTGTTTATGAAAGAAAAAGAGCTATCTCCTTACTGGCTGGGGATGAATAATATGCGCGCGGTAAAGCAGCAGATCAGCTACGCGAAAAAGCAGGGACTCCCGGTATGGGGCATATCTGAATCAGCCTATAGCAAGAGAACTGATGACGGCGGCTATCATTACCAGGCTTTTGGTACCCCCGGACTGGGATTAAGGTATTATGTTACTGACGAAAAAGCGCAAAATATTATCTCCTCTTATGGGTCAATAATCGGCATAGATTATGCTGCCGCCAGTGTGCTTAAAAATCTGTATATGCTCGAATCTCTAGGGGCAAGAGGCAAATATGGATTTTACGAATCAATTGATGGTGATACAAAAGAAATAGTAAAAACATACATGGTGCATCATCAGGGCATGAGCCTTATAGCGCTTACCAATTACCTGAAGGACTCTTCAATAAGACAGCGTTTCCATGAGCATCCTTTGATCAAGAATGTTGAGTCTCTTTTGGTTGAAGATGCTCCGGCAAAGGAAATAATTAATAGCGAAATGCTGGAAAAAGAACAGGTTTTGGGCGTGGATGACCTGAATTCTTTTGTTCCGGCAGCTAATCTTTTAAGTAATGGTAATTATTCTGTTTTTGTGAACAATCGTGGTGAAGGGGCAAGTAAGATAGGCGGAGAACTAACCAATGATCAGAATGTTTTTTTAACACGCTGGAGTGAAGGCTTTCTTAACCACAGCGGTAAGTATTTTTATCTCAAGGATAATAATAGCGGAAACTTGTGGTCTTTAGGCTATGAGCCAACGCGGCCGAACTTTGAAAATTATGAGGTAACAAATAACTTTTACAGTACCAAAATTATGAACAGGCTGGGAGGGATTAAGTCTGAATCAAGAGTGTTTGTACCGCTTGATGCTGATCTTGAAGTCTGGGAAATAAAGCTTACTAATGAAAGCAGCCAAGCAAATAGAAGTATCAGCCTGGTCAGTTATCTGGAATGGGTTTTGAATAAAATACAGGTAGACCAGGATCATAATTCATACAACAAGCTTTTTGTAAACACAGAGTATGATCCGGATTTAAAAGCAATATTTGCCAGGCACAGAGAAACCGGGCTGATTGGATTTCATGCTGTAAACATAATTCCGTTTGCCTATGAAACAAGCCGGCGAAACTTTATCGGCAGAAACAAGGATCTGGGTTCTCCGCAGGCTTTATCTTCTGGTTTAAGCAATACTCAGGGCATTACAACCGATGCGATCGGCAGTCTGGGGGTTAGCGTTGATCTGGCTCCGGGTGAAAGCAAAAAGATTGTTTTTTTGATCGGAGCAGCTAAGGATAAATCCACAGCCGCCAAGGCAATAAAGAAATATACAAATTTAAGTAAAATCCAGGATTCATTATTAAAAAATTATTCCCTTTCAGATAAACGGCTTTTTGACGCCGGATTCGGAGCTCAGGAAAGAGAGTATATATCTTTTATCACCTCCCGGGTCATCTGTACTGATCCGGAATTGTTAGGCAGTGCAGTGTCCAGGGATAAAAATGAGCTTAATCAGCCTGGCTTATGGAAACACGGTATTTCGGGTGATTTTCCGATGATTCTGGCCAAAATATCGTCGCAAGCCCAGATAGAAGATGTGATGACGCTGATTAAAACCCAGACTTTGCTGGGAAAAAATTTATTAAAAACCGAACTTGTGATCTTAAACCAGGCAGAGCCGGTACAGGAAAAAGAGCTGATAAACGATATTCTTAATAAATTTTCCGGCAACGGTATTTTTCTTATGGATGCGGCTTCTCTTGAACAGGAAGATATTGATCTATTGGAATCATGGGCGCGCCTTATTGTTGAGCGTGCTTTAGCGCAATTAATTAAAGCAGCCAATAATATTTCTTCTCAAACCCCGGATTTTAGCATACAGAAAAAAACAGAACTCAGGCCTGCTAAAGTTTTACCTGCAGGCAAAGCTAAGCCTGCGGCGCCTTATGGTGAATTTCAGAAAGACGGCAGTGAATTTGTAATTAATACCGCGCATACTCCGAGGCCATGGTCGCATATTTTATCAAATCCGGAATACGGAACACTGGTTACAAATTCCGGAGCTGGATATTCGTGGTATAAAAATGCTCAGCAGAACAGGATAACGCCTTATTTACCGGATATGGTCACAGATGAGGCTAGGAAGGCTTTTTATCTTAAGGATATTGATAGCGGGGAATTATTCTCGCCTACTTTTAATCCCATGAAACAGCAGGATATTGACAATGTCAGATACGGAATGGGTTATGCCGTATTTACAAAGCAGCATGATCTTGTAGACAGTGAACTTACTGTTTTTGTTCCCCAGACTGAGCCAGTGGAAGTGTGGCTGTTAAAAGTCAAAAACAAAACCTCGCAAAGCAGAAATCTGCGTGTGGGAAATTACTTTGAGCTTGTCTTAGGCGATCTGCCTTTTAAAACCAGGTACCGGGTAAGCGCGCGTTATGATCCGCAATGCCAAGGATTATTCTTTCAGAACAAAATGGGCAAGGTGAAAAATGTGGTTGCTTTTTCCGCGACCAGCATGGATTCAGCTGAATTTGAAACCGATCGAAGAAAATTTATCGGCTTAAACCAAGATCTTAGCAACCCGCAGGCAATGCAATCAGGAGTGCTTTCTAATGCAACCGGTATTAATATCGAAAGTATGGCTGGATTCTCCGGAGACATCCTGCTAGAGCCAGGGCAGGAAAAAACTGTTGTTTTTATCCTCGGAGCAACTGATAACACCGAAGATGCTCCGCGGATTGTCCGCAAATACCGGATTGTAGAAAATGCCGAAAGAGCCTTGCAGGAAACAAAAGACTACTGGCATAATTTATTGTCAACTACGCAAGTACATACTGATGACAAGGATTTTAACAGCATGGTTAATTACTGGCTGAAATATCAGACAATCGCCGGGCATATGTACGCGAGAACCGGGTATTATCAGTCAGGCGGAGCATTTGGATTTAGAGATCAGCTGCAAAGCAGTTTGATCGGGCTTTATGTCGATCCCTTGATAACAAGAAAGCAGTTAATATTACACAGCGCGCATCAGTTTGAAGAAGGAGATGTGCAGCATTGGTGGCATCCGGAAGATAATCTGGGGGTCAGAAGCCGGATGTCGGATAATCTTCTCTGGCTGGGATATGTGCTGTATAAATATGTACGTGCCACAGGTGATCAATCAATACTTGATGTCCAAGTGCCTTATCTAAAAGGAAGACCTCTGCCGGAAGGAGCGGAAGGTGATGTTTATATCCCTGAGATTTCGGATAAAACTGATACTGTGTATGCTCATGTTATGAAAGCAATAGATTTAGTCTTAACTAAGATGGGCCCGCAGGGTTTGCCTTTAATTGGAAGCGGGGACTGGAATGACGGGCTAAGCAATCTGGGGATGAAAGGCAAAGGCGAAAGTGTCTGGCTGGCTTTTTTCCTTTATGATGTTATGACTAATATGGCAGAGATTATTGAGCAGCAAGAAGGGCCCCAAAGAAAAGAGTATTATCTTGAAAAAGCAGAACAGCTTAAGCAGGCGATTGAAGAAAATGCCTGGGATGGCAATTGGTATAAAAGGGCGTTTAATGATCAAGGAAAAGCCATCGGCACAGTAGAAGGCAGTGAATGGAAGATCGATCTTATTCCTCAGGCCTGGAGCGTAATGTCCGGATTTGGCAATGAACAGCGCAGCCGAAAGGCCTTGGCCGCGGTGGAAGAACATCTTGTGAAAGAAAATCAGGTTCTCTTGGCAGCACCTCCGTTTGAAACAGGCCAAGAGTTGAATCCCGGAAAAATAATGCGCTATCCTTCCGGCATTCGCGAAAACGGAGGGCAGTATACGCACGGAAGTTCCTGGCTGGTAATGGCTTTCGGCTTGATCGGGGAAAAGAAAAAAGCTTATGATATATTCAAAAAGCTGATGCCTACTTCACAGCAACAAAATATTGAAACTTATCAGGCAGAGCCTTATGTTGTCGCGGCGGACATATATTACGGCAGAGAGCATACCGGCAGAGCCGGCTGGACATGGTATACTGGCTCTTCTGCCTGGCTTTTTCTGGAAGCCATGGAAGGGGTTTTAGGCTTAAGCCTAAAAGACAACAAGCTTATCCTGCCGTTTCCTAAAGAAAATAGTTTTATTAATCTGCTTAATGTGTCTCGAAGTCTAAATAAAGAAGGTCCTAACAAGATAGATGCAAAAATAACTTCTCAGCGCGCTCTTATTGAGCTGAATAATAATAGTATTCCTGGATTACGATTAAAGTCTTTGTCTGAGAAGCCCGAACTAGCCATTGCGATTAGAAGCGCAATATAGTATTAGACCAGGTAGAAAAGCAGGGAGGCTTAAAACCCCTGATTATCAGTTTTTAAAACCGGACATCTTTAAAAAAACTATTTCTTGTGATATACTAATATTGGAGGGGTATTATAAAGAAAGGTGTCTATGGAAAGTTTTCTCACTAAAAGCAGTGCGGAGGATGTTGAGCTCAAGAATAAGAAAATTCTTATTGTTGATGATGAAAAGATGTTTGCTTTTCTTTTAGCGCGGCTTTTGCGAAGCAGAGGTTATGGCGCTTTTTTTGTTTATTCAGCGCAAAAGGCTTTAGAACGGATAAACAGTGAGAAATATGATCTAGTGATTACTGATATCCGGATGGATGGGCTTTCCGGCTTTGATCTGATTAAAATAGTTGTTGAGCAGTATGGCGCGAATAGTCCAAAATTTCTTGTCGGCACAGGTACACAGTTTACCTTAAGCGATGCGGAAATGAAGCAGTTTAATATTTATAAAATCCTGGAAAAACCATTTCCCCGGCCGTCAAGATTATTTAAAGAAATTGAAGACGCGATTAATGCTGCCTGATTGATTTTAAACAGCATAAGCAATTATAGTAATTACAATAAGTACTGTTTAATTTTTCCTCCTAAACAAAAACTAAGCATAAATTAATTATCCATTTGATAATACCCTAAATACCCAGCCAAAACCAATGCCTGATAAAGCCAATTCCGCTAATCAATGATCTAGCTTTAAAAACCTAAACCAGTTAAACCCATTAAAAATCAATCAAAAACCCATTAAAAGCATAAGACGCTAAAACCTGTTTAGCTTAATCTTAAGGCAAACATATTGTCTGGCTTTAAAAATACAGACAGCATGTAGAATTAAAAATACCCACACGTATAAAAATTTAGACACCGCACAAGCCTGGGGATAACTTTGGGATAACTTACCTAAATATTAAAACCCTAAAAACAGGCATATCTGGGAGGCAAACCCTAGAAATCATTCACTTCCTATAATATATCTTATGTTAACTTGTGTAGATAATCGGGGCTCTCTCAACAACAATATGTTGGGCTTTTTAGGGTTTGTTCAGAAAAGTTAGATTTTGCTTATAGATTCCCGGCTGCTGAGCCAGCCCTGTTTCTGATTTTACTCTGGATTAAATTGAGCAGACTGATTCTCCGGCATTGGCTGAGAAAACAGCATTCCGCCATTGTTTTCCTGAAGAATAATCCCCTTTTGGTCAATGCAAAAAGAGTTAAGCCCGGATTGGCCATATTCAACGGGAATCGCGTTTAAGCAGTATCCATCGCATTGTTCAGGCTCTGAGCCGGCTTTGCTTGTTTGTAGATAAAAATAGCCATTATCAGCTTGTTCCGGGCAATTGGCGCTGTTTAATACCAGCAGCTCTGGATCGATCATAGTGTATTTAGCATTATCCTTAATTACCAGATCACCGGCGCTTTTGGCATAATAACCATAGTACTGGCGATACTGTTCCTGAGCCTTAACGTATTTAACCAGCAGATTGATCGCGATTTTTTCATTTTGCGCGATTAATTGCTGATTATTGGCATTTTCCAGTTTGGCTTTAAGTATATAATAACCCACAGCCAGTTTTTGCAAAATTGGATTAGTCTGGGCTTGGATATGGCTTTCCCGTGACATTTTCTGAGGTTTTGGCAATTGATTTAATTTTCTGTTCGCCTTGACCGGCATTGCCTTAAGCGGAGTTTTAGAACTATATTTAGACTGATGTTTAGACGTAGCCATCTTCTTATAAGTATCAAGCCCCAGATCCAGCATTTTCCAAGTTGTAATGCAGATCAAAATCAAAGCAATGATCGAAAAAATCGAAAACAGCGACATCCGGCCATATTTATTAGCTAAATCCAAAACACGCCCCCTTTTGTAACAAAACAAGCAATGCTTAAAATGTTATATTCTTGTAAACCATTTCCAATGCGGTCTGGAAACAAAAAAAAGCAATCTGTTTTAAATTAGATTGCCTTTTTTTGTTTTATGTTTAAACTTCATTTTCGATTTTCTCGATTTTTAAGATAATCCGCTATTGATATTTTAATATATAATCGTACTCCTTTACGAGTGGTTCGTCAATAAAAATGTCTTTAGAACCTGTTCAAGCAATAGGATTTATCGCGAACAAATACCACAGACCGACACCGACTTCAACGCCCTGGCTAAGCTGATCCAGCAGGAATTGGCGGACATTTTGGCTGTCAACCAGAACAACTTCAATTTGCTCTTCAGGCTCAAGATCTTGTTTAGGATTAATGTTCAGGGGATCAGTTTCATTAATAATCGCGTGGCAGATTTTTACAGTTTCATTGGTTAAGGCAGGGCTAAGAGCTAATTCCGGACTGGTTTGCGTGATTTGTCCATAATAACCAGTTTCCTCGAGCAGTTCTTTAAGCGCTTGATTTTCTATATTATTATCAAAATTAAGTCCAGCTGGAAAACCTAAAACAGTTTTATTAACTGCCGGCCTAAACTGCTTGATTAAGACATAACGCTTGGACGGCATAAGTTGGGCAATAATAACCACAATATTGCGCACATTTTTGCGCTGGACTGTTTCCCAAATAACTTCTTGACCATGTTTATTAATATGCAGGGTTTCTTTTACTAACAGCCAATTGCCTTCAAAAACCAGCTTTTCCGAGATTTTTTTCATTGAATTGCTAATTACGTCCCACATGACGCAATCTGCGGGCAAAACGTAATAATTTAACCGGGCCCAGTGTCATGCACGCGCGTCTGGTAAAACCGCTTTTTTTGCAAAGATTATTAGCAGCTGTCATCTTATCAGTTGAACAAAAATTTATAACACTATAATCTTTTTCTTCGCAAAATTCAATAGCTTTTACAACCAGTTTTTTACCTAAGCCAACACCGCGAAACTCAGAAGCAACAAAAACCCTTCTTAACAAAGCACTATTATTATCATCTTCTTTAATCGCGATAGTGCCGATAATCGTATGTCCGATCACAGCAACTAAAAATAAATCTCTTTTTCCGCCGTAAACTTCTTTGATGTTTTTTAGATCAAAATCAGCATAAGTTTCTTTTTCTAAATCAAATTCAGTTTTAAGAATTGAAGTAATCAGTTTTATTACTTGCGCAGTGTCTTCTTCTTTAAATTGGCGGATTTTAATTTCCATAATCAGCTTACGCTCCTTTGAATGATTTTTTGAATAATTTTAAAGGGAATATCCTCTGTTACAATTACATGTCCGATCCGGCTGGGAACCACCATCCGAATTTTTCCGTTGATAAATTTCTTATCGCGATAAAACGCCTGATAGACTTTGTTTAAATTAATTTTCTTAGCTTTTATCGGTAAATTAAATTTCAACAAAAGATCAGCCAGGCGATGCTGAACCTTTGGCTCTAAAATCCCGATTTCCCGCGCGATCTCACAAGCCGCGACCATACCGATGCTGATTGCTTCGCCATGATTTAAATTAGAATAATCAGTCGCGGTTTCCATGGCATGACCGATTGTATGCCCGAAATTAAGAATTGTCCGCAAACCTTTAGTTTCTTTTTCATCAGCCGCGACAATTTGAGCTTTGATTTTGCTGGCAGTGCTGATGATCCTGATCAGACAATCTTTATCTAATTTAAGAATCTGCTGATAATTTTTCTCAAGAAAAGAAAATAAATTTTTATCAACAATTACCCCGTATTTAACAACCTCAGCCAAACCGCTGCTGATCTGACGCGCCGGCAAACTGCTTAATAAGGAAACATTAGAATAAACTAACTTTGGCTGAAAAAAAGCTCCGACCAGGTTTTTGCCTGAGGCTAAATCAATCGCGGTCTTACCGCCAATCGCTGAATCGACTTGCGCTAAAAGCGTTGTTGGTACCTGGACATAAGCAATTCCCCGCTTATAGGTTGCTGCCACAAATCCCGTCAAATCCCCTACCACTCCCCCGCCTAAAGCAATGCAGAATAAGCGTTTTTTTGTATCAATAGCAGATATTTTGCTGATAGTTTTGATGTATTGGCCAATTGACTTGCTTGACTCTGAATCTTTAATATTATATACCACAGAGCTTATGCCCACAGCCAAAAGAGCAGCTTTAAGCTGGCTAGCATATAATCCTGAAATTATCGGATTGCTGATAATAAACGCCTCATTACCCAAAGCCAGTTGTTTTAATCTTAAAGCCAGGTTTTTAAAATCATCTTTAGTAATAACTATGGGATAAGATCGATCTTCAAGTTCAAGCTTAACTATTTTCATTAAAAATATCTCCGCAATAATGACAGCAGTATAATTAGTAAAACCATGCCCGCTCCCGGGGTAATCCGGCTATAGGCTCTGGCCAGTTTCATCGGCAGCAATCCCATTAAAATCCGCGAACCGTCTAAAGGCGGAATCGGAATAAGATTAAACCCGCCAAGAAATATACTGATGATTAAAACTTTAACTAGAAATTCAGCGAGGATTACGTTTTTAGCTATACCGGTTACTAAAATTAAAAACACAATTAAGGCAGTTAAAAAATTTGCCGCGGGTCCGGCTAATCCCACCCAAATCATATCTTTTTTCGGATTAGTTAAATTATAGAAATTAACCGGAACTGGTTTTGCCCAGCCAAATACAAAAGGAGATCCGGAAATAATTAAAAACAGAGGTAAAAAAATTGTTCCAAACATGTCCACATGAGCCAGGGGATTTAAAGTTAATCGGCCCATCTGCTTAGCAGTATTATCACCCAGTTTATGCGCTACAAACCCATGGGCATATTCATGAACAACTAAAGCAATTAAAAATGCCGGCAGATTTTGAAAAAAGCTGATTATAATTGATCCACTTTCAGACATTATTTAGTTAAGTTGATTCACGTATTCAACTTCAATTGTCGGAATCTTTGTTTTATCAGAACTGATTATTTTTCCCCAAATCTGAACATTATGATATATATAGCTATTTAAATCAATAGTGTCGCTTTTAAGGAAATAGCCGGTTTGATTATTCTCAATTAATTTATGTGTTCCCGGCCGGTAAAAAAATCTGCCGGATTCAACAACTTTTCCCTGAGCAATCGGATTCGTCGCGGGTTTTACCAAAAGTCTTTTTTTCTCAGTTTGGATTTGAGCTTGGTTTTTTACAAGTTCATCGGACACTGGTTCAGGTTTTTTGATTACCGGGATTATTTTGCTTAATCGGGTTATACATTTTTTCGCGCTGTTTGCCGCGATCGTTTGCGGATAATCGCGGATAATCGCGTTATATTTTTGGATACAGGCAGCTTGTTTTTCATCTGTATCCGTAATCCCAGATGCTTGTTCAAACTGCTTTGCCTGCTGCAGCAGTTTCCAGGCTTCCTGGTTAACATTTTCTTTTGAAATATAAATCGAAGCTGGGCCATGATTATTGACAAAATCCTTGTGTGCCCAGGCAAAACAATTAATATCTGTAAAAATCTGGGCCCATTCATTATCCTGATCAATGACTTCAACTAAATCATTCGCGTTCAGCTGGCCAATGACATTAAAATTTGTGCCTTTGCCTGCTCGGACATTAACCCTATCAGTATTAATATAGCCATAATTAGTGTCGCCCATTTTGATGAATTGGTTATGGATATAGGCTTTACTGTTTCGGGGAAGTTTTAGCTTGTACCAGTCAAGTTCATTTCCCAGGACAAGGACAAGTTCATCTTTATCCATTTTTCTTAAAATTTCAAAATTAACCCCAGGTCCGCTGCGGATATTAACCGAGTTATCATTAATAATTCCCGTGAATACCTGATTTTCCGCTTCTCGCGAAAAAGCAGAATCATTGGCCAAGCTTGAAAAAATAAAAACACATCCGATTAACAGTATGTTAAATATTGTTTTTTTCATTTTTAAGGTATGATCTATTTTTTACTAGGTTTTGCTGCTGCTGGTTTTGCCGCTTCCTTACCTGCTTCCGCGGTTTTTGCTTCAGCAGTTTTTACAGGTTTCTTAATCTTAATTTTTAAAACCTTACCTTTGATCAAACCAAAAGCAGATTTTTCTTCTTGCCATTTACCGGCACTCTTAAGCTTTTCAATGCGTTCATAACGCTTTAAAACACTTCTTTGTTTATTTCCTTTGGTTGCCTTTAAACTTGGGTGAATCGACATTAGTATATACTCCTTTCAAATCAAGATTTTTTTAACAAACGCACAAAGCAATCTTTATAGCGTTGTTTAAAACTCGTCACTTTTTCATTTGCTTTTATTTTAGAATTATACATTCCGGAATACACGATATAATATTCTCCGGATTTTAAAACATGCCCTTGCAAACCCTGAGCGTTTAAACGATCTACTTCGCTATTCGCGTTTGAATCACTGCTATAAGTCACAAGCTGAATTATATACCCATCAGCAGGATGTTCAATATTTTTAACTATCTGTTTTTCTTCAATAGTATTTATTTCAGTATTTATTTCGATATTTTTTTCTGGTTCAATTACCGCCGGAACAATTAGCTTTTTTTTCTGTTTTGAAGGTACAGCCGCATTTCCTACAGGTTCCAAAACTATTGTTTTGGTTTGTTCGTTTTTAGCGGCAATAAGCTTGCCTTTTTCAATGCCAAGAACAAAAGCAGTTAAATTAACCATCATTACCCCAATAATAATAACGATCAAAGTATCCAAAGAAACTGAGATCGCTGATTTATAATGGGAACAGAAAATATTCTTATTAAGTAAATTCTGTTTTTGCTCTTTTTTGGTTTTGCAAAAAAGCTCGGGCTGAACCTCCCTGTTCTTATAAGTCATTGAGATACCTCCTGTATCAGCAATTCTTTAAAAATATTTTATTAAAATTATTATATCAAAAAATCAGCAAATAACAACATGTTTTTAAATAATAATCGACTTATTTTATAAGTTATTTATTAATAAATAACTTATAAAATCAAAATTAAAGCCGCAATCCAGAATAATAAGCTATTATTAGCAGAAAAACAGCAGGCTTTTTCAGTCGCTAATCCTACATTTTTTTCCAAATCCAGGCTTTTCCTTTATTTTTAAAAATTTTATTCTTTGACCGCTTTATTACCCGGACAAAAGCGTCGACAATTACTGGGTCAAATTGCTCACCGCTGGAATTAACTATTTCTGAAACTGCCTGAGAAATCGACAATTTTCTCCGATAGGGGCGTTTTGAGATCATGGCTTCAAATGAATCAGCAATTGCTAAAATCCGAGCGCCTAAAGGAATATCCTCTCCCCTTAGCCCGCTGGGATAGCCATTTCCATCATAACGCTCATGATGATGAATTATAATCGGCAGAACAGCTTTTAGTCTGCCGCCTATGGGCGTTATCAGCTGAGTACCTTTAATATGCTGCTCTTTAATAATTTCATAATCCTTACCAGTAAGCTTTGTTGACTTTCTCAGAATTTTTTTCGGCAGACCCATTTGACTCACATTGTGCAGTATTGCCGCGTAGTAAAGCATTCGCATTTGATCAGAACCTAATTTTAATTCCATGCCGATTGACATAATCACATTGATAAATAGATTAGAGCGGCCATAATTATCCGCGACCCCTGAACTTAAAATTGAAGCCAAAGCTTTAATGCTATTGAGCGTTAATTTTTCCTGTTCATCATATAACTGCGCGTTTTTAATCGCGATTACCGCTTGCTCGGAAAGAGTAGTTAATATTTCTTTATCAAAAATTCCAAATGGCTTATTATTCAAACGTTGCGACATGGTTATTGTTCCGATTATATGCTCTTCAGCAATAAGCGGAACGCATAAAATTTTCGGACCGACAATAGCATTTCCATTTTTCACAACTTTTCCCGGAATGCCCTCGCCGATTTTAAGCGTCTTTTGCTTAACATTTTTATTTTGCACATCAACAACAGCATGTGAGACAAGATTACGTTTATATTTATCAACAAGCATGATGCAGCAGCGCTGCGCGCGTAAAACCTGCAAACTAAGACGAGCAATTCTGGGCAAAAGCTCTTCTAGTTCCAGCGTGGAGCTAATAATTCTGCCTACCGTATGCACTGTAGACAGAGCGATTGTTTTTGGGCGGATTGTTTCATACAATTTGGCTACTTCTAATTCTTTTTGCACATTTTCAATTGTTGTGCACGTGTATGAATTAATTAATCTGAAGATTTTTTCCGGAATAGTTGTCGCTAAATTACAAATCAATACATATCCATAAGACTCATCTTTGCGATTTATCGGAATGCAATAAAAATTACTTCCATCGCTAATCGAAACTTTTTGGATATGATTAGTTTTTTTTGCTTCGCTGAGTAAAGACAAAATAATTGGCCGAAATTCATTTTCCTGTTCAATATTTACAAATTGGTTTTTTTGCGATTTAATCGGTTCTTCAATCCCTGAAGGGATAATTAACCAAATTGCTGGGCCAATTATAAGACTCAATGACTTTGACTCATGCCGCCATGAAGGATGATCAACCAGCTTAGCAAATAATTCTTCTTGGTAGGGATTTTTCATTTTAAGTCAGGCCTCTTGATTTTATTAGGAGATTTGTTTTGAGATAGCATCGTATACTAATTTTTTTTCTTCGTCATTTTTCCACCAGGAAAAGCTTATTCCTACTGAATAGTCAGCATCTGCCGGATTTTCTTTTTTAATCCAGGCGACTCTACCAAAAGTGCGGATTGCTTCCTGACTGGGATTAATCTTTATATCAACACCAACCGGTGCTTTGAGGCTAAGTTCATTTTTTGTGCTAAACCGCAGTCCGCCAATGCTTATATCCTGAACATCATTGAGAGTTTTATCCAGGTAAGTAGACCATGTCCGAGGGTCAAGCAATTTAAAACTACAGCTTACACCAGGCAAAGCAACTCTTTTATACTGCCTTTTTTCATCCTGAAAATTCCTAGCATCCATACTATACCTCCATTGTTTAAAAGCTTTTTAAACTTTTAAAAAAACTTTATTTTCCATCTATATCTCTATTATAAAACATCACATATGCTTGTCAAGAGAATAATTTAATCCTAAGCTTACAAACACAATAAAATTATGTGGCTGAGTGTTTTAGAATAATGGTTTTTACATGTTCTGCCAAAGAATCCAGGCAAAGCAGCTGCTGCGTGCCTTGCCGCATATTTTTTAACTGAATATTATTATTTTTTAACTCATCTTCGCCGAGAATTAAAACATATGCGCAATCAAGCTTATTTGCCTGGCGCATTTGGGCTTTTAAAGACCGATCCTGAAAATCAATATAAGTCACAATCCTCTGCTGCCTTAATTGGTCAGCAATCGCGAAAGCTTTGCTATGGGCTTTACTGCCTAGGCCGATCACAAATACCGCGGGTTTATTGGTTTCGGGGAATTTTACTAAATCAGCGTTTGCGGCAAGCATTAGTCTTTCTACTCCGCAGGCAAAGCCGACCGCGCCGGCTGGCTGTCCCCCTAAATCACTGATTAAATTATCATATCTTCCTCCAGCAAGAATCGTATTCTGCGCGCCGAGTTTATCGTGAGTAATTTCAAAAACAGTTTTTGTATAATAATCCAGGCCGCGGACAAGATAAGGCATAACTTGATATTCAACGTTTAATTCGTCTAATCCGGATTTTAACCGGGCGAAATCATGTTTAGATTCTTCGGACAAATTATCTAAAATAATCGGAGCGTCTTGGAGAACTTTTTTGCAGTTGCGGCTTTTACAGTCAAGAATTCTTAAAACATTCCGCTCATAGCGCGCTTTGCAGCTGTCGCATAAACTGTCCTGTTTATCCTGGAGAAAAATTTTAAGCGCGCTGCCGAAATCATGCTTATCTTTAGTTGTACCCACAGAATTAATCAACAGCTTAAAATCCTTAAGCCCAATTGCTTTTAAATAATCCACGGCAAGTTTTATAACCTCAGCGTCAAGCAAGGGATTATAAGAGCCCAAAGCTTCTATTCCGATTTGATAAAATTGGCGGTTTCTTCCGGCTTGCGGCTTTTCTCCTCGGAACATCGGGCCGCTGTAGAAAAGTTTTGAATAACCTTCTTTATCCAGAGCATGTTCGAGATAAGCTCTGACAACTGAGGCAGTGGCTTCCGGGCGCAAGGAAATATTCCGCATTCCCCGATCAACAAAAGAATACATTTCTTTTTCCACAATATCGGTTTGCTGCCCGATACTTCTGGTAAAAAGCGCGCTTTCTTCAATAATCGGAATAATTATTTGCTTATATCCATAGCAGGAAAAAATTTCTTGGGCAAGATCATGCAGATAATTCCATTGAGAAATTTGTTCGGGAAGTATGTCTTGAACTCCCTTAAGGGCGTTTATTTTCATCTGAACCTACAAATTTAAGCATAAAACCCCAATTCTGTAATTGAGGTTTTATGTAATATTAGCAAATTATAATCTGAACTGATAATTATTTTACCAGTTTTTTCATTTCCAGTCCTGGCTTAAAAACTACAACTTTTTTTGGAGGTACTGGAACTACCTGACCGGTTCTAGGATTACGGCCAGTTCTTCCCCGTCTGGATTTAACTTTAAAAATACCAAAATTGCGTAATTCTACGGTTTGACCATTTACTAGACTATCGATGATCGCGTCAAGCGCTTTTTGTACAACTTTCTTAATGTCCTGTTGCTTCATCTTTGTTTCAGTCGCAATCTTGAGCACTATATCTTTCTTAGTCATTTTCGGAGTCCTCCTTTCAACAATACTGGCAGAACAAATTTAGGGTTAATTTAAGAGAAAAAGTTTTTAATAAAATAATAGATAAACGATATAACTATTATAATTAAGATCAACGCGAAAAAAGGATTAAGCAATAAACGCTTACATTTTAACGCGAAAACATTAATTTTAGCCAACTCGCCTTTTCTATTTTCCAAAGAACCCATTATCTTATTTAAAGTAATATAAGAATTGTGCCAATCATTTTCTAATTTTTCCAGCTGCAGCGGAGATAAAGTGGTAATGCTTTTTAAACTCATAACTTGCGAGATTACATCAAAAGTTCTATCTTCAGCAGTTGGCTTGATCCCCAGCGAATCCATTAAACCTTGATATTTTCTTGCTAAGCTACTTTTTAATTCCAAAAAGTTTTTTTCTTCCTCTTCAGTGAACGTTTGTTGATCTGTAGCCCGTTTATATAGTTCATAAAATGAAGCCCACAACTCAACAAAATCACTTAACTGCGTAATCTTACCTTCTAAAATTTTATCTATCATTTTCGTATCCTTCTTGTTAACAACAACTACTGTTAAAATGTTATCATATCACACAAAAACTGTCAAGTTATTATTTCCGCAAGCTCAGGCGCGTAATCAATAGCTGTTTCTTTGGAAATCATATGTCCATAATATAATCGCTTAAGACTCTCAGCCATAGTATGCATTTGATAGCGTGCTCCGGTCTGAATTGTCGAGGGAATCTGAATGGTCTGCCCCTCTCTGATATGATTACGAATCGCGTCAGTCATGATCATTACTTCTGTTGCCAAAACTCTTGTTTCGCGATCTTTTTTTGGTATAAGTGACTGGGTAACAATACCTTGCAAACTATTGGCTACCTGAATACATGCTTGCTGCCGCTGCTGCGGAGGGAAAATACTGATCAAGCGGTCAATTGCCTGAATCGTATCAGGCGCATGCAAAGAAGTGAGAACCAGATGTCCGGTTTCCGCTGCGGTAATAACTGTGCGCACTGTTTCCGCGTCTAAAAGCTCCCCGACAACAATAACATCAGGATCTTGTCTTAAAGTCCGTTTTAAAGCAACGGAAAAAGAAAGCGTATCTGTACCGATTTCTCTTTGCTTAATAATACAATTTAAATTCGCGTGGATATATTCAATCGGATCTTCCAAACAAATAATAACTGATTGTCTTTGCCGATTAATGATGTCCACCATTGCCGCGAGCGTAGTTGTTTTCCCTGATCCGGTTGGGCCGGCAATAATCACAATTCCTTTTTTTAATAAAGCGAGTTTTTCCACAACGCTGGGCAGTCCTAATTCCTGGATGGTTTTAAGGTCCGGCATGATTACCCGGAAAGTAGCTTCCACATTTCCCCGCTGCATATGCACATTCGCTCTGAACCGCAAATCCGGGTGAGGCGAAAAAGCAAAATCTAATTCTTTGAATTTTTCAAATCTCGCGATTTGCTCATCACTAAGTATGCTGAAAATTAAATTCTTTAGTTCAGTTGTTCCCAATGCCTCTAATTCCATTGGCACCAGTTTTCCGTGTAAACGCATGATCGGAGGACGATTATAGGTAAGATGCAAATCCGATGCTTTTTTCTGAGCAGTAATTTGGAGTAATCGGACAAGGTCCATTGACTCTATGCATTTGAGAATTTCATCCTGATTTTCATTTAGGATTTGATCAAACAGAATGCCGATTCCAAATTCACTATTCTCAATTTCTTCAATCCGCACAACGTGAGAAATTATTTCAATAAGATTGTTGATCTTAGGCAGCCTGAATTCAAACCGCAGTTTAGTATTAAGATCCAGAGGCTTTTTTAAAACAATAAAAATCCCGGTTGAACTAATGTCGCGGGCAAAGGTCTTGGCTGATGTCTGCAGCGATCCATCAGGATTAATAATTTGATAAGAAACGCTGATCCTCGAACGAATTCTCGTATTGGCCCGCATTTCCGCGTAAAAATCCATTGAATTATCCATTCTTACTCCTTTTTTTATTTTTTAACTTTTATCAATACTTCTTCTTTACCTAAAATTTTTTCCAGGTCGGAAAGCAGTATATTATTAATAGCCACACCAGTATCTGGCTGAATTTTAATTGTTCTACCCTCTTTATTTGCCATCGCCAGATGAACCGGAGTATTTCCCGGATGCAGCTGGAGAATATCTTTTAATTCGTGAAATATCTTACCTGATGCTTCAGAAGAAATATTCAAACTAATACTATCGATCAAACGATTTGAGGCTTGTTCAATCGGAATAATGTCACTAGCCAGAATTTTGGGAGTATCTTCTTTTAAATCCAGTTTGCCTTTAACAATAACCACCTCATCCTCCACCAAACTCATATAGGTTTTTTTATAAGTTTCCGGAAACACTAAAACTTCCACAAAGCTCTCGGTGTCTTCCAGTCTTACAATTGCCATTTTCTCAGCTTTTCTTTTGGTGACCGTAGTCCGGATTTTTTCTAAAATTCCGATTACCGAAACATCCAGGCCGTTTTTATCCATTTTATGCAAATCACTGGTGTTTGACAAATCATATCTTTTAATTATTTTTTTATACTGATCTAAAGGATGGGCGGTAATATAAAAACCAAGCATCATTTTTTCATAGGCCAGCAATTTGGATATCGGCCATTCTTCGATATCCGCCAGATCCGCGTTATCATTCGCGTCATTAGACGGCTGTTCAAAAAATAACAGCTGTCCGTTTTGTTTATCCTTATTGATCGCTCCGGCAAGATTCATGATTTTCTCAACCCCATCCATCAGCTGAGAACGCTTAGCGCCTAAGCGGTCAAAAGCGCCGCATTTTATTAAACTTTCCAAAACTTTTTTATTCGCGGCTTTGGAATCAACCCGCTTACAGCAGTTAAACAGAGAAGTAAATTCGCCTTCTAATTTTCGCGCCTTAATAATCAGCTCAACCGCTCCGGAGCCTACATTTTTAACCGCGGAAAGCCCAAAGCGTATCGCGTCATCATTAACCACTGTAAACTGAGAAAAACTTTCATTAATATCCGGCGGCAGGATTTTAATTTTCATCCGCTTGCATTCATTAATATAACGGGCGATTTTATCCATATTATCTTTTTCGCAAGTCAGTAACGCGGCCATGAATTCAACCGGATAATTTGCTTTTAAATAAGCGGTTTGATAGGAAATTAAAGCATAGGCTGTGGAATGGCTTTTATTAAAACCATATCCGGCAAAATATTCGATCAAGCCGAAAACTTTTTCCGCGATCGCCCGGCTGATATTATTCTTTACTGCTCCGTCAACAAAAGTTTTCTTAAGATCCTCAATAACTTCAGGAATTTTCTTACCCATTGCTCTTCTGAGCAAATCCGCTTGGGCTAAAGAAAATCCGGCAAGCACATTGCTGATCCGCATTACCTGTTCCTGATAAAGAATAATTCCATAAGTATCTTTGAGCACAGGTTCAAGACAAGGATGATCATACTTTACTTTTTCCCCGGAGCGTTTGCGTTTAATAAAATCATCAACCATGCCGCTGCCTAAAGGTCCGGGTCGATATAAAGCCAGCAAAGCAATAATATCTTCAAACTTATCCGGCTTGAGTTTCTTAAGAATGTCCTGCATGCCGGTACTTTCCAGCTGAAACACACCCTGAGTTTTGGCTTTTTTAAATAAATCAAAAGTTTTTTCATCTTCCAGATTAATTGTGCTGATATTCAGATCAATGCCTTTGGTGCGTTTAATAATTTTAACAGCCTGGGAAATAATTGTCAGGGTTTTTAAACCAAGAAAGTCCATCTTCAATAAACCGATTTTATCCAAAGATTTCATGGTATAGCCGGTAGTGGTCTGGCCTTCCTGTGAACGATATAATGGAATATGCTCATACAAAGGTTTATCACTGATTACTACTCCGGCAGCATGAGTTGAAGCATGCCGATTGATTCCCTCTAGAA
Organism: Candidatus Omnitrophota bacterium; assembly: GCA_043805415.1. Taxonomy (GTDB): domain Bacteria; phylum Omnitrophota; class Gorgyraeia; order B26-G9; family B26-G9; genus JAHITE01. The sequence goes on along the minus strand of JAZDHZ010000043.1, from coordinate 57,806 downwards.
TCAGCGCTGTATCAATCAGCTCTTTAATGTTAGGGTTTGATTTGTATAAATTCTTTAATTCCGGCTCAACACTAAGCGCTTTAGTTATGGTGATATTAAGCTCTAGCGGGACTAATTTGGCAATTTTATCTACTTCGGCATAAGGAATACCCAGCGCTCTGCCCACATCGCGAATCGCGCCTTTAGCTGCCATTGTGCCAAAAGTTATAATCTGGGCAACATTGTCCTTGCCGTATTTATCAATTACATACTGAATTACTTCATCGCGGCGTTCAAAGCAAAAGTCAATATCTATATCGGGAAAGCTTACCCGCGCGGGATTTAAAAACCGTTCAAACAAAAGATCATATTTCAAAGGATCAATTTCCGTAATCCCCATTAAATAAGCCACAATACTGCCGGCAGCCGAACCTCTACCCGGACCAACCGGGATTTTATTTTCCTTGGCAAAATGAACAAAATCCGCGGTGATTAAAAAGTAACTGGCAAATCCGGAATGATTAATTACGCCCAGTTCCATGTCTAAACGCTCAAGCGCCGGGGTTTCCCGGCCTTTATATAATTCCGGGATTTTTTGCTTACACATATCGCCAAGCACATCAATTGCTTTTGATCCGTCGGGAAGATTATATTTGGGTAAATGGGTTTTGCTAAAATCCAGTTCCAGATTGCACATTTCCGTGATTTTAAGCGTATTACTTATCGCGTCCGGAACTTCAGCAAACAGCTTTTTCATTTCTTCCGGAGATTTAAAATAAAATTCATTGGTGCTCATCTTCATCCGGTTAACATCAGCCAAAGTAGTCTGAGTCTGCAGACAAAGCAGAACTTCGTGCGCGGTGGCCATTTCTTTTTTTAAATAATGCACATCATTGGTAGCGACTAAGGGCAGATCCAGGTTGCGGGCAAGCTGGATCAGGAGTTTATTTACTTTTTTCTGCTCAACTAGTCCATGATCCATTAACTCGATATAAAAACTATCCTTACCGAATAATTGTTTCATGAATTCGGCTGATTCAATTGCCTGCTTTTCTTTTCCGCTAAGCAGTAAAGAAGCAATCTCGCCTTTTAAACAGCCGCTCAAACAAATCAGCCCCTGGGAATATTGCGTGAGCATTTCTTGATCAATCCGGGGTTTATAGTAAAAGCCTTCGCGATTGGCTATAGACACAAGCCGAATCAGATTTCTATATCCCTGCTCATCTTTTACCAGCAAGGTTAAATGATGCTGACCTTTGAGCCCATCTTCTCCCCGGCCCAGTCGGCTGCCTTTGGCCATATACATTTCGCAGCCAATAATTGGTTTTAATCCCTTTTTCATTGCCTGGGAATAAAATTCAATTGCCCCGAACATATTACCATGATCAGTAATTGTTAGTGCCGGCATGCGCATTTCATGCGCCAGATCAATAAGTTTCGGCAGCATACAGGCGCCATCAAGCAGACTATATTGGCTATGTACATGTAAATGTACGAAATCACTGTGTTTCATAATATCTCTTAATTTTCTGTATCGCGTATCAACAAACTAATAGTCAATAGCTAATGGTCGATACTTTTTTAAAAAACCTAAACGCTAAATCCTAAATAAATCCAAACCTACAAACTCCAAATAAAAATTAAACTTATGATTATGTATCGCCTATTGCGTGAAAAGAACCAACCACCCCATACTCTTTTTTTTGATTTTTTATCTGTCGACCATCAGCTATAAGCTATTAGCCAAGTGCTTTTTGCTTTTTCTGTCTTCTGCTTTTTTCTATCCGCTAATCGCTGTTTTATTCCCACTCAATAGTTGCCGGAGGCTTACTACTGATATCATAGACTACTCTGTTAACTCCTTTAACTTCGTTTATGATTTTGTTGGAAACTATGCCTAACATATCCATGGGTAATTTTGCCCAATCAGCAGTCATTCCATCAACACTGGTTACTGCCCGCAGAGCAATCGTATTCTCATATGTTCTTTCATCGCCCATAACCCCGACACTTCTTACCGGCAATAAAACTGCTAAAGCCTGCCAAACCTGATGATATAAGCCCGCGGCCTTAATCTCTTCAATAAACCGTTTATCCGCCTGGCGGAGGATATCCAGCCTTTCCTTGCTTACCGCGCCTAATATCCGGATAGCCAGGCCAGGACCGGGAAAAGGATGGCGCTCAATTAACTCTGCTGGAATTTTGAGCTCTTTGCCCAGCAGTCTGACTTCGTCTTTAAATAAAAATTTGAGCGGTTCAACTAATTTTAATTTCATTTTCTTGGGTAAGCCGCCGACATTATGATGGCTTTTGATCATTGAACTTGGTCCGCCGAATACCGACTGGCTTTCAATTACATCCGGGTAAAGCGTGCCCTGCGCGAGAAATTTTATATTTTTAAGTTTCTTGGCATAAGCGTCAAAAACCTCGATAAATAAACGTCCGATGATTTTTCTTTTCTTTTCCGGATCAGTAATGTTTTTTAGTTTATCCAGGAAAAGTTTTTCCGCCTCAGCATAGTGAAAATTCATCTTATAATGTTTCGCGAAGGTGTTTCTTACCTGTTCCGCTTCCCCGTCTCTGAGTAAGCCATTGTTTACAAAAATACAATGCAGTTTTTTTCCCAAAGCTTTATGCAATAATACCGCGGCCACTGAAGAGTCAACTCCGCCGCTTAGACCTAAGACAACTGAGTCATCTCCCACCTGCTGCTTGATCTGCTTGATCGAGTCATGAATAAATGACTGCATGGTCCAAAGCCCTTTACAGCCGCAGACATTAAACAGAAAATTCCTCAGAATAATATTTCCCTTGGGTGTATGGACAACTTCCGGATGAAACTGCACGCCGAATATTTTTTTTCTTCGATTAGCAAAACTGGCAATGCTGGAATTAGCCGTACGCGCTAAAGCGATAAAATCCTTGGGCAGTTTTTTTACTTTGTCTTCATGCGACATCCAGGTAATGATTTTTTTGCCCAGACCTTTAAACAAGTCTTTTCCATCATCAATTAATAATTCGGTTCTGCCGTATTCCCGGGCTGATGATTTGCCGACATTTCCCTTAAAATGATGCGCGATCAGCTGCATGCCATAACAAATTCCGAGCAAAGGTATGTTTAAATCAAATATTGCCGGGTCGCTTTTAGGCGCGTTTTTCTGGGTAAGACTTTTCGGTCCGCCGGAGAAAATTATGCCCAGAGGATTAAGTTCCTGAAGCTTTGCCGCGCTGATTTGCGGCGGATGCACCTCGCAATAGACATTATATTCGCGGACTCTGCGGGCAATAAGCTGACTATACTGTGAACCAAAATCAATGATTATGATTAATTCTTTCATGTGGTCAAAATCCTATAAAGTTCATCCAAAGACTGTGAAATCACCTTTGAGTCGGTTAATACCGGCATAAAATTAGTATCCGCGTCCCAGCGGGGCACAATATGCATATGCAGATGCTGGTCAATGCCTGCTCCGGCAACCTTGCCGATATTAAACCCGATATTAAATCCCTGCGCCTGCAGTTTTATTTTTAAAAGCTGTGTGGTGTTTTTTATAAACTCAAACATTTCCGCCCATTCCTGGACATTAAGTTTATCAATATCCGCGATATGGCGATAAGGCGTGATCATAATATGCCCATTATTATAAGGAAAAATGTTTAAAATCGAATACACATATTTGCCTCTGGCAACAATATAATTTATTTTGTCTTTTTTTTGTTTTGGTTTCAGACAAAATATACAGCCTTTTGTTTTTTTCGCCTGAATGTACTTTATGCGCCAAGGCGCCCATAACTTGTCCATTTTGCCTCTTTTCCGCAAAATTCCGTTTTTTGTTATCGTAGAATGTTTTTTAGTCTTCTGTTTTCCGTCTTTTATTCTCAGTATTGCGCCGTGAGTATCGCGTATTGCGTGAAAAGAACCAACTACCCAATACTCTTTTTTCTTTGTTTTTTATCTATCGGCCATTAGCTATCAGCTATTATCCAAACCCTTTTTGCTTTTCCTAACCGCTAATCGCTATTTTCTATTCTACATTATATCATGAGTCACAGGCCGAATCATTTATTTAAAATGAAATTATTTTCGCTTTAATTTCCTTGTTTAACTCAATAATTCCAATTGATCTTTTAGCGTTTACCATATCAGTCGCGCTGCCGGGATTAAAAAATAAAACATTGTTTTTTGTTTCATTCATCGGCGTATGCGAATGTCCAAAAACAATAATATCCACATTGTCAAATTCTTTAGCAATCCGATCAGCTATGTTTTTCGGCGGACCCCAGCCATGCGTTAAGCCGATAGTGTATTTACCGGCCTGGATAATTTTCTTAGCCGGCAGCTTAGTCTGCAGCTGCGCGCAATCCATATTGCCGCAAACCGCCTCAACCTTGGGACAGTATGCCAATAGCTGATCAAGCACGCACTGCTCGACAAGATCTCCGGCATGGAGGATCATATCCACGCCTTTAAAGTATTTTTTCAGCACCAGCGGCAACTCATCGCAGACAATCGGAATATGTGTGTCGGAAATTACGCCTATTCGCATTTTATCAGCCTTGGTTTTTCAAATAATGTTAATAATTCATTAAGTATATTTTGATCCCAGATCCATACTTTAGCGTCTAAAGCCTTTAATCTGGCATTGGCATCAATGCCGTCTAAAGTGATGAGGATTTTTTTAATAAACTCTTTGCGCTTTGCTTTTTCAAGAAAATATCCGATTTTAGCTTCATCCACAAAATTCTTTTCAATGCAGCAAATCCATGATTTTTTAAGTCTGCGGGCATTAACTAAGCACGCGCCATTATTATCATGAATATCTATTTCATCAAAATGCGTAAGCATAAATCGCTTGCGATCTAATTCCACAATATCGTTTTCAAACAGCTCAAATACTTCTTTTAATCTTTGCGGTACTTTTTTCTCAGATTCCTGAATAAATAGTTTTAAAAGCCCCTGGATATCAGCCTCAAATCTTCGCGTTGCTTTTTCCTGATCAGTGCTGAACGAATTTTCCTGCTTAGCCATAACAAACCTAAGCCAATAAATTAATAAGGGGTCGTTTATTTCATTAAACACTCCCCGTTTTGAGATAATATCTTTTTGCGCCAGAGCGGTTAAATGCCGATTTATTTCCGGAGCTTTTTTATTTAACTGTTTGCCGATTTGCGAGGTTTTTTTTGTCCCATTGGCAATCACCAGCAAAATCAGCGGATAAAGATTTTTATGATTAATATTTAAAATAGCATGGTATTTATGATTAAAATATTGATTTATCACTCCATGATCATTATGCATTAACTCGATCAGACTGAGCAATAATTCCTTTTCCGTTACAGTCTCTATCGAATTTTCCAGGCAAATACACTTTAGCTGCTCACAAATCACACTTAAATAAAACGGATATGCTCCGCTAAAATGAATAATAAAGTTTTTCAGCAAACAATCAATTTTTATTTTATCAAGTTTATTTTCAATGAACTGACCGGCAATATTATTATCAAAAGGCTGTACATTTATCATTTCAAAATTCCCGAACAAAAGGCTCAATTTTTTTGAAAGGATATTTAATGAATTATGAATCTGAGAACTTACTACTATATACATGGTGTTTTTCTGCACCATGATTTTATTGCTCAGTTCTAAAAACGGATTGCTTAGTTTAAAATCTTCCAGATTCTGAAACTCATCAAAAATCAGCAATACGGGTTTTTTTGTTTCATCGTATAAGATCTGAGGCAAATCTAATAGCTGAGTATAAATCTCATCATACTCTGCCTCATCTTTTAATAATTTATTGATATTATTAATCGCTTTAGCGGTTTTCGGGGCGGTTTCTTTGCATTTGGCTAATAAAAATTCAAAACTGTCTTCAATTTCCCCTGTTTCTAAAGCTAAATACTCATACAGCAGAACACCGATAAAATTTTTGGTAAATAATTCAAACGATTTTGTTTTAACCTGCAAATATATCGGAATTATTGCGCCGTCTTTAATGATTTTTAATAAATCAAAAACCAAAGCGGTCTTACCTAAAGCCTGATGACCGATAATCGCGATATTCTGGCGGTATTTATTCTTAAAAGCGCTTACCCGCTTTTCCAGGAGTTCTAAAAGATCAGAACGCTCATGGCCTTTATTTTGTAAAGAAAGCATGGATCACCTGATTTCTACCCTTTAAGGCAAATACAATATCGGGTTTTGTGGTTTATTCTTCTTCCTTAACTCAAAATGTACCAGACAACTAGAAGCACGGCCTGTGCTTCCTGCCTTGGCAATGACCTGTCCTTGTCTAACGAAATCTCCTGTTTTTACTAAATTTTCATCATTATTACTATATACAGTTACAAAATCATTATTATGGCGAATGATTATTGTTCGGCCATAACCTCGCAAATTCTGCGAGGTAAACACAATATTTCCCGCGGCTGCGGCGCTGATCGAACTGCCGGGTTTAGCGGCAATATCAATACCTTGATTGTTTACATCCTGCTTTTTTTCATTAAACCCCAGTAGGATTTGCCCTTTATAAGGCCAATCAAAAAGATTACTTACACTGCATTGCGAATCAGCATTATCCTTTGCCAGCGAATCCGGAATAAATATCTTTTGCCCGATTTCAATGCTTTTCGCGTTATCAATTTTATTTATTTCGGCAATCGCGTCTAAATTAACCGCGTAACACTTGGATATACTCCAAAGGGTTTCCCCTTTTTTTACAATATGATACTGGCCTTTTACATTCGGATGCACTACAGCATAAGGCAAAGTACTAGTAGTAATTTTTGGTCTGGCGGAGCAGCCAGATGTCAAAATAAGCAATACTATTAATATAACTCTTATTCCCACTCTCATTTTTCCTCAAAACATTACTTAATTAAGCGCCTGTAAAAATATCCCGATTTTAGCCAGTCGCTTATACATGGAGCGGGCGAAGGGAATCGAACCCTCATATTCAGCTTGGGAAGCTGATGTTCTACCACTGAACTACGCCCGCAATAATTAAGCGTTATTTTACTTCTATGATTCTGATTACCACTGCCCGCCAAAACCTTGTTTTGGCGAGGTCTCGCCGCTTTGGCGGCGGAAACTACGCCCGCAATAGACAATCAGATGTTTATTTAATCATCCATAAGTTTCATTGAACAAAATTCACCGCACATGGTACAAGCATCATTAACCTTGGACTGAGAAGCTTTGCGACTAGCTCTGATCAGCTCAGGATCCATCGACAGGTTAATCTGCTTTTCCCAATCTCTTTTTTTCCGCGCTAAACTCATTAACCGGTCTTTTTCCCATGCCTGCTTATTGCCGCGGGCTAAATCACCGCTGTGCGCGGCTATCCGGCTGGCAATCACGCCTAGTTTAATATCCTCCACATTCGGCAGCTTAATATGTTCCGCCGGAGTAACAAAACAAATAAAATCCGCTCCGCAGGCAGCGGCAATTCCCGAACCAATGGCCGCGGTTATATGGTCATAACCCATGCCGATATCCGTTACCAATGGTCCTAAAACATAAAACGGAGCTCCGTCGCAATATTTTTTCTGCAAAGCAATATTCCGGCTGATTTGATCAATCGGAATATGTCCCGGACCTTCAATCATCACCTGCACGCCTTGCGCTAGCGCCTGCTTAGCCAGTTTCCCGAGCAGCTTTAACTCAGCGATTTGCGGTTTATCCGTAGCATCAACAACTGTTCCTGGCCTTAAGCCATCGCCTAAGCTAAGGGTAATATCATATTTTTTGCAAATTTTAATTACATCATCAAAATATTCATAAAACGGATTTTCTTTTTGGGTTTTTTTAATCCAGTCAGCAGTTATTGCTCCCCCGCGGCTGACAATACCCATAAACCGGGGATTTTGCTCCAGACATTTTAAAGTTTGCTTAGTGATTCCGGAATGAATCGTAAAAAAATCAACTCCGGTTTTAGCCTGCGCGGTTAGGATATCGAGAAAATCATCTTTGGTTAAATTATAGATACTCCCGCGAAGTTTTTTCGCCGATAAAGCGATTTCATAAAGCGGCACAGTGCCTAAAGGCACACAGCAGTTATCAATCAACAGCTTTTGGGTTTTTCTGATATCACCGGCAATGCTTAAATCCATTACAGTATCCGCGCCGAATTCAATCGCGGTTTTTAATTTTTTAAGCTCGTTTTTGGCGTCTGATTCATCCGGAGATGTTCCGAGATTAGCATTTATCTTTACACTCATCATTTGGCCAATGCCGCAAGGCTTTTTTAGTTTACGAATATTATTGACCGGAATAACTACTTTACCCTGGGCAATGTAGTCTAACAGCAGTTTGGGGGCGATATTTTCTTTTTTTGCTATTTGCTCAACAAGTAAGGTGGACTTACCGGATCTGGCGGATTCAATTAGAGTTTTCATTTTGTTTATTCTTTGGGTTTAGCGTTTAAAAGCGGCGCAAGGATTGCCCTGTAATTAGGAAATAACTACTAGTTAGAGGAATAAACAATATTACTCTATCTTTAAATCAAACAGGGATTAAACTCCCAGTTATAGGCAGTCAGATCAAATAATTAAAGGCCGCGATAAAAGCTGTGTTGTTTTTGTAATTTATCTTCTTATCAGCGATAAAAAGAATACTAAATATTATTACATATTTTAACGATTTTTTCAATAGAGCGTTTTTCCAGATGATAAATGCTGTAACGCATTGACTTAAAGCGCTGAGCGGTTTTCCGGTCAAAAAGTTTCATGCATTCTTCCAAAACCCGGATTGACTCTTTTACTCTCTGACAATTAGCTAAAAAAATATCCGCGATGTTTTTTCTCTCTAGTTCTGAAACTATTGTTTTTTTACCCACATCAGTTTGAATCTGGCGTTTTTTTATTATCCGCGCCGGCGCGGTAAGTTTATTGCTTTTAAGGCAAGCAGTGACAGCGTGGCGAATCTTTTTAAACTGTCCGGTCAAGCGGCTATCATCAATAATAAACCGGGTAATATCCTCGAGTACGCGCAAGCCTTCTTTTAGCCGATTGGCATTAGCATCAAGTAATCTGTCCAGCTTAATATTTTCAAAGTTTTGTTTTAGCAATTTTTTCAATCAGTTTAGTCGTCGAATAGCCGCTGAGAAATTTTTCCCGGGCAATTTTTCCGCCATATTGTTTTAAAATATCAGCCCCGACAATATCACTGGCCTTCCAATCAGCGCCTTTAACCAGAACATCCGGCCTGATTTTTTTTATTACCTCAAGCGGAGTTGACTGTGAAAAAATTGTCACATAGTCAACGCTCTCAAGCGCGGCAATAAGCTCAGATCTATCCAGCTGGCTATTAATCGGACGAGACTTGCCTTTTAATTTTCTAACCGACGCATCGCTATTTATGGCCACAACCAGAATATCGCCTTTTTTCTTGGCTCTTTCCAGATAATTCGCGTGTCCGCGATGCATAAGATCAAAACAGCCATTAGTAAATACGATTTTTTTCTTGGCTTGCTTATGTTCAGCAATAATTTTAGCCAGAATCGGCAGTGTTTTTATTTTTGCTTTTATCATTTTGTCAGAGCATCTTCCACAAGCTTACAAATAATATGAATAATCGTAATATGCGCTTCTTGGATGCGCGGAGTATCATCAGATGGGACCATCAGACAAATATCAGCTAATTCGTTCAGATTATCGCCTTTGGCTCCGGTTAAAGCAATGGTAAATGCCCCTTTTCCCCGGGCTTTTTTCAAGGCAGTAATAACATTTTTTGCTTTGCCGCTGGTGGAAATTCCAATCACAATATCATCTTTTTGACATAAGGCTTCTACCTGACGCTCAAAAACATAATCATAGCTATAATCATTAGCTAAGGCCGTGAGAATCGAAGTATTAGTGCTTAGGGCGATTGCCGCGAATGCTCTGCGTTCTTTTTTAAACCTGCCGACAAGTTCCGCGGCCATGTGCTGAGCATCAGCAGCGCTGCCGCCATTGCCGAATACCAATAACTTTTTATCATTTTGATAAGCCGCGATAATCGCTTTACTGATCGCGATTATCTGCTCGCTGTTTTTCGCGGCAACAGCTTGAATCACCTGGCTAGAATTAATTAATATTTCCTGAACAGTTGCTTTCATGCGGATACCTAACCCCATTATTTTAACGCAGAAATGGTATTTCCTGCTGTTTTATTTTTTTATTTTTATCAAAATCTTTCGGCGCGATTTTTACCACATGCATATTAACCATAATCGGTTTTTCTATGCCGGCTAATAAGGTCTGAACCTGCACCTGGATTGAAGACTGAATTTTCTCTGTAATCTCCGGAATATTGGAAGTTGACCAAAGCACTACCCGGGTTTCAATTTCAATTCTTTTTCTGGTCACAAACACTTCGGACCGAAGCTCTTTGACCTCAGGAAGCTGATTAACAAGTTTACGGATAAAATCCTCAATCGCTCCCAGAGAAATAATTATCTGTCCGCCATTAGTAGCATAACCGATTGTTTTTTCCGCCTGAAATTTCTTAAAGGAAATATTCGCTAGAGAAATACTGACTAAAATTAACAAGATACCGGTTAGACCGACAATCAAATGCAAGTTAGGGAAATTTATTATATACTCAATCAAAATACTTAAATCATATTTGCCCGCTAAATGAAACGCGAAAAAAATTAAACCAGTACCAATTAAAACAAAGATAAGTGAGTAGAAAAAAACAATAATCTTGTTAAAAATCCGCATAAATTCCCCCTTTTTAGTTTTCGGATTCTTCCGAATGGATGTCAGCGATATTCACATTGACTTCAGACACAGATAATCCAGTCATTTCTTCAATCGCCGCGCGGATGTTTTCCTGAACTAAACTGGAAACATCCGGAATAGTCACGCCATAACGCACTACAATCGTTACTCCGATTTTGACTTCACTGTCGCTGATATCCAAAGTGATTCCTTTATGATGATATCCTTTACTGAACAAGTCACTGAGCATTGAAAACATACCGCGTTTCACACTCTCAACTCCGTCAACCTGCAAAGCGGCGTTTCGGGCAATAGAAGCAATTACTTCATTATTGATTTTCAAAACTCCTAAATCGTTTTTTTTATCTTTTTCTGTCACAGCTTCCCCCTTTTAAACTTTATTTTCCAGAAGTTTTTCCACGAAATTCGTATAATAATCCCCTTTTAAAAACTGCGGATTGGTAAAAACAGCTTTATGAAATGGAATCGTTGTCTTTATCGGGCTGATAACAAATTCGTCCAATGCTCTTTGCATAATTTTTATCGCTTCTTTTCGATCTTTCCCATGGACAATTAATTTGGCAATCATAGAATCATAGTAAGGCGATATTTTATATCCGCTGTAAACATGCGAATCCACTCTTATCCCTCTGCCGCCGGGCATATGCAGACTTTCAATTGTTCCCGGACAAGGCATGAAATTATTATCCGGGTCTTCGGCATTGATCCGGCATTCCATAGAACAGCCGTTAATTTTTATATCTTCCTGCGTGAGTTTTAATTTTTCTCCGGCCGCGATTTTTATCTGTTCTTTAATCAAATCAACCCCGGTTACCATTTCCGTAACCGTATGTTCTACCTGGATCCGGGTATTCATCTCCATAAAATAAAATTTCCCGTCAGAATCCAAGAGAAACTCAATTGTTCCGGCGCTGGTGTAATTTACAGCTTTGGCCGCGCGCACCGCTGTTTCATGAAGTTTTTTCCGGGTTTTCGCGTCCAAGGCCGGAGAAGGAGTTTCCTCAATCAATTTCTGATGTCTGCGCTGTACTGTACAATCTCTTTCCCCTAAATGAATTACATGGCCGTATTTATCTGCCAGGATCTGCACTTCAATATGCCGGGGTTTTTCAAAATATTTTTCCAAATAAACACTCCCGCTGCCGAAATTTGCTTCTGCTTCGGTTTGAGCCGCGAGTATTGAGCTTACCAGACGCACGTCATTATGCGCCACGCGCATGCCTTTTCCCCCGCCGCCGCTGGCGGCTTTAATAATCACCGGATATTTTATCTTATTGGCGATTTTAATTGCCACATCCTTATTATCAATCAGCCCCCCGGATCCGGGAATTACCGGCACTCCAGCTTTGCGCATTGAATCTTTGGCCATCATTTTATCACCCAAAGACCGGATATTATCCGGAGTTGGTCCAATAAAATTAATATGGCATGATTCACATATTTCCGCGAAATGCGCGTTTTCCGAAAGAAAGCCGTATCCCGGGTGAATTGCTTCCACATCCGTAATTTCCGCGGCACTCATGATCGCGGCAATGTTTAAATAACTCGCTGTTCCTTGGGCTGGCCCGATACATACAGATTCATCAGCAAATTGCACATGCATAGAACTAGCATCAGCTTCGGAATAAACCGCTACAGTCCTGATCCCCATTTCTTTACACGCCCGGATGATTCTTAACGCGATTTCGCCTCTATTGGCTATAAGAATTTTTGAAAACATAATTTTTCCCTAATCAGCTTGGTTCAATAACAAAAAGTACCTGACCAAATTCGATTGGGTCAGCGTTTTCCACATTAATTGCTTTTATCTTACCTCTAACTTCAGATTTAATTTCATTCATTAATTTCATTGCTTCTATAATACAGATAACCTGGCCGATCTCAACCATACCGCCGACTTCCACAAAAGGACTTGCATCCGGAGACGGAGCACGATAAAAAGTTCCGACCATCGGCGCCTTTATTTCCATTCCGCCGTTTATCGGAGCAGCTACTGCTTGAGTTACTAGCTGATTCACATCCGGCGATTGCCCCATATATCCCATATTTGACTGCTGCGGCATTCTTTCAAACACCACATTATTTGCAGCACCACCTCGGCTTAAACGAATTTTCAAGCCTTCTTTTTCTAACTCCAGCTCAGTTAGATCATTGTCTTTCATTAATGCTACCATTTCTTTAATTTCTTTTAAATTCATAAGCAACTCCTAACATTAAAAGTCCAAACTGCTTTATTATTTATTCCTGATTAATGTTCATTATTCTGCTTCTTTATTATATACTAAAAATGAAAAAAACTAAACTCTTTCCACATACGCGCCGGTTCGCGTATCAATTTTTATCCGATCACCCTGATTAACAAATAAAGGCACGGAAATTGTTGCTCCGGTTTCCAAAGTAGCTGGTTTTAAAGAACTCTTGGTTGTATCGCCTTTTATCCCTGGTTCAGTATGGGTAATCGTCAGCTCAACAAAAATCGGCAGATTTACGTCCAAGAGCTCTTTTTTGTAGCTGATAAGCGAAACATCCATATTTTCCTTTAAATACCCGACAATATCACCTAAAACACTTTTATCCATGGTTGCTTGTTCATATGTTTCCTGATCCATGAAATGATAAGTATTTCCCGCGGCATAAAGATACTGCATTTTTTTTTCTTCAATAAACGCGACTTCCAATTTCTCCTCAACTCTGAATGTTCTTTCTAATATCTTTTTAGTTCTTAAGTTGCGCATTTTTGTTCGGGTAAAAGCCGCGCCTTTTCCTGGCTTAACCGGCTGAAAATCAACTATCACATAGATTCCGCCTTCATATTCAAGTGTTAATCCGGTTTTAAACTGATTTGCTGTTATCATAATTATAAAATCTCACATCCTTTGTTAGTAACTAAGACCATATCCTCTATTCTAATTCCGCCAGAGCCGGGGATATAGATACCAGGCTCGATTGTAAATACCATTGAACTTTTTAAGCGCATAGTGTTTTTGTCTGAAATATTCGGACCTTCATGAATTTCTAAACCAACTCCATGACCTAGCGAATGACCAAAATACTTATCCAGATTAGCGTTTTTAAGCACTTGTCTTGCTGCTTGGTCAATACTCTGAATCTTAACCAGCGGCCGGATTAGCTTAATTGCTCTATCTTGAGCAGTAGCAACGAGTTTATAATATTCAATGTACTGGCTAATTTTACCTGAAAAGAAAGTCCTTGTCAAGTCGGATTTATAACCATTAACAGTTGCGCCCACATCAATAATAATCGGTTCGTTTTTAGCGATTTTGCGTGTGGTGGTAACCGCGTGCGGCATAGCGGCATTTGGTCCTGAAGCAACAATGGTATCAAATGCCGGCTGAGTTGAGCCATTATCTTTTAACATTTGTTCCAGCTTATTTTTAAGAAACAGTTCACTGACCCCGGGTTTAATCAAAGGTTTTAATTGATTTAGTGATTTCTTGACAATTTTAACTGCTTTTCGGATTAAGATAATCTCTTGCGGACTTTTAAGCATTCTCAGCTGTTCGACAAAGCCTTTAGCCGCTACAAGCCGTGTATCTGGGGGTAAAGCTGCTTTGATCCGGCTGTATTGATTATAGGTCATATGGTCAGGCTCAAAGCAAAGCGAACTGATTTTAAGTTTATTTACCAGCTGTCCAACTAAAGCATATACAGAATTAGCCACCATTTCGATTTGAAAACTTTTATCAATTTCCTGTTCAGCCTGGAGCTTATAACGGAAATCACTGATAAATATATTCTGGCTGGGGCTGATCAGCAGCCAGGACTCAGCAGAAGTAAAACCGCTTAAATAACGCACATTAGCCGGAGAACTGACCAGCATGGCATCAATATTCGCTTTTTTAAGCTGGGTTTTTAATTTGTTTACTCTAAGATTGCTCATTTTTTGGGTTTTTTCTTGATTTATTGTTTGATTCTATTTGTTTATAATCGTTAATATCGCTTCTAATCCCAAAATATAACTATGCTGACCAAATCCTGATACCTGACCGGAACTGACCGGTGCGATTAAAGAAGTATGCCGGAATTCTTCCCGGGCATAGATATTTGATAAATGTACTTCCACTGTAGGAATGCCCACAGCGCTGATCGCGTCGCGGATCGCCACGCTGGTATGAGTATAAGCCGCGGGATTGATCAGTAAAGCATTATAAGTGGAATTGGCTTTGCCGATTATATCGACAATTTCACCTTCATGATTTGATTGGATGATATCGATCTTAACACCATTTTTCTTTGCCCATTTTAAAATATTATTATTTATAGTTTCCAGAGTCACCTTACCGTAGATATCCGGCTCTCTTTCGCCTAAAAGATTTAAATTCGGCCCATGAATTACCAGTATATTTGCCATTGTTTTCCTCCTTTATAATATTATTAATTGCGCTAAGATTATCGATATCTTACCATTGTATGAAGGGATTGTCTACTTTTTCAATAAATAGGGACAGCGGCTATTTATTTTAGCTTTGCCCTACTCGAAGCAAAGTTTTCTGTCCGTCATTACAACAAAAAAGCAATCCCCTTTATTTAGAGATTGCTGGATTATTTTAATTTTGCCGTCATCTTCCGATTCCTTAATACATAGTAAGATCAAGATTCGTATTTTGATATATAAATAATACTATTTTACTCCCAGTACGTCAATGATGTTTATTTCACTATTTATAAAATTCTGATTGATCTATAACTCCACGGCCATAAAACGGGTGTGATAAATCTTCAAAATCCTTAATTGCTTTAGCCGCGATATTGACATCCTTGTATCTAACAACAATCCAATAAGAGAACTGTCCATCTACTGTGGAACGACGCAGTTCAAACCAAATGGAAAGTTCTTTGGTAAGACGATTGCAAGCACTAAGCAAATCTTGTTCTTGCCGAAATAAAAATACGCTCACTATTTCATCTCTATCCATTTTTTGATCATAAGAGGTCTGAGCCTTTAAAATGAATGATTCTTTTTGCTCAAATAAGTTTTTTCTATAACAAGGAATACAAAAACCACCTGTTTTGTCTGCTGTTCCAGTTAAAATCATGACTTCGCATATAGCACATGGTACTTTTTGCATTTCAATTCCTTCCTTCCCAAAACAATTGTGATTAGGTCTTGCTTGTCCCGCTGTTTTTTTAGAGGGGAATTTTAGATTTCGCCCCTATTCTAAACCACATTTTATCTGATTATTATTGCTCTTGGATAGAACCATCTTTACGAATAGTAGTATTACGCCCTTTGATAACTACTTCGGCTACTCCATTTTTAAAGGCAGATGCTTTTTTAAATGGTCCGGGAATAAGAATATCTCCTTTTTTATCAATATAAACAAGGTCCCATCTATCAATGACATCCATATCTATTTCCGGTATTGCTTCTCCGAGGTGAAAATCTAGGGCAACTACCGCCAGCCCCTCGCTAAAATAAGGGGTGTAATCAGGAGAATTAAAACGATATATTGGTTTAATTACCACATTACCTTGCTGATTAATGAATCCCCAAAGCTGCCCGCACCAAGATTCAGTTCCTCCAAGCGTAAACGCAGCCAGTCCCTCATGAAAATCGCCGGCAGTTTTAAACTGGGGTTTGATAATATAATTTCCCTTTTTATCAATATATCCATACTTGTATGATTCAGGATCACAGACACAAGCCAAACCCTCGCTAAAATTAGATGCCCTAGGAAATCGTGGCTTGATCACAATAACATTATCTTTATTCACAAATCCTTTGGGAGCGCTATAGTCAAGTTCAATTGTAGCCAATCCATCGTGAAAAGCACCAACAAAAGGCGGTTTTCTGCGTACTGCATTAAAACAAGGCCTACATCGATTATCCGTGAGATTGGCTGTAATAGGTAAAATCATATTACCGCAAGTCTTGCAAGCAACTTTTCCATCAGGATTAAATTTTTTCTTCTTAACAAAAAAATCAAATATACCCATTGGTTCTCTTTAGTAAAAATAGGGACAGCGACTATTTATTTTAGCTTTGCCCTACTCGAAGCAAAGTTTTCTGTCCGTCATTACAACAAAAAAGCAATCCCCTGTTTAGCCATTTGACCTTGCAGCTTGTGACCTTGTGTCTTGTGACCTGTGACTGCTCTTTATCTTGTTCCGGTTTTAAAATATTTTTTCATTTCCGCGGCAATTGCCTGCTGTTTCTGCGCGTCACCAATTTTGCCGTTTATATTATAAAACTCGGCAAGCTGCTCGTGATAAAACGGATTTACCGGATATAAAGCAGCGGCTTGTTCAAATTCTCTGCCTGCGCGCTGTTTAGCTTCCGGCTGATTTAAATAATATAAAACCGTGGCTAATTTATAATGATAATGCGGCATAAACCAGTCCAATTTTACTGCCTGCTCAAAATTTTTAACTGCCTGGTTTAATAATTCCTTTTTCTGCTCAGGGCTGATTTTAGGATTTAAAATCATTTTTTCCAGAATAATCCCTTTATGATAATAATATTTTCCGCTAAACCCCTGTAAACCAATGGCTTTATTGGTATAAGCTAATGCCTGTTCAAGCCTGGCATTTTTATATTCAAAAGAAGCTTTATCATCAAAAATCCGCGCGCAATAAACTAAACCTGAATAACCCAGAACACAAGTTAAAAATAAACAGCCAATACAAATAATCAGCAGTTTATGCAGTTTGCGCTTAGGCATATGTTCAGTATTGAGTTTTGGCTCAGAGTTAAGCTGATACTGCAATAAGCCGATAAGCCCAAAACCAATCAAAGCAGTTTGTCCGTCATATAAGCTGAAATCAAGCAGATTGACAAATAAGAAACTTAAGATAGCGGAGAATAAGCCAGCACTGATAAACCGGCTGGCTCCAAAGATCTTTTTAATCCTGCTTATTGCCTGCTGGATAAAGCTCAGCCAAAATAAACAAAAAGCCAGAAATACAAAACTGCCTCCCTCTGCCCAGATCTGAAGAAAACTATTGTGGCACATAATTGTTTCTTCAGCATTAAGGGTTTTAAACAAAGGATACACGCTGCCGAATGTTCCAGGGCCAAAGCCAAGCAAAGGCCGCTGTTTGATCATAGCAAAAGCTGCCTTCCAGTATTCCAGTCTTACCTTAAAAGAAACCAGAAAATTTTCCAGTTTGGGTAAATGAATTTTATCAGAACTGCTGATCAAGATAAAACTTAGGGTAAATAATCCCAGTAAACTAAGCAGCGTTCCGATCAGAAAACCTTTTTGCCTGGTTTTAGGTTTAATCAGCAGAAAAAAACAAATCAGGCCAATGCCTAAACCCAGCCAGGCTGCTTTGGCTTTGGTTAAAATCAGTAAAGGAATGATTAATAAAAGCAGCACATATTTTAAACATAATCGCAGTTTAAATGCCGGCTGAAACAGATTGCCTTGGGCAAAACAAAATCCCAGGATAGTTAAAAACATCATGGTCAAATAGCTGCCAAATGCCGGGGCATAAATAAAAGTCGCGAATACAACGTTTGACTGCATCCTGCGGATAAATTCCCGGGATTGGATCATATACTCCGGGTTTTTAGCTAAAAACTCGCGCATGGTTTGAAAACCAATATGATATTGATAAAAACCATAGCTGATCAATAAACCGCAGGCAAGAAAAATTATGGCTTGAAAAATCCGGTTAATGCTTTTGGCTTGCGGCAGATTGGCAATCAGCCAATACCAGACATACAGCGAGGAAAAATAAACCAGCGTGGCAATACTCGCTTCTTTATTAACCGAAAACCAAACGCTTATGGTTAAAAAACTTATAAACAGAAAAAATAATTTATCAAATAAATTCAAGCTAAAGCAAACCGGCTGATTAGCGAGCTGTTGTTTGCCGATGCAGAGGTATAAAAGATAAACAAAACCAAGAAAAAAAATCAATACCTGAAAAATCAGCTGAGCGGAAAATAAATAAGTTTCACCGATTATGGTTCTTAAGAAAAAAAGCCCGCAGGTTGAAATAATAATTAAGCGTACGGCATTGGGAATATTTTTGTCGAATCTTCGCCAGACCAGCCAAAAGCAGCATAAGACTATGACAAGCATTGCCAAGATCAGCCGGATCATTGTTTATTCCCTTCTAAAATAGCAATGATTAAAATAATGCAGATTGCCTGAATTAAAACTAGATAACATCCCTGCGCGTTTAAAGCAGTAAGCAATAATCCGCCCAGTCCAATGGCGAAACTTAACAGATAAATAAAAAACAATGTCTGTTTTACGCTCATTCCCCGCTGCATCAGGCGGTGCGAAAGATGATTTTTATCAGCCTGAAAAATCGATACTTTATTTTTTAAACGGATGCGGATCACGGACAAGGTATCAAAAATCGGCACAGCCATGATTAATAAAGGCATGATTACCGGCGCGATAGTTGGCGCGGAATGGGTATAATAAGTATTGATGATTGTCAGCAGGCTCAAAGTATAGCCAATGAATAAACTGCCGGCATCACCCATAAATACCTTGGCCGGCGGAAAATTAAACCATAAAAACCCGAGCATTACTCCGGAAAAACAAGCCAGAATCGTGGCCACAAAAAAATGGTGGCCAGACACAGCAACCAGAAAAAATATAATGCTGGAGATTAAAGCAATCCCGCTGCTCAAGCCATCCATATTATCAAGTAAATTAAAAGCATTGCTGATCCCGACAATCCATAAAACCGTAATCAGCCAGCAAATAAACGGATTATGGATAAATAAGCTGATTTTGATTCCGCTGAAAAAAACAATGCTGGCCAGGATTATTTCAATGCCTAATTTAGTTTTAGCGCCAAGGCCTTTAATATCATCATAAATTCCCATAAGCACTAAAACAAAAGTTGTGCCTAGAATCGCGCTCAGCTGGAGTGTAATTAATTTTATCCCGGCTAGATACACAGTGATGTATTCAGGAAGCATTCCTTTGGCAAAGAAAAAATAAATCAGGAGCAGATTCAGGCCAATGGTTAAAGTAAATGCCGCGTACATTGCTGCTCCGCCTAAAAGCGGCGTGGACTGGGTATGAATTTTTCTCTGCGCCTGGGGCAGATCAACAACCTGCCAGCGGATAGCCAGGCGGCGAAAAGCGCTTACCAGGACCAAGGAAGCAAATAAACTAAAAATAAAAATATAGCTATAAATTAATTTCCACATGATTTTAATAATCTTCGATAAACAAAATCAATTGCCAAAACCATTGTTTGGCTGTCAAAAGCATCCTGGACAATTTTTTTACCTTGCTCACCCATTTGCCGTCGCAGCGCTTTATCGCCAAGCAGTTTAGACAAGGCTTTTGCCAGTTCCGGAACATTTTTCGGGCTGACCAAGATACCATTAACTCCATTGCGAATAATATCCTTGGCTCCATCTAAATCAAAACAAACCGCTGGAATTTCCAAGGCAAAGCCCTGAACAACTGCCCTAGGTAAGCCTTCATGCAAAGATACATGCGCTAAAACATCCACACACTGCAGATAATAAGGTACTGCTTCCGGCCGGATTAAACGCGTTAAAATTAGGCAATCCTCAAGCCCGAGTTTCTTTGCTTTTTGTTCTAATTGTTTTTTTAAAATCCCATCGCCGATAAATAAGAGTTTAAGATTCGGGAATTTTTGTTTAACAATCACTGCTGCTTCCAAGAGAAAATTATGGCCTTTTAAATTAAATAAGCGTGCTAATTTCCCTACCACCAGACTGTCTTCAGGAATTGACAGTCTTTTTCTATAAGCCTGCCGAATCTGCTCATCCGAATGATAATGAGTCAGGTCAATGCCGCTGTAAATTTTTACAAATTTTTCTTTTTTAGCAATATGGGCTTGCACCGCTTCATCAATAATTGATTGAGACACGCAGATTATCGCGTCCGTAAACCTGGCGGCTGCTTTCTCGAGAAAAATATAGATTTTATTAATTAAATTATTCTGCTCGGCAAAAAACGGCAAACCATGAATTGTGTGAATAATGATCGGAACCTTGGCTAATTTTGCGGCAACACGGCCCAAGATTCCGGCTTTTGAGCTGTGCGTATGGACAATATCGATTTTGTTTTTTTTAATAAACCAATATATTTTCCAAAACGCGATTAAATCAAAAATCGGGTTAATATTCCTTATTAGAAATGGACAGACCTCCAGCTTAAAACCACTGGTCTGGTTATTGAGCAAAGCTCCTTCTGGGCCTAAAGAAGGTCCGGTTAACAGCGTGAGCTCATAATCCGCTATTTTATTTAAGCCGACAACAGTTAATAGTGTGTTTTCCTGGGCTCCGCCCACAATCATGCGGGTAATTAAATGCAGCACACGGATTTTTTTTTGTTTTGTTTCCATAATTATAAGAATAATTTAAGATTTTTTTAAATATTAATATCCTGAGATGAAAAGCCGAACCAATCCCGGGAAAAAAATTTATTGTTTTCTAAGTTCCAGGATAAGAATTTTGCCGTCTTCCATCACAACTACCTGGTTCTTTTCTATGTCAACTACTGTTTTGCCTTCAATCAAATCCCCGATTTTTACAATACTTGAGTTTATGATTGCCGAGGGGATCTTGTCATCCCAGAGAATCCCGCTGAGTTTTAATTCCACCGAAGGTTTTTTGGTGACAATAGTTTTCAGTTCTTGCGGATTTTTAGATGAGAGAAATGGATCGCGCAGTGTCGGAGTATTTATTTCCGGAAAAATCGGTTCTTCAAATTTTACTGGTTTTATAATAAGCGGATCAGGCAATTTGGGAATAATCGGCGGCGATATAGGAATAACCACACTATTTTTACTTTTTAAAGCGGCAATCCAATTGTTAAAATAATAATTACCGATTAAACCGATAATAATAAAAATAATAATCAAAGCGATTTTTTCATTATTCGAAAAACGCTTTGCGGCAAGCCGGTTCAGAACTTCAAGAATCTGATTTTTATTTTTCGCTATTTTATTCATTTTCCTACCTAGCCAGGATTGAAAGATTAAGTCTAATGCCTAAATTCGGTCTTTCCCTGATATCAATATAAATACTTTCCGGGAAAACCGGAAGTTCTTTTAAACGCTCAAGAAAATCAAGCAAGTTTTGAAACCGGGAATTCACCTCCATGTTTAAATACATGCTGTTATAATCCTGCTTCAAGGTAAACTCTTTGGGCTCTAAGGCTTTTATATCAAAACCCACATCATAAGAAAGACGCGTTATTTGCTCAAGAATTTTAGAAAACTGATTTTTATTAGCAAGTTTACTTTCATGCCCGTCGATTTGGGAAAGGAATGAATTCTTTTTAATTTGAATCTTACTTAAGATCGCTTGATCAGTTTTAACATCAGGATATTCTAAAGTTTTAATGATTTTCAAAGTATCTTCCAACGTAAGCAATTCTGATTGTAAATCCTCAATTTTTTTCGCGTGCGGCTTATAAGCATGATCATAATAATAGCCGAAAACCAAGGCAATTATTCCAATAGCGGCTATCACCTTATACTTTGTCTGAATATTGGGCAACCTGATTGACGGCATATCCATATTTATTTTTTCCCGATGGTTATTTTAAAATAAGTCGTAGGCGCTTTTTCATCGCCTTTTTCTTCAACAGACTCAAGCCTCACATTGCTGAAATAAGGCAATGATTCCAGCTTGCGGACAAGTTCCATAACAATGATATTCGTCTGTCCGGCGCCTTTTAAAACAATTTTTTTGTTTTTCTCTTCAATCGTAATTGAGTCAAGCCAAACCCCTTCGGGAATAATCTCACTGACTCCCCGAAAAATCTTAATCCATGAATCCTGCGCGTCAGGCAATGACTTTAGAAATTTTAGTTTTCTTTCATACTCCTGCTGTTCTTTCCAAGTGCTGATTATTAATTCTTTTGCTACTTTTTCCCGCGTAAGTTTTTTTTCTGTATCGATCAATCTGATGTATATGAAAAACAGAGCAAAGATTATTAGTAATGGAATAATCTTAAACAAAGCTTTTTTCATGCCCACGGTCTTGTCTTTACGCAGTTCAGCAGGTAAAAGATTTATTCGTTTGGCATTTCCGCTGGTCATGGCAGCGCCAATAGCCATGCCGAAAAAAGCCGCGAAATCATCAAGATTTTCAAACGCCTTTTGATTAAACAATAAACCATTGAACGGTTTACCGATTTCAGCAAATATCCCTAGTTCTTCACTAAGAAATTTGTCTAAATTAATCATTTTTGAGGTGCCGCCATAAACAATTAGCCGATCAACACGTTCAATATGAAATTGGGCTTTATAATAACCAAAGGATCGATTCATCTGGCCAGTCAGTTCTTTAAGCGAATCAGCCACACTTTGATAATAAGTCGCAGACTCAGTTAAGCCATACCTGATCTTAAGATTTTCCGCTTCCGCGTAAGCAAGATTATTATCTTTTTGCAAAGCAGCGGTAATTGTCTTGCTGCCAAAAAATATTTCCCGGGTGAATTTAAGGATATTATTAGTAAAAATGCATATTTTTGTAGAGCTGGCGCCAATATCAACCAAAGCGATTGTGTCATCTTCTTTCCATTGATTCGATTTTTGAAATGTATTCCAAAGACAAAAAGCCGGGATATTAATCGAGCTTACTATCAATTTATTATCCGTATATTTCTGGATAAACTGATTGATCTCTTCATTCTGCGCTGCCACAACTTCTAATTCTAGATTCTTGGCTCCTGAACGGATAGTTTCTCCGGCAATTAAAAAATCTACGGTAGCGGTATCAATAGGATAAGTAATATTCTGTTCCATTTCCCATTTAACCGATTCTTTTAATTCTTCATCCGGCATCAAAGGCAAACTGATATTTTTAATATTTAAAGACGGAGTAATAATAATTGTATTTACTTTTTTAATTGGGGTGCTTAGCTGGCTAATTGCTTTTTTTAAAGCAGAGTTTATTCTTTTGTTCGCGTCTTCTGGTGTTTCCGCGTCAGCTGCTGGGGGAATTTCCACACAAGCCAGAGTGATCAAACGCGTGCCGATCGGCGCTTCTTTAAGCACCACCAGCTTAATCAATTCAGAACCAATATCAATACTCACCAGTTTTTGTCCTGGCTCAAAAAGATTGATTTCCTGATCTAAATTGCCTTTAATTTGTTTGATTTTAGGTAGCATATTATTTTATGGCCCAGTCATTTTTGACAAACCAGTAGTCGCGAACACCGTGATCGTTACTTTGTCTGCTGAATTCTTCCCTTTTATCAGTATCGTTGCTGCTGGATCAGCCTGGCCCTTAGGCATAAAAGTAGTATCCACAGCTTGGGTAATATCATTGCTAAGTGTTCTGGTGGCAATGGTTGCAATTAAAGCATTGGTTCCGGAATCCCTTTGCTCTATTTTATATGAATCGCTGTTTAGATCAAATACAAACCGATAATTGCAATGCTCAATAATCGCCAGTTGTCGGTATGAACGAAAATCCGAAACCACCTTCCAAGCATCGCTTTTTAAAGCTGAAAATTGCACATAATCCTTAAACAGCGGAATCCCTAATAAAGACATTACTCCGATAATCGAAATAACAATCAGCAGCTCAATCAAACTAAACCCAAAATTTTTCCGGACCGCAGGAAAAAAATCAAGCATTCTATGTAGTGAATTTTTTTTTTAACATATTTAATTAAAAGGGTTTCCGTGTTTAATTTTATCATTAAGGGCAATTAGCTGTCAAGTAAAGTTTTCCCTCGATAATTGGCTTGACATAGTATCAGTCAAATGGTAAAATCAAGGCAAAAGAAATTTGACCATAAATAACGGAAAATAGTACAGTTACCTGTTTTTTTATAATAAATTTATCATAAAACTGATTAGAACTTTAATTAAATAACTGTAAATACGGTTGGCATATGATACGCTTAGCTAAGCTAGCAATAAGACAAATACGATATTTAGTTTATTCGCTTTTTCCCAACCTCGCAAG
The DNA here is from genome assembly GCA_043805415.1 of Candidatus Omnitrophota bacterium. Lineage (GTDB taxonomy): Bacteria > Omnitrophota > Gorgyraeia > B26-G9 > B26-G9 > JAHITE01. Next base: position 33,205 of record JAZDHZ010000043.1, on the reverse strand, counting down.
AGTATCTGCTCAAGCGGGGTTTTCTTATATTGAGGTGCTGATGGCAGTAATGATTCTGGCCTTGGCTCTAATCCCTCTCTTATCTCAATTTTATATTGGATTTCAAGGCAATATTAATGCGGAAATAGTTACCCAAGCCACTGATTTAGCTGATGATTTAATCGAAGAAATCAAAGGTAAGCGATTTGATGAGAATGAGTTTCCTGATGAACCAGTCAGTTTGGGAGCTTTGGGCACTGATTTTGGCGAAGATCCGAATAACCGCTCTACTTTTGATGATATTGATGATTACAATAACTGGAGCAGCAAACCGCCCAAAACTATTGACGGCATTGTGTTAACTGATTTCAAGGACTTTACCAGAAGCGTAAAAGTAAAATACACGCGAATTAATAATAATACATGGGAACCAGCTGGAGCTTCAACTTATTATAAAAGTATTGTGGTTACAGTCGCGCATCCAAAAATTAATAACAAAACCGTGGAAACAATAATGTCTCATTATTAGACCAGCTAAGTATGGATAATCTTAATACCTTAAAATTAAATACAGCAAAATTAAATTTAAACAAATCAGGCATGAGCTTGGTTGAGCTTATCTGCACTGTGGCAATTCTTGCCCTAGTGCTTTATCCGATATATGAGTTTTTACGTCAAGGCGCTTTGTCTTGGGAAACCGGAGAAAATAAAACCGAGGTTATTCAAAACGCCAGGATCGGATTGGATAAAATGTGTGATGAAATTAAGCATGGCCGTGAATTTTATACAATAACAGCTAATCAGATCCGTTTTTGGTACCAAGACACAAATGAGAATAAAATCGCGGACAGCAATGAAATCCTCTCCTATACTTGGAGCGGAATCTTTGGCGCGGATTTATTAAGAAAATTTGATTCAGAATCAGCGGGTATGCCTTTGGCTAATTATGTGGATTTATTGGATCTGAAATACTATGATAAACATTCCGGTGAAACCACAAGCCCAGGCAATGTTTTTTTTATTACCGCGACTCTGCGGATTAAAAAAATCGGTAAAGCATCTGATTATACATCAACTATGCGCAAAGCAGTTCATCTAAGAAACATGTGATAAGTTTATTTGAGTAGGATTTTAATTAATAAGGACAAGATGTTAGATCAAAATGTAAATAAAAATATAATCATTAAATCTAAAAAAAGACAAGACAAAGGCATTGCTTTGCTCCTTGCCTTGATTGTCATGGTAGTGCTATTTATGCTTAGTACCACTTACCTGTCTACTATGCTTAGTGAAAGCGGCATTGCCCGCAATCAGGAAAACGGAGAAAAAGCTTTTTTTGTGGCTGAAGCCGGAATTGACCGGGCAATGCGCTTAATCGTCGAAACTCCCAACGTTGATACCATGCCTTGGTCATATCAGGAAAACATGACTGATGGTTATTACATTGTTACAGTTGCTGAGGCAGTAGATATTGGTGAGGATTTTGTCCGGATTATTTCCACTGGTTATGTCGGCAATGCCCAGCGGACCACTGAGGCAATTGTTTATTTATGCGCCTGGAAATTTCTCTTAATGTCTAATACTAATATTACTTTTGCGGATACTGCTACAGGCAGTTTAGAAGGTGATATTCACGCCAATAATTCAGTATTGGGAATAGGGGTTAAATCAGGGTTGTATTATGTTGATGGGTCCAGAGATCAGAACTCTAATTCAAATGTAAATTTTGAAGTTACTAATGAAACCGGAGCAACATTAAATCTTACTCAATTAACTGCCACCTGGACTAGCCCAACTGCTTATTATAGTGAAGTCCGGGTTAGAGTGTACAGTGGAACAAACTATGGAAGTGTCTGGGACCTCTATGATAATGGCGGCAACCGGGCTGCCAGCGGAGAAACTGTTAACTTTACTGAACCAGTGTTTATTGCCAATATGGCTACTGCTGAGATTCGTTTAGAAACTTTTAGCAGTAGACTTAGCGGTAATTCTAATCCGCGCCGCGATATGGATAATACTACTTTTAATGTGACTTTTTCTGATGGATCAACTTTTTATCCAGTAAGCGTGGGACTTGCTTCCAGTCCCGCGGCTGATGCTTTAGAAATTGACGGTGATATTACTCAGGGTTCTTTGGGAGATCCTTTGGTCAGTATGCCTTCAGTTGATATGCTGGCCTACCGGAACCGGGCAACTAAATTTGTTGACGGCGACTTTGTATTTAATGGCTATGATAAGTTTGTTGATTTTGATTTTTCCAGCACTGCTTATTATTTATGGGAAAGTTATTATATAACTGGTAAAGCGACAATTAATACTTATTATAAAAATCTTAATTTTCCCCAATGCATGATTACCGCTGTTGGCGGAATCGATATTATCAATGAATATCGCCCCTCTGGCCTGGATTATATTGAACTTACCAGACAAGCTAATACCAACAGTGATGTGGAATTTCAAATCAAGAACAATACAACTGCTCCGATTACCATAACCGCGATGTCCGCGTCCTGGGCTTCCCTGGTTTCATTTCTCGGAGCTTATGAAGAAGTGAGAAGCCAGGTTCAGGGACAAGCTGGATTTACCACCAACTGGAGTTATCCGCCGCCATCGGGCCGGGCTTCTGACGGACAAATTGTTTCCTTTAGTCCGACAATCACTATAGCTCCTGGTCAATATGCTGATATGCAGATTAATAATTTCCGTAACTTCACTTGGGGAATGGGCAATCGCGACATGGATAATTCGATATTTAATATTACTTTTTTTGCCGGCGCGCAAAGCTATCAGACCATGGTCTTGCGCGCCGGAGAAGTCATAACTCCTGCCGGCGGCAGAGTTTATTTTAGAAGATGGCGGCCGCAATATCCTACTTTAATTACCAAGGATGGCAATATTACTGAAACCGGTGTGGAAGATCCGCGGGATCGGGATTTTGACGGAATAATATTTTCCGAAAACGGGATTGTTGATCTGGAAACTTTCAAGCTTGAAGGCTGCATTGTTGCCAATGATATTTTTCTTAGAAAAGAGCTTGATATGCGCTATGTGCCAAAAATGGTGCCGGATCCTCCTCCGGATTTTATTGCCGGAATTTCGTTTATTAATTGGCAGGAAAATTATTAAACCTTTTACTATAAGTAAACAGGCAATTAAATAAGTAATAATTAATATTATGCTCAAACAATTAGTTAAAACAATGCAGGAAAAAAAAGCCACCAGCATGCATCTGAGTGCCGGCCTGCCTGCTTTATTTAATATTAACGGACGGTTAATTCCTGAAAGTTCAACAAAACTAGATTGTGAGCAAATCGACACCCTAGCTGTTTCGCTGATGAGCGAGACGCAAGCCAAAACATTTAAGCTGGATAATTCCGTGAATTTTACCTATATTCTGGAATCAATTGGCAGGATTCGGGTAACTTTTTACAAACAAAAAGGCTTAACCAATGGTGTGTTTCACACGCTTTCTGAACATACGCCGACAATCAAAGAACTTAATTTACCGGAAAACATTGATAAAATCACACAATTAAAAAAAGGCCTGGTTATTATCGGCGGCCCGTCCGGATCAGGAAAAACCAGCACCCTGGCTGCTATTCTTGATGTTTTAAATCAAAAACGCGGCTGCCATATCATTACTTTAGAGAATCCGATTGAGTATTTTTTTAAGCCGAATAAAGCGCTTTTTTCCCAAAGAGAGATCGGTACTGACTCAATCAGCTTCCCTTGCGCCTTAAGAGAAGCAATTCGCCAAGACGCGGATATTATCATGATTGGCGAAATGCGCGATATTGAAACCATTAATATTGCTCTGCAGGCAGCAGAAACCGGTATTCTTGTTTTTGGCACAATGGCAACCACTGACTCCATTCAAACGATTACGCGCTTAATCGGCGCATTTCCGTCAAATACCCAGCACCAGATCAGAACACAACTATCAGTTGTTTTACAAGCAATCATCTGTCAGCAATTGGTTATGCGCCATGACGGCAATGGCCGGGTTCCGGCCTTGGAGATCATGTTTTCTACCCAAGGGATTCAAAATATGATTCGGGAAAAAAAATATCACCAGATTTACTCCGCGATTGAAAGCGGCAGTGCTGATGGCATGCAGACCCTGGATCAGGCGCTGCAAAGACTGTATCAAAAAAATATAATATCTGATTTAGAAGTGGTTACTAAATCAGTCAAGCCCGAGCAATTACAGAATAAACTTATTCGCAGCGATATTCCCTCTCCTGAGGAACTTGACAGTCTGGGTTTTGTTGATCTTGGGGAGGAAATGATTCCTCTGGAAAATAAAATGATAAAATACCGGGCAAATTTTACCAGCGGACAAGAAAGTTACTGGACTTCTTCAGCTAGTGTGGTTTTTCAAGACCCGGGAATGATTCTGACAAAGCTTGCCAGCTCTGGGTCTAATCGGTTTTACATCTCTGATTTTAATATTGTCAGTAAAAAAGTCTCTCCTTTTGAGCTGCCGCATAGACTGCTTTTAAGATTCAAAATTGAATTTGATCCAAAAACCAGCCAAGACTCAAGCACTGAACTTAGTTTAAAACTATTTACTCTTCCGGAAAAAGACAAACCAACAAGCTTTGTGAAAACTAATTCAAAATATCCGTTGGAACCTGATGAGTGCTGGCATACTTGTGTAATAAATATTCCCGAAGAAGCTGTAGGTAAATTATTAAAAATAGTAATGTTAGAATTTCCCGATTTCTTGACAAAGGTATTGATAAGCGATATTATATTTTTCTAAGGAGACAATCCATGACAATTTTTGACCTGATTGATGAAGTTACTGAAAAACATGCTTCAGATTTACATTTAGTAGCCGGCGCGCCTCCGGCCATACGGATTAATGGTGAATTGTTTTTTACTGATAAAGAAAAACTTACTCCGGATGAAGTCAAACGCTTAACTTATGAAATTTTAAATGATAGCCGCAGGGAAAAATTTGAAAAAGAGCATGAACTGGATTTTTCATATTCTTATTTAAATGAAAAACGTGACCTTTTCTGCCGCTTTCGGATAAATCTTTATATCCAGCGCAGCAGCATAGCTTTGGCCTTAAGATTTATTCCCAACCAGATTTTAAGTTTCTCTGATTTAGGATTGCCTCCGATTTTAAAAGATATTGCCCGCAGACGACGGGGACTTATTTTGGTCACCGGAGCAACTGGATCAGGAAAATCAACTACCTTAGCGGCGATTGTTGATTTAATCAATGCCGAACGCAGTTGTCACATTATTACGCTTGAAGATCCGATTGAATATTTTCATTCACATAAAAAATCGCTTGTTTCCCAGCGGGAAATCGGTCAAGACACTTCTTCTTTTGCTTTTGCCCTGCGGGAAACTTTACGCCAGGACCCGGATGTAATCCTAGTCGGTGAAATGCGTGATCTGGAAACAATCAGCATCGCGATTACTGCCGCGGAAACAGGGCATCTGGTGCTTGCTACCTTGCACACTACTGACGCGGTGCAAACCATAGATCGAATAATTGACGTGTTTCCGCCCCATCAACAACAGCAAATCCGCACTCAGATTTCAATTACTCTACAAGCAGTTGTTTCCCAGCAACTGGTGATCACCTCTGATGAACAAGGACGGGTGCCGGTTGTGGAAATTATGGTGGTTAATTCAGCGATCAGAAATTTAATCCGCGAAGGCAAAACTTATCAAATCTATTCGGTTATTGAAACCTGCCGGGAACAAGGCATGCAAACCCTTGACCAGGCATTGCAGGAGCTGCTCAAACGTAAGCTTATTGGCACTGATGAAGCAATGCAAGTTACGCGTGACCCGGAAAATCTTAAAAAGAAATTAGTTGGTTAAACAATTTATTACTCAACCTTAGGCTTATTCCTGTTCATTAAAAACTTCCGCTGAGAAAATAAATATTTTTGCTCCCTGTTTCCAAGCATCTGGATTCAGCCCAGCTTTATTGCAGGTCTGCGCTAAAAACTGTTCTCTATCCCAATTATACTCTGTAGCCACCTGCGGCAATAATAATCCGGAATTAAACCCCTGGCGAATAATCAGTCCATGTTTGCCGACTTCAATCTGATTTATATCGGTTATTTGCTGAATCGGGCTCATTACTGATATTTCCAGCGATATTTTATCCAGCTCGTCTATGCTGATCGGAACAAAGCGCGGATCTCGGGTTGCTGCCTGGATAGCCATAGCATTAACGACATTGATTAAAGGCTGATCTGATTCAATCAGTCCGATACAGCCGCGCAGAGATTTATTTTTATAGATTGTCACAAATGCTCCTCTGTGTTCAAGCAATACTTGATCCTCAGATAAAACTATATTTTTTTGCTTATGTTTTACCATATTCACAATCGATTTCCGGGCCACGGTCAGTAATTCTTTTTTTTGACTGCTATTTAGCATAATTTTACTCCCTTGGTTTGAATCGGGTTTTTTCGTAAATATAATACTCGCGTAACCAACCACGCGGTTTTTATCCGGATTTTCGACATAGGCGGAATCTGCTGATGTCGCGTATTTGAGCAGTTGAATATTATCCGCTTGTAAATTTTTCATTACTTGGAGCAAAGTCACCACAGCCGCAGAACCGCAAAGTTCATTTTTACCCAGGCTAACACAATTAAACAGCTGTTCAGGCTGGGAGTTTAAGATCAGCGCCAATGTCTGCTGATCCATTTTATACGCGGTTTCCTGCTGATGATAATGCGACATATCCGAACTGGCAATAATCAACACATCCTCTCTCTTGCCAATGGCCTGGGTCAATGCCTGAGCTAAAGATCGGGTTAATCCATAGGAAGTCTGGGGAATAATAATCGGCACTATTTTAAAATCCTTAAGGGTTTGCTGCAAAAAAGGGATCTGGACTTCAATGGCATGTTCTTTTTCAAAAACATCAGGATTACGCGCGAATAAGTTTTTATAATTTTTGATTAAACCCTGAGCAAAATCCTGATCAATCGGCACAGCGCCTAAAGGAGTTTGAAAAACACCCTGGGAATAAACTGCCGCTGAAGCAAGTGTAAAATAATGCGATGCCGCCAGAATTATAATGGTTTTATAACCGCTATTTTTTATTGCTTGATAATTTTGCGCTGCCACTGGCCCGGAATATACATAGCCGGCATGCGGACTAATCAGCCCATAAATATGCGCCTTGATTTTATTATCGCTAGCCGAATTCAGAAATCCGTCAATCATTTGGCCAAGTTCGGCTTTATCCGCTGGATAAAAAACACCCTGCACATTCGGCAGCTTGATCTCGAGTTTATTTTGCGCTAAGCAGCCGGGACAGAGGATTAAACAAAATCCGCAAAAAAACAGCAAATAAGACAGGGTAAGCAGCAGTCGGATTGGCTTTTGAGATAAAAAATAAAAGTTTAAAATCATAAGAGTCTTTGCTTTTATTATATTACTATTAATCAAACCAAGTCTTTTAGATAAGGACGCAGCAGGGTTTTTATAATCACCAGACTTGAAACGCCGATCATAACAACAATAATTGTTCTTAGATCAGCACGATTCATGAATAATCCCAAAGCCATGCCTGCTGCCGGAGGATGTTCCGTATTGGTGATTACCATTAAAAAGATCGCCACTCCCACGCCGATTGAACAAAAAATAACAGTTGAATATCTTAGTAAAAAAGGAATATTATCGACAAACGGCAAAGTTGATAAGAAATAGCAGCTTGCTCCCACTACAATCCCGATTAGATATCCGCCGACAAGACAACGCGGCTGCGATTCTTTTAAATGCGGCATGGTAAAAGCGATAAAAGAGCTTGAGCCTAAAGTAGCGATAACCGCGGAATTGGAAATCGGATCAAGAACCAGCAGGATAATAAACACAACCGCTGTGGCCAATAAACTCTGAAGTAAAAATCCGAGTTTATTTTCTTTAAATTTTTCGTCAAAAAGTTTCATTGCTTTTTTATTAAGGATTATTTGATATATATTTTTTATTTTCTAAAAACATTTTTAATACCAAGCTGAACAAGAGCAATCCCGCGCTAAAAAAACCCAAAGCGGGAAAAGAGATTTTAAACGGCTTTACCCGGCGGATAATCAGTGCTCCGTTATAAGGCGCTATCCATTTTCCGCTGGTTTTATAACAAATCGAGCCATTGAAATTATTTTTAAACTCATAAGTTCCTAGATGATAATATTGGCCTTGCTCTGAGCTGTTTCGCCAAAAGCCTAATTTAAAATCATTTTTCCAGGTTGTATCAATCGCTTTATTAAAATCAGTGACATTAACGCTTAATTGAAAGTCTCTGTTTTCAATTCGCCGATCCGGCACTTTCAGCCAAAAAGAAAGGTGCTCTTTTTTTCTGGCAACAAAATTACCGCAAGCAGTATCTTTTTTTTGCCCGCTTAATTTTATGCTAAAAGTATACAGATCATCATACCTGCTATGTGCCGTTTGGATTACCCCAAACACTAGACTGGTGATCATAACCGTACCGCCAATTATCGCGCAAAGCATGCCAAAAACAATTTTCTCTTTAATATACATAAAAAATACCTTTAATTTGCCGCAGAGGTTACCTTCTCAATATTCTCATTTTGCGCTAATAATTTTTTATATACATAAGCCAGGGCAATTAAAGTTGTGGGCATTGAAACAAATAGGCCAAAGCCGAAACAAAGAACTCCAAAAAAATTTATCAGCATAATCAGAATCCCGAATGAGAACAAAGAAAAAGTACAGCTTTTGGTTAGCTCCGCGCTTTTCTTTAAAGCTTGAATCGGTCCGAGTTGCTGATCAACAAGCAGATAAGTAAAAAACTGCAGGCGGATAGCTAAAATAATCCCGGGAATTATAAAAAATATACAACCCAAAAAAACAATAATTCCGTAAATAATCGATGCGGCAAAATACTTTAAAATCAAATGCGTATTAGAAAAAAAGTCAAAAACATCAATCGGTTTATCATCACATACAGCCAAAGTAATGGTGATGATCCCAATACTTACAAAGATATTAAAAATCGTGGTAAACAGACTAATCAGCATATATCCCGCGGCGCTGCTGCTCTTTAAAGCATTCATTGCCACGCTGAGCACCAAGGCAAATATAAAAATTACCAGAAACATGGCACTAAAGAACCAAAACTTGTTTTTAGTTGCTTGCCAACCGAATTGCAAGGCTTCTCCCGCGGAAAATCCGTTTTTTGCCATAACAGCTCCTTTCTCTCCTTTAAACTGCGAAATAAGAAAAATTCACATTCATCTTAATGTATTAGTTTATCATATTTATAGCATAAAGTGAAGTGACTTATAAACAAAATTTTTTAGCTGCCTAAGTAAAAACTGGTATGATTATGCGGCTCAAACTCTTTGCATAATTAAAGTATGGGAAAGGTAAAAGCCAAGAAGCACGAGAAGTATACCCAAAATATTGCAACCCAGGATATTACCAATAACATGGAGGTTGGCTTTATTTTGAATAAATGTCAGGTTTTCCAGCATAAAAGTGGAAAAAGTCGTAAAACCGCCGAGAAAACCAATAAACAGAAAAGCTTTTTCATTAGAATTAATTGATTTGGTTTGCATAATTCCCCAAAAAAAGCCGATTAAAAAAGAACCGATTAGATTCACAATCAGTGTTCCCAAAGGAAAATCAGATTTAAATATTTTATCCGCAGTCAGAGACAATCCATAGCGGCACAAAGTGCCGATTCCCCCGCCAGCAAAAACAAACAATAACTTACTCATTAAAATTTCCACTCCTGTTGATCAATCGGTCCATGATACTTTTCCCAGCGTCTAACCCGATCGACTATCCGCTGTTGGCGAGTATTCACCTTGTTAAGAGAATTCTCTTTCCTGATTTTATTCACAAACCAGATATCATGCTCTGAGGGTTTTTTCGGACCTTTCATATTAGAGGATTATATCACAGAATACTATTTTGTAAAATAAAAGCTGTGAACTTTTTATTCTCAGACCCATGAGAATAAGCCTGCTTTGAGCTCAATAAATCAAGGCTTACTTAGCTATGTTTTTTATCCAAACTTTCTTGGCGTTCCAAAGTTTTTCGATTTACCGTATCAACCAATCCCTGGTATTCGACTATTCCCACAATCTCCTTAGAGTTTTCATTTTTCACCACCGGCAAATACTCGATTTCTCTTTTTTGAAAGATTTCAAAGGCTTCTTTTAACGGCTGGTTAGGATAAAGCACTTTTCGTACAGGTTCAGCCAAATCCCTGGCTAAAATAACATTACCCAGCTGTTCTTCTCCAAATATATTTCTTAAATTTCCCAAAGATATTAATCCGGTTAATTCTCCTTGATTATCAACCACCGGAAAGTGATATGACTCTCTTTCTTTAATTGCTCGCATTATCTTGTCTAAGCTGGCATTTTCTTTTACAAATGTAAAATCTTTGCGCATAAAATCACTGACAGTACTGGATTCGATTACATCCTCTTCATTTACATTGCGCCAGACTTCATCCGCCTTGGTTATGGCAAACTTAACGCAAGCTGGACCAACTAACTGCACCACAAAAGTAGTGGCCGTGATTATATTCAAGACAAGCAATCCGACCTTTTCTCCTTCCGGGCCTAATAAACTGAAATTGTGATAAACCACCATTGCTAAACCAATAGCTACCCCGGCTTGAGAAAAAAGGCATAAACCTAAATATTTAGTTACCATCTTGTGTGCTTTGGAAAAAAAACCGCCCAAATAAGCGCCGGCCATTTTACCTGAAGTTCTGCCGATTAAATACACAATTGCCAATAAAGCGATACTTGCGTTTAGAAATAACTTGGCTTGCAAACGCGCGCCAACAAGAATAAAAAAGATCACATATATCGGAGGGCTAAAAGATTCAATAGTATCAAATACTTTTCGGCTGATCTGGGGAGAGATATTAGCAAACACCGCGCCTAAGGTCATTGCGGATAATATAAAATCAAGCTGAAAAAATATCGCCAAGCCTACAGTAAAGATAATAAAGGCAAGTGAAAAAGAAAACATCAGTTCTTTATCTTTAATCCGACGCAAAAGTGCGGAAAGCGCGAATCCGCAACCAGCGCCGATCAGACAGGATTTAATTAAATCAAAAATTGGGATTAGCACGCTTTGAAAAAAAGAGAAATCAGCATGCGCTAGCATTGATTTGGCAAAAACGCTGGCAAATCCGTAGATGATCAGTGCCAAAGCATCGTCTAAGGCAACAATCGCGAACAGGGTTGTGGTCAAAGGCCCTCTTGCTTTATATTCCCAAAGCACATCAGTAGTAGCAGCCGGCGCGGTTGCTGAGGCAATTGCCCCTAAAAGCAGTCCTAAATACAGCTTTTTTGTGACCAAGGTAACTAATACCGCAACCACAATAAAGGCTAATATCCCTTCCCCAAACAAAATCATGTAAATCGAACGGCCGTATTTCTTAAAAACTTCGGCTTTTAATTCAGCCCCGATTCTAAAGCCGATAATCCCTAAGGCTATATTTATTAAGGGAGTAAACATTTCAATAGTCTTGGCATCTAATATGCCTAAAACTGATTGGCCCATTATAACCCCGACTACTATATAGCCAACAACCTGAGGGATTTTGAATTTTTGAAATAACTTACCGCCAAAAGTCCCTAAAAATATAGATATTCCGGTTAATAAAAGCATATTTATATTCATTTATATTTAAACTCCAATCCTGACTTATTAGATTTTGACTTAATATTTACTTGATTATCATATCTTATACTAACTCATAATGACTCATACTAACTCATAATGGCTATTTGCCATAAACTATACCTGATAATATAGTTCTTGTCAATAAAATATGCTGAACAAAAGCCAAAATTATTTAGGCTTTCCCCTGTTTACTATTTCTTAAGCATTCTAAGCTTAATTTGGCCATGCTTATTAGACTGCTGAAATAGTCAAAGCTTTAGGGTTTTAATGCTTAATCCAGTATTTTTTTAAATGGTTTATTCGCAAGGTTTGAGATTGTGGGATTTAAGAACACTATTATTTGGAGCGTTTTACATAGGATAGAATTTCATTAAAATCATATGTTGGTCTGCCGACCATGCGGCCATAGCGGTCAAATACCCGCACATCAGGAACACTGTTTATAGAAAATTGTTTAGTTACCGGAGTTCCCCATTTAACAATATTAACTTTACGCAGATAAACATCTTTATCACTATTCGCCAGCTTTTCAAGATAAGGCGAGAGTTGTTTGCAAGGCGCGCACCAATCAGCATAAAAATCAAGCAAGGTTATTTTACCTGGCACAAGAATCTGATCAACAGTTATTTCCGCGCCGCCATTGGAAAAAATCATTATCTGCTGGCTAAGGTTTTTTCGACTTTCCGCTTTTTGTTTTTCCGCGGGTGTTACCCATTGGCCTAAGTGCTCAACTAATCCTTTTTCCTGCTGCTGAGCGCTGAATTCTGTTTCTTCTTTACGCGATTCTAAACGTTTGCCAAAATCCTTATCCATATTACTAACTTTGCCGTCAAAGATCACAATCATCCCGCCCGGATAGCTGAGAATTTCTTCCTGGCCGCTAGTCATTATTCCCGAAGGCTCACCAAAAGCACTGATAACCTCTTGCCGGGTACTGCCGATACCGACTTCCGCGTACACCGCGGTGACAAAAAGAATTTGGATAAACAATATGATTAGATTATTTAAAATAAAGTTTTTCATTTCAAAATATTATACCACGATTTTACTAATATTGTCAGGATTATTCAGATCATTTGCTTTATTGGAAAATACCCCGACAATCAGCGGTTTAGTGCCTGTATTTTTAAGCCCATGCGCTACCCCCGGATCAACCTCAATCACAACTCCTGATTGACCTTCAAAATGTTTAAACATCGGCTGCTTTGCTTTTTTTTTCCTGATAACTAAAAATCCAAGCATCAGAATATATGACCAAAAGACATTCTTTCTTTTGTTCATGATAATGATTGCCGCGAACAGCCCCGGGCATAATCGTGGCAAAATGCATATTATTGATTTTCTTAATATAACTTAGATTCGCCGCGGGAACGGAAAAGCTAACACCCCGCTCATCACTATGCTCCTCCAGCTGGGATATTCTGATTGTTTTTTTAGCCATTACTTGCCTCCTTTTGCTGATTAGAAATATCAAATAAACTATTGAGGGTATTTCTAAACGCGTCTGCCGGATGGACAGAACTCAACAGAAACTGATTAAAACCATTAAGATCATTTATCTCGACTGGCTTCATGAAATTTTTAATTAATTTTTATTATTCTATTTGCCTTTAACCGATTCTTCACTGCTTTATTTTCTTCAGATTCAGGATCAGCTTCATCTGACATTAATATTGTATACCTAAACGCAAAAGCATTCAAAAGTTTTATAAAAAAAATCATTTGATTTGTATTTTTAATTAATTTCCTGATAATCGAGCAGATCGGATTCGACCCGCGCGCCCCCACCTCGCGAATGGAATCCGTCAATAAAAAGTGTTGATTTTTTATCCAGGTACAAATATAATATGATTCTAGTTATAAAACTTCAATTATTTTGTTAGGATTGGGTTTTTGCAGATAGTGTTTAAATAATGCCTATTATTAAATAAAAACTTTTCTTATTTGGTCACAGCTAATATTTACTATCAGTTGTCAATAAAAAAAGGGATATTAGGCAGGTAAGTTTTCTGATTGCTATGGTTTTTGTTTGCCTAATTGAAGATTCTATATAGCTTTAGATTGACAGGATTAATTCGTGTATCATATATTAATTAAATCTAATTATTGTTTTACTAATTAAAGGGTGTTATATGCCAGATGAAAATTTAAACTCAAGACAGCAGGATGATAAGAATTTAGAAAAAAAGCTAGAAATGGATTGTACAATCGCGTTAAAAATTTATAGAGTCCTAAAAACCATACAAGATGAATTAAATGCTGCCGAGGGTTTTGTTGGCAAAGGCAATGCGGAAAAGGACTGGAGTTATAGGACTATTGAGCGAAAAGATGTTTGGGCTGAAAAAACTAATAGTGGTTATAAAACAGTGCATAAATTTTCATATCGGAGTAAATACGACATCTACTTTATTGTCTACGGCTGCGGCAAAGGAATAACTCCGTATGTTGAAATTAATAAAAATAATGAAGTGTTATTTAAAGCGGAAGTAGCTATAGAAACATTGAAATTTAGTATTAAAATAGCAAAATATGATTTACAGGATGAATGGTATAAGGCCCTGCTTAATCATTTTTTCGCGTTTGAATCAGAAGCAGAAAGTAAAACTAGTTAATTTCATATTATTCAATTTTTGTTTTTAAAATTAATTTCCAGAATAGATCAGATTGGATTCAAATTCACGTCCCTCCCGCAATGAATTCCGGCAAGAAAATATGATTCACCCAAACCCAAAGAACTTTCAAATAGGACTTTTTTAAACAATTTTTTATTATAGACCTGGATATCCCAGGAACTGTTTTCCTTGATTTTGATATCAGCTAAGGGAAAAATTTGTTTATTTTTCGTTAAAAAATATTAATTAACATTTTTTTGTTAACTAGTGGCAGTATAATAGATAGTATTTTAACAGCGGCAATGTCTGGATGATTAAATTGATTGAGCGAAGGGTTTTTCTAGTCCGATAATTGATCGTGCAAAAACTGGTTTTTCTGAGAAAGGTAGTTCTTGAAGGGTAAAACTCACTGTAATACCCCGTTCTTTCGCTAAATCAATTGCAGTATTAAAAAAAGAGGGATCTTCTGGGTTTATTATTCTATATAATTCATCAAGGATTCCATATTCCACCTCTCTAAATCCAAAACGTTCATATATTGAAGTTAGCGCAATGTTTACAGTAAAGGATGTTACATCATAATTTCTGGCACTTTCTAATACTGCGGCAAAAAGAACAGTACCATAGCCCTTTCCTTCTTCCTTGATCTTAAAAGCTGGCAGACGCATATTAGAAGCATCTCCAGCTAAAATCGCGTCGTTTCTATTAATCTTATACCAACATTGTCCTAATAACTGCTCAGTCCCATCATCTAGGATCCGTAATAAAGAATTATGTACTTCTCTTGTCATTCCGTCCTTTTTAACTTGTTCCCTGATTATTAAGTTCTCATCATTCATCATAATTCGATGCGTGACCCTCCCTAAGACTTGGTAAGGATTCTCAATCTCCTGAGTGTAAACCTTTAAAGTGGCAAGCAGTTTTACTCGGTCTTTTAACATATATTTTTCAAAAGAGATTTTTTCTAAATTAAGCTTTGGAGATAAAACATCTAAAACAATTTGATTTTTAGCAAACGCATAGATGCCAAATAGCAATAGAATTAGAACTGAATTTATTAATGTAAGTATAATTTTTTTAGACATATCATTCTATTTTATATTGGTTTATTAAAAACAATTAAGTATACCCTGTTTTTAGCTGATTCGCCATATATACCTGAGTAAAAATTAAATAGCCTAATAATTAAGCTTCCTGAGCATCATACATACTGGTGACTAGTGACTAAATAATGACTATAATCCAGCAAAATACAGCATAATTGATATAAATTGGTAGTAATTGAGAAGTTCTTATTTTAGTAGAGCATCCGTGAGCTTTTTCTTGCTTTATCGACGTAAAAAAAAGAGACTATTGTAAAAATAGCCTCTTTTATATGGTGGAGCAGATGAGATTCGAACTCACGACCCCCACGTTGCGAACGTGGTGCTCTCCCAGCTGAGCCACTGCCCCGATAAGTTTCTAACTCATTATATGTAAAATATTTATCAATTTCAACATTTTAATGTTTAAGAGTGATTTTTTTTGAGGTGTCTAAATAGCTGTCAATCTGTTGTTCAGTAAATCCAGTTTTAATTATTAGATAAAGCAATAAAAAAAGGAGTCATTAAAAAATGCTCCTTTTTTTATTTTTGTTTATACACTATAGATTTATTGCTAAATAATCAGTTTAGTCTCTGATCAAGCTAATCCTCTGGCAATGCCTTGTTTTATTAAATCAGGATCAGCCTTATAACTTAAAAGAATGCTGGTTACTTCCGTTTCACTGAGACCATCTTTAATCATATTTTCAGCCAGGAGTACGGTATATTCTCCCGGGCTTTCCGCAACTTCAAAACGCTTAACAATATTGCTGGCGCTAAATCCCTGGGCAGATAATCCCTGGTATATCGCTTTAAAGTTGTCACCATTTTGGATAAATGCTTCAATGGCTTCGGCAGTAAAATTCTTTTTCAATAATGCGTCTTTTATCCAAATAACCGAATATCCAGCATCCATAAGAGTTACAAAAGACTGTGTCTGAATATCGGCTTTAGACGCGTAATACTCTCCTACAATTGTATCCGCGATAACGTTGGTTGAATCAACTTTAATCGCTGAACTCATCAGCTTTAAAATAATCCCCTCAGAATTCACGTTCCTTTCCTTATAATATTGGGTTGCGCAAGTAAAAACATCCTTGTGTGAATAATATTTTAGCAATACAATTGAAGCGGCAGTATCATTAACCAGAAGATCATCACTATAAAAAGTTTTAGTATTATCCAAAGCATTAAATATTTCTTCAATTGATTGTCCGAGAGTTTTAAACAGTTTTCCGATAAAGGACATCTGATATCCTTGTTCCGCGAAATGCTGACTAATCTCGGTTAAAGTCTGACCTTCATTAAGCATCGAATTAATCGTCTGAGCTTCTTGCGTATTTTCAATCCGGTAATCATCCGCATCTGCTAAACCATTACTGATAAGATCCCAATCCGAAGAGTACATGCCTCCAGGCATGGAATAAAAAGCGCTGCGCACTTCCGTTGAGGCAAAATCATTGCGTCTTAACTGTTCGGCAAGCGGCCGGACATAATCTAGTTTGTTATCCTTATTAATAAGTAACTTAACAATGCTCTCCGGGCTCATTCCTGATTTGACTAATTCTTTAACAATATCACTAAATCCCTGCAAAAAGGTCGCGTTTACTTGCTCGTCGCTAACTCCTCCTTCATTCAACATCTGGGTAATCTGTTCTATGGTAAATCCTTGTTTAAATAAAACAATAAACGATTCCTCAGTGTTCTGGGCAGTTAATATCGCTTTATTATAATTAATAACCATCGATAGTTTCCCGGCATTGCGAAGTTGCTGGGAATCCTCGGAATTAACCGGTCCAATTAATATATCTACTATTTCAACTTCATTAGTGATCCCTTGATCAGCAAGCTTTTTAACGGCAAAAGCATAAACAGTAAAAGAGCTGTACCCAGCGCTGATCATTTTTGATGTTATCTCTCTAATCGCTACTTCATCTTCCTTAGGCACATATGCGGACATCAGGGCCGTGTAAGTTTCTTCTGCTTCCGCTTCAGCCAGTTTTAAAATAATTACGGTATTTGTAAGCGTGACCCCATGATTTAAAAATCCTGTGGCAATGACTTCTAAAGAAGTATCATTTGCTAAAAAAGCATTAGCAAGATCACGCGCGTATCCCAGCTGTATCCCGCTTAATCCGTTCTCAGCATCAATATCCCCGATTACCATCTCAATTATCTTATTAACACTATATTCCGAACCAAGTCCCTCTAAATAATTTACCAGTGCTTCAAAAACTTCTTTATGCGTATAATTATTAGTCATTAAAACATTTGCCAATTCCACTGGATCTTGTCCTTTGTCAAAACTTAAAAGCGCGTTAAAAGTATCTTCTGTACTAATTTCCGCGGATTTCATAAGCGGAAGGATTTTTTCTAAAGTTAATCCCGTGGAGCCCAAGTCATTGCAAATGCTTGACAAGGATACTCCTTCTTCAGCACGCAATTTTTTTATTAAAGACAATGCGCATTGTTTCTGCGTATCAGTTAATCCGCTCTTAAGATCAACAGTTCCGATAAAAAGATTTATAATTTCGGCATTAGTCTTGCCCTGAATTTTAAGTTCATCGACAACTGTGCTGACAACTGTTTCATTATCAAATCCGCTGTTTATCAATGCAAATGCGACATCCATAAGTTTTTGCCCTTGGGTAAGATTAGTTAAAATGCTATAGGCACTATCAAACTCAGTACTTTTTGCTTTTAATATAACCGCTACATTATCCAGCCCAATTCCCACAGTAAATAAACACTGAGCAATTTCCTCAATAGTATTTCCCTTAGCAGTAAATATATCCGTAAGTTTTGCCGCCAGTTTCAGCTGCAAAGAGGTCGGCTTATTTTCTGAAGCGATTACTCCGATAATTGTGCTAATAATATCCGGCATGGAAAGTTCTTGATCTTCGAAAATAGGAATAATTATATTGAGCACAGATTCTATATCATATCCAGCATTAATCATTCCTAAAGCTATGGTAGTGACACTTTCTTGGCCGTAAGTACTAGTTAATAGATTGTAGGCTTCAGCAGCATCTCCAATTTTCCGATAAAGTATTTTCGCATTGTCTTCGACTTTAAATCCAGCAGTAGCCATAGCTGTGGAAATATTTTCTATAGATTCCCCTGTTTCGCTTAGAACATAAACCAGAATATGCGCTCTTTCTAATTGTTTAGCGGAAAGTCCAGATACTGGATTAACATTGCCGATTAAGAAAGTTATTATCTGCGCTGTACTGTAATCCTTACCCTGAAGCTCTGGAACAATTAATTCGAACAAGGTCGATATTTCATATCCGGCATTATTAAGCGCGTTAATCACAGCTTCAGAATCTTGACCGCCATTCGCGTTTAATAACGCGGAATAGGTTTGGATAAGATCAATGTTGACTTTTTTTGTTGCTGACGCTATTTCGTCTAAACTAAAACCAGCACTAAGAAAACCGCCGCAGATTTCTTCTAAATTTCCCCCATCCAAAGATAAACTCAGCAGCAAGTATGGGGCATTAGTTTTCTGATAAACGGATTGTCCTTCTTCGGGATCAACCACGCCGATTAGCGTATTTATAATCGCGGCTGTACTGTAATCTTGAGCTTTTAATTCTCCTATTGCTATTTGAAAAACACTATTACGATCATAGCTTCCGGCAATAAGCGCCTCAGAAACCAAACCAATGTCCTGCCCGCCACCCAGAGCAAGGATTTCCGCAAAAACAACATCAAGTTCTACGCTTGTTTTTCGCATTACCTTCGCGATGTCAGATAAAGAAAAATTAATAGCCAAGAGCCCTTCGCAAATTTCCTGTGATGCGCTGCCCCCGGAAATTAAATACTTTACCAAGTCGCCAGCATTATTAATTTGCGCGCCTGTAGCATTTTTTCCAGAATCAACCGCAGTGATTAAAATATTTATAATTTCACTGACACCATGCCCTTGCTCCTGCAGGGCAGTTACCGCTTCTTTAAATATATCCGCGGCCCTGTAGCCGGCGGCTTTCAAATCTGCGCATACAACATCAAAGCCTGCCTCGGCGTCCAATTTAATCATAACCGAAAATGCCTCAGTGATATCAACATCAGCTTTTTTAAATATTTTAGCTGTATAATTTAAATTAAAGCCTTGGCTAATAAGATTTTCTCCGATTTCCGGCAAAGCAACGCCCTGATCAATTAAAATTTTTGTTAAGCAACCCGCTATAGTTATCTGAGGGTTAGTAGGAATTTTACCTTCTTCTACAGTTCCAATTAGCATTGACATAATATCCGCGTTACTGAATTCATGAGCCTTAAGATCTGTTACCGCAAGCTCAATAACAATGCTGCCAGTAAAACCAATAGTAGTCATTGCCACTGCTACGCTCGCGTATTCACCTTCCGTAGCCCCAACTAAAGCATTATAAGTATCCACTGCTGATACACCATTGCTTTTAAATAATTTAGCCGTATTCTCCAAACCAAAATCATTGGCAATAAAAGCTTCAGCTATGTTCTGTAAAGAGTCATCTGCGTTAAGCAACACATCTACTAATAACCGCGAATTATCTGTCTGGTTTTTAGTCGGCCCTTTCTCAGGATCAATGGTTCCAATAAGTGCCTGGACAACCTGAGTTAAGCCGACTCCCTGGTTTTTAAATTCTGCAGTGCTTAGCGCGAAAACAGCATGCACATCAAATCCATTACTGATTAAAGCTGCTGCCACATCAGCAATACTCTGTCCGCCATTAGCGCCTAGCAAAGTTGCAAAAGCATCATCCAGAGCAGTTCCAATCCCGTTAAGCACAGCCACAACATTGTCTAAATTAAATCCCGCGGAAAGAAAAGCTCCGCTTATTTCAGAAATACTTATTCCTCCAGCATGTAATACTCCAGACAGAACAATAGCATTGTTTAATTGTTCATCGCTTGGGCCGCCAACATCAATCTGCCCCATGATAGTTGACACAATTTGTTCAACACTTTTAGTTCCAGAAAGTTTATTGACTATACACTCAAATACTTCTGATTTAGTGTAAGATGAAGCAAGTAAAGCTCTGATCACATCCGTTTCCTGCGAACCCGGCGTATTTAGCAATAGATCATAAGTTAAACCAATATCAATGCTGCCTAAACTATAAATTTGAGCAATTTGATCAATACTAAAACCATTTTCAGTTAATGCGCTAGTTATTTCATTTAAGCTAAATCCCGAATCAATCATAGCTATAACTAAATCGCACTTAATCGGATCGCTTACTGAGGAAATTTTTTCAATAAAAATCTCCTGCATCAAGCTTTTTAAATTAGCCGGATCTACGGATGTTCCCAAAACTTTTTCAATAATTTGATTATCAGTAAGCTCAGGACTTACCTGCTTTAAGTGATTTATCGCGACTTTAAATACATCCCCTGATTTAAATTTAGCTTCCAGCAGAGCTCCGATAATTTCCCCAAGGGAATCTTCCCCTAAATGATTAACCATTGCCTTAAAAGTATCTTCTAAAGAAAAGCTGGCATTTTTAAGGATTTCTCCAATAGCTGATAAACTATAGCCATTTTCAAGATAAGCAGTAATTATATCCTCAGCGCCTTGGTCATTAAGCAGGTCAAAGGCATACGCATAAGTTTCCGCTAATTGCTCTGAAGAAAGCATTGATTCCAAATGAATTGTGTCTGGGTCAGCTGCAATGGTCAGAGTTTCCACATTTCCATCAGTGAATGATTCCTCAATAATAGCGGTCTGTGCCTCTGTTTGCTCAGGCAATTGTTGGGCAAAAATACTATTCGGAATAAAAACTTCAAGACAATATAGAATTAAACATATTTTAATTAATTGCGCTCGCTTATCCATTTTTTGCCCCCATTTGTTTAAGGAAAAATATAAAATATCGAAAAATACCTAACCATATAATATTTATTTCTGGATCATATTAATAAGTATAAAAAAAGCCAATCTGCTAATAATTCGGCAGCTTGGCAATCTTGGCATATAGGTTAACTCGTTATCGGTCAGCCAGGCGATCATCACATATGCTTTAGATCCATAGCTTTGCCCCTTAAAAAACCTTTTAAGGGATTCTAGCGAATTAACGATTATAGTTATTCCACTAGAATGCCCCTGCCTTTCGACAGGTTTGCCTTTTCGGATATTTCTTTAAACGCTTTTTTTCGAAGACTTGCACTTTGCTTAGGTTTAGAAAAATTAAGCATAATACAAAAATGCAATTTCCCAAAAACTTTGAGGAGTAAGGAGGCAGGTGTATAAGTTTAAACAATTGCGTTATTTAAGAATAATTATTATAAATATAAAATACTAAATAATTACCTTCCTCTTCCTCAACACATATTTCATTCTTTTATAAACTCTTATCTTAGTTAAATTATATCACATAATTATGATTTTGCCAAATTAAGCATGATTTTTAAAAGTTTTGCTGGGTAAATAATGTTTTTAAAAAGAGGCGATTGTTTTAATTAGATAAGATACGGATGTCTTTATACTTAAGCCGAAAAAATAAATCATCTATTTTTTTGATAAATTTATTTAGCTGAAATAGGATAATCAGTATAACCTTTTTCACCTGGGGTATAGAATGTATCATAATCAGGATTATTTAAAGCTACATCATTTTGCATTTTATATACTAAGTCCGGATTAGCCAGAAAAGCCCTGCCAAATGCCGTTAAATCAGCTTTATCTGCTTTTAATATGGCTTCGGCTTTTTCTTTATCCAATCCTCCGCTAGCAATAATGTTACCCTTAAAAAATTTACGAATATTGGATACAATAGCTTCAGGTACTTGCGGTGATCCCATTGAAGAATGGTCTACCAGATGAATATAAACTAATTTTATTTTGCCCAGGGCATCAGCAAGATATTTATAAGTCTGTTCAATCTGATCAAAGATACTCATATCATTGAATACCCCATAAGGAGAAAGCCGCATGCCGGTTTTTTCCTGTCCAATGGCTTTGACTACTTTCTGGGCAACTTCTATGGCAAACCTGCAGCGGTTTTCCACAGTGTTTCCATAGTTATCGTTGCGCTGATTTGCTGCCGGATTAATAAATTGATCAATCAGATATCCATTGGCTCCATGGATTTCTACTCCGTCAAAACCCGCCTTAATCGCGTTCTTGGCTGCCTGGACAAATTCATTTTGCGCTTGTTCAATATCCGCTATACTCATTTCCCGCGGTACAGGAAAATTCTGCAAGCCTTTGGAATCAGTATAAATCTGCCCATTTAGGCCAATTGCCGATGGAGCGATAATCTTTGCGCCTGCGGGCATATTCTCAGGATGGGAAACCCGTCCGGTATGCATCATCTGTAAAAACATTTTCCCTTGTTTAGCATGCACGGCATCGGTAATTTTCTTCCAGCCTTGGATTTGGGCTGGATTATAAATTCCCGGAATCCGCGGATAACCCGTGCCATTAGCTGAAGGCGCAGTGCCTTCGGTAATTATCAGTCCGGCACTGGCTCTTTGTTTATAGTATTCAACCATCAGCTCATTAGGTATATGCTCAGCCGTGGCTCTGGAGCGGGTCATCGGAGACATGACAATACGGTTTTTTAATTCCAGTTTTCCTAAATTAAATTTGCTGAAAAGTTTCATAATCTTTCCTCCGAAGATTAAAATACTTAAATATAAAAAAATAAATAAGCTATCTTTGAGATAAGTTTAACCGCTGAAAAATCCGTTCAATTAATTTATTCGTTAAGCTTCTTCTGAAAAATATTTTCGTACTTTTGCCGCAATCTGATGATCCGTCAGCTTATCAACTGTTTCAACGCCTACGATGCGTTTGCCTAGGCTGCTTTTTTCAAGGCGTTTTTTCAGTTCAGTTTTTGCTTCACCCGGGCCAAATATCAGAATAGATTCTGCCTGCCGAATGCTGGCGATTATTTCATTATAATAAACATTTAGCTGTCCGGTCAAAGTTTTTTGGCGGACATCACTTTCCGGAGCTTGCTGTGATTCATAGTCACCCTTAAGCGGGCAATCCCCAGAACGGCGGGGCTGTTTGCCTGTTTCTGATATTATTACTTCAATCGCTTCTTCGCCTTTATCTGTAATCGCTACAACAATCGCTTTCTTATGGTCAATCCACAAACCTGCTTTTGTTTTCATATGTATCTCCTTTGGCTATTAGCTCTATCTAAAATATAATATCAGACCATCTGATATTATAAGATTTCTATATTTAGCGGCGTTTAATCCTGGCTAAAGGCTCTAAATAAAAAAGCAATCCCTTTACTTAGAAATTGCCTTTATATTATTATATTTTTAGCCTCATCTTCCGCTCCACTGTGGTATTAGAGACTTTTTTTACTTAATTATGATAAATAAATAATACTCCCTTGCTGTCAGTGCGTCAATAAAAAAGACATCGCCTGAAAAATATACCCCTTGACAAATCATTTTCCGTAAGCTGCTTAGAGAGTTTATCGTTACAGCTTATTTTACTAAATCCTTAATTATCTGCTCACTTACAATATCGGCAATCAGGCGATAACCTTTTGCTGTGCAATGGGCGTCAAGCGATTCATATTCGCTTCTGTTTTTGGGATTTACGATTTGGGCGAATTTATCTCTCAGGTCAATAAATTCAGTATTTTTGTTTTTCAAACCTTTATACGCATAGTCTCTTACAAAGTTAGGATAACTTAAAAATAAAACTTTTAGCTTTTTCTGTTCGCATAAATCAGCAAGCAACTTCAATTTATTCATATAAATAGGCTCTAAAGATTTTCGGTATTTATTCTCTTTGATAAATTGGGGTCTCTGTACCAGTAAAATCATATCCAGCAATAAAGCATAATCTTCATCGGCTAATTCCAGGTTTTCACTAAAAATATCTTTTAAATTAAAATTGTTTTTGCAAACCAGCGAATGCTCATCAGGATTGATCGTAAAGTTTTTGCTTATTTTTTGTTTTAAAAAATTATCCGCATTAATTATTCCGGCAGCTGCTTCTGCTGAATCCGGATCAAGCGCATGAACTTTTTTGTAAAATGTAAGCGACTTTTCATAGTCCTGAACCGCTTTATACATTCTCGCCAGACGAATATCAACGTTTCCATCATCCGGATTTAACTGATTAAGTCTTTCATAATAGCAGATTGCTTTGGAAAAATCCCGCCAATCAATAAACAATTCATCCAATAGTTCAAAAACATGCTGATCAAAATAACGCAGGTTTAAGGCCTGATCTAAAGCAATCAAGGCTTGTTCATAGTTATGGGAAAGTTTAAAATGCCGGAAATATTTAATAAAGCGCAAGAATTCCAAGGCTTGTTCGAACTCCTTTGGCTTTAGCTTGTGTCTTAGCTGATTAATGCCGGTCTGATAAACATTATTTTTTTGAATCAGCTTAGACATGCCGATCTGGATTAAACGGTAAGAACGGAAATTATACAGCAAAGAGTTTAATTCTAGTAAAATGTTCCCAGTATCCTTGCCCAAACCTGATAAATTCCAATAATCATTAGCTCCAGTCATGATAATTAAAATATTTGGGTTTAAGTCTTTAATCCGGGACAAAGCTCTTTGGACAATTAAAGCAGTATTAAATCCGGGCTGCCCGCAATTAATAACCTCAAATTCCTGCTGGTTTTGTTTTTCATTCAGCATTACTTGCAGCTGTTCAGGGTAGCTAAATCCCTTTTCCGCGCCTATGCCGTAGGTAAACGAATCACCAAGACAGAGTATTTTTACTTTTTTACAATTGAACCTTGTTTTTTGATCAAACTGATTTGCTAATCCCGAAAAACAGATAAAAGCCTGTAAGCTCAGCTCAATTGCTAAACCAGCAAATATAATCCCCAAGAAAATAAGCAAAATCTTTTTTGCCAATTGTTTTATTATTTTTTTCATAAATAATCCAGCCGTCTAAGCTTTAATTTAAAGTTTGCCGGCAATTTTGTCTTTTAGCGCGGCTTCGCGCTTGGGTGTTAATATTGTTTTTGAGCATTGCGATCTGTTTAGTTATTCTAATCCCAGGATTGCTTCGGCTGCTTTTATCCCATCCAGCGCCGCGGAAACAATGCCGCCCGCATAACCAGCGCCTTCCCCAATCGGATAAAAACCCTTTATATTGCTGCAGTATTTTTCATCTCTTAAAATCCGCACCGGCGAAGAAGTTCTGGTTTCCACTCCGGTTAAAACAGCATCAGGCAGGGCAAAACCTTTTATTTTTTTATCAAACTCAATTAATCCTTGTTTTATGGTATCAGTTACAAATTCCGGCAAACATTCAGTTAAATCTCCCAGCAATATTCCCAAAGGATATGAAGGCTGAACACTGCCTAATTGCTTTGATCTTTTTTTGTTTAAAAAATCACCTACCAGCTGAGCTGGGGCAATAAAATTACTGCCTCCGGTTTTAAACGCTAGTTTTTCCCATTTACGTTGAAAGTCAATTCCCGCCAGCGGATTATCTGAGCCAAAATCCTCTGGCCTGACTCCCACAACAATCGCACTATTGGCATTTTGTTTGTCTCTGGCAAATTCGCTCATTCCATTAGTAACAATTCCCTCATTTTCCGAGGAACAGGCGACAACTGTTCCTCCCGGGCACATGCAAAAGGAATAAACTGAACGATTATTATGCGCATGATGCGCGAGTTTATATTCAGCGGGTCCTAAACGCGGATCATTGTAAAAATTACGGTATTTAGCTTTACTGATCAGAGTTTGCGGATGCTCGATACGCACGCCGATGGAAAAGGGTTTTGACTGCATGCGCAGACCTTTTTTATATAATAACTCAAAGGTATGGCGAGCGCTGCCGCCCAAAGCCAGGATTATGATTTCAGATTCAAAGCTTTCATTGCTAGCGCTGATGGCAGCCCGCGCTTTATTATTTTCAATTATAAAATCAGTGATTTTGGTATTAAACTTTATCTGACCGCCTAAGGCCTTGATTTTTTCGCGCAAATTCTTCACAACTTCTCTAAGCTTGTCTGTGCCGATATGCGGCTTGGCGCTGTATAATATTTCCGGCGGCGCGCCGGCTTGCACAAATAGCTCAAAAACTTTTTGAGAACGTTTGTCATTGATCAAAGTGTAAAGTTTTCCGTCAGAAAAAGTGCCTGCCCCGCCTTCCCCAAACTGCACATTAGACTGTTCATTCAGCTTGCCCTGGCTAAAAAACCGCTGAATATCAGCGGTTCGCGCATCAACATCTTTGCCTTGTTCTAGAATTAGCGGCGAAAACCCGGCTTCGGATAAAAGCAATCCGGCAAATAACCCGGCCGGACCAGCACCAATAATAATCGGCGGCTTGTTTATTTTGCGTTTTGTGCTGGGCAGCTGATAAACCACAGGCAAGTAATTAAGAATATGTTTATTGTCAATCTCAATCTTATCGGCAATAGCCGGATCCACTGATACTGACAGTGAATAAACAAAACAAATCATGGTTTTCGAACGAGCATCGATTGATTTGCGCTTAATCTCAAAATGCTTAATTCGATTAATATCAATGTTTATTGATTTTGCTATTGCTTTTTTAAGATCTTCTTGCGTATGATCAAAAGCTAGTTTTAAATTTTGAATTAAAAACATGTGAAAACCTTATCCTAAATTCCCGAAGATGTTAAAACAATTAATTATTTTAATTTTAAACCCGCAAATATTATAAATTTTTAAACCAAATTAAAAAAATAATTGCCCAAAAAATGCCCCAACCAGCTCCGATAATTGATCCAGCTTTGTTTTTATGCTTAATAATTAAACTAAATAAAGCATTAATAAAATTTCCAAGATAAATAGCCAAAATTATTATAGTACAAAATAAAGGATTATATCCCTTTATTTTAGAATTGCTCTTTGCTCCATACTTGCGTCTAATTTTTTCCAAAGGTTTATGTTCAGAACAAAAATACAAGGTTTCGCCATTGCTGTATTTTTGACTGAGAGTGGCTGAATTATTGCATTTATAGCACAAATGATTTAAGTAACTATGTTCTATTTTGCCGTCAATACGCCAATTTGCTTGCCAAATTTGGCTAATCACGCCTCCTGGCAAAACAACTATCAGTAAAGCAAGTATCCATAGCACCAATACAGTTCTTGGTTTATTATCCAAACTAATAACCTTCCCCTTTATTGTTCAAAATAAAATCCTATCTGAGCAAGTTTATTTATTTGCTGCTAAAATCGCGTCAGCCCAATGTTCTGCCAGTCTACGGACCATTGTAATAGTTTCCTCATTTTCATAAGTATTAAACACATAAACAAACAGCAGCCGTTCGCGCACTCTAACAAAAGTAGTTGCGATTACCAGAGTCCAGCTTTTTTTGCCGTCCGAATAAGTGGAAATCATACCCATGGAATAAGCATCGGTTTTAGAGAATAAGGTTCCTAGCTGTACTGGTTTATCAATGCTTATGTTGGTTAAATCCATTGATTTCATCCTGCTATTAAGGGTATCTTCACTTTCTTCGATGATTGAATCCAGTTCGTCGCCTAAAGAGTTTTTTACATAATCGACAAGTTCATTAAAATTATCTATTGTGCAATCCTGATACTCGCCTTGACGTGCTATTTGAATAGACGCGTATTGCGATAAAACAAAGTTCTCCTCACCTTTCATAAATAGCGGGATATCACTGGGCTGCATATATCCGCATAAAAGCCGGTTGCTTGGCGGAACAAATACTTCCATTTGCTCCCGGACGTCATAGCCGACTTCTACTAAATTAGTACCCGGCAAAGGAATATTAATCAAAGTTCCTCCGGCTTTAAATGCTTCTATTTTTTGCTCAGCAGCGGGTTTTGCCAAGAGCTCAGAGCTAGGCAAAGAAATAGTTTCAGTTTTTGTTTGCACAGGCTCCTGGTCATTGGCTATTGGGGTTTGCGCGTTAGCTATTTGTAAACCAGCCAAAACCATCCAGACACTTATTCCTAAATAAATTGTGTTTTTTTTCATTACTGTTTTCCTTTCTCTGTTAAGAAATTCGTTTCAATATTATCAATAACTTCCCGCAATAATTCCTTGATGTTCCCTTTTGTATGCGACAATAAGTCTTTGCAGATTGCCAGGATCTCAGGATATTCTTTTGCCTTTTCCTCCAATGACAATTTTGCCGCGGCTCCGATAGCCGCGTCTTCTACAGTTAAAGAATCATTTTTTAGTTTTAAGGCAGAGATAATCCGCTTTACTGCCCAAGGATTTTTTGACCTGAAATACTCAGCCCATAGTTTGTCCAGCTGCTCAGGGCTTTGGATTGGCGCCATTATGACTTGTTTTGATTCAAGACTGTCAAAAAGCAGTAAAGTCATTATTGTTTTATCGCTAAGCTCACTTAGATGATCTTTGACCAGAACTTCTATCGTATACATTCCCGCGGGATCATCTTGTGTAAATTCCAGCTCAAAAGAATTGTCAAGCACAATGCCATTTTTACTTTTATCGATTTCTCGATTAAATGCCGCGTAATCAGCTTCTTCAAATAAAACCTCATTGTCTGGCCCCAGGAGCATAAGATCCGCGCTTATATCGGCATTCCCGGCTGGATCAAGCAAAAAACCCTTAACCATTACCGCGCAGTACGCTGTTTCTCCGATTATGTATTCTCTAAGTATTTTATCAGTATCAAAATTTTCTCTCTGGTTTGAGACATAAATCATTGCTTCAAGTTCCTGGGCAAAGGCTGTTATTGCTAAGCTATTAATCATGCACAGAAAAACAAACAGCATGTTTAGAATATTAATATTTTTCTTCTTCATCCTTACTCCTTTTAAAAAAAATCTAATGAAATACAATCACGCTCTCAGATAGCAATGTCTTGTCTAGTTATAATGTTTAATCCAACGCCTGATTACTGGCTGAGACTTGCCGACGATTATTGAACGCGGCATTTTATCTCTCTTTTCTTAATTGAGACTGATTAATATTTAAAAATATCCGCTTTATTTTACAAGTATCCGGGTTTAAAGGCAATCATAGATTATTTTTAATCAATTAAACCTGGGTTTAGATTTGTTTGGGCAAAACCAGCATTTTGTACACATTTGCCAAGCGATCACTAAAATCCGCGGGATTTAATTCATCCCGTTTAATTTCAATTATTCCCTTTTCCTCTAATTCCCGCAATCCCAGGGAAATGGTGGTGTCGCTTATATTATAGAGTTTAGACATATCTTTTTGACTGCGGAACCAAACAGGATAGCAATTAGAACGCCCTGATTCAGATAAACAGATCAGATACAGATACTTTGCCCGCATAGACAGTTTCGCCGGATAATTATATTCCCAGTATTGCGGCGGAATTATTATCTGCTTAGCTGATTCGCTGGTTTTTAAACCAACTGTGTTCTTTTTATAGTCAATCAGGCCGTAGCGCTTAAGCCGAATCAATGAATGCTGGATTCTTTCAAAGAAATAATTATGCTGATTGCGGTATTTACCCAGGTTATTCAATGGTTTATAGCCCATTTGCAGGGCTAAAGCATCATAATCAATGCTCAGGCTGGGTTGCTGGGTATCATCCGCTATTTTGCATAACAAGAGATATAGATCAAATTGCTTGCCGGCTTGGTTTTTCAGCAGTCTGGGGCCTAATTGGGATAAAAGCAGAAAATCCTCAGAAAGCTCTATGCCCTGGGTTATGGGCAATAAGATATCTTTATCCTGAACCGGAATATTAGCAATGTATTGGTTAAAGACTAAAGCATCCTGGGCTGAATCAATAAAATTAGTTACTTCATAATTGTTTTCAATCGCGGCTCTGGACCAATTAGCGCTGCCGATAAATAGATAGCGCTGATCAATTACAACTGCTTTGATGTGTAAAAGCGCGTCTCTGGTATCAAAATTAACCTCAATCCCCTGGTCGCGCAATAGTTCATAAGCTAAGCGGTTTTCCTTAAGCTTTGAATCTTCAAGAATAACTCTGACAACAACTCCCCTTTGTTTGGCGCAAATCAGATCAGCAACCAATTCATTGATCGGCCCTTGCCCGGATGGTTCAAGAATAATAAAATACATGACAACTGTAATTGATTTTTCCGCTTGACTTAATTGTTTGTGTACAGCAGCTTGATAGGCCTGACCAGTAAGGATTTCCGCGAAACAATTTACCGGTAAAAAGCATGAGCAAAAAAAGATTAAGACATACAGGAATTTTCTTGTTTTAGTTTTAGGATTCAATCTTAACTCCTATTTCTTTGCTTTTAATTTAACAATCGATTGTGCTCTAATAAAATTAGGATTATAACTACGCATTATTTGCGCTCAGCCAGATAAAATCTTTGGCTATTTTACGCTAATGCAATCTATACATGCAGATTAAACACTTCCATATGTGCTTTAATTCGTCGGAAATGGTCTTTTTCATCTTTGTTTATTTTTTGAATTACGCCTAATATAGCTGAATGATGATTCAGTTTCTCCATTGCTTTCTGGTAGATATATTCCGGCAAATATCCTTCTATTTCTAAAGCAGTATTAAAAGCAACTATTCTTGCGGGCAGCGCTTGTTTAAATCTGTTTAAAATATTATCCAACTTTTTATTTTCTGCTATTGCCTGCAAAAGAGTCAGGGCTATAAGTTCTGGAGGAAATTCATCTGTTCTTAAAAACTGTTTTTGAGCATTATCCAGAATCATCGCGTGATTTTCTTCTTCATTTTTTATTTTCTCCCAAAACTGGCTGTCTTCAGCAAAATTTTCCATAAATAAACCATAAAGCTCAGAGACTTTATTTTCAAAACTGATTAATTCCTGGATTAGCTCTCTTGTGTTTTTTTTCATTTATTTACTCCTTTTTCTGCTTTAGAATCGCAAATTGGACAGTTCATGTTCACTTCTCTACGAAATGATTAATCCACTGTGTATATTTTTAAATGCATTATCTTAACTATAGTTAGTCGCCTTATAATATCAATATTTAGGTTCTAAATCCATTTATTTGCAGCTGCCTTGACATTTATCCGTTCTTCAAGCTGTAAAGCGCCTTGGGGACAAAAACAACGGCAAACTCCGCAACCATAGCATTTAAGCAAATCAATCTGTATTGGCTGATGCATTTTTTTCTGTCTAATTGCCTTGAATTGGCAGGCGGCTAAGCATTTGCCGCAGCCTATACACTTTTCCAGAATAAGCTTGGCTACATATTCAGCGCGAAACATGATCGGAATTGCGTGGGTGACGCTCAAACGCATGGCTAAACAGCCAGGAAGATCGCAATTGCAGATTCCAGCAATAAACGGCGTCTGAAAAGTCCAGACAGTATGACACAGACCTTCTTTCTCATGTTCTCGAAAAGCAGTGATCGCCTCTTTTTTTGTCAGGGTCTCCAGACCAGCGGTATTTGCGCCGTTAAGAAAACTGCTGCCCAGGCCGCGGAAAATCTCCGCGATCTTTCCGCCGTCAGGGCCCATACTGATGCCATAGCAATAGCGTTTTTCTTTACCAAAGGAAACGTGGCGGCACAGACAGGCAACCCGGACAATAGAATTTACAAAACTGAATATTTTCTCAACCTCTTCAATTGGAACAACCTGTCCGAAATGGGTCTGCTTTGCCTGCTGGGTAATCGTTTGGCTGAATATTTTTTTAATAAACCGCGGGATTTTGTCCAGCTTATCTAAAAGCTGTTTTTTCTTTGCCAAACCAATGCTGTTAGAAAGAAATCTTTTAATGTATTTCCGGCGCCGGATATCATTGAGCATATCCTCAGAGTAGTTTTTGGCCTGCAAATACCATTTCTCGCCTTCGCCGTGTTTTAGGCAAAATTCACACATGCTTAATTCCCCGGATTGTTAAAACTTAAGCCCGATTATTGGTTTAATAATAAAACATTTCCATATTTAAAACTTTTGTTAATCTAAACATATTTCGAAGCCGCACCTTTGCTCCTTGATTTTTAAAATTAGATCTTTTTCTTCAGTTTAACAGCAGTTCCATACACAAATAATTCTGCTGCGGCCTGCATAATCGAAGATGTTGTGAAGCGGATACAGACTATGCCGTCGGCATCTTTACTTTTCGCGTCATCAATCAATCTATCCATTGCTTGTTCGCGGGATTCTGCAAGTAATTTTGTGTATTCTACAATCTCCCCGCCGATTATATTTCGAAACCCAGCTAAGATATCCTTTCCAACGTGGCGCGCGCGAACAGTATTTCCCCGAACAATTCCCAGTGTTTCGGTAATTTCGTAGCCGGATAATTCATCTTGTGTAGTTATTAGCATTTTATTCTCCTTATTTTTCTACATCTTTAGAATAACGATCATCTTTTCTACTAGCCAGACGCTCTTTTAAAGCTTTGACAAACAATAATCCTAATGCGAGAATAACCGCCAGTCCGATTATTCCAAATGGAAAAGCGACTACCATACCTATTCCCATTGCAATAAGCCAACCTACGGCTACTATTGATAAAATAACATATGCGAGTTTTTCCATGTTTTCTCCTTTTTATTTATATAAAATATTATAGTCTAACATTCAAAATCAGCCGCTGGTGACCGACGCGATTTCGCGGCGGGTTCCGATTGCCCTGGATGAATTAATATATTTTGGTTTATTTTAATTTTACAATAAACATCCTGTAGGGACAAGGCATGCCTTGTCCTCTATAGAATAATTCATAATATTATGTTTATCATTAGCCCATGTTGCCGGATTATTAACAATATATTCGCGAATCTTGTTTAAAGAATCATTGGTACGAATGACATGGTCATAAAATGAACGCTGCCATTTAAATTTATTATTATTTATCCGATTGATTTGTTTGGTAACAGCGGATTTAAACGAACCAATAATAATGGACAATTTGTTATTTTTTGTATTTTTATTAGCGGACAGGGCAGTGCCTGCTCGCCTCGGCGAAGCCTGGGCTTCGCACCCCTCCTTCGTCGGGGCTGTCCCTACAGGT
>JAZDHZ010000042.1:0-23649 GCA_043805415.1 Candidatus Omnitrophota bacterium | reverse complement strand
GTACTCTAGTTAATTCCTTTTGGCTCATCCTGATAATGTCCTCTCCCATATATTTACCTCCTTACCAGAAGGTATCACATGTTCTTAAAAACCGGACATTCTTACTTTGGTTATATAGGACATTATCACTTTGGTATTACACTAATAAATTAGTTATACATTTACAAACTGATCAATAAGCGCTTTAATATAACTAAGTTTCTTTTTACTACCTGCTTCAAAGTAGCAACGCATAACCGGTTCTGTCCCTGATGGACGAAACATTACCCAGCAATTATCCTCAAAGATTAATTTATAGCCATCAGTAAAATTCCGGCTTTTAATAGTCAGGCTGCCAAATGTTTGCTGTTTAGAAAGTTTTCGCAACCTATCTTGCAGGATTTCTTTTTGAGGTTTTTCCAGATGCATATTTATTCTTCCAGAATAAAACTTTCCATATTTTTTGCGTAACTCAACCAGCATTTGACTAAGAGTCTTTTTCTCATGCGCTACCATTTCCGCGACCAGCAAACAGGCTAATATCCCGTCTTTTTCCGGAACATGTCCCTGGATCGATAAGCCGCCTGACTCCTCACCGCCGATAATGCAATCACCTTGATTAATCGCTTCTCCAATATACTTAAATCCAACCGGAGTTTCAATAACCTCAATCCCATGTGCAACCGCGATGGCATCAATCATATGAGTAGTAGAAAGTGTCCGGGCAACCTTTTTAGCTTTTGGTCTGGTTTTTAGCAGATAATGAAACAGGAGAGTTATTATCTCATTAGGATAGAGAAACTCTCCGCCTTTATCTACAATCCCAAACCGATCCGCGTCTCCATCACAGCCCAGACCTAAATCAAAGTTATTTTTTTTAATATGATGAATCATGTCTTGCAGATACGGCTTGTCCGGCTCTGGGGGAAATCCACCAAAAAGCGGATTAAGAAAATCATGAAACATTACTAGTTCCTTAACATTTGGTTTAAGCAGCTGGTCTATATATCCTCTGCTTGTACCATACATAGAATCAATACCTATTTTCAATTTTGCTTTTTTAATACAGGAAAAATCAATTATTTGTTTTAATCTTTTTAAGTATGATGGTTTAGGATCAAAGTTTTTTATATATTTCTCGCAATCACAACTTAATTTAAATTTTTCCCCTTTTTCCTGTAATTCCGTAATCCGGGCTTCAATAGCTTTAGTTACTTCGCGCTGCGCCGGACCGCCATAAGCTGGAGAAAATTTTATCCCATTATATTCCGGAGGATTATGGCTGGCAGTAAAGTTTACTCCGCCGCAAAGTTTCTGATCAATAATATTATAGGCAATTGCCGGAGTGGGAACATCTCTATCGCAGAGCATCACTTCTATTTTATTCGAGGCAAAAACTTCAGCACAAATCCGGGCAAAATGTCCAGAAAGAAAGCGGGTATCATAGCCAATGATGATTTTTTCTCTTTGCTTATGGGCTTTTAAATAATCAACCATTGCTTGGCTTACAAGTCTTACATTATCAAATGTAAAATCCTCTGCCATGATTGCTCTCCACCCTGAAGTACCAAACCGGATTTTAACTAAATTATTCATTTCTACCTTTTAACCAAAACCTTTCTATTTTTTATACTCAGCTTCCCCTCAATTAATAACTTAAGCGCTCGCGGATATAATTTGTGCTCGAGTTTATGGATACGCGCGGCTAAAGCAGCTTCGCTATCATCATCATGAATCTCTACGGATTTCTGTAATATTATCGGTCCAGCATCAAGCTGTTCATTGACAAAATGCACACTCACGCCAGTGATTTTAACTCCGCAGTTCAACGCGTCAGCTATGCCTTTGGTCCCTTTAAAAGCAGGCAATAGTGACGGATGAATATTTACAATTCTATTTTTAAAATTTTTTACAAAATAAGGACTAATCATCCGCATAAAACCGGCAAGAACTACATAATCGATTTTAAGTTTCTTTAGTTTCTTAACTATATATCGGTCATAACTATCTCTGTCCGGAAAATCACTTGGCTCAGCATAGACAAACAACAATCCAGCTTTTTTTGCTCTGACTAACGCGTAAGCATCAATCTTATCGCTAAGCACCAAAGCTATATTAGCCTTAATTTGTCCTGTTTTAACCGAATTTATTATGGCTTGAAGATTAGAACCGAACCCTGAGCAGAGGACTGCAAGATTTTTCATTTTAAGCAATTTCTTAATTTCTCTATTTCATTATTAATCAAAAGTTAATTTTTCAATATATTTATATCACTTATTGCGCTAGCCAGCTATTTTGATATTATTACTTATTTTTTTTTCTGGTCTTCAAACTTTTCGAAAGAATCGTACTTATTTTTTCTTTAAATTCAGTGTATTCAATCGGCTTATTCAGATAATCACATACCCCTAAATCCAATGCTTCTAAATAAGTTTCCCATTCACCAAAACCAGTAATTATAATCACCGGAATCTCAATATGTAATTCCGCTAGTTTTTTCATCAACCCTATTGCTGTATCATCAGGCATTTTTAAATCAGCAATCACCAGGTTTAAATGCGGCCGCTTAGCCAATCCAATGGCTTCTTCCACGCTTCCGGCTTCCAGTACGTCAAAATTATCCGCTCTTAAAAGTTTCGCGAGATATCTCCGCAATACCTCATCATCTTCCATTAATAAAATCACGTGCTTGAGAGTCTCGCCCATTTAATCGCCTCCTGTTAAAATTTCAAATTATATGATTATGACAAATTCACCTTTAGGATTTTTATTTTCAAAATAAACAATTGCTTGTTCAACCGTAAGTCTTAACATCTCCTCAAATTTTTTAGTAAGCTCACGGCCAATGACAATATCAGTATTACCAAAAACTTCTTTTATCGCATTAAGCGTCTTTAGGATTCTATGCGGCGACTCATAAAGAACCGTGGTTTTTTGCTCTTGTTTTATAGTCTCTAAAATTTTTTTCCGCGCCCCGGATTTTACCGGTAAAAATCCTTCGAAACAAAATCGATGCATCGGCATCCCGGAAACAACTAAAGCAGTTAGAAAAGCCGAAACTCCGGGAATTGCCTCAACCGCAATATTTTCCTCAATAATTTTTTTAATCAAGCTATATCCCGGGTCAGAGATCCCCGGGGTTCCCGCATCACTTACCAAAGCTACTGATTTGCCTTGTTTTAAAAAACCTAAAATCTGATCAATTCTTTTTGTTTTATTATACTCGTAATAACTGATTAATTGTTTTTTAATTTGATAATGATCTAAGAGAATTTTTGTCCGTCTTGTATCTTCACAAGCAATTAAATCAACAAGAGATAAAACATCAACAGCCCGATAGGTTATATCTTGAAGATTACCTATTGGAGTTGATACAACATACAATGTTCCAGGAATAATAGTATATACCATATTTTAAAAAACTCAAAGTTTATTTTAAACACCTAATCTTATATCATAGTTTATTAAAGTTAAAAAATTCACTTTGTGGCTTAAAATTTATTTAATTGAGTTTTTATTTTAGCACAAAGTAAAATTAATTACAACCAGTTATACACCAGGAGATTGTAATTACTAACCACAACAGCGTAATTAAACCTTGAAGAAGTTATCGGCGGGCAATTAAAAAAGCATCGACATATTATTGATTTTTTTAATATAATCCTGAGTTTCTTTAAATGGCGGCACAGAGTAGTTGTATTTCCGTACATTCCCTGGTCCAGCATTATAGCAAGCTAATACAAGATCTTTTTTCGAAGCATTTAACAAAGCTTGTTTTTCATCAAGATAATCGCTAATCCATTTCAAAAACCTAGCTCCAACTCGAATATTTTTCTCCGGGTCAAAAGAACATTCATCAAAATTCCAGTCAACCTCAAGATATTGCTGGGTAATCCATTCCCATGTGGGACGAGTTATCTGCATTAATCCTCTTGCGTCACAATAACTAACAGCATTTGGATCAAAACTGCTTTCAGCTTGAATAATCTGTTTAATAAATTCCTCAGGAATATTATATTCTTGGGAAACTTTTGCGACAACATCATTTACTGTATCAGCTTTTAAGTTTTCCAGCTTGGGAAAACCTGACAAGATAAATACAATACAAATACTTAATAAGCATATTTTATTTAGTTTTATAACTTCTTTAATAAGTGTATTAAAAAAAAGCATTCAACTTTTCCTTTATCTATATATGGTGGCTGGAACACTTTTAACCCCAATGTATAGTATAACACATATTAAAAGTTTTTACAAATATTTTAAGATTATATATAACAATTAGTTATGTATATAGAAATTTCGCGTAAAGTATATTGGTAAGTTAAACTTGTTTAAAATCATTTATTGCGGCAAAAAAAGCAAGAACTTCCTGAAGTTTTAAGCCCTTGTTAATTCCATGAAAAGAGCCAATAAAATGACCTCCGTCGAAAGACGCCTTTTGTATGCATTGTCTAGTGCGCAGAGCAATATCCTTGGCCCCTGACTGGTCTTTTGTTTGCAAATCTACATTTCCAAATAAAAGCAAGCTTTTCGCGTATCTTTTTTTAATTAGCCCAATATCCATTCCAGTATTAGGGTCAATAGGATGAATTCCGTCAAAACCAGATTCAATCAGATCATCAATATATTCAGTAAAATTACCCCGGGAATGAAGAATTACTTTTACATCTTTTTCTTTTAGCGGCTCTATTGCCTTTTTAATTTTGGGAAGCCAATGCTGGGATAAAAAATTTGTGGAAAAAATTAAGCCTTTGTCATAGGCAATATCATCCTTGATAAAAAAAAGCGGTCCAGAGTCCCGCGCGGCAAACTGGATTGCCCTTTGATAAAGATTTTCCGCAAAAATATCAATAAGTTTTTCCACCTCAATAAGCTCAATATACATTTTTTTACAAAAGTCTTCAAATCCCAGAGTCTTATAAGCAATGCTTAAACAACCGTCTACTGCCATTGCGAGGTATGTTAATGGGGCAAACAAATCTTGCTGTTGTTTAAAATCATCAAACTCTTCAATTAATTCAGAGCTGGTTAAAACATTTATTTTTGGTTGACGCAAAGCTAATCTTTGCAGTTTTTCTAAAAACCCTTCGTGCCGAAAAATTTTCCGTTTTTCAAAGCGCCAGCAAATATCAATACCCAGCTGGTGATAAGCCTTTGCTTTTTGTTCAATCAACGGATTTTTATCATGGCAAAAGTACTCAAATACTTTAGAGTTATCAATAAATTCGCAAATTGGCACTCGGTCTGATTCCTGAAAATTTAAGGCAAGATTTATTCTTTTTAAAACTTTTTCATCCAGCATAGACTTTGTCCCCTTTTCCCCTTTAGAGCATAAAGATTACTTAGCCTGTAAATGCGCCACTAATTTTTTGGCTTGATTAGCGCTAATCCCCTTTAGTTTTTTACCTAAAAGCTGTCCAATGATTTGCATTTTAGCCATTTGCTCAGCAAGCAATGTTCGGGTATAGGCTTCTTTAAGGGTTTTCCCAACGCTCAATAGTCCATGATTTTTCAGATAAACAATATTCGCGTTTTTAACTGCCTGGCCCACGGTTTTAGCTAATTTATCTGTGCCGGGACAAATATAGTTCACAACCTTAATTCCCGAGCCAAGAGCAAGAATAATTTCCGGAGAAAGCATCTGGGGATAAATTGAACAGCTAACCAAGGTCGTGGCGTATAAAGGATGCGTATGGATAACACAATTAATATCCGCGCGCATGGCATAACAGATCGCGTGCATTTTGGCTTCACAGCTTGGTTTTAGCGTTTTAGTTTTATATTTAAGATTTTTCAATTCAACGCTTAAGAAGTCACTCTGCTTTGCCTCAGACATGCAAAGACCGCTGGCTTTAATCAGCATATCCTTGCCTTGTTTAAAGCTAATATTACCTGAGGCACCAAGCACCAAGCCCTGTTTGGCAATAATCCGCGAATATTTTATTAATTCCTTTATTTTATCATTCATCCTGGTTTGAACTTTATCATATCTAGAGCTTTTTGTCAAAAA
Source organism: Candidatus Omnitrophota bacterium (assembly GCA_043805415.1). Classification (GTDB taxonomy): domain Bacteria; phylum Omnitrophota; class Gorgyraeia; order B26-G9; family B26-G9; genus JAHITE01. The sequence continues at coordinate 17,657 of JAZDHZ010000042.1, read as the reverse complement.
ATTTGCAAAATCGCTTATTTTACTATATACTAAGCTGTCATTTAAAATTCGGAATCACAAACAGCGAACCACTAAATATTATTTATTCCAGGGAGCGCTAAAAATATACAGGAGGTTATTATGCTTTTTCATAATTTACGCAAACACACAAAAACAATCGTCTGGGCAATTGCCATAATAATCGTACCGGCTTTTGTGCTTTGGAATATCGGAAGCTCTGTAAGCAAACGCCGTTCTGGATTTGCCGGAAAAATATTTGATCAAAGAGTGGCCTGGAAAGATTTTATTATTGAAAAACGCGCAGCGCGCAATGAAGCATGGTTAAAGTATGGAGATCAAGCAGAGCAAGCTGGTGATCTCGATGAGCAAACCTGGACCAGATTAATTCTTCTCCAAAAAGCCAATAAAGCAAAAATTAAAGTCAGCAATAAAGAGCTGCTTGATTATATCCAAAGCCTGCCGACTTTTCGCTATGCCGAGCTAACCCCAGAGAATTATAATATGATTATTGGCCGGATTTTTCAGCAAACTCCGTCAGAATTTGAAAATGGCATGCGCAATTCTCTGATAATCTCAAAATTTATGGCCGGTCTTGTTAGCGGGATAACTGTTAGTGATGAAGAAATCAAAGACGCATATTCCACTGAATTTGCCCAAGCGAATGTTACTTATATTTTAATTAATCCCGCTGATTTTATTGAATCAGTTCCTTTAGATAATATTGATGAATCGCTTAAATTATACTATGAAGAGCATAAAGAAGATTTTAAAAAACCGGAGCAGGTTGATGTTGAATATATAGAGATTCCCCTGGAAAATTTCAAAAACCAGATTGAAATAACCGAAGATAGAATAAAAAATTATTACGATGAAAATAAAGAAGATTTTAAGCTGGCGGATCAGAATGATAATAAAGAGCCAAAGTATAAAAGCCTGAAAAATGAATCTAGCAATATAAAACAATTATTAATTGAAAAAGAGATGAATGATCGGGCTTTTAATCTGGCTAGACAAATTATTAATAAACTTTATGCTGATGTTGAGATGAAAACAGTTGCCGCTGAATTTAACTTAACCGCGCAACAAACCGGACCTTTTTCAATGCTCGAAGAAATCCCCAATGTCGGATTAAGTTTTCCTTTTCTTAAAGCAGCGTTTTCATTAGGAACCGGTGAAGTAAGTGAAATCATCCAAACTCCTACAGCGCTTTATATTCTAAAGCCAACTAAAAAATTGCCTCCCTATATTCCTTCATATGAAAATGTCTCGGAGCAGGTAATCCAAGCTTATCAAAAAAACGAAGCAAAAAAATTAGCCAAGGAACAAGGTAATAAAATTCGTAATGAGATCACTGACTTAATAAAGAATGATGGTATTGATTTTAATGCCGCAGCAAAAAAACTTGACCTTAAACCAAAGGAAGTTAAAGAGATTACCCGCGCTGGATATATCGCGGAACTTGGCTATTCCCAGGATTTCACTAATGCTGTTTTTGCTTTACAAAATAATCAAATCTCAGCTTTAATAAATACTCCTAGTGGATTTTGCATCGCAAATCTTGATGGAACGATCCCTTTTAATCAAGAGCAGTTTGAGCGGGAAAAAGAAACCTATACTAATAAAGTCTTAGCGCAAAAGAAAAATAAATTTCTCAACGAATGGTTTGTTAAGGTTAAAACTGAAGCCAATCCGCAAAGTTTCGTACAGGAAAATCAGCCTGAATGAAAAAGATCATCCTGGCTTCTGGTTCACCGCGCCGCAAACAATTGCTCGCGCAAGCAGGATTAAGCTTTGAAGTTTTTCCCAGTAAAATAAAAGAAAAAGCAAAAAGCCCGAAACAAGATCCTGTGTTCTACGCGCTCTATCTCGCTTTAGCCAAGGCAGAAGATGTTGCCGGTAAATTTAAAACCGGTTTGGTTATTGCGGCTGATACTATTGTCGTGGTTGATGATAAGATCTTTGGAAAGCCAAAGAACCAAAAACACGCTAAAAAAATTTTATCAGCTTTAAGCGGTAAAATTCAATGTGTTTATACCGCGCTTGCTATTATTGATATTCCAACACGCCGAAGAATTCTTGATGTGGAAAAAACCACTATAATCGCTAACAAATTATCTTTGATTCAAATCGAAAAATTATCTAAATATAACCATGATAAGGCTGGAGCTTATGCCGTACAAAAAGACGCGGATATTTTAGTAAAGAAAATGAAAGGTGATTATTATAACGTGGTTGGACTACCAATGAAAAGAGTGAAAAATATTCTTAAAATGTTCTCAATCAGCATAAAAATACCAGGTTAAGCTTATTAAAACGCCTCGTATTTTTTAGGCCCCTGCATGGATTTTCGCTCTTTTTCCGCGTATAAATAGTAAGGACAGCATTTACAGCTGGCATAGCGTTCAATGAATTTACAAAGCCTGCCTGGTTTTAGCGAATTAGTTGTCAGCATTTCCTGCTCAGTAATATCGCGTCCATCTTGTCTGGCAATTCTCGCTAGCTTTTCAAGCCTTTTTTCCGCCTCGCTGTTGCGCATGGTTCCCGCTATTTCCCAACACACTTCTCCTTTATCAGGATAAGCCGGACATGTTTGCGATTCATCACAGCGCATTATTTCCCAACATCGATCAATATGACATCGCATCGCAAAGCATTCCTTATTAATTTAGTTTTTAGTTAAAATATCCAGCGCCTGCTGGTATTTTTCAGTTGTTTTATTCACAATCTCAGCCGGTAATTTTGGACCCGGAGGAGTTTTATCCCAATCAAGAGTTTCCAAATAATCCCGGACAAACTGCTTATCAAAACTGGGTTGAGATTTCCCTGGCTTGTATTTGTCTTTGGGCCAAAACCTTGATGAATCAGGAGTAAGCACCTCATCGATAAGAATAATCTTATTGCCGATCATCCCGAACTCAAATTTAGTATCCGCGATAATAATCCCTCTTTTTCCCGCGTAATCCCGCGCCTTGGTATAAACCGCGATACTCAGTTCTTTTATTTTATCCGCGATCGGTTTACCGATTTGCCGCTCAATATGATCCTGCGATACATTCTGGTCATGGCCTACATCTGCTTTTGTAGAAGGAGTAAAAATTACCTCAGGCAATTTATCGGATTCTTTTAATCCTTGGGGTAATTTTATTCCGCAGATCGAACCGGTTTTCTTATAGTCTTTCCAACCCGAGCCTGAGATATAACCGCGGACTATACATTCCACTGGCAAAGGCTTAGCTTTTTTAACCAGCATGCTCCGTCCGGATAGAATCTCTTTATATCCTGCCAATTCTTTAGGATAATCATTTACATCTGTGCTAACTAGGTGATTAGCTACTATATCTTTAGTGAAATTAAACCAGAATTTTGATATCTCAGTAAGCAGTCGTCCCTTTTCAGGGATTGGAGTAGGCAGAATAACATCAAAGCAGGAAACCCGATCAGTAGATATAATCAATAAATTATCACCAAGATCATAAACTTCTCTTACTTTTCCGCGTCTAAAAAAAGGCACGCCTTTTAATTCAATAGAGTATAATGTATTCATCATATCTCCTCTTAATATTACAATTGATCAGGGATTACATAATCGCCCAGCTTAGATTTTAATGCGAGCAAGCGTTTGCGCTGTCCATCAAGTTTAGCAAAAACCATTTCCGGGATATCTCTGGCATTGGTTTCATATACTTCAAAAATCCGTTCGATTTTTTCTAAATTCTCTGGGATCCGAATCATGAACTGCTGATTATACACGGTTTCAGTATAATCTATTTTCAGGACATTTTTGAACAGCTTTTTAAGATCCTCATAGCGCGGGATCATCCCAATCGGAGTCATGATCCCTCCGGCATCATTATGCACCCGCGACTCTATCCACTTAAGCCATACACGCTTATCCTGCAAGCCGCTGAGATATTTGCCATTTTTATCTTTAAGAAAATAATTTGCCCCAAATATCACCGGAACACGATCTAATCCTTTGGCAAAATTAAGATGGTTTTGAATATATTTGCCCAAAGGAATGGAAAGAAAATCCAGATTTGCCATAAGATTAAACTTGCGCACACCTTCTCGGCCTAAAGTCGCTGCCGTGGTTTCTGATTCAAGCGAACTGGCAATACAAACTACTCCATGATCCCAGTCAAAACTCTGAAAAACCGGAACCCATGTATCCGAATCTCTGCCGCCATAAATGATCCCTTCAATTTTAGCTCCTTGAGGATCATCAAGTTTATCATCGCAATTTTTTAAGGTTTTTATCGGTATGGTGTAGCGAGCATTATTGTGCGAATGCAGAATATCTTTTCCTGAGCCATCTTTTTTCCCCTTTGTCCAAGCTCCGGAATAATTAACCCCAGCCTCAGGGATTGCCCGGCCATCGCCTTGCCAATAAGGAACCCCATCGACATTTAAAACATTAGAGAAAATAACCTCGCCTTCACCAGTCAATACATCCCATATTTTCGGATCATCTTTTTGCTTAACATCATTTATAATCCCGAATATTCCCCGTTCAACGTTTACCGCGTAAACATTACCGTCTTTTTTTCGCAAATAAGCAATATCATCGCCCACAATGCTTTCCCCTTCAACCATGCAGGTCGAGGTTTTGCCGCAAGCGCTGGGATAAGCACCGACAAAGTAAGACTTTCTATTATTCGGCCCTTTAACTCCCATTAAAAACATATGTTCGGCAAGCCAGCCTTCTTTGTCAGCTTTATGAATTGCCAAGCGCAAAGAAAGTTTTTTCAGGCCAACAGTATTTCCAGCATACTGAGTATTAGTAGTAAACACAATCCCATCAACTAAATCAATATAAACACGGCGTTTATCAATGTTCTTGCTAACATTGTTTTCAAGCTCACCAGCAGAATGCACGTATTTAAAGAACTCGATATTAGAACCTTTTGCTTTAAATGCATCATAAGCTGGTCGATAAAGAATATCTTCAGAATGCGAAACATAAGCTGAATCAGTGATTTGGATGGCATATATCGAAAAATCTGAATTGACCGGCCCTAAACACATAAACATTACATACATTTGTTTTCCAACCATAATGTCTTTAAGAAAACCACAGACTTCTTTAAGCCCGGCATTGCGCTCTATAGTATCAATATGCGCCCCAAATTTCATGTCTGGAGTAATTAAAAACTTGGTATTCGCTTTATCGCGTGCCTGATCCCGCATGCTGTCAAAATGAATGCTATGGCCTTTTTTATTTAAACTCGTCTCTTCCCCAAGTTCTAAAGATTTCTTTCGAATATAATCAGCATCTTCCGGCGCATCGGTTCTAACAAAAACAGAATCAGGATTACATAATTTAACATATTCAGATATAAACTCAATTATACTCTGATTGTTTAAAGTAGAGAGTTTTTCATAGCTCTTTGCTACGCATTTTTTTTCTAAATAACTATTTGCCTTATCATCCATTTCCAGGTTCTCCTTTTTATTAGCATTCTATTGGCGTGTAATTATAACAAATCCTGGGATAAATATCAAGAAAAAATGGGGGGTAAAGTTCTTGAATAAAAAAGTAAAAAATTCTATTTTTAGACGAGAATAGCAGAGATAATGGGGGGGTATATCTTGTTAATAAAAAAGTAAAAAGGCGTTTCTAATGAAACGCCTTTTATTAATGGCGGAGCTGACGGGGCTCGAACCCGCGACCTTCGGATCGACAGTCCGACGTTCTAAACCAGCTGAACTACAGCTCCAATTTTCATAAAAAAAAGTTTAAGATTAAATCTAATGGTGGGCGCGGTAGGATTCGAACCTACGACCCTCTCCTTGTAAGGGAGATGCTCTAACCAGCTGTGCTACGCGCCCTTGATTAGATTTCGTAATATACCTTATTTTGCTTAATTTGTCAACTAAAAGATTATTCGTTTAATAATATTTTTTTAGTTAAAGCTAGGGTATTAAAAATAAATTAAAAATTAAACAGCAAAGTTATTCTACCGTAACACTCTTTGCCAGGTTTCTCGGCTGGTCAACATCACAGCCCAGCTCTACGGCAATATAATAGGCTAATAATTGCAAAGGTAATGCTACCAATAAAGGCGAGAAAAATTCATCTACTTTAGGGATATCCAAAACATAATCAGAATAATCCTTTTTGCGGATTTCTTTATCCCCTTCCGTGGCAACAGCCAGAACCGTGCCTTTTCGGGCTTTTATCTCCCGAATATTTGAAAGCATCTTATCATAAACATTTGATTGAGGAGTAATGCAAACAACCAAAGGAAATTCATCAATTAAAGCAATTGGGCCATGCTTCATCTCTCCAGCCGCATAGCCTTCGGCGCTGATATAAGTAATTTCTTTTAGTTTTAAAGCGCCTTCCAAAGCACTGGGGTAGTTGACATTTCTGCCCAGGTATAAAAATGGAAAATCGCCAAAACGCCTGCCATAGGTTGAATGAGATTTTTTTGCCCATTTTTCAGCCAAAGCCAGGGCTTTTTCCGGATCCTTAAATTCAACAATATCATCTTCGAGAAATTTAAACTGTTCCGCAAGCCTGTGATGATAACGCTGCACATATTCAGAAGAAACCTTTTGCACTTTTTTCTTATCTTTAAGCGTCTGCCGCATTAACTCCGGGATCTGACTGATCTGCTCAAGCAATTCTTTTGCTTTGCGCTGAGAAATAGTGTTCTTTAACTGCCCGAGATAAATCGCTAAAAGATAAAAAGTCGCCAGCTGCGCAGTATAAGCCTTTGTCGAAGCCACTGCTATCTCCGGACCAGCCAGGGTATAAATCACTCCGTCAGATTCACGGGCAATTGAACTGCCAACTATATTACAAATCGAAATTACCTTTGCCCCTTTTTCCTTAGCTGCCCTTAAACTTGCTAATGTGTCAGCAGTCTCTCCGGATTGGCTGACCGGAATTATCAAAGTTTTATCTTTGACAATAATTTGATTGCGATATCTAAATTCACTGGATGTATCGACATTAATCGGCAGGTTTAATAATTTCTCTAAAATATATTTTCCGCACAATCCGGCATGATAAGCTGTTCCGCAGGCCACGATCTGAATATCATTAATTTTCTTAAGCTTTGCTTCGGATAAGCCGATATTCTCAAACATTATCTTATTATTTCTTACCCGATGGGACAGGATGCGTTTAATTACCTCAGGCTGTTCATTGATTTCCTTAATCATAAAATGGGGAAATCCCGCTCTTTCCGCGCTAGCTGTATCCCAACCAATCAAAACTCTTTTCTTTTTTACTGTCTCTGACTTGCTATTATAGATTACTACACTCTCACTGGTTATTTTCGCTACCTCATCATTATCAAGATAGATAATCTCCCGGGTATGGTTAAGAATCGCCGGCACATCAGAAGCAATAAAATTCTCATTTTTTCCTATGCCGATAATTAAAGGACTGTCTTTGCGTGCGGCAACCAAAACATCAGGTTCTTTTAAACTTATTACCCCCAGGGCAAAGCTGCCCTTTAAAAACTTTATTGCTTTACAAACCGCCTTATGTAAATCACCTTTATATAGTTTTTCAACCAAATGCGCGATAACTTCGGTATCAGTTTCCGAAGTAAACCGATGCCCTTGTTTTTTAAGCGTCTGCTTTAATTCCTGGTAATTTTCAATAATCCCATTATGAACAATAAGAAATTTTAGAGTATTCCCATAATGCGGATGGGCATTAGCCTCATTTGGCTCACCATGTGTTGCCCAGCGAGTATGCCCAATGCCTAAATGACCTGAAACATGCCGACCAATAAGACAATCCGCAAGAGCTTTCAGCTTTCCCGCCCGTTTAAGTAAAAAAAGCCTTTTTCTTTTATCAATAACCGCAATTCCCGCCGAATCATAACCGCGATATTCCAGGGAGCGAAGACCATCAATAAGAACAGTTGCCGCGTTTTTAGTGCCGATATACCCAACAATTCCACACATAAAAATCCTTTATTTAACATTATGAATTTTCAATAAACTCAACTTAATTTATTAAAAATAATTCTGCCTGCAACAATTGCTGCCTGACATTTAAAATCCTGGTCAAAAACTGCAAGGTCAGCATCAAAGCCTTTGTTTATTTTACCTTTTCTCTGGCTTAAACCAATAACCTGAGCCGGGTTTAAGCTAGCCATTTTAACCGCGTCAACTAATTTGACATCTGTTAAGTATACCATATTTTTCACTGCCTGCAACATAGTCAAGCTACTGCCGGCAATTGTATAATCTTCCACGCGATAAACCCCGGCAATCATTTTTAATGTTTGCCTATTCATCGCAGCCACTGAATCAGTAACTAATACAATTTTATCCGCAGGCTTGTTTTGAACTAAAAGCTTAAGCAATGCCGGATGAACATGATGACCATCGGCTATAACCTCAGCGCTAAGACCATTATTAATAAGTACTTGTGTAATTAGGCCTGGATTGCGCGAAGAAATACCGCTCATTCGATTAAAACTATGCGTTGCATAGCTAGCGCCCAAATCTATTGCTTTTTGGGCTTGCTCATAAGTCGCATTTGTATGACCCAGCGCTGGGACAATTGAGTGTTTTTTCAGCAATTTTATTAAAGCATTTGAACCCTTTAGCTCGCAGGCAAAAGTTATAATTTTAATATCTTTTCCTGTTTGTTTAAGCAAAGCCTTTGTGGCCCTAATATTCGGATCTTGAATAAAACGCTGCGGCTGAGCCCCGGCCATATCTTTATTTATAAATGGCCCTTCCAGATGAAAGCCCAAACAACTCGCTCCGCACAAATCAGCTTGTTTTGCTTTTTCAATTTTGTCGCTAAATCTATTAAAATCACCCGCGTGCAAACTAAGCAAAAACCCCGTGGTCCCGGTTTTTACTTGCCGCGCAGATATCTTCTCTATCTGACCATGGATATGTAAATCAATAAACCCTGGGCTCAAATAGCATCCCTTGGCATTAATTTTTTTTAAATTTAAAATCCTTGGTTTTGTTCCTTGTCCATAACTTTTTATCTTATTGTTTTCGATTAATAGCCATGATTTGGCAAGAACTTTATCTTCAAATATTATTTTAGCATTATCAATAAGTATTGATTTAAAGTTTTCAGCCATTATGTTTTGCCTTTTTTATTTAAACAGCTTTTTCAGCCCTTGCTTTAGCTGCTGCTGGACATCAATCTTATTCGACTGATTTTGCGGATCATTATTGCTTTGATCAAATAGGCCTTTGAGAATTTGCTCGGATTGATTTTTAATCATATCTTCGGCGGAAAAGTCGACTTTGTATTTTAATTGTGAGAGTTTATCATAAAGCTTAACTTTAGCACCATCTGCTGCTAAATTAGCAATCTGCCCCATTCCTCCCAATTGATCAGAGAGCTTAAACCTTACTTCAAAATTAACATATTGTTCTAAATCAATATATCCTTTTCCATAAAGCGTCGCATAATCCGCAACCGCGATAAAATCCTCTGTCTGGATTTTCCCGTCAATCAAAGAAAAAGTAGCGCTGGATTGTTCGACGCGCATATCCGCTAATTCACTAACCCCTAAGGTCTTGGCAACTTTATTAAAATTAGGCGGCGGCTTAAGTGCTGCTTGTTCGACTTTAAACCATCCGGAACCCTTGAGATTATTCAGATCAGCCGCGTTTCCGGAAATACCAACATGGGCATTGAATTGCCCATTGCCCATATCTTGACCAAGAATATCCCTAATCAAAGGCTGGATATTTACCTGCTCAATATCCACTGAACCTTGGATCAACAGACTATCCTTTACCTGAGCTTTTAGCCCCGCGCTGATTTTTCCCTGATAAAAAGTACAATATACCGGAGCCAGATTTAATTCGGCTTTAACAAAATTCAGCTCTGCTTTTAAATCAGAAAACTTTATCTTATCTACCGAACCTTGGGTAATTTCAGCCAGAACTTTTGCTTTAAAGCTGTTCAGATCCGTCAATAGCCCGGAAGCATCGGCAATGATCTTGCACTGACCAACAAGAACAGGCAATGATTCAATGGACAAAAGTTTATTAATATCCGCAAAATCAATTAAACCCGCGGCTGATGCTTTAAGATTTAACTTTTTCAAATCTTCTATCCGGGCTTTTATTTCTAAATTGGTTTTTCCGAAATTAATTTTAAACTGCTCAATTTCAATATCATTTTTACTGTATCTGCCGTTAAAAAAAATATTGAGCTGCTGCCCGCTGATATAAGCATTTAAATCCGCCGCGCTAAATGACGCTTGATCACAAATAATATTACCGTTTATTTTAACTATATCCGCAATGTTCCGCAGCCCTCTGGCCTCCAAATCATCTAACCTGATATCTGCCTTAAAAACCGGTTCCTTGCCCTCGGCAAGCGCCAGATCAAAATCCACAATCGAGCTTCCTTTAACCGCTAATCCCTGCTGACTTAAAGCAATGCCTTTGACAATCAGCCTGGCTTTCAGGCTCACTTGATTAGGTTTAATTTTAGGAAATGATTTAAGACTCAGATCAACTTTATCTACCTGGAGAAAGGGTGATCCATCTATATTTTCAATGTATATGCCGGAAAAAAGCACGCCTTTAAACGGAAAGTAAAAAGCTTTATCAATATTCACCTTTTTCGCTAAATTCTTCTCCATCAGCTCAATAACTAAAGGTTTTAAATGCTGGGGGATATATACATTGTTAAGATATATAAATCCAATCCCAATAATCCCGATAAAAATTATGCTGCTGATAATTATGATTTTTTTCCACATTTTAGCCTCACTTTTAAGCATCTGCTAAATATTTTTTATGATTAGATCTGGAACATTATGTACTAAACGGCAAAAATTTTTTCCAGAATTTCCGGCGATTTTTATGTTTAATAAGCTCAAGTATCTGCGGCAGCATTTGTTCCGCTGCAATTTCTCCGGCTTTAATACATTCTTTTGCTTGAGAAAATGCCGCCCAGCTAATCTTGCCCACATCCGGATATATTACAATATCAGCGCCTTTTAATCTTAAATCACTTAGCCAATAAGCTCTGATCGCGTCAGCCTGAAACATTATATCCATACCATTGCCCAGTTTTTTATTATAGTCAACCTGGGCTTCAACTCCCACCGCGATGATAAAATCTGCTCCCATAGCTTTTGCGGCATCAACAGGAACGCTGCCGATTATTCCGCCGTCAACCAGTAAGCGTTCACCTTGTTTTACCGGCGGAAATACGCCAGGCAAAGAAACAGAGGCAAGCACAGCCTCTTTGATACTTCCTGCTTGCAATACAATCTCATCTCCTGTGCGCAAGTCCATGCTCGTGCAGCAAAAGGGAATCTTTACCTTACTGAAATCAGCATCTATTCCTAAGTATTCAAATATCCAGTCTATTTCTTTACCGCTGAATACCCAGCGCTTTATTGCCTTAATATTAAAAATAACCATTCTTTTAACAAAAGTAAATAACTCCTTAACTATAACTTTTTTCTCCTCTACTGGAGAATATCCGCTAATCAAGTTTTCAATTTCTTTAATTTCTTTACGATTTATAATGCTGCCCATTTTTTTTTTCAATAGCCTTGATGTCTGGATTAAGCGCAAACTGCGCCCCGACCATCGCGCCCATACTGGTCCCGGCAATCATATCTATAGAAATATATTTTTCCAGAGCTTTAATAACTCCTATATGCGCAAGCCCTCTAACGCCTCCTCCGCCCAATGCAAGTGCTATTTTTACTTTATTTTTACTCATTATCTCCCCATGCTTTTAGCTGTAAATTTATAAAAATTAATTAACTCCATTGTATGGCTGGCCTTAGAAAATGTCAACACTAGCTTTTAACCTAAGTCTATTTTTAACAAATAATAAGCATTTTTCTAAATAAAAGACCACTAATAAAAAGTGGTCTTTTATGCCTGAATAATATCGCTGCTCTGATTTATTCCCGCTTAATATCTAGTCTGCTCTTTTAAAATTATCTCATTAAGCTTTAGGTCTTTTCGCTAACTCATTTTTTAGATTTTTTACTGCTTGTTCCAGCGCAAGAATATGGCCTTCTTTAGCCATATTCGCCTTATAAACAATTTCCATTTCATGCACATGGTTCTTTAATTTTTGTTTCAGAATATTGCTGGCAGTAATATCTTCAACCATCTCAATCGCCGCGATAACCATACCTGTCTCGTCTTTTATCGGAGAAGAAACAATTCGATAATGAACCACTTGATCACCCATAGGCGTTGCGGTTGTCCCTTCATGGGTTAACCCATCTTTAAGTGTCTTTACAGTAGGGCAATATACGCAAACGGTCTCACGGGGTGGATTATTAAACGCTTGATAACAAATGGGCTTATATTTTAAATCAATTTGCGGAAACCACTGTTTCATCTGTTTATTTAAAGATAAAATTTCCATTTTCGGACTGATTAAAGCGATCCCAATTCCAATATTTTCTATAATCGCTCGATATCTCTGTTCACTTTCATATAAACCTTTTTCCATCTCCTTGTGCTTACTAATATCAATTCCCAAACCCACTAAAAGTGATATCTTCTCAATTTCAACAAAATATCCAGTAAAATAAAACGGTGTCTTTTGTCCGGTTTTAGTGAGAAAATCCGCCTCCACTGAAGACTCACCTTTTTCAAAAGTCTCCTTAATTCTTTCTGCCACTCTTGGTTTATCAGCATCGGAAAATATATCTAATGCGTTCATGTTTAGAATCTCCTCCAGGGAGTATCCGGAAACTCTTAAAAAATTATCATTAACCAGAAGAAAATTTCCCTTTGTATCTAAAACATAAAAAATACCCGGCAGACTATTAATAATCGCAGCTGAAAATTCCTTTGTCTTTAGAAAACCCTGGCCTAGTTGTTTAGGCTCAATAGTTACTTTCTCAAACTCTGCTATCCGCTTATGAAGAAACTCTAGCTCTTCAATAAGTTCTTGCTTAGTTTTATCAAAGTCATTCATTATTTACTTCCTTTTTTTTAAAAAAATTTCTAGCGCAAGAATCGTTAAATATTATTATACAGCTCAAACAAATTTAGTCTATAATATCAATAAATTAAATGCAAGCGATTTGTACTGTTTTTAGATTAGAGCTGATAATATATTTTGCTGCTCGAAAAACACTTGTTTGCATACCCTAGACTACTCGGCTTAAGCTTTTGTTCTGCTCAGACTGGCTGGAGATCAATAAGCAATCATATTATTTCTGGGTAAAGCGAACCCCAAGATCAAAAGCTTTTTGACAATCCTGGGGAAATATTTCTTTTTTTCTTTTCAGTTTGGCAGCCTTGTCCGGCCGCGCCTTCCAGGGCTTTTTTCAGCAAAGTTGCTGTATTGCCTTGTTTTCTCAAGTAGGAATACCACGCGAAATAAAGCAGGGGAAAGAACTGAAGATAATTTTATATTGTTTTCATAAAGGACAGCCACAAGGGCTGTCCCTACAATATTTTTGTCATATTCCCCCTTTGCAACCAAATAGACTTTTCTAAAGGTGGTAGGTGAATTTTTAAGCATTTATAAATTTAGAAATCCCGTGTAGCATTTCTCTGATGACGATATTTAAAGTTAGTTGTGAACGGGAACACAGAGTAATTAGGATCAGTTGTCGGCTGAACCAATGCATAGGTTCCGTCAGAAAGCTCAATAGCAAAAGTATGCCCTGCCATCCACGGAACCTGCGCAGCATATCCCCCGGAGGGAACAGAAGTGACACCATCAATGCCAACAGCTCCTAAGTCTTGGAGGCCATTGCTGGTTTTAACCTCCATCCACCCTTCACGTCGACGGAAATCATAGGTCACATCTAGCGTGGCCGGAGCATCATAGACTTGATAATTGGAAAAACTAAACTCTTGGACCCATCCGGAAACACCTGGATGACCAAGCTCTTGGATTATGGAAAATGTTCCGGTCTGAATATTTGACTCGCTTTCTGAACTTGTTACTCCCCCTGAATCGCTGACTGTTGCCGCGCCCGGCTGCAAAGGATCGCGCGCGTCTCTGGCAACCCGAATAGCATCGACAACTGTCGAAGACAGTCCGGATGTCTGAGCAATATCCGGAGACAATGTCGCGTAAAGCAGGTTTCCGCGAAGATTCTGAATCCGGAATTTCCCTTGTTCCAGAGCAAAGATCATAGTCGTCTTGCCGCTGCTTTTCTGAACTTGCCCGGTATTACGCGGTGTCTGGGATTTGTCCCAATGAGTCTGAACAATAAACTGATTATTCCGGCGTTCAATACGATCAATATAAATCACCAGCTGAATACTCAAGAACAGATCAAAATCAAATCTAATCCCTTCTTCTAAAGTCAGCTTATTACCGAGAAAATCCGGAGAAATATATTCACTAAAGCCAAAAATATCCATTTGTTCATAAGCCTCAGCAATCGAGGTAACTGTCTGAACAATCAGCTGATCAAATTCAACATCCTGATAGATTAAACCCTGGATCCCAGGGAAAAACCGCATATCAATATCTTGATAATCCGCTGTTTTAATCCGCAAAACCGGATCATAGCGTTTACCGGCAATCGGCTCAAATGAAACCAGAATATTTTGATTCAAAGGCAGCTCTTTCCAAGTTCTATTGTCTTCCGAGAAAAGGATTTTACTCACACCTTCAATCGTATCCAAGCGAGCTGTAAGCTCAAGCTCTTGGCCATTAAGATCAGAACGTGAAACCACTACTTCTCCACTTACTGTACGCAAAGAAACTGTATTCAGCCTAGGATCAATTAAATTATACATCGGCATAGCCGGTCTTGATTGTTCTGCTTTGCGCTGGTTTTCAGCCTCAGTTTTTTTTGCCTGCTCTGCCCGATAAAGCGCATTAGCTGCCTCAGAATTACGCAAACGTTCCTGTTTGTCCTTAAGCGCGTCTTCTTCGACTTCGGCCAAGCGCTGGATTAATTCATCCTTAAATTCCGTCACATTCTTAAGTCTGGATAATACATCCGGATGGGGCCCCCATGATTTAAGCAAACTGATCTGATTATTAACAAACTTCATAATCTGCTCAATCTCCGCGGGACGATCGGCAATCGGCATATTACCTTTTTTAAGAGCCAGCACACGTTCTTTCCATTCTCCCAAATACTTATCAACCAAAGCCAAACGCTTTGTTGTGATATCCAAAGATTTCTGATATTCCGCTTCCGCAAGCTTAATTTTTTGCGGCATGAGCAGCAAATTATCAATAATCGGATATATCCTGTCCTGAAGATCCCATGAATATTTCACCTGTTTTCCCATGGCCTTTTTCAGTCGTCCCAAGCGCTCAATAACAATTCTTTGCTCATCCCAAGCTGCGCGCAGGTCTTTGAGATAGTTAAACCCTGTGGTCAGTTCCGCGTGTATAAAATTGCCTGACATTCCGTTTCGCGTATTAAAGGCCTCTGGCAAATATTTCTTTTCCATATCTAAATTTCTTTGTGCACTTTTGCTAAGCACAGAGACACTAGAAACCCGGCTAAAAAGCAAGAGAAAAGCCTTAGCCATTTCATCCGGAGCCTCAATATTAGCAAGAAACGAAATGCGTTTATCTAATTCCTGTTTGAGTTTTGAAAAAGCCTTGGATGGAGAAACATCCAGAAACTTCTGATACTCTTCAAAAGAATTACCACCCACTGCTGGAATCGATATCGCCATATGCCCTACATCAATAACCCCTGGATCAAGCTTAACTTGCTCCAGATAAAAAGATTTAATCACAAGCCGTTCACTGACATTCCAAGTGCTTTCGCGTGGAGGTTCAGTTGAAAAAAGATTATCTGGAATCAATTGTTTAAATCCTAATTTTATGCTCTGAAGCTCACTTATATATTCAGCAAAAGCTGACTTTTCTTTGGAATGTAAACCGCTAATCACAGATTCATCCTCAGACAGTTCGTTTCGCAAAGCCCGCAAACTGCTTAACTCAGCAGCCGCGTCTCCTGGCTGGGAAAAAACTTTAGTCCTCTGGCTGTAATCCGGAACTTTCTCAAGCGTCAAACGCCAGTTGCCGGGATGATTCAGTTTATTACTAACCTCTTCACTAAACGCTGATTGCTTCGCTAAATAGCGTTCCCCTGCCTGGGTAAACTGTTTTCTTGTATCGATAATCGCGGCAAGAATTGCCTGATATCTTTTCATCATCCGCTCTTTGGCCTCAAGCACAACAACATTTTCTTCAGCAGCAAGAACCTGAACATCCTTTGCAATCCTATCTCTATATACTGCGGGTTGCTTGGCCGCGGCATCTAGAATAGACTTGCGAAGATTCTTGTAATCCTCTATAGCCACACTCGCAGCCTGCTGATCATAACCGCCATTACCTGATTCATGAATCTGACTTAATGCGGCTTCAAGAAGAGACACAATACTCCCGCGATCGATCGGCTGATAAGCCGGATAATCGTCTTGCCACCAAGTCTTGGTATTCATATCTTGTTCAAATACCTGCTGCGCCTCAACTCTATTTTCTTGGGCAACTTGCTTACTGATCCCGGTCAACTTGTAGCGAAAATCACGCACCTTATCCAATTCAACCTTAGCAGCTTCCCGCGCTTTTTGCGCCACTGCCCCGGCCTCATCCTGCGCTTGTTTAGCCTTGGCAAGATATTGATTTATTTTTTCCGTAAGGGCCGCCTGCTTTTGCTCTTCCTGTTTCTGGCGCATTAAAAGCTCGCCGCGTAAAGAAACCAGCGTGCCATGGATGCGATCCTTCATATCCTGATCACCCTTATCCGTTCCCTGGCCTTCCCATAAACGGCCAAAGCCCATTCCGTCATCCCATTTTCGTTTAAGGTCTTTTTCAATATCATTCGGGGATTTATTAATCAGCCATTCAGCAAGCCCCTGAGGATTTGATTTCATGCCATACATATCTTCAAGCATGCCTTCAACCGCGGTATCAGTAGCATAATCCAAAACATAATGCCCGAGAATCTCCACAAGTTCTTTACCCAGCTTAAAATATCCCCAGCCGGGAATATATGCATCAGCCAAAAGATCATAAACTTCCCCGCTTATAGACTTGAACGCTTCAAGTGATCCTCCGGAAGTATAGGCATCGTACGCACCCCAGCCGATTTTAGCCGCGCCAAGTGCAGCGCCAAAGGCCCGCATTTTGGTATCAACCGATGAACTTATCTCAGAATCAATACTGCCCCAGTCAAAAGATTCCCCCATAACATAGGCATTGCGAATCTTGGGCAAAGCATCAGTTAAAAAAGCTTTAGCGCGAATCGCTTCCTGCGCGTATTTCGTAAGCTTCTCTTTCATATCCTCTTGGAACTTCTCGGCAATCTTTTCTTTAATCCTGGCTTCAGACTGATTTAAAATATAGTTGATCTTATCCTGCGGAGACATTTTTTCAAGAGCAATTACATCCTTGAAAAAATCAGGCATGCTGTCAATCAGCTGCGCAGCTGCTTTTTCCTTTAAACTAGCTTCATCATCTTTAGCATATAGCGGTGTAGAAAAAATGACGACAAAGGAAAATAACAGTAAAATAAACGCGCGCATTGACATAAAATTAAACCTCCTTAAAAATTAAATAGTTTATCAAAATTTTGGATACAAGCTTTTTAAAAATCCAACTTGCTCATTTTTTACTTGGAAAAGGATTTGAACTGTATTTTTGTAAGGTATTCTAAATAAAGAGTTAATGTATTTTAGTCTATTTTCTGCAATTAGTCAAGGGAATTAAAGTCAAAAAATTTTCC
>JAZDHZ010000041.1:0-29522 GCA_043805415.1 Candidatus Omnitrophota bacterium | reverse complement strand
AGATATAGTATCGGCCACGTCACGCCGTGGCCCTACTATTTTTTATCAAAGCTTCCCCGCCAGAGAAATTTTCTAAACTTAAACATTGCCCGAAGCGTGCGTTTAATTTCCTGCGGCTGTAGAATCATTTGTTTAGCCTTATAGCAAAGGTATTTAAAGCTAAGATAATATTTTTTCCGGCTAATATCGCACCATTCCACCAGCTGTTTAGAACTTAAATTCGGCAGGTTTAATACACAGTTGTGCAAACCTTCTTTAGTTACCCAATCTGAAAAGCGTTCACTTTTTAATAAATTATTTTCTTTGGCCCATTTATAAGCTTTCGTGCCGGGATAAGCCATTAAAGGAAAAAACTGCACTGTATCCGGCATAAATCTTTTAGCCAGAGCAAAAGTCTTGGCCAAAGTTTCCTTGGTTTCTCCGGGATTGCCGGCCATAAAAGCCGCGTGGAGTAAAAGCCCGGCTTTTTTCGTATCAGCAAAAAACTGATCCATCCGGTCAGCCTGCGCGCCCTTTTGGATATTATCTAAAATCGTCTGATCCGCGCTTTCAAAACCAATTATAATTAAACGGCAGCCGGCTTTTTTCATCAAACGCATGGTATCCAGATCCAGATCCGCGCGCACATTGGCATTCCACTTCAGCTTAATATTCCGCTGAATAAGCAGGTCGCAGATTTTTCTCACCCGGTTTTTATCCACGGAAAAAGTATCGTCTTCAATTACCACTTCCCTTACCTCGGGCAGCTGTTCCTGGATATACGCGAATTCCTCAACCACATTCTCCGGACTTCTTGTCCGGTAGAGATGGCCGTGGATAGTCTGAGGATAAACACAGAAAAAACACTGAAACGGACAGCCGCGGGCAGTAAAAATCTGAACCATGGGATAATCCGAAGCCGCGAAAAAGTACTGATTAATATTTAAATGTTTTTTATACGCGCTGCTGACAAAGGGAATTTCATCCAGATTGCTAATTCTCGGCCGATCCGGATTATGGATCACCTGTCCGGCCTGACGGAAACTTATGCCAGAGACTTTTGTCAAATCCCCTTTTTGGGCTAAAACCCCGGCTAATTCCGCGATCGTATAATCATATTCCGCTCTGGCCACGGCGTCAATGCTTTGATTTAAATCCAAAGATTCCTGAGGTAATGCCGAGACATGCGTTCCGACTAAAGTTATAAAACTTTTTGGCAAAAGTGATTTAAGTTCTGCCGCGATCTCTACATCATTATAAATACTCGGAGTAGAAGTATCGACGACAATTAAATCCGGCTGATAATCCTGAGCAAGCGCGGCTATCTCTTTTTGCTTCATGCCCCGCGCCGGAGCATCAATCAGCTTAACCGCAAAACCTTTTTTTTCCAATACCGCGGCAGCATAGGCTAACCACACCGGATAATACAATGTGCCGCTTTTGGTAACTGCCGGACTGCGCTGTGAACGTGAATAGCGCGGAAAAAACCACGGATTCAATAAAAGTATTTTCATTTGTTTAACCTCAATAATCTTTATATTCAATAGCGATTAGCGTTTAGTAGGGACAGGTCATGACCTGTCCGGATAATAGATAATATGATCAATAATTAAAATACCATGTAAATGATTAGGCATTACGACAAATTCATTCAATGTAACATATAAATATTGTTAGTGATTGTCTGTGCAAATGTTTACATAATAATACCCATATTTTGAATAATCATATCCATGCAAACGAATGTGTATCTTCATGGTTATTGTTATTGTTGTTGTCATTTTATTATTGTTTTATATCTGACAGGTCACGACCTGTCCCTACAGGATTTTGTTTTTTTCATTTTTGCTCTATCTCCTATTCGCTATACGCTGCTTTTAGAGCTGATAATTTTGCTGAAAATTCTTTTGGCGAAATTTGTCACATAAACCGGATCATGAATAAAACGCTTAATCACTTTTACATAAAACGCTTTAGGGTTCTTAAACAAAAGCAGAACATAAAATAAAAGTTTTTCCTGAGAAACCATTTTTTCTAATTCCCCTGGCGTGAACTCGGAAGTTATGATCACGCCTTTTTTCACACCCAGACTCTCAGGATCAAAATCTTTAACCAGATAATCAGCTTTAACACATTGTTCATAAAGTTTCGTTCCCGGATAAGGCGTGGCAATATAGTAATTAACATTGCTTACCTCTAGTCCGCGGCCAAAACTAAAAGTCCTTTTAATCTGCTGCTTGGTTTCGCCAGGAAAACCAATTACAAAAAAAGCATCAGTTTCAAAACCCTGTTTATAAGCAAAGCTGATCAAATGCTTGGCTTTTTGCAAATCCAGGGGTTTATTGATTATTTTGTGTAAAACTTCCTGATCCCCGGATTCAAGGGCCAAACAAAGCCGGTAACAGCCGCTTTGCTTCATTTTTAACAGCATGGCCTCATCCATGGCCCACAAAGCCACTCCATTAGGCGTGGTCCAGAGAATATCGAGGTTTTCGGTTATGATCTGCTGAAAAATAGCCATTGCTCTTTTTTTATCAAAAGTCAGATTGTCATCTTCAAACTGCAGCTCTTTAATGCCATAAGTATCAATCAAATGCCTGATTTCGCTAATTACATTTTCCGCTGATCTGGCTCGGAATTTCTTGCCCCAAATCGGATGGATCGCGCAAAAAACACACTCTGCCGGACAGCCGCGCGAGGTGATCATGGAAGTATTCGGACTGCGCCGGGTGGTTACGCCATGCGGCATATTGATCTTAAAATACTTTTCCATTGGCAGTAAATCCCGGGCAGGAAAAGGCAAAGCATCTAAATCCTGAATAAAGCTGGTTTTGGGATTAATCATTATTTTCCCGTCTGAGCGATACGCTAAACCGTCAATATTCGATACATCTTGTTTTTGATTAATACAAGCAAGCAGCTTGCTGATCGTGTGTTCGCCTTCGCCGATTACCACATAATCAATTGCTGAGTCCCGCATTACTTTTTCCGCTAATACAGTAGGATGCGCTCCGCCCATTACGGTAATAATATTTGAATTAACTTTTTTAACAATTTCAGCAACCAGATGCGCATTACGCGACTGCATGGAAAACAAGCAGGATATGCCCACCAGATCAGGAGCAAAAGCTTTAATCTGTTCTTCTATCTGGGCAAAGGAAAGTCCGTAGCGAATCTCCTGTTTGGAAACCGCGACCTCAGTATGCCAGCCCTCAACCGCGGCATCGAGAATCTTTAGTTCAAATTTATCCTTCAGCACTGCCGCGATATAAGCCAGGCCCAGAGGCGGCTGGATTTCTTTGGTATAACTTTTATTAATCGTGCACGGCGGCTGAATTAATAGGATTTTTTTAATACCGATTTGCTTGTCCATTATTTTAATTTCCCATAATTATGTTATAAAAACTTTTTTTATCCCGCACGCTTTGAAAACCTCGGCTTTAAAGCCGAGGATGAAACTAAATCCGCGGGATTCCGCTCAGAAACGCAGGGCTTTAGCCCGGGTGAGCTTCATTTAAAAATTTAATTCTTTTAAAACATATATTAGACAAACTATTTCTTTACCGCCCCCATATACTTCAAACGAACATAATTTCTATTTTTCTCTTTACAAAATCTGTGAAACGCTGAGCTCCAAAATATATCATCACTAATCAAAAGCCCTCCTTTAATCAAATGGGGCCATGCTATAGAATATTCAAAATACTGATGTTCAAATGTATGTAGACTGTCGTGGAAAAAAATATCTATTTCAGGGTATTCCTGAAAGAGATCAGGTAAAATTTTCTTTGCATCGCCAAGGATTAACTGATGCCGTGTTCTTAGATAGCTAGGAATGACCCATCCAGCACTGCAGTTAGAAGGCAAAGTCGTCTCACTCATACGGTCCGTTGATCCATCTATTACCTCAATAGCAGGTAAATCAACTGATATAAGCTTTCCATAATCATTATCACAAAGTGCTTGTAAAATAAATGCGCTAGATTGGCCGTCAAACACCCCGGTTTCAAGCACGAATTGAGGTTTTAAAAATCTAATTACCATATAAAGAAATTCATCCCATTCTTGACAAATAACCCGTCTTTGCCTCTTCTCCACCATACGATTATTAATCTCCGAAAATAATTTTTCATTTCTTAGTAAATCCAACCGGTACAATTTAATCTCTGGGATTGAAAGATTTGGAAATAAAGCTCCTATTACTTCAACAGGTAATAGAGCACCGGGAGATTTCTTTAAAACAGTAATTTTCCAAGGATTCAAAACAAGGTCCCATAATTGCGCGATTGAAATATTCATAAATTTCATCATCTTTGATTTCATGGTTTTCTCCTCTTAAGTTGTTTTTAAGTCTTTTTTGCTTATTTAACTCCGCTCTAAATAAGTTACTTTCCTTTATTTGAATCAGGTTCGAGTAAAACCATCAGAGAACAATTACCCAAAACATTTGCCGTTAAGAGCGGAAAAAATTTAAAAAATATTTTCCGCAAAGGCTGCGCAATTAATCTCCGAGGCAGGCTTTTTAACTTATAATCAGCACTAACATCAGAACAAGTATAATCTACGTTCCTTATATTAAAACCACAATTCTTAAATAGCTCAAGCGCGCTCTTTTTATTATAGAAATTTATATGTCCTACTGTATTGGTGAAATGCTTTTTCTTTCCTCTAACATTTACCTCAAAGTTATCCTCTAGCGGCAGATGACAAAGCGCATAATCGCAAACTTCCCTGATGGCCGATAAAAACGCGGCAGGATCTTCCATATGCTCCAGGATATCGATCAAAAGAGCAACAGAAACCCTATTCTGTTTTGGCGCATAGCTATTTTTATCAAACAAAGTGCTATGAAATTCTCCTTTAGGAAAATTCTTCTTAGCCTCCTTTATTATTTCAAGAGATATATCATAGCCGACAGAATTAACTTCAATATTTTTCTCTTTCAAATATCCGGATACAAGCTTTAGTATTTCACCCGTTCCGCAGCCGATATCAATAAGATCGACCCCCGGGGTTAGTTTATTTAGAAAATCCTGCCTCATCAGGCTAATGATCTTCTCTGCTTTCCATTTCGCGTCCTCTTTATGCCACGAGGGATTTTCCCGGGCATAACCCCCGCTACGATAAATATCTTTATCTTTAATATCAATAACACTCTCTATAACACTTTTTAGCTTCTTCAGATAGTCCTTATAATTAAACTTTTCTTTTATTTTTTTCTGGGCATTAACTGCAAGCAACGCCCGTTTTTCGCTATTTTCAATCAGCTGCAGCATTTTTTCTGCCAGTTCATGATAATCACAAGCCGTGTAAAGCAGCCCGTCAACGCCTTGCTTTATTATTTCCGCAGGTCCGCCGAAATTTGTAGCAATCACCGCAGGTCCTGAGGCCATAGCTTGAAGTAAAGATGTAGGACAAGGATCAGGCTTCTTAGAAGCGATAACAAATATATCAATCTCACGCATTATATCCGGCACATCATTCCTGAACCCGGTAAATATAACATTTTTCTCAAGCCCTAATTCCTCTACCATATCCATCAGATACTGTTTATAGCTGTCTTGCTTACCACCATAAAGCACATCCCCGACTATAAGAAATTTTATATCCGGAATACTCTCTGTGACAATCTGAGCGGCTCTGATGAAGTCATCCACACATTTCCACTCAACAAGCAGTCCAACCATGGAAATAACTATATTATCTGAAATGCCAAAACTTTTTCGTATAGGACCTATCCTGAGGCCTGGATAATAGACTTGCTCATCAATGCAATTGTATAAAATTTTAGTTTTCGGCCATAAAGCAGCCAAAGGAAGCCTGGCCGCATCAGATACCACTATTACTTTTTTTACAATCTGGGCTCGTCCGAAATAATTACATAATCTTCTGGATATCCCCTTATCAAAAATACTGTGCACATGCCAAATAAGAGGGATCTTCTTTATTGCCGCGGCAACAGTAGCAAAAACAAAGGTACGCGCGGCATTGGCGTAGATCAAATCAGGCTTTTCTTTACTGAGAATAGAACACAGCCTAAGTGTAAGCAAAGGAAGGCGCATTAAATAGCTCAGGATATCCCACAACGTCTTTTTCCCGAGAGAATAGTATCCGAGCGGCAATTGCTGATAAGGGATATTTCTCTTCCTAAGTTCCTCTGTTAAGGCTCCAGTTTTTGGGATGAGTACAGAAAAGTCAAAATCAGTTTTCAATCCATCAAGTATTGACAACAATACCACTTGTCCACCAGAAATTTTCGCATATTGCTCTAGAAAGAGAATTTTTTTTTTTGGATTTTTTATTCATGTATCGCTCCAGCGCCTGAATCATTAGAATTAATCTCGATTTGATTTTTATTAGAATTATAAAGAGCAAAGATTATCCCCACATTAATCCAGAACTCCACTGAATATATCGTTGCTCCGCCAAAAGAAAAGAACATAAAGTTAAGAATACTAGCCCATAAACCAAGCATTAGTTTCCCTTGTCGTGAAGATTTGTTTTTTTTGTAAAAAACAATTGACCTTGTTGTTAAAAAAAACAAAAACCCCAAAAATAACAATGTGCCGAATAAACCTCTTTCTGAAAGCAAAGACAGATATTCATTATGCACAGCTAAACCCCATTTTAATTGATAAACCTGGTCCGTCGGTCTATATTCAGAATACATTGCCGTGGACATGAATGGCCCAACCCCTAAAAAAGGATGGTCGGCAAACATCCTGAAGTTAGCTATCCAGGCGTCTCTGCGCCATCCGGCAATTAATAGCGGATTTTTCATTACCATATCCAAATAAGGTATGCGAAAAATTGTCCGTGCTAAAAAAGGGTGATATTCATATATATAGGTCATGCTCATAAATGTAGTTATTGCCAGGATTGTTAAAATAATAAGCAGGATTAAAGCAAGATTTTTCTTTCCTCTTACCGCCAATAAGCAAAGGAAAGTTAAACTAAGCGAAATAAACCCTAATCTGGAATAAGTACTGATTAAGCCAAACAATTGCAAAATAAAACTAACTTGTAAAAACTTTTTTTCCGGAAACAAGTTAGAGATCTTACAAACATAGGTAATCGGAAAAATCATTGTCAGATATAAAGCTAAATAATTCGGGTTTTGCCAGCCGGCTCCGCTGCGATATATTGTTAGCCCCCACAGCCGGGCTAAAGGAATCGGATGAAATGGCTGCAGCGCGGGGATAAGTGATTGAAATATCGCGAAAATGCTGGCCGCGGCACTAACCGCGATCATTGCTTTAATAATCAAATAAATTTTATCTTCATGTTTTAGAATTTTAGAAATAATAAATGACAATAAAATCAGATATAATAAAACCACTGTCCGGTATATGCTGATAAACGGAGAGATGGAACAAGCTATGGAAATAACCGTAAACGCGTAGAAAAATAATAAACTCACGTATTCCGGCTCCAAACGCAATAAATTTTTCCGATCAGATTTATTTCTAGTTATTTGCACGCTTGCCCAGATAAAAAAAGGAATAAAAAAAACTTCGGTTAACCTTAAAAAGAAAGATCCGAACATAATCCGGAAATCATGAAACGGAATAGCCATGAAAAATAAAATCAGCCAGTCATAAACCGTTATCCGTCCCTGTTTGATCAGCAATAGACAAATAAATCCCAATAAAGCTACGACAAATAAAACCAGCTTAACGGAAAATTGCATAAACAAATAAGGCAATACTCCCCCGATTATCAGGCAGACCAATATAAGTATCAGAATTTTACTAAATGTCATATTTTTCATAATATCCGCTCTTAATTGTTTTACTGGTTTAGTTTATTATTAAGTATTCCGCAAATTGATTCAAACCGCGCTTCCCAGGTATTTGCTCGCGCGAAAGCTATTCTTTGCTGTTTTTTTTCCGCTGAATCATTATTTAACCCTGCCTCAATTCCGGCTAAAAACTCCTGCTTGTCCTTGGCGATAAAAAAATACTGTTTATACGGCTTTAATTCCGGCAAAGCCGTGGACACAACTGGTTTGCCGGTGGCCAGACACTCAAAAACCTTAGCCGGCAATACAGATTCAGTAAAATCATTTAACTGATAGGGTAATATCAATACATCACATTGAGCCAGATATTGCGGCAGGTCTGTATAGGAGATAAACCCCAGCCATTTAATATTATCAAGTCTGGATAAATTCTCCGGAACATCCATATTAACCAATGGCCCAATATTTATTATTGACCACTGCGGCTTTTCTTTAGCGATAAATTCCAGTATATCAAAATCAATCCGGATATTGCCCCGGCCTATACAGCCAAAAAAACAGATCCGCGGTTTTTTAATCTCCGGCATAAGCGGTTTGCCTGAATCAGCCGGCTGATTAAAATGCTTAAAATCAACTCCCGGAGGGATCTGATGCGCATGCTGATTATAATTCTTTTTGTGATTATAAAAATAAAGCGCGTCAGTTAAAACAATATCCGCCTTTGCCAGGATTTTCTGCTCAGAAGCAGCAATATCCTTAGGCGCTTCCGGATGGCGCAAAGCATCATAAACACAGTCATAGATCAGGATTTTTGGATTTAATTTATTTATTAGATTAACCGCGGTTGTTGTCGCTAAATAAGTCCAGACAATCGGCTGATTATCCGCTAGTTTGCGCAGTTTTTTGGCCAGGGATTTTAGAAAAAAATGCTTATTAATAAAATTGAATAGTTTGTTCTGCGGCGGTAAAACCAAAGGAGTAATAATCTGTAAGTTCGGGATTAACTTAACCTGCGAGCGGATCGCTTTTGAGGAAACAAGCGCTCTGAGCACCCGGCGGTAAATATTCGCCAGATCAGTTAACTTCTGGCGGGAAAACCCCAGATGCTCGACAAAAATAACCTGATTTCCGTTTTGGGCGAATTTCTCCATTAAGATCTGATGTCTTTGTTTGGCATAATGCCAATCAATGGTTGACAGACAAATTATGGTTTGGGTTTTCAGCATATTCCCTCTTTTTTAATAATTATAATATCCAAAGGATACGCGCTGCTGTCCGGAGTTATCGTGAATAAACCCTGAAGAAGGATCTGGCTATTAATTAAAACCGCTTTATACAGACTCAAAACTCCGTTTTTTATCCCGGCTTTACTATAGCAGGAAATCAGTAAAATTAATACCATAAATCCCAGCAAACCCAGCAATAATCCTCGATTGCCTTGGATATTTTTCAGTTCTGAAAAAAATAAAATGCCTGTTTTATCCATAAATTTATCTCTGTTTAACACTTGAATGAAATAAAGAAATTTTTCTTGATGTTCCGATGCGTTTAAGCCAGTTAATAAATCCGGCTAAAATTTTATTCTCGCGAATAAAGGCAAATAGAAAATTCGCTGAAGCGAAAAAAGTAACTGCCGTTATTTTGGAACTTAAAACAGCGTCGAGTATTTTCTCGGCGAATTTATTTATTTTATCCGGCAGTTTATAAATCAGGCAATACAGATTCATTAATGGCCGAAAAAAGTTACGGACAAAAATAATCCGCGCCAGGGTCGGGAAATCAAAATTCAAACAGCTGCCTTCCACATAATCAGTGATAATCCGCTCAGTCAACAGATTCCGGTCTTGACATAATTTATGCAAAGCGGTATTGGGAAAAGGATAAAATATCGAAGTATAAGTAAAATCCGCGTTTATCCGCGCGTTTAATTTTATTGTATCCAGGATTTCTTTTGCCCCTTCCCCGGGTAATCCGACCATATTAAAAGTCGCGAATTCAATATTATATTTTTACACAATCCGGCGGCTTCAAGAATAATCTGATCCGGCATATTCCGTTGGAGTACCCCATTGCGCAAAGCCTCATTGCCGCTTTCTAAGCCGATAATCACCCGGCAGCAGCCGGCTTCATACAGCATTTTAGTTGTTTCTTCCTGCGCTAAATAATTCGCCCGCATATTGCAGCGAAACGGCAGTTTTATCTGGGTTTTATATTTTTCCGTAAATTCAGCGAACCAGTCTTTTTTTAAAGCCAGGATATCATCATAAAATCCAATAAACTTTGTCTGGGGATATAGCTTGAGCACTGCCTGAATCTCGGCAATAACATTATCCACGCTTCTGAATCTTACCCAGGGCTGCTGTCCGGCAACATTCTGCCGGATGCTTTGATTACAGCAATAAGGGCAATTATACGGACAGCCCCGCGAAGCCATGACAAAAAACATCTGCTCCTTGCCTTCCATCAGCTGTTTATGCTTAAAAATCGTCCGGTCGGCAAAAAGCAGCTGATCCAGATCAGTGGTTAATAAACGCTGCGGGGTTTTAATTATTTTATCACCCTGGCGGCTCCATATCCCTGAAATATTGTTAACCGGCTGTTTCTGTTTTAAAGCCACACACAATTCCAGCAAAGAATATTCGCCTTCGCCAGTACAGACAAAATCAACTGCCAAAGTTTTAAATATCTCTTCCGGATTTAAAATCGCGTGCGCTCCGCCGACAACAATTATTTTTTTTTGATTATGCTCCTTTATCCAGCCAGCCCATTCTTGGACAAAGCTAAACATCGGTGTAGTTGTGGAAAAAGCGTAAACATCAGCATTTTCTTTTTCCAGATATTTGATAAAATCATTTTTTCCAATCGGCTGACTAATATGAATCAATGAAGTATTAAAGCCATTATTTTTTAAAACACTTGATAATAGCCCGATACCCAGATTATAGATTCCGGTATAATTAGCACTGCCAATTACATCTGGGTAAATAAATGCTATTTTCATTGAATTATCTCCATAAATAGTTTATTAAGCCGCTCAAAGCAAAAGCCTAATTTCTTTTTTCCGCTTTATTTGATTGTTGTTTGCTTATTTTTTTGGCCATAACAAAATAATAATTACCAATCTGAATTTTAAATATTTTTTCAATCAAAAAAGCTAAATCGTAATAAGTTTTTTGAAATACAGAAAACGGACTGTATAAAGAACGATCCCACTGTGAATTTTCCAGTTTTATTACTTCATAATCAGTAGCCTTAAGTATTTGCTGAATTGATTTCTTCGTGAAATGGACAACATGATCTCCTGCTCCCAGGACTTTGTTCATTCTCGGGAAAAGCAATCTGGCTAATCTGGCTTTAGAAATCTGAAAATAACTATTCGGTATTTTAAGCATTAAAATTCCATCGTCGCTTAATAAATTATGAATACTGTTCAGAGCGCTCTTGGGATCGGGAATATGTTCTAAGACATCCCACATGGTCACCACATTAAAAAACCCTTTATGTTCTGCTAATAAAGGCTCAACTGTCGCTGAGAGCAAAACATCAAGATTTAATTGCTTTTGCGCATACTCCGCCTGACCCTTAGATAATTCTATGCCTTTGGTTTTAAACCCAAACAAACGGGCTATATCTAAAAAAGCACCGCAAGCGCAGCCAATATCCAGCAAGGCTCTTCCTTGACTATTATCAATTTTCTCTAATAGATTTAAAGCATAAAAATAAATATCTTTTTTGTGGTTTATTTCCCACTGAGCCTGCTTAAATATATCTTGAATATCTTCAAAACTATAGCCCGCGCCTTTAATATTCAGCGGATTATTAAAAATAAATCCACATTTCCGACATTTCACTGTATCAAATAAAACCAGTTTACCATCACAAATAGTTTTATCAGTAAATATTTTTTTATAATCTGATGCCCCACACAAATTACAATTTACTAATTTCCAATTTTGATTATCCATGTTAAATCCTTTATTTCTTAAACAGTTTTTTTACTTTTTGAATAAAACTATTGGGGATTATTTGCTTAAAAATATGATAATATTTATGATAGAATCGCAGATAACCAGGAACCGTGCTCTTTTCAAATCTGCTGAATCTTTGTAAAAGCTGCTTTGTATTAAAATCATTGGTTTGGATCGCGTTTTCCTGGTGCAAAACATTTCCCAGAAATATATTTTCCCGCGCGGCTATATTAGCAAGAAATCCTTTTTTAATACAATCTATAAAAAGTTTAGTTCCAGGATAGGCTCGGGTAATTGTTGCGTAAAAGTCAGCAACCCCAGCGGTTTTAAGTTTTTTTACAAAATCTAATGTTTCGCGAAAACTCTGTTCAGTTTCCCCTGGATAGCCAAGCATAAAAAAAGCATTGGTTTTAATCCCCAGGCTTTTACAGATCCTGGCGATATCCAGGACTTTATCCAGATTCAGTTTTTTATTCATTGTTTTTAACATCTCCGGATCACCGGATTCAACCGCTAAATTAAGAAACAGACAATTCGCGGCTTTTAGGTGTTCAAGTAATTCCTGATCTAAGGTATCGACCATTACGCCATTAGGCGCGGACCAGGAAATCACCTTGCCTTGCTGATTAATTTCAATTATCCCTTTTGCAATATCCTGCATCCGCGGTTTATTCAAAGTAAGGTTATCATCTTCAAACTCAATATGTTCAATCGCGTAATCTTTGATCAATGTTTTTATTTCCTTAAGCACATTGTCAGCTGAGCGCATCCTCCACTTATAACCGGTTATGCCGTGGATTGAACAAAATGTGCAGTCAAACGGACAACCTCGCGAAGTAATTATGCTCACTGTTTTAATTCTGTCTCTTCGCGGCGAGCAGAATGATAAATACTGCTCCATGGGTAATTTATCCCTGGCGGGAAAAGGAATCTCATCCAGGTTTTCAATGATTTTCGCGCTATGGTTAATTTTATATTCCTGCCCTTTAACAATCAATCCCTGAATCTGCTTAGGATCCTTATCTTCTGCCAGCTCAAGCAAAGGGATTTCACCTTCGCCAATAATATAATAATCAATCTCCGGGCAAAAAGCATCTTCCGGAGTTAAAGAAGGATACACTCCGCCAAGCACAATCCGCTTATCTGGAAAAGCCTGTTTTATTTGTTTAGCTAATTGTTTTACAATTTTCGCGTTATTAGTAAACGGAGCGGAAATCCCGATAATATCCGTATCCGCAAGAATTTGATCAACAATCTGCTGGTAATTTAATCCGACTTGCAAAAAAGTCTGATATCTGCCCTTTACTTTAAGTTTATGGGACAAGCCCTCTGCCAGCGCGTCAATAATCCTGACCTGGTGTCCATACTTAGTTAGATATGCCGCCAAATAAGCCAAGCCTAAATTCTGGGAAAGAATAATATCGCGCTCATGAGCAAAAACCCAGGGCGGATTAATTAAAATTATGTTTTTTGGTTTTGGCATTTTTTACTCCTGATCACGATTACCTCGCTTAATAAAAATAACATCCTTAGGATAGTTTATGATATCCGGAGTTTTTATAAATAGACCCTTTAGAATTTGGGTACTAATAATTATAAATCGATATAAGCTTAATGTTCCGGCTTTAAAACCTTTCTTAATTAAGAAGCCTGCTGATAAAAAAATTATTATTCCAAGTAAGCTCACTAATAAAGAAAAGCTATTTTCCAATAAAACAAAAACTGTAGCAACCATTAATCCGATTATCGCGCAAACAAAAATCCAGACAAATTTAAACCGCGAAAACAAATACCAGGAAAATGTTCTTTTTTCTATAGCAAGCCTGAGCATTTGACCAATACCGCTAAACATCCCGGCATTCAATCTGCGTTTAAAATTATCCATATCGCGCGCGGTATAATGTTTAATCATCGGAAGATTAATTGAAAAAAGCTTATATCCGGCCTTTTTCAGCCTTTGACTAATTTCCGCTTCTTCTTCAGCCTTTAAATATGGATTAAAATTGCCCACAGTTTTAAGCGCGGAGTTTAAATATAGGGCCGCCCCGCCTAAAAATTCTACAGATTTAATCTGATTTTTTCTTTTATAAAGATCATTTTCAATCCCGCCGTCTGGATAAACCTCAGCGCCCATTCCGGCTACACCCACAATATTAGGCTCCTGTTCTAAAAAATCAATTCCGCTTTTTATAAATTCAGTCAATAATTCCATATCCGCGTCAATAATAAAAATATATTTGCCGGTCGCATGCAAGCATCCGATATAACGCGCTGCCGCGGGAGAATGCGCCCACTCCGGCTTTAATTGAATAATTTTAATTGGAAATTGTTTTGCGATGGCAAGGCTTTGATCAGTTGAACCGCAATCAACTAAAATAATCTCCGTCCCGGATAAACAAGATATCTCTCGGCTTATTGACTCAAGACAGCGTTTAAGATGCTCTTCCTCATTTTTACAAGGGATAACTACTGATAATAGAATTTCCTTAGGGTTTTTCATTAAATATCGATCCTTTAACTTTTTGATTTAAACCAGCTAAAATATTTTTCTCTATTCTCAAAAGATTAAATTATTTCTCGATTAAAGTAATAATATCCTGTTTAAATAATCCTACGGTCAAAGCTATTCTCCACTCGATATAATCATCCGGAAGAGCCTTGCTTCTGAAATTCAGCTCTTCAAAAGCGTGTTTAAGTAAATCATTGCGGTTTGTACAGCGCATAGATATTAAGAACTCCGTGAATCCTTTTTGCTGATATCGATTGGCTAACCAGCTGACAAAGGTTTGTTCAACCTTTCTCCTGGCAACGCGGCAAGATATCGCTAACTCTATTAATTGGGGAACCGGTACATCTATCTTGACAACCGCGACTCCAATAATCCCATATTCTCCAAATTTATCTTTAAACCGCAGGATGAAACATTCAAACCGATTATCAGCTAAAAAATCCTCAAACTCGGATCGGGAGTAACGCCGCGCCGATAGGTTTAATTGATTAGTCCTCTGGAGCAATTCATAACACCGCTCTAGCTGCTCTTGATTAGGAGTACTTACCACAAGAGTCATTTGGCAGCTTTTAAGAAAGTCTATACGCTCCTCTTGCCAATTCTGCTCGCTTTGTTCAAAACTCTGTTGTAACCTATAATATTTTCTTCTCTTCACGGCTTCTTCGGTAATCATGACATCAAACTCAGCATAATCAATTAATTGGCTTATTTCAGCCGCGTTATAACAGCGCACTTCTGGTAAAGCCGAGCTGACTTCCGCCAATTCAAAAGGAGAATCATCAATAAACCCAATCGTATCGATCCCAATATTTAGATTCTGGGCAATCCGCCGAATACTTTCACTCTTAAGCCCCCAATGGATCTGGGGAAAAAGGAAGTATTCATCCATTTTAATCTCGGCAAGAACGGCCTGAGCAGGTTTAAAATTATTCTTACTCGCGATACTAAATAAAATTCCGCGTTTATCTAATACCTCTAGAGTTTTTTTTGCTGCTGGTTTTAGCTGTATGCCCAAGCGGCCATCAGTAAGCAGAGTCCCGTCCCATAATGTATTATCCAAGTCGAAAACAAGGCATTTCACTTTTGCCCTTTTTTCCTGAATATCCCTTTTATCCGGCCGGCGATTAACTTGTCTCTGTTTATTATCTCTAATTTTTACAAAATCTAAAGCCGCAAACTCTAAAGCCGCTTCTTGATCATTAACTATTGTTAGCGAAATAAAACATTCATTGATATCGCCTAAAGCTAAAGCAATTTCACGATAATCAATTTGATGATGATTAAATCCCGGCTTAAGCCTAAAGGTTCGGTCGTATTTAGATCGGTTTTCTTGTTTAGTTTTTTCCGTAAAACTTATATGGATATCAATTAAGCCTTCCTCTAAATTTATGACATCCAAAATAAAAGCATCGGGATATTGGTCTTTAATTTTCTTTTTCGCGTTTAGGTGATTAAACCAAAAGAAAAAACTTGTCTGCAACATCTTAAAACGAGGATACAAATGCCGCTTGAACAAAAAATCGCGCAAATAAGAACTGGTTTTTACCTGCCCAACTAAAAAATGATATCCGGCCTGGATTACTTTAAGATAAGCCAAGGGAAATAATGTTGGAGCATATACCGCTTCAAGTTTAGCCCAACGTTTAAAATATATTTCCGCTCCAAAGCCGAGTAATCCCGGGCAATTATTATCGCGGAATATTCCGTACTCAAATCTCCGGCAATCAACCGTAACTCCCGGTTCATACAATAAGCAGGATTTATAGCAATCCGGCGGAGAACATTCTACGCAATGCTCTTCCCAGACCATTAAAGAAGCTTGATAATATTTTTTTCGATAGTCTGGCAAATCTTTCTTTTCCACCAGGGGCTTGCGATGAGACTGCCAAAAATCTCTTCTTTTTTTTCTATTTAAAAAAGCAAATTCAAAAGTCATTTTATTTTCCTTTAAAGCTAAAAACTATTTTCCAGCGTTTCGTTTTGACCACCACTCAAATATTTCACCAAATGTCATTACTTCCAGATCATTATTTAAGCGGATATAGGAAAGCAGCTGTTCAAAAGCATTAAGATTTTCCTCGCGCATCCCCTCGATCCAAGGATGGAACCCAATCGCCGCGTAACTGTTTGTCCTAATTGCCTGTTCAATTGTTTGCTTAAATCTATCCAGCATATAATCCGCGGAGCGCTGTTCACTTATATAAGGATAATCATCACAGGCAATCGGCACGCGGATTAATGACAATTTTTTATTTAGTACCAAAAAATAGGGCAAACAAGCTGCTTCGTCTTCAGCATTCCAGTGAAATTTATAATCATCAAGAATTGATAAAAGACCCGCGTTCCACTTGGATTCAGGCGAACGGAATCCCCAAAGATTTTCACCAAACCTGACTTGATGCGCGGCTAAGCTCATCCGTATCGAATTCTTTAATGCTTTATGCCCTGACCTTGACGGCGGAATATGCTCATATGTATGGCAGGCGATTTCATGTCCGGCCTGAATAATATTTTCTATGCTCTTTGGCTTAGTTTCATACAACTTGCCAACAACATTAAAAGTCCCCTTAATATTATATTTCTTATGCGCGCTTAAAATATACTCCAAACCCTTTTCAGCATACTCCCCATATCGCGAATTTCCATAGATTCCTTCATAGTCATAGAATAGAGTAATAACGCACTTTTTTTTATTCGGTATCCATGGGGATAAAACCTGATTATTCCCTTCTAACCAAGACAGCACATAGCTTAAAAAAGCCTCGTTTGTCCCAGCCAATATTCCGGAAAAATAAATCAGCTTACCCCCATTTTTTTCCACTTTTACTAAAGCCGGCAGGCTATCCTGATCCCAGCTGGCAAGAACCTGAAAATCCGCGCGGTCAGAAACTTTCATAACCGGCAAATTAAAAAAGCTTTTTACAGGTAAACAATTTTTAAACCATTTTCGATTGATCTTCATTATCAGATTATCAATATCCTTAATTCCATAGCTTATTTTTTTGCCTTGAAAATTAAGTTGAGCCGGAAGACGCGTCGAGTTTGCCGCGATCCCCCAATCTCTTGCCGCCTGAGTCGCGTAAGTCATGACAATATTCTTATTTTTACTTAAAAAAGATAGCAAAACCTCATTTTGCCGCTTATTATTTTGGCAATGGTTTAATAAAAACAACGCGTTATACGCCGCGAGTTTATCAATAGCTAAATCATCTATTCCAATATAATCACACTGATGCCCAAATTTATTAAGCGATTCATAAACAAATTTCCGATTGGGATGAATCCTCGCGTCGCGCGATCGAGATATTCGGTTTAGATAATTCCCATTGCCGGGACTAAGTATCGCTATTTTCATAAAACTCCTAAAACATTTAAGCCGACTAATCTATACGTTTGTTTTTACTTTAGATAGCGCTTGTTCATTAACAAAACAAACATTCGCGTAGCGCAAGCGGCTCTCTCCCGACCATTCTAGCTGCTGTTCATAAAAACCAAAAACAGAATATCCTTTTGGCAAAAGATATGATCTTACATCATCAAACAATACATGTCTTTTGTCTCCAGGATGAAATCCCACTTCCACCAATATAAAAACAACCTTACATGAAGAAAGCATTTCATTTGCTCCCTTTAAAACCTCGAGATCAAATCCTTCAGTATCAATTTTAAGTAAATCGATTTTTTCTACTCTATTTTCTAGAGCTAGATCGTCTAGTTTACAGACATTAACAACCTCCTCACCCACAACACAATCCGGCTTAATCAATGAGCTTGAAACCGATTGCGGAGCTAAGTAAAGCTTTGAGACTTCATTGCGGCTTCCCAAAGGAATCTGATGACAAATAATATTTTTCATACCCTTAACATTTATTTTTAACCTTTTATATGCTTCGCTCGTTGGTTCAAAACAATGAATTACTGCTTTGGGAAAAGCTGAGCTAAATTTATAAGCAGACTGTCCGACATTAGCTCCCACATCAAAAATAACCGATATTTCATGGCCGACATGCTTCATATCAGCATAGTCACGATGCCCATGGCGTGAGATGTTGAAAATCTGGAAACCAAGAAAATTTTCCAGAATCCTATGCAGTTTTAATCTATATTTATACAACAATAATTCGTTCATAGACGTATCGATTAATCCTATTTATCATCCCCTAATAAATACCTATCTATTTTATCCAGAAGCTT
This sequence comes from Candidatus Omnitrophota bacterium, assembly GCA_043805415.1. Classification (GTDB taxonomy): domain Bacteria; phylum Omnitrophota; class Gorgyraeia; order B26-G9; family B26-G9; genus JAHITE01. Next base: position 11,131 of record JAZDHZ010000041.1, on the reverse strand, counting down.
ATATGATTTTTTTTCGTCGAATTTGCGCGCAAAGAAAAGATCACTTTCCTTTAACTTTTCAAAGTCTCCCTCATCAAACACCGCCGGGTCTTCCCTGTCCGGGTTCCAGTCAATATAATGCAGGTACGCTTTATTTTCACCTAGTAAGATTCTCTTATCATTTTCCATGTCTGTCTCATATCCGCGACAGCTTTTTGCAAAAGAAGAATTAAGTATAATTGTATGGAATATCATTTCATCAGGACCAAATGAATTCCTGAAAAATCTCACAAGTTTTCCCCCTTTGTCTGAATCCAAAAATTTCAACAAATAATTCATCACATCCTTATATAAACACCAATGCGTCGACCCCCGATAAGGGATCATGCCATCAGCTAGAGATCTTTTCGGCAGAACCTTTCTTGATAATTTAAAAATAACTCTCGAAATCAAGGAGACTATTTTCAAAACACTGTCAGAAAAATCTACATTATAATAGCCAGACAAATGGCTGTTTTCTACTAGATCCGCGCTGTAATTATAAAAGCTTAAGAAATTCTGTCCATAGTTTTTTTTAAGGAAATCATGAATTTTGGCTGGTGCTTTTATCGGATAATCAGCGCCGCTTAAAAAAATATAATAATCAAAATCCTCTTTCTTCGATGCCGCTTGCATTAAAAATATCATCGCCTCCACCTGAGAAAAACCCGCATGATAAACCTTGACTCTTTCAGGCATGAAAAAAATATCTTCCCCTTTGATGTCCTTAAACTCTGACATATCTGATTTAAGGTCGATATGCACAAAAAAAGCATCATTTTTATATTTAAGCGCTTCAATCAAACGCTTAAGATGCCCTGGTTGGTGATGTGCTAAAATTAAATACGCGATTTTCATCTAAATCTCCATAATACTTTCAACCGTCCAAACAAATATCACTTTAATTTATTAAATAAATCCTCAAACATATTCATTCGATATTTCAAAGTATGTTTTACAGCCAGTTTAAGCGCGTTAGCTGATATCATTTCTAATTTTTCCGGATATTTACTGTAATAATTTATTTTATCGACTAATTCAGCGAAATTTTTATAGGTCACGACCGTTTCTCCATCCTTAAATCCTAAATCATTAAGTTCATCTATATAGTCACAAAAAAGCACACACCCAGATCCAGCTATTTCAAAATTTTTAATCATTACCTCCGGTCCGGGCTTATAACTAATCATTGAAGACGGCGAAAGAAAATTTATCCACTTATTTACAATACCCCTTTTTATTATCCCTGTCATATTACAAACAAGACAAATTTGAAATTTGTTTAAATTATCATTAAGTCGGTCATAAGGACACTTAATTCTGGAAAATAAGATACCTCTTTTATTTAAGTAATGCAGCATTGCTCTACGCGCGGGATATTTAATCCCATAATAGCAAATTCCCTTTCGGGGCTGACCCTTATCATAAATAGTTGTATCATCGTATCCTTTGGGAATCCAATAAGCATTCACTCCATCCTGGATTAAATTATTACAGGTTTTTTTTCCTGTCACGATCAAAGCCTGAAAGTTGTGTTTTCGGTAGACTTCAGGCCAGCAGTTAAAATCATAATTAACTCCTTTTATATCTTGAAAATTGTTGAAAGCATCCTCTTCGTACATTAACCTCAATCCCTTATAATCCTGCCAGTCAAAAGATTCTTTAGTTTTTAAATCCCGAAAATGCACATACCAAATAATCGCGTCAAATGAACTATAATTTTCTATATCACTCACTTTATCCGGCCACAAATTGTCTGCAAAATGCCTTGTTACATCAAATTTCGATTCGAAAGCCTTATGAACCCCACGCAGATGCACTTTAGGGTCAAGATGGTATTTATAACAGACAATGCAAATTTTATATCTCATTTTTAGTCCATTCCCTTTTTTATATTTCATAAAATTGAAAGAAAAGCAAAATCTTCAACTTACTATTTCATATATTCAGTGATAGCTTATTTTTGCTTATTAATATTTGTTTCGTTAATATCAGCGTCATAAAATAGATACTTAGCCCAACAAAACAGGATATTAATAAGCTCTTTATATCTGTAGTTACGACAAAGCGCTTAATAATGCTCAATACCGTTGCCATTAATATTGAGACTAATAGCGCCGGCAACATTGCTTTAAATAACTTATTATTGTGTAGATTGATTAGTTTACTAGAAATATATAATGTGAAAGGAACCCACCCCGCGATATATATCGCGTAAGCAGATGCCACTCCCACTATCCCCCATTTCAAACCTATCGAAATAAACACAACTACCAAGAGGGTTCCAATTAACTGAACCTTAAACTGTATATCACTTCTTCCTTGTGACATAAATATATTCTCCACTGCAGTTCCAAAAGATTGAAATATCCCGCAAAAACACAAAATTCTCAGCACAGGGACAACCGGCTCCCATTGCTCACCAAACACTATCCTAATAAACTCAGGAGCCACAACAAATAAGCCCATTATTAAGGGAAAAATAACCAGTGAAACCAACTTTATTATTTTTAAATAATTATCACGAACTTTCTTTAAATCATCATGAATTCTTGAAAAAGCCGGGAACATCACTCCCCCCATTACATAGACAATATGCTGCAAAGGATAAATCATGATTTTGTAAGCTAATGTATAGAAACCCAAAGCTCCTGCCCCAAGAAATTTACCGACTAAAAGATAATCGACGGTTTCAGATAAATATTTAACTATCCAAGCTCCTGTTACATTAGCGCTAAAATTAAAAATTTCCTTGATCGCCGCCATTTCAAATAATAATCTCGGTCTCCATCCTGAAAAAATCCAGAGAAAGCATGTATTCACAAATGTGCATGATAACAGCTGAACAACTAAACTCCACACCCCATAGCCAGCAAAAGCTAAATAAATCCCGATTATTCCGGAAATTACAACCGCGATACTTTCGGCTATTGTAATCGCTTTAAAATTCATTTCCCGTTTAAAAATAGCCAGATGAACTATAGAAAAAGACGAAAACAGAAAGTTCAGAGATAAGATTCTAATGATATCTTTTAAAACCTGCTGATGATAAAAATCGGCTATTAGTCGCGCGCAGGATATAAAAATCAGCACCAGGCAAATACCCGCTGCAATATTTATCCAAAATGCTGATGAGTAATGTTTTTCTGCTAAATCCTGTTTCTGGATAATCGCCGCGGTAATCCCCAAATCAGCAAAAATAAAGGCAAATCCCGCGAACACAGCCACCATCCCGATTAATCCAAAATCATCAGGACTGAGAAGTCGGGCAAGAATTGCCAAAACCACAAACTGGCTGATTTGCCTGAATACGCGCGCGCCAAAAGACCATCCCAGACTTTGAATTGTTTTTTCCCTTAGATTCATTAATTCTACTCCAGTAGCTAATCCAATAAGTCGAACACCTGAATTATATTTTAGGTTTTAAAATTTAAAACATATTTTATCCGAACCCATAATTCCCTAGGACTCTTATAGTGTTCTTTAAGTTCCAAAAATAACTTAAACGGATTAAGCAGTTTTAATCTTTGCTTTTTCCGGTTATGGTTTAAAAATATTCTTTCCGTATTTACAATAATATCCTTCAAACGGTCTTTCGGCAGTTTACTGGATAAAAACATCTCCGGGCTTTGATGAAAAAAAGTACTCCAATTTATATTTTTTGGAATAAGCCCCTGCTGTTTATAAATTTCAAAAAGTTCTGTTCCAGGATAAGGGGTAGCAATACTATATACGGCAAATTGAGGATCAAGCTCTTGCATAAAATCAACTGTTTGTTTTATTTCCAGCTCTCCCTCCCAAGGGAATCCAATTATAAAAAATACCGCTGTTTCCATTCGATGTTTTTTGCACAGCTTCATTGCTTGGCGAGTTTGCTCTAAAGTGATCTGCTTTTTGATTTTTTCAAGCGTAAGCTCATTGCCGGATTCTACTCCCAGTAAAATTTTAGCGCATCCGCTTTTTCGCATGATCTGAAGCAAATCATCAGTCACTAAGTCAACTCTAGTTTCGCATCCCCAGTTTATTTTAATCTTTCTCGATACTAATAGGCCGCAGATTTGTTTAACATAAGAACTATTTAGGGAAAAACCATCATCTTCAAAATGAAAATAAGCCGGGTCATAGGCATGGTTAATTTTCTCAATTTCATCCACCACATTCTCCGGAGATCGATATCTAACTTTCTTGGACCATATCGCGTTGGACGCGCAGAAAATACAATTATAGGGGCATCCCCGGCTGGCAAAAAGACGGCTAAAATCATCTGGGAGCATCTTCTCTTTATCGATGATTAAGTGATTTGCCGGATGAGGAAGCTGATCTAAATCCGCGATTAAATCCCTCGAAGCGTTTATAACTATCCGGCCATTATCTTTATATACAATCCCTTTGATTTGAGACAAATTTGTATTTTCCGCGAGAATTGCCTGGGTAAGCTCTAAGAAACTATATTCTCCTTCGCCTAGGACAAGGTAATCAAAACAATCATTGTCAATAGTTTCCTCAGGCAAGATAGTAGGATGAAGCCCTCCGCCCACAACCGTAATTTTAGAATTAATCTTTTTTACAAGTTTGGCTACGGTCAATGCCGCTTGATATTTTGCCGTTAGGATTGAAATCCCCACAATCTTAGGATTATACTCCCTAATTAGCGCCTCCACTTCCTGCCAGATGGGAGCATCCATATTTTCCGCAATTTCTAAATAATTCGCGTAATTTTTTGTGGTAGAAAAAGCGTCGACAGGATGCGCCCCCATTTGCATATCAGCATTATAGACGCGAGACTGAATATGATTTTTTTCAAGAACCGCGGCAATACTGCATAACCCTAAAGGACGAACCGATTTTTGTTGCCCAAATAATCGATACCAGGGAGGATCAATAAGTAAAACATCCAATTTATTGCTAATCATAATCCAAACCTTTTTAATCAGTATTTTAGATTTTATCTGCTTCGATCGGTTTTCAGCTTTAATTAACCATAACTTATTTTGATATTATAACATACGCTAGGATTTACATCAATAACCAGCACAGGGAAGAGTTTTAACTGCCTCGGATTAATAAGCCTGATCAATTGTAATCAATTGTAATCTATTGTAAAAACAAGGCTTAACAATGGATTACTATACAATTATAAAGAAGAGTTCTATCAAAATAGGTTGCGGTTAATCTAATTATTTAGCGTGAGTAGGTTTTGCAAGCTTGATAGAAAATGGAGTCATGAAAATTATTCTAAGGTCAAAAAGCATTGATCTGTTTTTCATGTAATAAAGATCATGCTCAATTCTTTTTACAATCGAAGTATTACCTCTATACCCGTTAATCTGCGCCCAACCAGTAAGCCCGGCTTTAATATTATGCCGAGAATCGTAATCTTTTATGCTTTTTCGGAATTTTTCAATAAAAAACGGTCTTTCCGGTCTTGGCCCGACCAGACTCATATCCCCTTTTAAAACATTCACCAGCTGGGGCAGTTCATCGATGAGCAGAATGCGCATCAACCGGCCGAAATTATTACATCTCGGATCATCGGTCTTGCCCCATTTCGGACCATTACCATTTTCAATATTATGCGGCATTGAACGGAATTTATACAGCCAAAATACTCGACCGTTTTTAGTACATCTCTGCTGCTTATAAAAAACCGGGCCTGGAGAAGTAAGCTTAATTAAAACCGTGATAACCAGCATTAAGGGCAGGCTCAAAACAAGCCCGCAACCACTGCCCACTATGTCCAGACTCCTTTTGGCAAAAAGATAGTATCTTTCTTTCACTAAAACCAGATAATCTTCCAGTTTTATCTCGGTTTTGGGAATTGCGTTATTTATTGCGGTTAACATATCCCCTCCTTAATCTGATAATTATACAATTAAATATTTAATATGATTACGTTTTTTTATTATTAATATCCAGTTCAACATCATAAAACTTAACTCCCGAAGCATACCCATTATTATTGCCCTTAATCGCGATCGGTGATGTCCAAACCACCATCCCATTGCCAACAATCGGTTTCATTTTATCTCGATGAATTTCAAATTTAAGAATATTGTTTTCTTTTAGTTTTTCATTGCTAATGATTTTCATCCCCGAAGAACTGACATCATTACTCCAGCAAATATGTTCCTTTTTTTCTCCAACCACACTACAAGTAACCTTATTGTATGTTTTAGTCCGCGGTGAGAGCCTCCTTTCTTTATCTTGGTCGATAATTTGCTCTGATTTATCTTCCTCGGAGTAAGCGACAGAGAACATCATCGCCAGAGCAAAGCCGATAGTTATTCCCACAATTAGTCCTAGTAATAAATTTTTCAATAAATTTGGTTTTGTCGGCTGCTCAGGAATGTCCGCGGATTCTATTATTTCCGCGTCCGGAAGCATATCAGTTCTTTGCTGTAACAGCCTGAGTTCCTGCAGCTTGGCCATAAGATCACTATAAACCGCGCGTTTCATTTCTATATCACGATTAAGCCTGGCTAATTTAGGCTGGTTTTTAATTACCTTATTTAAGCGATTAGTGTGTTTTTCATGCGTCGCGAGCAGTATTTCTTTTTTAGCGATTAAAGATTTTTTTTCTATCTCCAGAGATTCTACTTCAGCTTTTATCAGCTTATCTGTTTCCTGAGCAATATCCAGCTTCATCATATCAATAGCTGCCTTGCCAACTACCACATCAGGATGATTTTCATTAAACTGCCCCATTAAAGCTTCCAGCTTTAAACCCGCTAAACGGATTTGAGATTTTAAGCCGTTAATAATATCATTGTTAGCGAGGAATTTCAAGTTAATATCTTCCGGATTATGCGTCTTTATGCTTTGATTAAGAGCCCCGATTTTAACCTCAACCATCTCGATATCAGCATTTACAGACATTAGATGCATATCTAAATCAGCATATTTTTGCAGATCCAAAACCATATCAGATCCTGATAACATTATCATATTATCTTGGCTGGCTATTTCATTTAACTCATTTTCAACATTAATAAAATCATTTTTCGCTGCTTGAATTTCTTTTTCCAATGCAACAATGATTTGATCTACAGTTTTATTTTTCAGGTTTGTTCTGTCCTCAATATAAGTCTCGGCGATCGCATTTACCAGCTTTGCGGCAAACACTGGATCCTGATGTTCAAACTTGAGCTCTAAAACATTTGTGCCCTCAAGCAGTTCAAGCTCTATACTCTTCTGCAAGTTACTCATTTTTAAAGACTTAGTGTCAATTCCCCTAATAGCGGCATTAGAAAAGTTTGTTTTCTCCAATGCTTTAGCAATAATATTTTTGCTTTTTATAATTTCAGATTGGGTATTAGCAAGTTGCCAGCCGGTATCATACGCGGGGAAATCATCTTTAGGATTAAGTTTCTCTTCCCGGACTAAGATTTTCGCGCTGGCCTGGTAAACAGGAATTATAAATACCTTGGTAACAAAAAAAGTTGCTGCCAATGTCAGGATAATTGAGACAGCGATAATGTTCTTGCCTCTTTTAATAATATCCATCACATCTACTAAATCCACATCTTTTTTATCTTGATTTTTTTCTCTCACCAGTTTATCCCCTTTTTAAGTGCTAATTATTATCCTCAATCACCTGCAAAGTTTTATACTGAAAATATGAATCTAAAGAAGGCCGAACATTCCGGCTGAAAAATGACATCGCGTCATCAACCTTGCCGAAGAAACTCTTGGGTACATAGACAACATCACCTGGCTGCAATACCATATCATTTTTGAATTTTCCTTTATCCAGCGCGCTTTGCAAATCAATATTATAGATTGCCGGCTTAATTGAATAAGGGTTACGTACTACCAGAACACTTTCCATATGCGCGAACGGAGCATTACCCCCGGCTTTAGCAATCGACTGCATGGCAGTTATTTTTTCGGAAACATTATATTGTCCTGGCTTATTAACCATACCTAAAACTAAAATTGATTTACTGTCAACTTTTTGCACAATCACGCTAACCTGAGGATTAAGAATATATTTACGTTCTAAGGTAGCGGCAATTACATCGCTTAGCTGTTGCGGCGTAAGACCGCTGGCTTTTATTTCTCCAGCCAAAGGAAGCGATATTCTGCCATCAGGACGTATTTTTATAATTCGGCTAAGATCCTCATTGCGCCAAACTACTACTTCAATAACATCACTTACATCCAGAATATATTCCGGAGTTGATTCCGGCATCGCGCTAATACCTTGAGCATATGTCTGTTCAGGATCATTTTCACGCTGTCTTAAATTATTCGCGCCATAAGCCAGAGTCGAAATAATCAGGGTTAAGCAAAAAGTAATTGCCAATACTTTATGTAAACTAAAGACGCTTGTAAAATTCTTTCTAATAATCATTTTTTTTATCCCCTTTTTTTTAACTCTAATCATTTGCAACTTTATTACTTTTAAATACACTTATGAAAAGTGGTTGAATAAGTATACATGACAAAATTTCTTTTTGCAAGGGCGCGACTGCATTATATCTGCAACATAATATAATTAAATAAGTTATAGCAAAAAAAACATAGAAAAAACCCGTATTGTCAATTAATTCAATACGGGTTTTTCCAATAAGCAAATCTTTTAATAAAATATCAGCGCGAATTTTCCATCACCTGATCAGCTGAAATTCAAGCAGCTTTCTTTGCTTGGTAAACATGCACATCTTGCTGCGGAAAAGGAATCGTGATGCCGTTTTTCTCAAGCTCAAGCTTGCCTTGCTCGACAATATTAAAATATACATCCCAGTAATCACCTGGCTTTACCCATGGACGGCAGACCAGCTTTACGCTGCTATCGCCAAGCTCTGAGACAGCAATCACCGGCTTGGGATCAGTCAGCACCCGCTTATCACTGGCAACAACTTTAGCCAGAATATCTTTTGCTTTTTTCATATCATCAGTGTATGAAATACCAAAAACTAAATCTACGCGTCTTTGATCAATTGCCGAAAAATTAGTTATCGTCCCTCCGGTAACCTGAGAATTGGGAATAACAATTTTTCGATTATCCGGATGAGCCAGCACAGTATTAAATATCTGAATTTCCTTAACAGTGCCCATTTCTCCGCTGGCAATAATAAAATCACCAATTTTAAACGGCTTAAAAATAATCAATATAACCCCAGCCGCAAAGCTGGAAAGTGATCCTTGCAAAGCCAAGCCCACCGCAAGACCAGCGGCGCCGAGCACAGCGATAAATGATGTTGTCTGAACCCCGAGCTGACCAATAGCCGCGATCACCACAAATGTCATCGCCGCTACATAAGCAATATGACTTACAAAACTGACCAAGGTTTCTTCCACTTTGGCCTTTTGCATTATTTTTTTCAATACTCCAGTTAAAAATTTAGACGCGAATTTTCCAATCACTAAAATAAGTATTGAGGCGATAATTTTTAAACCGTATAACAAAACATATTCTTTTATTTTCAGAATAATCTCATCCATAAACTCCTCCGATTATTTATTTAAACCATTCAAAAGCAGGAGCCTTTGCTTTGCCTTTGGCCTGAGCATTTTCCGCTTGTTTAGAGCATCCATTAGCCAATAAAGCCCCAATGATTAGCCATAAAAAAATATGCTGTTTCATCCCCAGCCCCTTTCCGTTGAAATTATTTAATATCATTGACCCTGATATTTGCCGCGGATTTTTCCATGCTCTTATCCATAACCAGCAAAGACTCTTTAATTGTTTTAAAAATTTTATTTTGAGCCACCGGAATATTATCCGTGCCTTTATGCTCTAATTTATCAATAATGTCTTTAATGGTTACATTTTCTGTTGAACGCGCCGGTTGATAACCAATACCCGCTGAGGCTTGCTCTTTGGTTTCAATCAGCACCTCAGCTTCCACTAGCTCAAAAAGCATCTGCCGGACCAGCCTGATCGGAATTTCAAGCTGATGCGATATGGCTGAAGCAGTCCATGGCTTAGCGCCGCTGACAAAGTTATTAAATATTAATTGCACAATATTCAGCATAAGCAGTCTTTTATAACTATAGCTCACCTGCAAACAATCTGGTTCAAATTCATAAGTCTCCAAATTTTGCCGGGCAAAAGAGATCTCCGCGCCAAAAAGCACAATCAGCCAGCTTATCTGCAGCCAAACTAAAAACAAAGGCAAAGCAGCAAAACTTCCATAAATCGCGTTATACTTAGCAACTCCTACCTGAAAAGTTATATAAGCCCACTGCATAATCTGAAACAATGTGCCGCCGACAATCCCGCCGACAAAAGCGGATTTAAAATACACCTTGGTATTCGGCATAAAAGCATAAATAAAGGAAAAAAGAATCCAGATAACAATAAACGGCAATATTTTCAATGCCACTAAAATTACCGGGCTAAAGACACCTAAGAGCGATATCTTTTCCATGATAAGTTTTATCTGGCTGGCAATAAGCACTGTTACTGAGCTGGAAATAATAAACAGCAAAGGGCAGATCAGCATTATCGACAGATAATCACTGAATTTTCTGCCCATACTCCTTGAGGTTTTTATCCCCCAGATTTCATTGAATGATTTTTCAATATTACCCAATACCTTTATTACTGTCCAGAAAAGAACCGCGACTCCAATGCCGGCAATCATTCCCCCCTTAGTATTATCCAAGAGCACTTGCGCGAACCCAATAACCTGGCTTATAACTTCTTGCTGCCCGGAAAATTTTTCCAGCATGATTGTTTCCAGAACTTTTTCAAACCCAAAACCCTTGGCAATGCCAAAAGCCATGGCAACCACAGGCACAATAGAAAGTAAGGAGTAGAAGGTCAAGGCCGAAGCTCTAAGCTGACATTTATCTTCATCAAAACTGCGAAATGCCAGGATAATTATCATTAAGGGTTTAAGCAGCAATGATTTAGTTCTGGGAAGACTTTTTGTGCGGATACGCCATATATCGGTTTTAAGAAAATTTAATAGTTTTACAATCATTCTGCCCCCTTATAGTCAATAGCTAATGGTCTATGGTATATCACTAGTGTCCGGTTGTTTTTTTAAATATTTTTGTAATACCCGTAAAGGCAACATGTTATGAAAAAAATATCTGTAATCGATTTGAAATCCATTTTATACTATGGTCATTCTTTTTTCAACTCTCAAAAAGGAGTGAC
>JAZDHZ010000040.1:0-2268 GCA_043805415.1 Candidatus Omnitrophota bacterium | reverse complement strand
TATCATCTGGTTGTAGTTGTATCTGCTTTAGGTGATACTACCGATGAATTAATTACGCTGGCTAATAAAATCAATACCAACCCTTCAGAGCGTGAGATGGATATGCTGCTTTCTACAGGAGAACAGATATCAGTCGCGCTTTTAGCTATGGCTATTCATAAATTAGGGATTGAAGCTATCTCATTTACCGGTGCCCAAGTAGGCATTATTACTGACACAAGCCATACTCGCGCCAGGATTATAAAAATAAATACCGATAAAATTAAAGCAGAATTAAAAAAAGATAAAGTAGTTATTGTCGCCGGTTTCCAGGGAGTAACTTTAAATCAAGATATAACTACTCTAGGCAGAGGCGGTTCAGATTTGACTGCTGTAGCCTTAGCTAAAGAATTAGGCGCAGATTCTTGTGAAATCTACACTGATGTTGAAGGCATTTATACTACTGACCCGCGGATTGAGCCAAAGGCAAAAAAGATTAACGCGATCACTTATGATGAGATGCTTGAAATGGCTTCACTTGGCGCGCAAGTTATGCAAGCGCGGTCTATTGAAGTAGCTAAAAAATTCAACGTACCTTTACATGTGCGTTCTTCGTTTTCAACAAGTTGCGGAACAATGATTATCAAGGAGGTAGATAAGATGGAAGATGTGGTAGTGAGCGGAATAACCTTAAATAAAAACGAGGCTAAAATTACGCTTTGCGGGGTTTCTGATAAACCTGGAATTGCCGTAAGGTTATTTAAGCATCTGGCCGAGGCAGAAGTAAGTGTTGATATGATTGTGCAAAACGTAAGCCATACCCGGCTAACTGATATATCATTTACAATTGCTAAAAGCGACTGCGCAAAAGCAAGCAAAATAACTAAAAAAGTAGCCCGGGACATCGCTGCAGGCGAAGTTCTCTTAAATGAAGATATTGCTCGAGTTTCCATTGTAGGCGTAGGCATGAAATCGCATCACGGCGTTGCCGCGAAAATGTTCGGGATAATGGCAGCTAATAAAATTAATATTGAGATGATCTCAACAAGCGATATTAGTATATCTTGTATTATAAAAAAGAAATTTGCTGAAATAGCGGTAAGGAAATTACACGCAGAGTTTGGATTAAGCCTTTAATCGAGGGTTACTATGGAAAGAATAGAATTATACGACACCACATTACGTGACGGTTCGCAAGGGGAAGGGATTTCTTATTCAGTAATGGATAAAATCCGCATTGCCGAAGAATTAGATAAAATCGGCATTGACTTTATCGAGGGAGGCTGGCCAGGATCAAATCCTAAAGACCGCGAATTTTTCTTAAAAATAAGCCAACGTAAACTTAAAAACTCAAAAATTGCTGCTTTTAGTATGACCCGCAGGCCAAACATCATGGCAAAAGAAGACAACAACATACTTGCCCTTTTAAAATCTAACGCGCAAGTAATCACCATTGTTGGTAAAACCTGGGATTTTCATGTAACGGCTGTCTTAAAAACCACATTGGATGAAAATCTAACTATGATTAAGGACACGATTAATTTCTTAGTTAAAAAAGGTTTACCTGTAATCTATGATGCTGAACATTTTTTTGACGCTTATAAGGCAAACAAAGATTATGCTTTAAAAACATTGTTAAGTGCCCAAGATGCGGGAGCCCAATCAATTTGTCTATGCGACACTAACGGCGGGACACTTACCACGGAAGTAATAAACGTAATAACTGAAGTTAAAAGTAAAATTAAAATCGATCTGGGCATCCATTGCCATAATGACGCAGGTGTAGCTGTTGCTAACTCCTTGGCAGCTGTAGAGGCTGGTGCAACTATGGTGCAAGGAACCATTAACGGATATGGAGAACGCTGCGGCAATGCTGATTTAATAACCATTATTGCTAATCTAAAATTAAAGCTCAAAATTGACTGTATCTCAGATGAAAAACTAAAACAGCTGACTCATCTATCGCATTTTGTCAGCGAAATTAGTAATATGCGCGCAAAAAACGAACAACCTTTTGTAGGGGATTCAGCTTTTGCCCATAAAGGCGGTATGCATATTAATGCCATAATGAAAAACCCATTGTCTTACGAACATATTGATCCGTCTTGCGTGGGGAACCGGCGACGCATTCTAGTTTCTGAATTAGGAGGGAAAACCGGAATCTTGCTAAGAGCAAAAGACTTAAGCTATGATTTAAGCAAGGAAGACCCGCAAACTAAAAAAATACTGGAATTAGTACAATCGCTTGAACATCAGGGATTTCAATTTGAAGCTGCCGAAGCATCTTTT
>JAZDHZ010000039.1:0-83672 GCA_043805415.1 Candidatus Omnitrophota bacterium | reverse complement strand
TCCTGTCTATCTAAGAATAGCTCTCTTTTAAAAAGGTTCCATGATGACAAGTTCCTTAACCAAAAAATACTTGTTTCTACTACGTGAAAACATTACATTTTCACGTAGTAAATATATTACATCTTGACGTAGTAATAACAGGTTTTTAGAACAACGAATTGCCTTAGATAAACTGTTGCCTTAAAAATTAGATACGGAGAAGCGCTTTCGCTTTTATTGGTTGGCAAGCGGTATTGGCAAAACGCGGACATGTGATTCTTAGTTTTGCCAAAAGCTTCAAAGCACAGGCAAAACTAATGCGTAGCAGATTAAGCAAAGAGAGGGTTAAGCCTTGCCTTTTTTTGACGGATTGCTTATTTCAGTTATATATAGCGATTCCACTTTTTTTCTGGCCCACGGAGTTCGCCTTAGGAACGCCAGGCTGGATTTAATACTCGGATTTTTTGCAAAGCAGTTTATCCGGATTCTTTGGGATAGATTTTCCCAGCCGATTTTTTCAACCAGATGGATAAGGATCATTTCAAGGGTGATCCCGTGAAGCGGATCTTTGTTTTTATTATTGAGCATCTGCTGCCTTTATGCCTTTAGGAAGAATCAAGGCGCGCCTGGCCTTAAAACTAATGATTTCATTGAGTGCTTTGCTAAGACGCTTAAGCTTTAATGCAACATGCTATTTATCCTTGGATCTTTTTGAAAAATTTTTCCAGTTGTTTGCTATCGCCTACGAACGCCACACCCACAACTTTCATCCCGTGCTGAATCCCTTCCAAATCTGCTAGGATATCTGTCCAGACAACAACAGCTTTTAAGGTAATCTCCTGCTCCTCTACGGAGAGAATAACCTCTAACTGCTGATCTTTTTCAATTGTTTTACCGCAAACAAATCGCACTCCGGAAAAACTGATGTCCGTTACCGTGCCTTGATATGACTGCTGAGTGCCGACAATAATCGCTCGTGCTTTTAAAGACACTTTATATCTGCGCGATGAGCGTCTTTCCTTCATAAACATGTCCTCCTTTTTATTTTATCAATTATTTTATTGTATCAGAAAATCAGAAAATATACTAATAGTCCGATGAAGCTAAACTTTTTGGTTTTAAACCAAGCGTAAACGTAAACATCGCTCCTTTTTCCTCTTGGTTTAATACAGTAATCCGACCGCCTAATTTTTCAACCGCAAGCTTGCAAAATGTCAATCCTAAACCAAAACCACGCCTCATTCCCAATTCTCTGGCCTTAGTTGTAATAAATTGATTAAATATTACATTCGCAATATATTTTGGAATCCCAACCCCCTGGTCTATTACACTAAAAGCCAGCTTATCTGTGCCAACCATTTCCACGCGAACAGTCACTATGCCTGCTGGGGGACTGGCCTTAATCGCGTTAACCAGCAAATTTACTAAAATCCGCAGAACCATATTATAATCTGTATTAATGGTGGATATGCCGGGATTAATCTGAGTCTGCGAAATTATTTTTGCTTGATCCGCAAAAACAGCTACCTGCTGCTGCGCGGCTTGAATCAAACTTTTAACCTCAATCTCGGAAAACTTAAGCAAAACCGCTTTGTTTTCCAGCGCGGATAAATCCAGAATCGCCTCAACTAGCGATGTCATTTGCTTGGCTAGGAGAACGGTGTCTCGCACTTGCTGCTTCAAGTCATCATCAGCAACATAAGCCGAATGTTTACGCATATTCTCAGTTATCAGTAAAATTGAAAACAAGGGATTGCGCAGATCATGAATAATAAAATTTAAAAAATCCTGGCGCATTTTTTTCGCGGTCTCTACCTTCCAAATAAAATAAGCGATGAGCGCGAAAATAAACAAGCGAATTCCGGCATTCCAAAGGGGAAAAAATAGATTCGGATAGCTGATTCCGTCAACCAGATCCGCGGTCAGCCAGCAGCCCGCGCTTACAAAAGCAATGACCATCCCGCTGCCCAGTCCGCTAATCCAAGTAGTAAAAGCAACAGCCCCAATATAAAATAAGGCCAATCCAAGATAAGGGCCGGTAATATAATCCAAATAAAAAATAACCGCGGTAAGCAGCAGGCCTTGTAAAAGACCGGCATTTCTAAATAAAAAATTATTTTCTATCTTCAAGCTCTTGCCCCTCACTTTTAATTGCCCTATTATTCATATTATATCATTAATTTTACTGCTTAATACCAGACAATGTTTCTAATTATTCATTTTTGATGCCTCGTTCCAGTATTGACGCCTAATTATTCAAATCGCAGATTAGCTGGTGCGAATTCAGCTCCCCGCACACAGAGCGAGTTTCGAAATTTTTGGAAGGAATTTAGGGATTATTGCCTAAGTTCTGGTCTGTTTTTTCTCGGATAATTTCACACAAGCTATCTGTAAAAATCTTAGCATCATTTAGTCCTGAAAACTTTTAACAGTAATCAGCATTTTCTTCTGCTTAAAGCCCCAGCCATTTAGTTATATCCTGGGAAAATTCCATTAGGTAACCATGGCCAAAATCAGGAATTAGTTTATAGGTTACCCGATAACCATACTTATTTAACTCTTGTCGCGTGTTCTTGGCATTATCCCGGCGCGCTTGCTCATCTTTTGCTCCGATTAAAATTAATACCGGCACATGTTTTGTCCTTCTTGATATTTGTACTTGCCCAATATATTTTCTTGCCCGGACAAGCGACCCGGAAATATTCACAATTGCTTTAAATACATTCGGATACTTTAAACCCATATATAAAGCAAAATGCCCGCCAAAGGAAACTCCGACAACAAACACTTTTTTCGGATTGATTTTATAATTACGTTTTATCTCCTTAATCATTTTTAATATATTCGCGATATCGTTTTGTTTCCAGCCTTGGTTGGTTGATTTAGGACAAGCAATAAAAGCTTGGATCCGATTACCTTCAGCTTCCCAGGCTTGCATAAAGCTCTCCGGATTACTCGGCCAGCCATGCAAGGCAATAATCAAAGCACTGCCTGCTTCTTTATCTTGATTTTGCGGAACAGAGAGTAAATAATAACTATTAGGCAGCTGACATTTAATTATTTTAGACTGCGCTGGCTGCGGCTTTTTTTCTATGCGCTGTTCCGGCTTATCTTCTTTTACAGGTGCGGATAAAACCACTGCCGGCAATTCCGCGGGCTTTGTTTGTTCTTGTTTTTCCAATGCTTCTTGCGCCTGGGATGCTTGCTGCTTTGCTTCTTGCTGCCATTGCTGCTGTAATCTATCTTTGTCCGGGTTTGATGAAAGCTCGATATTTTCGATTTCATTTCTGTCTAACCGGATTGTACCAATGCCGACTTCAATCACCACTTCATGCTCATCAGATTGAGTAATAATCCCATTAAGCGCGTTGCCGTTTTTAAGCTTAACAATATCCGCAAAACTTTGGGCGGTAAAAAATACTAAAACCCCGCATATGACAAATAAACATATTTCTTGCTGTAGTTTTTTCCGCATATTTATTCCTTTATTGCCAACCGGGCTTTCAGTAAATAATTGCGCGAATCAAGCCAACAAACAAGAATACAGCATGTCTGCGCAAAAGCACAAACCCCTACCAAGGCATGGCATGATAGAGGTTTGGGTAATTGCCTATTATTACTTTGCCGCGTCCCGTTTGTATTCTATTTTATAAATCATATCCTGCACTGCCTGGCTATCCTGAGCTAAAGGAGCAAGCTCCAAGTATTTGCGCAGATTAGTAATCGCTAAATCAAATTGACCGGATTTATCCTGAATTAATCCCAGATTATAATAAATTTCCGGAAAAGTCGGATCTACTTCCATTGCTAAGTTATACTCAGCCATGGCCTTTTGATAATCAGCCGGTGACTGCGCGGTTTCCACAGCAGCCTGGGCGCGGAGCATTTGCCTGCGCAGCACGTCTGTTTTGAACAAAGCAGCGATTTCCGGGTAATTAATATTTTTATATTGAGGATGCCTTCCTTCAGCCAGCATTACGCATAACGGGTCAGGTTGCGCGCCTTTTTCCAGCAGTTTTTGGACAATTTCCAAATCTCCGGATAGGATCGCGTAGTGCAATACAGTAAAACCTTGTTTTTGGATCGCGTTGACATTACTAGTTTTATCTAAAAGATATCGGGCTGCGGCTAAATCTTTAGATACTAACGCGTTCATTAAGGCGTTCACGCCCCAAGCATTAGCCAGATTTAAATCCGCGCCATGATTAACAAACAGCTCAAGCATTGCTAAATTCTTATTTCCTGAGGCAATCCACAAAGGGCTTATGCCATAGTCATTAAATTTATTGGGATTGGCTTTATTATCCAAGAGTAATTTTATTGCTTGTAAATCATTGCGCACAGCCGCGTAATTGAGCAAAGGAGAATTAAACCGATAGCAGGCATTTACATCCGCGCCTTTGCTGATCAGGGTTTGCGCTTTTGAATAATCCGCGAATAAAATCGCCAGCAGCAGATCGTCTTTAGGATTGTTGGAATAAGGAATTTTTACTTTATTACTGGCAAAAACTTCCAGCATTTGGTTTTTGTTTTCCCGGGCAGCACTCATCTGCGCTGTCCAGCCGTCTTTGTCCCGAACATCCGGATTAGCGCCTTTTTTCAACAGCAAGTCAGCCACTTCCAGCCAGTTATTTTCTTCAGCATACATCAGCAGAGTTTTGTTGTCTTTATCTTTAAGGTTTGGATCACCGCCCTGCTCAAGCAATGAAACCATTTTTTCCCTGTCCCCGCCAACCGCGGCCATTAGCAAATCCAGTTTAGGGTTGCCGGTATAGGAAACCTGGGCTCCGAATTTACGCAAAAGCGCTAAAACTTCCGTTCTTTTATACTGCTGGGCATAATCAGTCGCGGTTTTTCCCTTATTATCCTTGGCATTTATATCCGCCCCGGAAGACAGGAGAATATTAACTGCTTCCAAGTGGCCATAAGCCGCGGCATAGATCAGGGGGGTGAACTTGTTTAAGCGATTAACCGCGTTTACATTTGCACCAGCATTGATCAGCAAACGCACAACTCCTGGATTACCGCTTTGGTAGCAACATTCCATTAACGGCGTTAAGCCATAAGGCGCGACTTCTAAATTCGCGCCATGTTCAATAAGTATGCGGGTGATTTCCTCATTGCCCTTGATCGCGGCCATATGCAAAGGAGTATACGAAAACTGATCAGTAGCATTAACATTATAACCCTGGGCAATCAGCTGGCGAACCATTGCGGCATCATTAACGCATGTCGCGTCATAAATCGGCGCGCTTACCGTCGCGCAGCTGATCAATATAAAAGGCAGTAAACTCAATATCCATAATCCCTGAAAACGCTTCTGCTGCATTATCTCTCCTTTGTTTATTTTATTGTTTGCTGGTCAATTGATTTGTATTAGTTAAACGCAAAAGTCCTAAACTGTTTGGCAAAAAAACATATAACTGGTCTTGCCAGGCCGCGGTTTGCGGCTGCTGGCTTTTCATGAACTCTAAACCACCTTGCTCAGTGACCAGGCCCATGCCGCTGGCAGTAGCATAAAACAAGCCTGTTCCGCTAATATACGCTAGTGACTGAATGGTTTCCAGGGGATGGGAAAATATAATTTTTTCTGCTTCTTTGGCCTTCAGCGGAATCTTAAATATCATTCTGCCGCTAGCAATATATACCGCGTCTGTTTGGGCAGCCGCGCAAAATATTTTTTCATTAGAGACAAAGATTTTGCGCCAAGAAGAAAAATCCTTAAGTAATTGATAAACAGCGTATTGGCGGTTTTTCGCGTCAAAACCAAAAATAAACATCCTGCCTGAGGGATCAGCGATTAAACCGCATTGAGTTAAAGGCAAGCCGCATACCGGCTGAAACAATAATTCCAAGATTGGCTTATAGCTAAGCTTATCTTGGCTAAACAGAGCAACTGTAACTAAACTTTTGTCAGTAAGCAAAAACAAAGCATTATCTTTGAGAAAAACAAAATCCTGAATCGGCTGTTTCAGGGAAAAACTCAGGCCTGAAGAAAAATCAGCCAGGTATTTCTGATTATAACAAACCCAAGCCGCGCCGCGGCTGTCCAAATGAAACCGCTGCTGCTGAAGATTGGCTTTTTGCACCTGGTTTTCCGCTAAAGGCGGAGCAATCCACTCAATCTTAACTGATCCGTCTTTAGGCAAAGCAATGCTCAGGTTTTTAGGCAGAGCAAATTCATCAGCCCAAGCCGCGGGCATGATCATTAAAAAACTAAATATTAAACAGATTATTTTCATTTATTAAATTCTCCGGCGCCCACGCGGTTAAGCGCTGCCCTGGTCCAATCATTTTGATTCGAGCACCAATCATTCCATTTAGTTTTAGCGGTTTGCACTGGAGTAGGATCATAATACTGACTGCTGTCTTTGTCTGCCCAATAACGCACAATCGCCTGACGCGTGCCAGCTCCCACAGAATTAACTGCTCCGTCGGCAAGCATTGCCCAGGATGGCGCTTTGGTCAGTCCATAATCAATTACAGCCATGGTTTTTTCCGCTGTGTTCTTCGGTGTTTCCGCGCCTAATTTCCCCACAGTTAAAAGCTCGTCAAAACCCGGAGCTTTACCCAGAAACATTTTGCCGCCTTCTTCTATGCCAGACACCCCTAAGCTGGTCGCGCCGCCCTTGCCTGCGGCCATGGCCACATCCAGATAAGGATCAGTCCAGCGTTCTTTCTCTACCAAAGCGCGGGCATCAACCATTGGATGATCGCCGAGTTGGGTCGTCGCTACCCGCATTTTTAACTGCAAACGTTCTCTTTCTTCCTGGGTTAAATCCTGATTGCTGGCGGCTTTTTGCCACAAGTTGTTGCGCTTTGCTTGCAAAGCATTTAACTCTGCTTGCTCAGCTGAGCTTAATTGCGGTTTAGCTAATAATTCATCCATCTGATTCTGCTGCTGCCGGATTTCGCTAAAATCATTTTCCGTTGGACCGGCATTGCGCAGCAACTGCACACTCGCTCCTTCCGCGGCCGGCTGTCCGAAAAAATCCCGGTGCGCTGCGTCAGAAGCAGACGGCATTGTTTTTAATTTCAGTTCACCGGTTTGACTGGTGCCGGAAGTTTCCGTGGTATAGCTTGCGCCTTTGAGCATTCCGGTAAGCTGATTATTCCCGCGGAGAAATTGCTGACGTTTTTCTTCTTCCACGCGTAATCTTTCTGCTTCAATACGCTGCAGCTCTTCAGGTGAAGGGCCAGTAGGCGTAGGCGCAAAAACTTCATTTAACATCATCTCCATGATCCCTAAGGTTATGGTATTAGAAATAACTTGTTCCGTAGAAGGCGGTTTAGGTGCCCGGGGAACAGACTGCGCCGGAGCAGCTGAACGGTTTGAATTTGAACTTGAGTTTGAAGGATAATCAACCCGCGTCGGTGCCGACGGCATCGGCACATTACCCGAAGACCCAACAGCATCTGGAACTCCGTCACCGTCATAATCAACACTAAACGCAAAGCCCCTGGCTGTGAAACAAGTGATTGTCAGGCAAATATAAATTATAATAAGATTTTTCATAAACAGTAAATCCTTTTGAAATCTGATTATACCATAAAAAGAAAACTGTAATAAAGTAAAAAATCAAGGCTTTAAAATTCATCGCTTTGCCTGCAAAAGTTTACTTTAATTATCCCCTATTTTTAACTCAAGGCTTATCTTAGCGCGAAGAATCTGCCTGCCTTAGGGCCTGAGCCAATCAGCAATATAGCCAGTTTGCAATATTATTGATTTTATGGTATGTTTTAAAGTTTTATAAATTTTATTAACCCTTAAAATTATGTTTATGCAAAACTCAGTAAAAATATTAAATTTTTTAATCGCGCTATTCTTTTTGTGTATTGTTCTGATAATGCCTGCCCCGGGCTTTGCCTGTCAATACCAATCCATAAGCCTGTCTGTTGATTCCACAGTGCTTGCTCCTCAATTGTTTATCCGCAATGATGTTTTGCGCTCAACATTCAGGGCCGCGGCAAAAAAACCGCTGGATTTTTTCTGGCTGCCCATTTCAGCGCAAGACCAAAAAGACGCTAAGCAAAGGATTGATCCCGCGCTGGTTGCTACAGTGGAAAGCCGCTTATTGTCGCTTCGCGATAAACCTTTTATTTCCAGCTGGCGAAATGAAATCGCTGAGATCAGCGCTTTTAGCCAACTGCGGGATAATAATACATTCTACTCCATCACCATCCTTTATATGCAGGAACAATACGGTAAAGTAAATTTCTATAAAATTAATCTGCCTCACGGATTATCTGATCAGGCGCTGCAAACAGTTGCTGATTTTTGCAGTGCTTTTGTCAATAATCTTAGGATGACCTGGGGATTAACCCGTTTAAATATTGATTCATCCAGCAATGAATTCGCGAACTATATCCGGCAAATCGAAGACCCGCAATACAGCGAGTCTCCTGGAGATATCAAATCCAACGCGCGCGTAAGTTCAAAAAAAATGCAGACTATATTTCAGCAGCAGCCATCCTTTTTTGCTTTAGGCCCAAACTCTGCCGGTGAGGTTGACATGCTTTTTCAGGGGGTTAATAAAGTTCAGGAAAGTTTTAACAAAACTCCCCGGAATTTGGCGCATGCCAATGTGCTGGGCATTGAAATAGGGCAAACAAAGGTCAGAATCGGGATTGTAAAAGTATTTTCAGACTTTTCGCTTAAGCCTGAATTAATCGGCCAACACCTTGATATTTGGACCTGGGACAAAACTGAAAGCAATGATGCTCAAACATTATTAAACCGGATTATCCAACAGGCTAAACGCCTAGTCTTGGAAAACAATATTCAGCCTGACGGCATCGGCATAACCATTGGCGCCAGAACAAAAGAAGGCTATCCTGTTGATATTCCTTTAGGCGTGATTCGGGATTTCTCGTATCAAAGCCTGGATATGTGGAAAGATTTGCGCGGAATTTTTTCAAAAGAGTTCAACAATGTGCCCTGCCTTGTTGAAAATGACGGCAATGGCCAAGTTAAAGCTTTTGCTGTTTCCAGCAATACGCGTAACCTTCTCTTGCTGCGCTTTGGCACAACCTTGTGCGCGGGGTATTTAGACGGTTCCGGAAAAGCGCCCCGCATATTCGGAGAATTTAATAAAGTCATTATCGACATGGCTGATCAGACCAGCACTGATCCTTATTACAAAGGTAAAGCCGGTAATTATATGTCTTTTAAAGGCATTATTCATATTGCTAAGAAGTTAGGCTTTGTAGAGAAATATCATATTAAAGATGAAAATATTATCCCAAAAGTTTTTAAACAAATGCTTGAAAGCGGAAATACCGAAGAAAAAAAAGATGCTGAACTGCTGTACAAAACCATAGGCAAATATATCGCAGAGTACATCCGGGAAATATCCAACTTTTTTCCTATTGAAAATACAGTGCTTGTCGGCACGCAAATCAGCGGCGCTCCCGCTCAAACAATCACGAACCAGGCAAACAAAATATTAAGCAAGCGCTTAACCGAACAAACTGTAAATATTTTTTCCGCGCAGCCAAACACAGCTGAAACAAAGCTGGGCGGTATTATCGGCATGGGATATTTTGTCTTGGAATACATCAACGGACAAGATGATAATGGATTTTATTCTGCCTTTAAGCAAAACATGCTGCTTAACCTAAGCCTGCCTGTGCCTGAACTGCAAATAGGCGCAGCGCTTAATGTCGCTGATGTGGGAGACATGTCTTTTCTGCCTGAACTTGAAAATTTGATCAGTCAGGGATCGTCTCTGGACGCACAATATGCCGGAGTTGAAGCCTTAATCACAATGGCGGAGCGCACTGCCCGTGATTCTTTTAATCAAATTTTTGCTTTGCTGTTAAAATATTTATCGCATCCTGAGCCGGTTATCCGTAAAGCAATCCTGCATTGGGTATTTAGTATGTGCAGAGATCACCCAAGCGCTGTTGATATATTACAGCAACAACTGCATGACAGCAATGATCCCGCAACCAAACATAACATTGAACAAGTAGTAAATACTTTGGTTCGACATGGCATTGATAAACATAAACTTGATCCGCAAGACATGATTAATCCGATTTATTCAGCGATATAGAAACTATCACCACACGCGAGAAACTAAATAACTAATATCTTATCAAAAGCTCGCTGAGCAGGCTGCTTGATCAGCTCTGGAGCAAGGTTAGCTTTGTGGATAAATAGTGGATAAATAGCCAAGCTATCCAAAGCTTTGTCCGGATAAACCACCTCTTTGCTTACTTCTATGCTCTCAAAATACATTATCATGCTTTGGGCTAATTTTTTTAGCTTCAATCAACACCTTTGTTTTGATATTGCTGGATAGGAAAAAACCCTAATCGCTATGTTTAAGCTATTAGGGTCATGAAAAATGTTATTTTAATTTTGCGTTTCATCATCCTTTAATTATTCAGACTAAGGTAATTAAATTAATTTGCGCTTTGCGATACTTTGTTTGCGCCATGCCTTTGCGCTTTAAAATACTTGGATATTGGCTGAGAATATTCTGACACAGCCGATTACTTCGGCTATAGTTTGTCCCATGATAATGATTATATTTATCATGTTTATTGTTAGGAAGTTATTTTTTAACCAGCTTACCGCATTTAGGGCATTGAGCCTGATCATCAAAAAATAAACCGCGAGATACTTCTGCTGAGCAATGCGGACAGGCAATTACATCCGCGCCCATGATGATATCGTATTCTAAAAATTCATCAAATAGATCGTCGTCCATTCAACACCTGCTTTCATGGTTTTAGCGTACTTATTGCATGGCTGATTGAGAATGTAGATCTATAATTAATTATACCTGTCTAATATATATTGCGCAACCTGGAAAATTTATTCAGGTATCGTTCCTTGGCTTTATTTTTTAGCTGAATACTTTTGTCTTGCAAAAATATAGCCCAAGCCATATAAAGACATAGGAGATAAAAACCGCGGAATAATCAGGGGCTGCTTATTTGTTTTTTGCCGATCAGGCTGTCTGTTATCCTCAGCCATTCTACTATCAATTTTTGATATTGGGCATTATGCTCGATCAGCTTGAACCTGTCCTCATCCAGGACATTAACCGAAGCAATATAATCATTCAGGGTTACCTTGCCGTAAGAATAATTCTCCTCTTCATCAACCAATATCAAACGCGCTAAACTGATTTTTTCTTTGTCCGTTTCCACAAGCTGCCGTTCTTTTTCGATTTGCAAAGCCAGGTTTCTGATGTCCCGGAATAATCTATAATGCGTGTTTGTTGCCTGCAAACCAGTCTTTCGCGCCTGGATCTTGGCGGTTTCATATTCTGCCCGGTCAACTTGATCAGAAAACGGCCAATTTAAAGAAATTCCGGCAAAAACCATGCCTTGATCATTATCAATCTTCAGCTCATCTCCGTTCATTTTATATCCCAAGCGCAGATTTATTGAAGGCAGCAAATCATCAGCTTCTTTATCCACTTCCAGCGATGTCTTTGATTTAAGCAATTCAAGCATTTGATACGTACGGCTATGTTTCCAAAATTTGCCAAAATCCGCGTCAAAGGATATGACAAAATCAGCGTACATCCTTGGTTCCTGGGGAATCAGCGCTTGCGTATGCTTAAAGCGCAGTGCTGTTTGGATAAAATTAAACTTATTATTATAAGCCTCTTCAAGCTCAATCAGCTTTTCCTTTTTTGCCAGCACTTGCAGTTTGATCTTATTAACATCAATCGGCAAGGCTATGCTGCTTTTTCTTCGATCTTCAATGTTTTTTAGCAGTTTTAAATTATCTTGATAAGAAGATCTGCCAATATTCAAATTCTCATAAGCCGCGTACCAATCATAATAAGCCCAGATGATCTCCGCCAGATAATCCTCATATGCTTCTATTATCTGGTGTTGAATCACAGCGATCTCAGCTCCGACAATTTTATTCTGTAAACGAGTTGATCGGCCAAAAGCGTTACCGGCAATAGCTTGAGAAACAGCCACGGAAAATTCCGTTGCGTTAACCTCTGAAGAAAAAGACGCGTTGGTCTCATAAGCAACACTGACATTCGTTCCGGAATAAGGGAAAAGTTTACTTAAAGCAACCGAGCCTGCTGGTTCTTCTCTATCCTGGGTGATAAAAAAATCGTAATCCGTCTTAAGATCAAGCACCAGGTCCCTTGCCGGTAATTTCAAATCCTTGTGATATTGCAAGGCAAGCTCCTCAATCAATATTTCCTCAAACACTGTGTCACTCTTTGTTGCTAACTCAATAAACTCATTTATGCCGAGAGCGCGTTCGCTCCCCGGATTATTGCTGCTTTGGGCAAAACCCGTGTTCGCGGTTAAAAGCAGGATTAATCCTAAAATGATTGTTTTATGGTTTTTGTTTGTTTTCATTTCAACCTTTTTTAAGTCCCGACAGTTTATAACTCAAATCCTTGCCCAGGCTATACGCGCTGGGAACAAGCAATAGCGTAATCAAAGTCCCGAACATAAGCCCCCAGGCCAAAGCCAGCATCATTTCCGCGAGCATCGCATCATAGCCGGTAAACCCGTATGCCGTAGGCAGAAGTCCGGCAACAGTTGTAACTGTTGTCAGCATAACCGCTTTTAATCTGGTCTTTGATATGGAAGCGATCTGAGCGTTAGAGAATTCTTTTCCTTTTAAGCGGTCATACTGCTTCTCGAGCTTCACCAGCATGACGATAGAATCATTGACCACAACACCGGCAAGCCCGATCGCGCCGATAGACGCGAAAAACCCGAATAGAACTTTACCATGCAGCCAGAAAGCAAGCACTATGCCCACAATCCCAAAGGGAATTGACAACATGATAATAAGCGGTTTTGTTAATGAGTTCAGCAATAAAACCAGCACAATATATATCAATAAGACCGCTAAGATTATAGAGCTGGTAAAATCTCCTTTTGATTCGCGTGTATCTTTTACCTCTCCCTCAAAATTAAGCAGAACAGTCGAATAGGCGGATAAAATCTTGGGAAATTCATTTTTCTCAAGCGCGTCAGCTATTTCAATCGGCGTCCGTTTGGCTCCTTTCTTTATGTCCGCGAATATCGTCGTGATTCTTTTGCCGTCTTTTCTTTCGATTGAATTAGGCGTAATTGTTTTTTCAACAGCCACGATATCCCTTAAAGGAACCAGATAATTTCCCGTGTTTTCCACCGGGATATCCAGGATATTTTCAATATCTTTTTTTGCCTTTTCAATAATCGTAAACCGCACGTCTACTTTCTCGTCTCCCTGCAGCAGTTCATAAATAACCGTTCCCTCAAGAGCTGCCCTGAGTGTCGCGGAAATATCAGCGGGATTTATTGATAAGCGTTTAATCTTTTCGCGGTTTAAGCTTATCTGATATTCTGTATTCTCCAAAGGCCGCTCGATTTCGACATTTTCCAGCACTGGATTGTTTTTCATGATCTCGGCCAGCTGTTCTGAGATAATACTTCTGGTGTTTTCGTCATTCTCCTGCACAATAAGCTCTATCGGGCTTCCCGAGGCATGACCCCATCGGCTTTTAATTGCCTGAATATCTTTAAGCCCTTTGATCGCGGCAAAACCCTTTTCCCATTCTTTGATCAGCTGGTCCGCTGATTTTTCACGTTTTTCCTTAGGCAGGATCTCAACAACCATGCGGAATTTATTTTCCTCAACAGCCCGGCTCGTTCGGCTCCTGGCAATCTGCGTCCTGAACCCAATAACCTCTTTTTTAAGATATGGAATAATTATATCTTCCACCTGTCTTGTTAACTGGGCGGTTTCATATTTATCAGCATCCGCGGCTGCTTCTCCGGATATTGAGATCTCCCTGGTCTCTTCATTAGGAAACATTACATATTTCATTTTTGTTTTAACAATATATCCGGAAAAAATAAGCAGCAAAATAAAAACAATAAATACAAACTTCTTTAAAGGCAGAACCTTATTTAAAATGCTTTCATAATAATCCTCTACCTTGCTAAACCAGTGTATCGCATTTTCCTTGACTTGTTTCTTCTTAAATTTTTTTAAATACCCGTTAAAAACAGAAAGATCAAGGTGCATATGTCCGGGCAAGATTACAAGTGATTCAAAAAGACTTGCTCCCAGCATAAGAAAAATTATCGGGGGAATAAATACAAGCATTTTCCCAAACCTGCCTTGGAAAAAGAACAGCGGCACAAACGCGATACAGGTGGTCAGGATGCTGGCAAGTATCGGGGTAAACACAAATGCTGTGCCTTTGACTGCCGCCTCTTCCGAAGACATGCCTTCGGCGCGTAAGCGGGTGATGTTTTCCGAAACAACAATCGCGTCATCAACGATCATGCCTAAAACAATAATAACCGCGGCAAGCGTGATATTGTTTATTGTATACCCCATAAACCTCGTGCCGATCATGGCAAAACAAAGCGTAAACGGAATGCCCATCGCCACCCAGACGCCGGATTTAAAATCCAGAAAAACAAATAATATGATCAGAATCAGGATAAAACCCAGAGCTCCGTTTGTCACAACAAGCGCCAGCCTGTTCTTTAAATCAATGGACGCGTCATCAAGTGAGATAAGTTCGATTGCTGTATCCTGAAGATTGTTCTGTTGAAAAAATTTAAGCTGTTTTTTAACCGCTGCCAGGGCGTCAAGGATTCCAAAAGAACTGTTTTTAATCACCCGCAGCAATATGCCTTCGCGGCCGTTTACCTTGAATATTGTATTACTTTTGCTAAAACCAAGCTTGATATCCGCGACTTGCTTGAGGTTTACAACCTGTCCCTCAAACCCTCCCTGGATAACCAGATCTTCCAGTTTAGCTACAGTATCAAGCTCTGAAAGCAAAGTAACCTTTGGTTCGCTTTTTGCCTCAATACTTCCCGCGGGCTGCCGGACATGATTGGTCTTGACTTCCGTCAATACAGTATTAAACGGAATATCAAATTCTCTTAACTTTTCCGGCTTAACCATTATCTGCAGTTCTTCCTGCAAATAACTTGATTTTTCAACAGTGTTTACTTCCGGAAGATTAAGCAGCTGCTGCTCTAGAGTATACGCGTATTGCTGCAGGCGTTTGCGCGATCGCGTATCTAGAAGATGCTCACGCGTATCAATTAAAACCACGTCAATAATCGCCATTTTCGAGGTTTTCCAGACATGGACTTGAGGCTCATCAATGACATCATCCGGCAGTTTTACATCAAGCACCGCGTTTCTGACATCCATTAAAGCCTCGTCAAGATTCGGATAGTCCTTTTCGAATTCAACCGATATATTAGCGTTTCCGTCGCTGGACGTACTCGTGATCCGGGAAACACCGTCAAGGCCTTTCACCTGTTCTTCCAGGGGTTTTGTAACAAAATGTTCAACTTCTGCGGCAGTTGCTCCGGGATAAGTAGCGGTTATATGCGCGTGGTCAAATTCAATATCCGGCATCTCTTCCTTGCTTGTGTTTTGCCAGGCAAAGATTCCGCCAATCATAACCACAACCACAATAAGATTGGTAAGCAAATGTCTTTTAATAAAGTAAGCTATAATATTTTCCAGCATAATAATATATCCGGCCAATTTAGGTTTTTTTTAATTAAAGTCATTTTAACATAGATGCCGCTAATTTATTGAATGTTTTTTATCCAGCTTACAGCGCGGGTTTTGCTTTCTTGGGGTAAAAAACAAACGGACATCCAAATGGAGATCCGTTTATTTTTTTGGCTTGCCAAAGCAGCTGGGTTTAAAACTAAATTCAGCTTGGACAGATATTGAAAACTTCTGGTTTAAATAAAAAACCGCGTTCTGATTAATTATGCCGGATCAATGATTATGGTGCACTCATTATTTTTAAAGCAAAGCATCCCGCTTGCGATCTGGATAGATTTTTCAGCACCATGAGAATCTTTGTATGATATTAGCGAATTTTCTTTTAAAGCGCAGAGGAGAGGTTCATGCCGCGCCTCAATGCCCAAAGCGCCGTCCAGCGTGGCAATTCCGCAATAAACCGCGCTGCCTTTATATATAATTGTATTATAGGCGCTGATCGTCAAGTTAAATGTATTCATTCTGTTTTATTCGCTTTTTCCCTGGCCTCTTCGACCGTTCCGACCATATAAAAGGCCTGTTCCGGTAAATCGTCATGTTTACCTTCAAGAATCTCCTCGAAAGAACGGATTGTATCTTCTAATGAAACAAATGCTCCTTTCATGCCGGTAAAATGCTCGGCCACGGAAAAAGGCTGGGATAAGAATTTTTGGATTTTCCGCGCCCGTTCCACAGTTCTTCTGTCTTCATCTGACAATTCATCCATTCCCATGATCGCGATAATGTCCTGGAGATTTTTATACACCTGCAGCGTTTCCTGTACTTTTCGGGCAATAGTATAATGCCGCGTTCCCACAATATCCGCGGACAGA
The DNA here is from genome assembly GCA_043805415.1 of Candidatus Omnitrophota bacterium. GTDB lineage: Bacteria > Omnitrophota > Gorgyraeia > B26-G9 > B26-G9 > JAHITE01. The sequence goes on along the minus strand of JAZDHZ010000039.1, from coordinate 67,346 downwards.
ATCCGCGATGATGAAGCCAGCGGATCAACCGCCGGATATATGCCGATTTCCACAATTGCCCGGCTTAAATTAGTAGTCGCGTCCAAATGGGTAAAAGTTGTTGCCGGAGCAGGGTCAGTATAATCATCCGCGGGAATATACACAGCCTGAACCGATGTGATTGATCCCTGCTTGGTTGAGGTAATCCGCTCCTCTAATTCTCCCAATTCAGTAGCTAGAGTCGGCTGATAGCCTACAGCTGAAGGAATTCTTCCCAGCAAAGCAGAGACTTCCGCCCCGGCTTGAACAAACCGGAAAATATTATCCACAAACAGCAGTACATCCTGCTGTTTTTCTTCGCGGAAATATTCGGCAACGCTTAATGCTGATAAAGCAACACGCGCTCTGGCTCCTGGCGGTTCATTCATCTGTCCAAAGATAAGCGCGGTACGGTCAATAACCCCTGATTGTTTCATTTCCCCGAAAAGCTGGGTGCCTTCACGGGTTCTTTCCCCAACGCCGCAGAACACCGAACATCCGCCATGATGCTTGGCGATATTATTGATCAATTCCATAATCAAAACCGTCTTGCCTACACCCGCTCCGCCGAAAAGTCCGATTTTGCCGCCTTTCATGTATGGCGCTAAAAGATCAATGACTTTAATCCCGGTAACCAGGATTTCATTGGATGTGCTTAGTTCGTTGAATTTCGGCGCCGGGCGATGAATCGGATATTTTTTTTCCGTATCAATCGGCCCCTGTTCATCAACCGGATTGCCAATTACATTCATAATCCGGCCCAAGGTTTTGTCTCCCACCGGAACCATGATCGGCGAACCGGAATCAATAACTTCCATTCCGCGGTAAAGCCCGTCCGTCGAATCCATGGCAATCGCTCTGACTGTATTGTCGCCGATGTGCTGGGAAACCTCAAGCACGAGATTGTTTTTCCTGTCATCAATTGAAGGGTTTGTTACAGTCAGGGCGGAAAACAGCGGCGGCAATTCATTTGCCTCAAACCGAACATCAATAATCGGGCCAAGCACTTGGGTAATTATTCCAATTCTTTGTTTTTTTTCCATAAGCGTCTATCCTTTTAAAGCTTCTTTTCCTGAGATAATTTCAATTAAATCATTTGTGATCGTCGCCTGCCGGGCGCGATTCTGTAATGTCACATAGTGATTTATCAGATCTTCTGAGTTTTTAGTCGCGTTTTCCATAGCAGTCATTCTTGAAGACTGTTCACTTAAATACGAGTTCACCAACGCGGAAATTAATTTATAATAAAGATATTGTCCCTGCGCCAAAGTAATGAATTTTTTGGGCTCAGGCTCTATCTCCGGATTAAATTCATAATCTATTGCTTTGGTTTTATCCGCGGACATTGTCTCTAAGGGAAGCAGGCGGGCAGTAACCGTATCCTGCTCCAGAGTGGAGCGAAAATAATTAGCAATAAGATGAACTTCCTGAATTTCATTATTCAGAAAACGCCGGGAAATTTTTGTTGATAAATCCAGAACAGAAGCGGCATTAAACACCCGTTCATTGATTTCCGTTTGATGATAGATTTCATATTCTCTGCGTTTGCAGAAATTAGCGCCGCGCAGTCCAATACAAGTAACATCTACCGCTATTTTGTTTTTTGCCTGTTCGCGGATAAATATATCCAGGCTTTTCTGAACCGAACTATTATGGCTGCCGCACAAACCTTTATCCGCGGTAAAGAAAATAACATGCGTTTTTTTAATATTTTTAAACCCGCTAATCAAGGGGAAATCCGTCTGATTCAGGGCCTTATGAATATCTTCGGCAATGCTCTCCAGTGATTTTTCAAAAAAAGCTAATGATGACTGCATCCGCGCAAGTTTACGCAGCTTGACTGAGGCAATCATATTCATTGCCCGCATAACTTTCTGCATATTTTTCAGCGTGGAAATTCTGACATGTAAGTCTTTTAGATTAGCCATTTTCTTCCGCGTCGTCCTTATTCTTTATCAATTCCAATAAATTATTCCGCAAATCATTCAGATTGCGCGTATTTAGCCATGTATCTTCAAAATCCGGCTGCTGCACAAGTCCGGCTAAAGCAGCCAGGACAACTAAGTGGAAATGACGTTCATCCATTGAACCAACAAGGAAAAACATGGCGTGAACTTTAGGCATGGCCTCGGAAAATGATATGCCTTTGCGCGCGCGGACGATTACCATTTCGAATCTTTCTTTGCCCTCAACAATAATGTGCGGTAAAGCAAAGAACGCAGACAAGGCGGTAGAGCTTGATTTTTCGCGCTCAATCAGTTTATCGTATATTTCTTGGCTATTGATATCCTTAAATTTCTTGGCCATGATTTCCGCGGCTTTTTGGAAAACATCCTCAATTTTATTCGATTTGCTCCAATCAATGATTTCACAGGTTTCAACCAGGCGTTCGACTCTTTGTTCTTCAGCAATCTCCTTGCCATTGATAATTTCTTCCAATTCTTTCTCTAAAGTAGGAGTACCTAGATCATAGGAAGCGATATGTTCAACCAATTTCAGCATTTCCCGATTAATCCGTGATGTCCGATGGGTCAATGCCATTGCCAGATTTATACCATAACCGGAATCAACATTACTTTCCGCTATATCAGGATTAAATTGCTTTTCAAATGTTTCAAAAACACTAATTGCCTCTGCTTCTAATTTATCATCAAAGCTTGCGGTTTTACGCAGTTTTTCCATAAATCCGGCTGCTTGTGTATCCAGAAAAGCAAATAACTCTTTCTGGTAATGCAAAAGCTTGTCTGTGGGATACTTATCCAGCCTGCCGGAAACTCCGGCTTTTAGAATCATTACCTGTTTATATATGTCAATCGGCGCGTATTGCGGTTGTTTGAGTATTTCGATAAGCCGCTTACCTCTTTCCAGCTGTTTTTTTGTGGACGCGTCAAGATCCGAGGAAAATTGCATAAACGCGGCTAATTCGCGAAATTGCGCCAGATGAATCCGCAAAGGACCGACCGTTTGTTTGACGATTTTGATTTGCGCGTCACCGCCGACTCGGGAAACAGAAATGCCGACATTAATCGCCGGGCGCAGGCCGGAATTAAACAGATTGGATTCAAGAAATATTTGCCCATCCGTAATTGAGATAACATTTGTCGGAATATAAGCGGAAACATCTCCTTCCTGGGTTTCCACAATCGGAAGCGCGGTCAGAGAACCGCCGCCTTTGGCTTCGCTCATTTTTGCCGCTCTTTCCAAAAGCCGGGAATGGAGATAAAAAATATCGCCGGGATAAGCTTCGCGTCCCGGAGAACGGCGCATAAGCAAAGACAGTTCCCGATAAGCCTGAGCATGTTTGGTTAAATCATCAAAAATAATCAAAGCATGCTTTCCATTATCCCGAAAGTACTCCGCCATTGCCGTGGCCGCGTAAGGCGCCAGATACTGCAAAGACGCCGGGTCGGAAGCTGTAGCGGAAATCACGGTTGTGCATTCCAAAACTCCGTGTTTTCTTAAAGTTTCCACCAACTGGACAACTGAAGAACGTTTTTGGCCAATGGCCACATAAAAACAATGCACTTTATCTTTGCCTTGAGAATTTTGCTGGTTAATAATCGTGTCGATCGCGATTGTGGTTTTACCGGTCTTGCGATCCCCGATAATAAGTTCCCGCTGTCCGCGGCCAATCGGAATCATGGCATCAATCGCTTTTATTCCAGTGTGCAAAGGCTCAACAACATTCTGCCGGTCAATAATTCCCGGACCTTTTGCTTCCACCCGCCGATATTCCTGAGCCTTTATCGGCCCTTTGCCATCAATCGGATTGCCCAAAGAATCAACAACCCGGCCTAAAAGACCTTCGCCCACAGGAACTTCCGCGACCCGTTTTGTGCGTCTAACCAAACAGCCTTCTTTGACAAATTCATAATCTGAGAATAAAATAATGCCCACGGTTTCTTCTTCAAGGTTCATGACCATGCCCTGAACTTGCTTATCATCCGGGGTTTCAATTTCCACTAATTCGCCGGACATTATATTGTTCAGGCCCCAAACCCGCGCAATTCCGTCCCCGGACTGAATAACCCGTCCGACTTCTGTTTCGGCTGTGGAAGAAATGCCAAAATCCGCGATCTTCTGTCTAAGAATTTCTAAAATCTCTTGTGGTTTTATCTCATCACGCATAAAAATCTTCCTTATCAAACGGCCTTAAGTAAAGTCCGCATTATTTTTAACCTTCCGATCGCGGACAAATCAATCAAGCGGTTGTCCCATAAAATTCTGATCCCGCCAAGAAGTTTTGGAACAACAATATTATTCAGTTTAACTTTCTTTCCCAAGCGTTTTGCCATTTTTATCTCAATGGTTTTCTGAACAGTTTTTTCAGTCTCCCCGGCACTCTCAAGCATAACTTCCACTATCCCGGATTCCGCGTTGATTATGTTTTGCAAAGCCGAGAACAGATAGGGCAAGGCCGCTAATCTGCCATTACGCGCCGCGATTTTTAACATCTCTCCAGTGGTCTGACTTACATAAGGAATAAAGGCTGTATCAATAAACATCATTTCCAAAACTTGATTAACATGCGCTTTTAGACAATACTCCCTAATCTGCGCGGCGCTCATAATTTCATTGAGCTTTGTCAAATCCGCGACAATCGTTTCAGTCATTTTTTTCTCTAGCGCTACCTGATAAAGGGCAGTGGCATATCTGATGGCAACTGTTCTTCCGCTCATAATGTTTCTACCAGTTCTTTGACCCAATCACGGTCATCTTTGGCAATAAATGATTTACCGATAACTTTTTCCGACGCGTCACAAACAAAATCAGCAATATCCAATCTTATCAATCGAATCGCCGCGACTCTTTCCTCATTGATTTTAATCTTTGCCTGAGCTAGGATATCCTGCGCGTCTTCTTCTGCTTTTGCCAGCAGCTCTTTTCTGAGCATTTCCGCCTGGTCGCGGGTTTGACGCAAAATCTCACTGGATTGAGCTTTTGATGCTTTGATCGCCTCTGCCTGCTCTTCGTCAATAGCGGAAAGACGTTTTTCGATCTGGGCGGCATTGTTAATCGCCTGGGCAATGGTTTTTTCCCGGATTTTTATATTACTTAAAAGCGCGGGAAAGGCAAATTTCCACAGGATTGTTAAAGTAATGCCAAAAACAATCCATGTCCAAATCGCTAGTCCAGGATCAATCTTAAATAAGTCCATAATACTTTCTCCTTAAAAGTCAGCATATCAGTTTTCAATCATGCTCAACTTACTATAGACGCTCTTGAAAAAAAGAGATTTTTCTCGCGGCATCTGCCGAGTTAATCATAACCCCTAAACCATTATTTCTTAAAAATAATCAGCAGCGCGATAATCGCGCCGAAAAAAGCCAAACCTTCGATCAAAGCTGCCATAAGAATCATATTGGTCCGGATATCTTTTTTTTCCGCGGGCTGGCGGGCGATTGCGTCCATCGCTTTAGATCCAATCATTCCGATGCCGATTGAACCGCCAAAAATACCAATACCAGCCCCGATAACAGCGATTGCCTGTGCTAATGTGGTTAAGTCCATTAAAAACCTCCTTTAGTTATCAACTATTCATGAACACTGCTTGCCATTGTAATGAATATACAACTAAGCAGTGTAAAAACAAATGCTTGAATCAAACCTACAAGAACTTCCAGTAAATACGTAAATATCGTAAACGGAACTGCAAATATTCCGGCAAACGGACTCAAAATAAAAATCAGCATTAAAAATGAGAAGATCGCCAAATGCCCGGCAAATATATTGGCAAAAAGCCGCAGACTTAACACTGCTGTTTTAAGAAACATTCCGCTAAATTCCAGAAACGCCACAAAAATCCCGATGGGCCAAGCCGTACCTTGAGGATATAAATTTACAAAGAATTTTCGCGTCCCCAGATTTTTAATGCCCGCGGCAAAAACCAGAATCAGAATCATTGCTGCCAAGGCTGAGGTTACGTTGATATTTCCGGTGGCTGTCTTAAAACAAGGAATTAAACCCAGAAGATTACTTGTCAATAAAAAGAAAAATAAAGTGCAGAAAAACGGCAGCCATTTTGCGCCTTGGGCTTCACCCATAATCGGAAAAACAATATCATCCTGGACAAAACCAATCATGTTTTCCAAAACAACCAGCAATCCGCGGGGTTTTAAAGATATGTTTAGCTTCCCATAAAAAAATAGAGCAATAATTAAAACTGCTGATAATATCAGCATAAAAAAATGAATTGTTATCCCCGCCGGGAATTGGATTGCCGGAAGGTAAGGGAAAATATCCAGAGTTTTTCCGTTAGCGATTTCCTGAGACAGTACATCAGAAACATTTTCCTGTTGGGCAAATACCGCAGCCGGAGAAAAAAGCAAATAAACTAATAAAAAATAGGCCAGATACTTATTTTTCATATTTTAAATACTCGATTAAACTAATGATTCTTTTTCCGTAAAAACAAATTTAATTAATTTCAAAACCAGGATTATCGCGTTCAGAAAGCTATCCAATTTTTTAATCCGCGACAAGCCAACAACTAAAACTTTACTGCCCAGCAATAATCTGCCTGGTAAAAGTAAAATTCCCTTTAGAAAATAACTTCTATCTAAAGAGAACTTTTGGCTTTAAAAGCTGGATATGACTTCATTGTCACCTTATAAAATACGATACTCCTAAAATCCAAACATGTCAAAACAAATTTACATTGCAAAAAAAGTTGAGTAAAAAGCGGGATTTTCCCTTATATCCAACTAAGCGGCACTTATATTTTTAGCCTTTTCTGAAAAATATTATAATAAGTTTAAATAAAATTTAAAAATATGCCAAAACATTGTTTATCTTTCTTGGATTTAGATCCTGCCTGAAGGGAAAACAGTTTATCGCTTAAACAGCGGGCCGCAAAATAATATTACTGCTTATTCACCAATAACGTTCTATCCAGGATATGGCCTCTTTGTAAAGTTCGGTAGGCGCCATAGTGTGGCCCCCTTTAAATTCAAGCCACTTCGTCTTCCAGTAAAGGCTGGAAAGGAATTCCTGATCATCGCGCATTTCCGCGAAATTATAGTCATTAGTTCCGGCGATAAATACAGCTATCTTACTTTGCGGATAATCTCGTTTTGCTTTGGGATCTGTTTTAAAAAAAGGATTTATTCGGCCGACATTGCTAATAACCGCCAAAACCAGATCCGGCCGATAAAAAGCAAGCATATGCGCGCCCATTCCTCCTCCGGATATTCCCGTGGTTATTATCCGCTTGCGATTAACCGGATATGCCTTAAGCACCTCTTCGATCATTTGTTCTTCTGGTTTAACCCAGTTTTCCAAGTCATTGCGAAATTTTTTTGAAGCGCAAATAATTAGTTTTTTCTCTTCTGAGATCGGTTTCCAAAAATTAATCATTGCCAGAGCATTGGCTCCGGGATCAAAAGCCACAATCAAAGGATAGACTTTTCCGGCTACAAGCCCTTGCGGAAGATATAACAAATAACCTTCGTGTTCTATAATTTGGGATTTGAGAACTTCAAGACTGACTGGCTGTTCAGTTAACCGCTTTGATTCATCCGCGGGATTTTTATTTGTTTGAGGCTTTGCGTCTTCTAAAACTATTTTTACAATAGAACTTTTCTTATACTTAGCATACATCCCGAGCTCAAGACAGTTTATCTTAACAAATTCGTCGGTTTGCTCCACAATCTTGCCTTCAATGCTTCGTCCGCTTTTAAGATATATCATATCGCCTAAAGCAATTGAACTATCCAGTCCGACAAAAAAAATTAATATTAAAACCAACTTTTTCATGTTTTTGCTTTCAGTAGGTTAAAGGAAGGAATGGATTTTTCCATATTAAAAATTCGTCAATTAACCTCTTTTGGCCTTTCTTTCTCATTGCTGAGATACTTAAATCTATACTGCGCCATTCCCAGTTTTGTATAAAACTTTTCTTCCTGAATATACGCCGGCGAGATATCCACAATTTTGGAAAACCCTTCCCATATCCCAAACCAGCCCAGAGGCATAACCACAATGCTGAGAATATTAATTGTCAGATCGCTGAACAATTTATAATACGCGGCAAGGGTTAAAAAGGTGAGAAAACATATCCCGCACAGGACAAACACAATACCCCGCAAGCGGATATGCGCATTGGTCTTGCGGCTCACCAGCGATCTGTGTAAAAAATGCCGCTTAAGCCTTTTAGCAACCGTTTGTTCCGTCTTTTTGTCCCGCAAAGACTCTGGCGCGCAAATAGTAACAATAAAATCGCCTTTATTTGTTTCACGCGACCGCTGCCTAAGCTCAATAATGAAATCCTCGGACAAAGTTCTCTCGCTCAATGACCGGGGGTCAAAATCAGAAAACACATCATCCCAGGTATCAATGATGATATCTATCTCTTGTAATCCATTGCTTGAACGCATTAAATCCTTCATGTTTGAGTCTGCCTTAAACGCCCTAACCCGCTTTCATTGCGGGTATTATATTGTAGCAGAAAATCAATGATTTGTATTGGTTTTACACATCCCCCTTAAGCGCTTCTAATTCTTCCCACCGCTTATAAAGTCCGGGCAAGGATTCTTTGATCCGCTCAACTCTTTGATTCAGCTGTTTAACTTCAGCTTTATCTTTAAGATAAAAATCAGGCTGGGCCATGGTATTAAAAATCTGCTTTTGTTCTGATTCCATTTGTTCAATCTGTTTTGGAAGCTCTTTTAATTCACGCTCTTGGTTAAAGGAAATTTTTTTTGGTTTAGCTGTTTTATCCTGTTTGCCTTTTTCTTGCTTGAAAGTATTTTTATCTTTAACTGTTTCTAGACTTTCCGCGGGTTTACGCTGATTCAGCCAATCATCATAACCGCCCGGATATTCTTTGATTTGGCCCGCGCCTTCCAGCACTATAGTCGATGTGGCAATATTATTTAAAAAAGCCCGGTCATGGCTTACCAGGAACAGTGTGCCGGAATATTTAAGCAGCAAATCCTCTAACATCTCCAAAGTCTCAATATCCAGATCATTGGTTGGTTCATCCATTACCAGAACATTCGAGGGTTTGGTGAATAACCGGGCTAAAAGCAGTCGATTGCGCTCCCCTCCGGATAAAACCTTAACCGGCGTCTGAGCCCTTTCCGGTGAAAACAGAAAATCCTGTAAATAGCCAATAATGTGTTTGGGTTTTCCGTTTACTGTGATCATATCCGCGTCGCCGCTGACATTTTGCTTAACACTCTTTTCTTCATCCAAGGCTTCTCTAAGCTGATCATAATATAATAGATCAATCTTAGTGCCGATGTTTATCTCCCCTGTTTGCGGCGCAAGCTGGCCAACTAAGATGCGCAATAATGTAGTCTTGCCTGAACCATTCGGACCAATAACCCCGATTTTATCGCCGCGCATAATCCGGGTGGAAAAATCTTTAATCAGACATTTATCCCCATAGGAAAACCCAAGATTATTTGCCTTAATCACCAGCTGTCCGGAACGGTCTGATTCTTCGGCGCGCATTTTAACCTGGCCGATCAACTGACGCTGCGCTTTCTTTTCTTTGCGCAGCAGCTCAAGCTCACGCACGCGGCCTTCATCACGGGTCCGACGCGCTTTGATTCCTTGTCTAACCCAGACCTCTTCTTTTGCCAGTTTTTTATCAAACTGAGCGCGCTGCACAGCCTCAATATCCAAGGCTTGGGCTTTGCGTTCTAAAAAAATATTATACCCGCAGGACCAGCTAAAGATCCGGCCTTGATCAAGCTCAACTATCCGGGTTGCTAAATTATTCATAAAAGTTCGATCATGCGTGACAAAAAATAAAGTTCCTTTATAGGTTTTTAAAAACTCTTCCAGCCAGGTAATTGATTCAATATCCAGGTGATTGGTTGGTTCATCCAGCATCAGGATTTCCGGATTGCAGACTAAAGCTCTGGCTAACAAAGCTTTGCGTTTCTGACCGCCGGATAATTGTTCAAAGTTGCTGTCCGGGTCAATGGTCATATGTGAAATCGCGGACTCAACCTGATTATTGATATCCCAGCCATTGCTATGATCCATTTTATGCTGCAGATCATCAAGTTTGCGCAATAAACCATCCGTATGTTTAGTTTGCAGTTGATGGCTGACATGATGATAGTCGCTTAAAAGCTTCGCCCGTTCCCCTAGGCCGGAAAGCACAATATCAAATACCGTGCCTTTAATCTCACTGGGAATTTCCTGAGGAAGATGCGTAAGCCGCACGCCTTTTTGATAAGCAATCTCCCCTGAGTCAACCGGTATCTGTCCGGCCATAACCTTCATCAGCGTGGTTTTACCAACCCCGTTTCTTCCCAGCAAAGCAACGCGTTCACCTGGCTCAAGCTGCAGGCTTAATTTTTCAAACAAAAGCGGCCCGCCAAAAGCCAATGAAATATCTTTTAAACTGATTAAGGAAATTGCGCTCAAGCCTCCATATTAGAACTTAACTACATAAACATTGTTCAACATATTAACACTAACTAAGGGTTTTGCAACATCTATTATATATCCTGTCAATCCGCAAAGACTGTTTTAACCAAACATAATCAATTCTTCTAAATAATCGATTTAATTGCTTTATATTTTTATCCGCGACACATCACTGTCCGGCTTATTCCGGTTTGTTTTTCTTGCTCAGGTTTTGCAGTATTTTTATGATATTTTGTTTATAGCGGATAATCATCGCGATCGCGGTAAACAGAATAATCAAAAACAACAGTCTGCCCAATTTCTTAGCATAAAAAGCATTTATCTTTAATTGCTCGCGACTGATTAATTTGGAAAATGTATAGAGTTTGCCTCCAGTCGGAATTGTGATATGAATCGGTAATACCCCTTTTTGTCTGCCTTCTGTTGCCACCTGCTTGTTCTTAGAAGGTGCCAGCTGCTGATTATAACGCGCGATCTGAGAATTTATATTAGAGAAAAAAGCCTGGTCTTTTCGTTGATCCATCTTTTGCGCGGGCTCTGGACTATAGGCTTCTTCTTTTGATTCACAGACAGTCAGGCTATCGGCACACTCATAATAATCAACCTGCTTTTTAAGTTGCGAGCTGGCAACTCTCGGCATTTCCCGTCTAGCTTTTTCATCGCTAAACCCACTTATCCCGCCAATTTTATCCATTTCCTGCGGCTGCCATCGGCCTTGAGCAAAAGCGCGCGTGCCAAGTTCCATATTGCCGCTAATATTATAATAATTATAGCCAAACGGCATATAAACATCCCAGGTAACATTAGTCAAAGGGATATCAAAATGGGGTGCCGTAAGATTAATGCTGCCAAACATAAAGAATTTCGAACGCTTAACTTCATAAATTATTTCCACAGGAAAACTGCGGTCTTTTTCCTCATATTTAACCAAGGGCAGTAATATCTTATCTGCTTCTGTTTTCGCTGGTTTGACTGCTTTGCCATCAACAAAAGTGCTCCAGATTTCTACATTTTTTGGCAAGGCTATATCTAAATATTGTTTAGTCCTGTTTTTAATCTGATACTTTGCGCTAACAATAATTTGACCGTCTTTACCCAAAACAGTTGTAATCTTAGCAGATTCAACTACTGCCACTAAAACCGCGACATCTTCATGCTTTTTAATATCTAAACCCACGCTGTACGGATAGCGTACATATTTTAGCGCGTATAATATCGGAATGTCCGCGCCTGACAGTTTATCCTGCGCTAATTCCTTAACATCAACCTGACTAGCACCCTCAATATTAACTAATTCAATCTCCACGTTTGCCCTGGGGCCAATCGCCACACTGCCGGTCTGACGTTCTACGCCCAGGATTTGTAAAGACGGCATATCGGTTTTCTCCGAAAGGTTTTTTAATACTTTTTCATAGGCACAGTAAAGAGTATACTTACCCTTTACTTTAGAATGCAAAGAAACCGTATATATTTTTACTTTTTTCTTCTGCCCGTTTACATCCATTTCTTCCACACGTTCAGCTTTGGCTTTAATCCCTTGTCCGGTAATATCCACACCGCTGACATCATCAGGTAAAGCAATTTCAAACTGATCAACCCCGGCAAATAAAACATCAAAGCTTACCGCGGAATTAACCAATACCAAGCCTTCTCCCACTGATAAAAACGTAAAAACATCAGCCATTACCCGAGGATCAACTTTTTCTACTGCTAACTGCAGTTCATACGGTTGGGTGAGAAACTTATAGGCCAAAGCCGGAGAACTTTCTCCTGTGGGAACTGGGATTAAATCCGACAAAGCGATTTCTGTAAGTTTGCTTCTGTGCTTTGTCTTAAGATTAATGCTGCTCTCACAAGCCACGCCAATAAAACCAGTCAGCTTGTCGGCATTTAACACATTTACCTGCGGCATCTGAATATCCTGATAAATATCTTTTACCGGCTTTTCCATTTTTACAAATAAGCGATAATCATTCATTGCCTTGGTACGCAGCTGTATTTCCAACTCCTGCGTATTGCCTTTTTGATTTACTTTCCAGTTTTCAATATTTAAACCATTAACCTCAATAACATCCATATCTCCGGGAAGTTCCAGATTCAGGTTAAACACCCCCGCTTTCTCAATCTTATAATCAGTCAGAACCAGCAGCCGCGTTACTTCTTCAGAGACATCAAGAAAAACATTATTCCGAGCAGATATTTCCGGAGTTATTTTTTCAATATTAATCACTAATTCTTTGGGATCACGCAAAAAGCGATAAGCTAAAGAAATATTTGCTTCACCGTCTCCGGCATCTTTTAGCTGTTGGGGTAATTCCCCGATATTCAGCTGACTGACCCCATTGCGCTGCAAAGAACGCAACTTATAATCATCTTTTACCTTAAACGCGTAATAACCATTTTCTCTTTCCGCGTCTAAAGAAATAATATCAGACGTGCTATAAGTACCTTCGATCTTATCTTTTATTTCTTCGGCATCCAACACTAATTGATATGTATCGGAAATTTCCTTGGTTAATTCCACGCTGAGAATCTGCTTACTCTTATCTTTTTTTAATGTCCAGTTTTTCAAATTTTCGCCTTTAACCGTCAAAAGGTTCATGTTTTCAGGCAAAGACACGTTAAACTGGGAAAGTTTACCCTGAATAACCTTGTAATTTAAAAAAGTGCGGGTATTAATCACTCCCGAGGATATGGTAATCAAGGTATTATTCTCAGAATTAAACAAAAGATTTGCTTTTGCTAAAGCCGTGGGTTTGGCAAACCAGCTGACTTCAATCTGTCTGGCTGTTCCTAAATAAGCGGTAAATTCCGTGCTTTTACCTTTGGCTTTTATCAGCGTGCTCATTGCCGGACTGCTTTGGATGTCCAGATCAGTACCCTCAAACACCAATTGCAATGTAGAAATCGCGGCTTGAGTTACTTCAAGATTAATCAGATTGCGGTCACTTTTCTGATTAACCAAGACTGTGAATTGCAAGCCAACAGTATAACTGCCCTTGCCCGGAAAAAGCAGATTATAATTGCCTTCTCGCTGCAAAAGCAAGACACCTTTAGGTAAAGCGGTTTTAATCATTGCCACGTCCTGAGTAAACAAAGGAACGCTGCTCTGCTGCTCAGCCAAAACCTCGATCTTTAATTTTGTATCCACAAACACCGTAGCATCTTCAACCTTACCACTGTACGCGGCCTCCTGAACCACATAGCTGGGAATACCCATTGATTTAGAAGCAATACACATATCCGCTTCTTTGGCCTCAGCAAAAGGCAGAATACTCAAAAATCCAATTATTAGCATTAAAACATTACCCCATATTTTTCTCATAATCTATCCCCTTTCTTCATGATTAGACATTTTAAAACTGAAAAAGTTCTAAAAAAATTTATTGTAAATCTATTTTGCGATATTCATATTTTAACACAAGATTTAATATTGTAAAATCACTTATTAAAGGTAAAATAGGTTGGACTTAAATAGCAAATTTAGTAGAAAATCGCAGAAAATTTTGGATGCGAAGTCGCGGATAGTTAAGATACGGTTAAGAGAGAGAGAGTTTTTGAAATTTATGTTAAGAAAAATGTGGTTAGATAATTAAGTATTGTGTCCCTGGAATTCCTATATAGCACATTCTACAACAAGATTTTCTTCGCTAATAGTGCGGCTTTTTTCTTTTTTTTGGATAGTGGGTAAAAGCAAATTCTGCAGCTGAAAACGAGTTTCAATGGCTCGGGCATAAACCGAGTTGATAACCTCCATTACAGACGCTGTTCCCGGAGCACAAACTTTTATCATGTTTTGCTCATCTAGTTTTAACCCCTTAGCTTTAGCATATTTAAGCGGGCAGATACCTACGTAAACCGGTAAATAACCTTCAGGCAAAGGTTCCTGAGGCGCAATTCTTCCAATATAAACCACAAATTTTATTCCATTTTCTTTACATTTTTGCTTCCACTCCGGCTTACTTAATTGATATTCAACTGCCAGAACTCCCATGCAGGAGCTGCAAATACCTGTCGTATCCTCAGGAACAACTATTTCAAAATGACCATAGTCTTTTGTCGTGAGTTTTTTCGGCATTACAAATTTACGGGCAATCTCATTTATAGCCACCAAGCCCTTAATAACAGGTTCTGGTTTCCAGTAACCAAGCTTACGCGCAATTCGTATCGAAGGGATTTCATTTGGATCGACCCGCATAATATTTGCGATAGTCGTATCAACTACCAGGGGATTTGTTCCGACAAGAAGACATTTGCTTTTTACTATATCCCCATGCGTAGGCCCAAAACCCTCCATTCCTTCAATTCCGTCAACAACAATCAATTGCTTGGGTATTGCCATAGATACAGCTACAGTATTATCAACAATTGCCTGGCTCAGCTTTGCTTCTTGGCCAAAATCTTTTTCCACTTCTCCTTTTAATAACTGATGCGCCGCACGTTTATGCGAAGGGGTTGTAACTCCTTTAAGGTTTTTCGTGGCTCCGGTTATAGTCATTTGCCCATGAGTTTTTAGTTTAGGCATATTAACCAGAAGATCGATATCTTTAAGCATATCAGCTAATTGAACTGTTTCATATGCCTGTCCCGGCCGCCTAGGAATATTCACGTTATACGCTTTGCATTTATTAAGATCTACTAACGTAACATTGTATTTTGCGGCCAAATCATAGAGGCCCAATTCCGAAAAAATTTCTTCCATATTCCCGCCATGGAATCCTCCGTCTCCGAAAATGATCCGGCGCACTCCTCTTTTTTTAAGATAGGATATCATTGCCTCAATTACAACCGGATGCGTTGTTGTCCGCGTCCGGGCATTATACATCGAAGCTAAACTAGGCTTTACCAACACTGTATATACAGAGTCAAAAAGCATGCCATCTTTATCAGCCGCATCTATCAATAACCCCAACGACTTCTCCACCGCGCCTAGCTCATACTCCTCAACCCTATCTATAAATACTTCAGCAGAGGAATCAAAAGGAGGTAATACTTTTTTATTGTTCCGCGACTTTTGTCTAAAATAGTTACGCAGTGTTTCATAATGGTCAGCCCAAACACCCCCTTGCCCATCTTTTCTTGCTAAGAGCTTATCCAGTTCTGCCTCTGACTTGACAAAAGTATATGCGATTACATCCTGCTTCAGCTGCGGCAGTTCTCCCTGAACTTTAACAACAAAAGCCGGAGCCCAAACATACAAGCGCTCATCTCGATCGGGATGGGTTGCTAACCTTAATAGTTTTTTGAACTGAATATTTTTGAATCCGATCTTCTCGTAAACTTTTCTGGCAATAGAATGCTCAGCACTTTCATATCTGTTGGCAAAACCCCCGATCGTAGCCCATTGATTATCTCCCGACCTTTTCACCAAAAGAACTCCCCTGTCTTCTCCTTCCGCGTCCACATACTCAATAATCGCATCTGCAGCGATTAAGGGCTGGGTCAAGCCATTGCCCGCAAATTCAGCATGCACACCAGCCGTTCTTTTGTCGCGTTCAGGATCTACGCTTTGCTTAACAACAGAACCTGTTGCCTGATCAACCCGCATATTATTTAAATAATGCGCTCGCGAAACAGCATTATATCCAAATAAATATTTGCGAATAATTTCACGATGTTCCGGAGTTATCTGCTCAATGTCGATCACGGCTTTTGATACGGCAATTGCTTTGCCCGCTGAATATTTTTTCGCCTTTATATTAGCTACAGCTGTGTATACGTACACCCTTTCATTACGCTGCGGGTCAGTTGCAAAATCAAAAAATTGCATGTCATTCATTCTTGTAATGCCCAAAGCATCAACTAGTTTATCCACATTATTTTCCAATGATGAGTCTGCCAGGACAAAACGCTCAGGCAGCGCTAATTTTCCGTCGCGTTTTTCAAATAAGAGGCTGCCGTCTTCCGTTTCCGCAATCAACGCTGTACTCACCAAGGGGCTAGTCGGATATTCCCGATGCGTCTTTATCGTTGCCCTGTACTTGCGGCTGCGTTCAAGATGCTTGTCAATGATCCTTGCTTCCGCAATGTCTCCGCGTGTACTTGATACCATACTTTCAGCATGCTCGATAACAGTTGTGTCATTATAACGTTTACCGTAAAACCGCCTGTTTTCTTGATAAGGATAATAGCGTAAATATATCATTCTCTCTTCTGCTGAAATAAATCCTCGTAAATGCAACGCGTCTATCATAGGCCCCCAGCATTGCCGTAACGCAGAAATGGCTAACCCCACACGATTATCGTCCCACCATTGTTCATTAGCCATGTCTTTTTCAAGCTGTTCAATGATTCTCTCTAACTCCTGCTTTGTGCTTAGGCCTGTCTCTGTTAATCCTAATCCGCGAAAGCGGAAAAATATAACCTCCTGTGACTTTAAAAAATTCAATAATGCTTTAGATCTGTTAGCCATAGGATCAAATGGTTTTTGCCAGTTCATTGCAGAATTAAAGCGATGCAAAAGAAAAGAGTTTATTTTTTGCTTGGCATTACGCCCTCCAAAATCGCTGATAAACTTATTATAGGTTACTCCTTTTTGCTGACGCTTTCCCCAATCATTAAGTTCCGGGTGAAGCAGTCTTTGACTGTAAAGAGCTCCAAACCATTTTCTGTCTTTTTTCGCGTATATACTAAAGCGCTCAATGATCTGTTCCAATGCCTTTGATTCTTGTCCTACCAGATCGCGCAAAGGCTGCTCGTCTTCGGAAATATTCAATTCAAGTAAAGCATGAAAAAATTTCTCCAAGGTAGCTTCGCTGAGCTTGGAATCTACCTGACGGTAAAGATCAAGCAATCCCACACTGCGATATCGTTCTTCTTCCGGAAGTAAACTTAACCCTTTTTTTACTTCTTCGTCACTTAGATGCCATAAGGCAACAATGTCGCTAAATAATGACGAAAGCACTGTTGAGGCAATGTGGTAATAAATATAGTGGTCATATTCCTGCTGTGTCCATTGCGGGGATACAATAAGATCGGGGAACAATTCGCGCGCTGCTTCCTGCGCAATAATTTTCTGTTCGCCAAGAGCTGTAATTCTTTTTTGCGGACAAATACCTAGTCCCATGCCCGGGGCATAAACTGACTGCTCACGTTTTAGCTTGGGCAAGCGAAGGATAAACCCGCTACCCGGAGTCTCAAAGCTTGAGAGAAAACCAGCAAGCCGGGCAAAACCCGTATTCCCGTCTGCCCATAACATCGGCATTGCTTGTTTAAAAAACCTATTATAATCTGTTTCAAGACATATTCCCGCTCCAAAATGCATTGCATCGTCATCCATAAACTCTGGAATGATTTCCGGCAACTCTGTCCATTCAAACTCTGGTTTTTCATGCTCAACCTGTCTTGCTTCACGCAACAATTGATAAGATAAATCCGGAGCCATTGCCAAAGCTCCCTCTCTAATTTGAGTAGCACTTATATTGTTTAATCTTTTTTCGCTACGTTTGACTTGTACATCAGAAAATCGGTCCCACCAACCTTTATCCCCTTCAGGGCCTGTATAAACAGTTATATTACCATCGGGCATCAGTTCTCTCACAAAATTATAATACCGCTGCCCCCAGTTCACATTTTTCAATATCTCTGTTTCTTGGATATCATCATTAAACGCAATTATTAGACTGCCTTCCATGATCTCCTGCGGGAAAAATGTCTGCAAAGCCCGGACTCGGACCCCTTGCGGGATAGGATTTTTTTCACTATCGGCCTTATCCGCTCCCACCAAAACTATTACTTTGTCATTTTCCTCCAGAGCTTTGCGGATCAAATCCAGATGCCCAAAATGCGGCGGTTGATAACGCCCATGCAAAAATCCAATCCTTAAATTTTTTCCATTTTCTTCGGCAGGGACTGTTTGCCGCGCTAACTGTATCAATTCTCCGTTTTTAAGTAATGCCGAGGCGCTTGTCTTCGGATCGCGGCCGCTTGTGGCAAAACGCTCAATCGGCGCGAACGGATTAACAAAAATATCGCGAACTGTGTTCATTCTTTTTGCCTTTTCAAAACTAAAAAGCACAACTGAAAGATCTATACTATTAGGATCAGCTTCATTGTAAGATACAAATCCTTTCATATCATCGGTCTGAAAGCGAGGGTTTTTGTAAAAATCAACTTTTGGGAACAACTCTCCCAATATCGTTTCATCTATTTCCACATATTGGTCCTGTGTAAAACGGATACCTTCTTCTACGGATAATTCTTTTAGCTGAAATTTCCGCACACCCATTGCCCGCGCTTCATTAATGATATGGCGCGTTCCATCGGGATAAGTATCACGCGTAATAATAACATTTAATCGAGGATCAAGCCCTACACTCAGCGCGTCTTTAATGTTTTGCTTTATCGCAGCAAGCACAGGCTCGATCAGGCCCGCCTTATCCTGAATAAGCGCCAGCTCTGGAACTGAGATTTTTCTATATTGCATCTCATCAAAAGAAAAAACAGAAAATGTCAGGTTATCAAGTTTTGCCTGTTGAAGGTCAGTCAGGATCTTCTTGTTAAGCCCCAACCCATTGGACGTGATCCTAATTCTTAACCCTTCTTCTTTTGCAACCCGCACAAAATCTACAAGATTAGGATGATATGAAGGTTCTCCGCCCGTAAGCGTTACTGCTGTAATCCCTGCTTTTTTAAGTTTTTTAAGCAATTGGCGATATTCGGCTTCATCCCATTGTAAAAATTTATGCCGGAATACGCCGTCTTGGGTAAATTCAAAATTAATACAGAAACGGCATCGCAAGGGGCAATCGGAAACAATCAGCAACTGCGCATTATTCTCATTATGAGCCGTAACAATTTCCATATCCGTCAAGTCAGGCAATCGCACTTTTTCTCCCAGAGAAAATGCGCGCGCTGTTTTTTTAGCGCGGCGTTGTTCATTGATCTCCTGCTGTATAAGGCGATGGATCACATATTCTATTTTATCCGTTGCCAAATCAGCCAGAGAATAGACTGCCCAAAAATAACTTAAGCCGTCAATTTGCTGCGGAAGGCGGTCTAATTCCGGATAGCGCTTCCTTAATGCCTCAACCTTGCTATCCCTGACTGAATCAGCTTTTTCTGCTATTTCCTGCATTCTCGGATCAACAGGCTTAAAAAGAAATGGAACCTGTATTATCTCTCCTGTAGCGGCAATTTCAGAAGATCGATATTCTATCTCATACCCCTCTTCTGCCATACTTGCTCCCGGCAGCACAAGAACCCGTCCGCTGATAGCAATATGTGCTCCTTGTTCGATTAGAGGCAGTGCCATTTCCACTGTTTTCTGAATATCAGCAAGAGTTGTTTTTGGAGGAAATAATATCAAATTGATATGAGGAATAATGCCAACTTCATAGCTTTGCGCCAGCATATCGCTGGAAGCAGTTACATCACTATCTTTACGCAAAGCATTGAGCATCTTTTGTGATCCTGATTCCTGCCCGTAACTGATCAGGCGAAAGCCTACATCATAAAGCTTGCGCAGCATTGGTTTATCTAAATCATCAGTTCTCCCCTGAGCAAAAAACTTCAAGTCTTTATTTAATTTGCCCTGCTGTATCAAATAGACAAATTCAGCAACTCTTTTTTTGTTAAGAAAAAAATCATCATCATGCAGATAAACTGCTTCAACTTCCGGATGAGCGGCAATAAATTTATTCAGTAAATTAATTGAATCCTGCGGAGAAAGATACAACACCGGCTGAATTCCATCAATAGCGATATCGAGAAATACCCTGGAGGAACAAAAAGTGCAGTTAAACGGGCAATGGCTCTCAGTAATAAGTCGTGCCATTTTTAAAATATCACGTTGTCCCATTGTCTCTGTATTATTCTGCCAATAGAAATCTTGAGGGATTTCACTATAATCCATCGAATAAGAAACCACCCGAAAGTCATCTGTAGAATATTTCATCTGCGCTTTTGCAGCACGTTTATCGCGAAACAGCAATCCCGGGATATCATCAAATTCGTTATGTTTTTGATTATTTTTATCAAGACTTACTGCCATATCCAGCACAGAAAACTCGCCGAATCCGCGAACCATAATATCAACAGGCGCGTGTTTAAAAATAAAATCAACATTGTTTATCGGCCCCCTATCAATAATACCCTGTCCACCAGCAACAATAATTGCATCCGGGAATGCCTGCTTAACCTGATGAATTCCATTTAAACCATTGGCAATTGTCTGATGATATACGCTAAACATAATAAAATCATATTTTTCTTTTTTAACCTTTTCGATTAATCCCTCAATACCCAGCAAATCAATATCATAAACATCTGCCTGAACTCCAAACTGACGGGCAAAAGAAGCAATCCTGTGCACACCTAACGGAGGCGAAAGAAATGCTCCAATTTCACGATCACCTAGTTCTGAACGATAAGGCCCTACAAGTAGAATCTTCGGCATACCCGATATACGCTGTGCGTCTAAAGGTAAATTCGTATTTCCGGAATCAAGTTCTGCGGCCAACATCTCTTTTGCGATACTCGCAAAACTAATACTGCTGTTATCCTCAAAAAGTTTTGTCAATCTTTGATATATATAGGGATTCAGGTTTACCTGATCGGAAAGAAAATCCAGTTTGCCTTTACTTAGAAGCTTAATAAAAAGATAGCGTTCTTTTGCGCTAACATTGGCAAAACCAATTTGCGCAACCGCATTAGATAGCTCCCGGAAAAGATCTTTACTGGACTTCTGACTAGCGTTACGGATCAGCTCATCTAGTTGATCCTTTGTGTTATACTCTAATAAGACTTGTTTAAGGGATACCCCCTGCAGATCTAAGGGGAGAAGATCACTTGATGTTTTGTAGGCATGCATAAATGCCGGCATATTTACTGTGAGTGTTGGAGCCAAGGTATCATATGCTTGGCAGCCAGTGTTAGCCAAAGCAAGAGCGTTACAATTTGACAGCACTAAAACTTGTATAAGACATACTGCTATACATTTTAAAAATTTTTTTGGAGATTTTTGCATTTTTTATTCCTATTGCTGCCAACAGATTAAATCTTTAACTCATGTATCCACACGCACAAACAAAAGAACATTAAAGTATACCCTAACGTTAGTTATGATGCAAATAAGGACTCAAAAAATATACAGCTGTAATTAGGCTGTTAGATTATTGATGACTCCTTCACTAAAGCTATGGAGGGTAAACTGGGATTGCGTCCTCGTCGTTCACTTCTTCCGTTTGCTCTGGGGAAGCAGAGCAGTACTCAGATGTTCACTCCCCGCCCTCTTTAAAAAACTTTTCTTTTATAACTCTACGGCCAGTAGTTGACTTATAGAATTTTTCTTTTTGACGCGCTTCTTTTAGGGTTAAAAACTGCTCTATGTGGATTACTTTATAGGGCCTGTATGGAAGTGATGCTTTTACTCTGCCGCTATTATGCTGCTGAAGCCGCTATTATGCTGCTGAAGCCGCTTCTCAACATCTTCTGCGACTCCAGTATAAGTTCGAGTCCCTGCTTCGTTTAAAAGAATATATAAATAATTCATGTTATTAAAGCTGGCGGATCCGCCTCGCCGATTTGCGGCGGGCGAGATCTCGCCATTTTTCGTTTTATAGAGTATATAGGGACAACCGTCCCCTTTATAATTGAGCAATATACTTGCACTTAAACAAGTCGCAAAAACAAAGTACCAATTCAAAACCCGCATTGGAAATGATTCGCAAGAATATTACATTTCAAGCATTGCTTATTTTGTTATAATAAAGAGGCAACGTTCCGTTCTTCCCTCCTAAAACATTTTTTTACTTGAATCCTACAATTCCCTCAGTATCCTTAAAAAAAATCCCCATCTTTTCAGACAGGGATTTTCTATTTTCTGGCGGATCCGCCTCGCCGATTTGCGGCGGGCGAGATCTCGCCATTTTTCGTTTTACGAAAAATGGCGGAGGAAGTAGGAATTTCGCTTCGCCGAACCCGTCGTGTCGTTTCCCTTCGCTTCGCTGCGGTCCACTCACTCCCTAAAGGGAAACTCTTATAGTTTCCCCTTAGATACCCCTTCCTTCCGCAGGCAAGCGCATCTCGCCGAGAAGGGGAAACAGTCTTTCCCCTTCAATACCCCTTTTTGGGTTCTCATCCTACTTCCTCGTACAATAAAAAAACCCCTGAGTAAAATACTCAGGGGCATTATTTCTGGCGGAGGAAGTAGGATTCGAACCCACGGTACCTTGCAGTACAACGGTTTTCAAGACCGCCGCTTTCGACCGCTCAGCCATTCCTCCGCGATATACGCTAATTGACATTGCCTAACATATCATATCTGAGCATAAAAAGCAAGTTCCCGGACATAACCTTGCGGCTGGCTTCCAGCTAGTTCCGCGCGGCAATTTTTAAATTTTCCGCGACATACTTCACGGATGCGTCAGGCAATTCCGGATACAGCGGCAGACATAAAATTTCTCGGGCTGCCTTTTCCGCTTGGGGGAAATCGTTTTTTTTATGCGCTAATTCCTTATAAGCTCTTTGTAAATGCAGCGCCGGAGAAAAATTAATACTGGTATGAACGCCTTTTTTCAAAAGTTCGTTTTTAATCCGGTTTCTGCTGTTTACCAATACACTATAATTATAATATACATCTTTACTGTAATCCTGCTGAAAAGGCACTATAATGCCTGGATGATTTTTTAGAAGCCTGCTATAATAGTCAGCTTTTTGTACCCTTAATTTATTATATTTATCCAAATTTTTCAATTTAACCCTCAGCATCGCGGCCTGGATTGAATCTAATCGGCAGTTATACCCCTTAATATAATGCAAATTTCTACTCTTACCCTTTCTTCCCTGATCCCGCAGCACAAGCAGCCTTTTTCTAACAATATTACTATTAGTCAGCACTATGCCGGCATCCCCGCAAGCGCCTAAATTTTTAGTCGGATAAAAACTGAAACAGCCGGCATCGCCAATTGCCCCGACCCTCTGCCACTTACCATTGCTGCTGCGCCATGCCGCTCCATGAGCCTGAGCACAGTCTTCAATAACCTTTAGTTTATATTTTTTCGCCAGCTTAAGTATCGGTGCCATGTTTGCCGCTTGGCCGTAAAGATGCACTACTATAATTGCCTTTGTTTTTTTTGTTATTTTTTTCTCTATCTGCTCAGCATCAATATTAAAAGACTGTTTTCCAATATCAACAAACACCGGTTTAGCGCCTGTATAAGAAATACTAAGCGCTGTCGCGATATAAGTAAAAACAGGGCAGATGACCTCGTCTCCTTTTCCAATTCCCAGGCTAAGCAGGGTTAAAAATAAAGCGTCAGTACCGGAACTAACTCCTATCCCATAATTCGCGCCGCAATATTCGGCGAATTCCTTTTCAAAAAGCCGCACCTGCTCACCTAAAATAAATTCCGTGGATGCTATCACCTCTTTTACAGCTCCAAGCAATTGCTTACTCAAACAAGCGTTTTGTTTTTTTAAATTTATAAAGTCTACTTTCATATCACTCCTTTAAATTTACGATTACATACTGTTTTAATATATAATAATGTATGCCGCATAAAATAATCTGCGCGATTAAACTCGCGTAAGCCATGCCTGTAATCCCCCATTTATAAGTAAAAACCGGCGCTAAGATAAACAGACATCCCAAACTCAATCCTAATGCCAGCAGATCCTTTGATTGCTGCCCGGCAGAAATTATAAAGCGCGAAAAAAGAAATGACAAACTTAAAAAAATTATATTACACGACAATATTCTAAATAGCTGTATAGCCTTAGAGTAAGCGTCTCCGTACACAAACAAAATAAAAGGCGCTGAGATCAATATTAGAATCATCGTTAAACCAAAACTCAGAAGAAAAATCAACCTTAATGATTTTCCGTAAATTATCCGGAAATCATTTCTTTTAGAAAAAATTGTTTTAGAGATAATTGGAAATAAAGCGGTAACAATACTAAAGACAAACACAAACCCCATGCGAACCGCCCTTTTAGCGATGCTATAAATACCCACATCTTCAATGCTAACGATTTTAGAAATAATAATAATATCAACAGCATAAAAAATACTGACTAAAATATTTATCAAAAAAAATGTGGAAAAAACATCCTTAAACTTTTTTATAAATTCTTTATCTATGATTTTATCAATTTTTATTTTTTCACGCAGGAAACAACCAATCAAAAAAACAGCTGATAGGATGTAGCCGATAACTATCGCTAACATAACCCCATAGAGTTTCCACCCAATAAGTACAAAGAATAAACTAAAGAGCAATATCCCGATTGCTTTTATAAGCACACCAAAAAAAAGGTATTTGGATTTTTCCAGCCCGATAAATATCGACTCGGCTAAATAATTAATAAACCCCGGAAACAAGCCGACGCCAATGATAAAAATTAACTTTTTTGTCAATAAGGGATACTGTCCGATAAAAGTAATTCCCACCATTAAAAAATAACAAACAAAAGCGGAAAAAAATCCTATGATCACTCCGGAAGACAGGAACTTTTCAGCAATTTGATTATCATTAGCTACTTCTCTTATAACCAGATTATCCATCCCTAAACAGCAAATGAGCTCGAAGACATAAAATAAAGTTAAAACAAAAGCACAATTCCCCAAAGCATAAGCGCCAAGCCTTCGGGCGATCACCACGGTTAAAATAAAAAAACAAGCAGGGATTATAATCTTTGAAAGAAAAATCCAAAAACTGTTTTGAAAAATAGATTTAATATTATGGGAAATTTTCATTTGTCAGTAAGTGTCCGTGTTTTATATTTAGAAACTATCCACATCCCGCCCGCGATCATAATTATAAACGGAAAAGACAGCGATAAAGCATAAAAATTTGTTATTGTTTCGAAAAAACTATGCGCGAAATTACCCATGCCCATGGCAGTACAAGCGACTAATATCTCAAAGTCAAAATCATTCATAATGCCTCTTAGCTTCAAGCAGTTAAAGCATAATTTTAAATAGAGAAAATAAAAATATCCTATTAAGCCTGCCCCGAATATTCCCATTTCCACCGCGTAATTTAAAAAAACATTATGGCCGGTATAGGATTGTAAAATCGACATATTTCTATCGATCACAATACTTGCTAATGCTATTCTAAAATCCTTCAGGCTAATCAATCCAAACCTGCCTACGTATTCATTAAAAAAATTTCCCAATCCGCATCCCCAGAAAGGCCTTTCGATTAATAAGCTGACTGAATTATGCCAAATTATTTGTCTGGAGCTAATCCCCTGGCTAATCCGGTAATATGTTTGGAAATTGTTGTAGTAGAAAAACAATATTACGAGAAAAATCCCTAAAACCGAGAATAGCCAGGCTTTAGATATCTTTTTCCTAAAAACTATTATGATGAATGTTAAGCTGATCAGTATATTCAAAGCTGCCCCTTTTGAATTACTGAAAAATATGCCTGAAACAATTAAGATCAACCCTATTGTTAAAAACAGTTTCTTCCATTTTTTTGAGGCAGTGATTAAAAATACCAGGTTCAAAGGGAAAATCATAGACAAATATATCCCTAACATATTAGCATGGAAAAAAGTCCCGATACTCCGAAATCCCTGTTGAGAAAATTGATACATAGGCTGTAACTGTAATCCAATGTCAAAACTTTTAGGCAGAAAAATACTCATTATATTAAGAAATATCCTGTATTTCACTATGAAATATTGCAGGCACGCGAGCAAACCAATAAGCACACCTAAAATCAGCATGAAGTTAAATGCTTTTTTTAAAAAATCTTCATCATGAAACAAATCTATGAATACATAAAAAAATGAAAATCCTATAAAATGAGTAATAACTATCGGCAACGCGTAAGCAAAATTAGAAGCAATCGACATGTTTATTAGAATTAAAAGGGAAAATACGGCAAAAATTATTGTTAGAGGAGTGCTGAGCAATAGATCCTTAATTTTAAATTCTTTTTTAATCAACCACGCTATAAAAACCACACTAAACAGTATGAATTTAATGACTGCGAGATGCTCGGTCAAATAAGGAAATCTGGAAATAGGAGCTAATACTATCAAGAAAAGGACTGTTTTTTTTACATCCCAATAAATAAAGAACAGCCCGATAACTCCAAGAATAAGCCCGAGCCCTAATCCCCATAAATCACAATAGATAAGGCCAATGCCGATAAAAAGAAACAATCCCGCCAATAATGCCTGCAGGAAGCCGCTGCCAGGTCTAATTTTTTCCAGAATAAGCACCGCATAGCCTCTTAAGATCTAAAATAAAAGCAAAAAACACGGAAAATAAAAAAGCGAAAAACCATCTTACTAATGTTTTAATAAATCTAAAATTAGTTTTTAAAGGTACCAAGGCAGGGGCGATTAATTTTATGTCTTCTCTGGTGTCTTTTGTTCTGAGAAGCTGTGCCTTCTTCTGTTCTTCCAGCAATAAAAAATATACTTCCTCCTGATATTTTACCTGGCGGTTCAAGCTTGCTAATTCCATCTGCTTTTGCGGAAAGCTTTTGAGTTTATCTTCATGCAGCGCTAAAGATTTGATGATAACTGCTTTTTCCGCTTTTACAAAAACAGCCTCCGTCTCTTTCCGCATTATCTCCATGACCAATTCTTCGTACACCGGATTTAGAGTCGCTAAAGAAAATTCCGATTTAAACAGCTGAACGATAGTTTTATCAATCTTTACCTCAAGATCAATAATTCTCGCCTGCATATATCTTACTTGAATGCTTTCATCAGCATAAAGTTCTTTTAAACGGCTCATCTCTATCTTAAGAGACATTAATTGTTCTTCATAAGCTTGAATAATAGGATTATTAACCGCTGTAACAGAATATGTCGTTTTGGCAACCTTATCACTTTTGCTATCGGTCAGGGTATTAAGTTTATTTTTTAACAGCTTTATTTGATCAATGACCGCGTCCTCTTCTATCTGGGACTGTTGTAATTTCTCTTCCAAACCCTCCTTTTTTTTAATATAATCATCCATTTCCCGCGGCAAATAAACTATTTTATTTTTTTCCTCGAATTTCCTTAATTCTTCCTCTGACTCTTTCAGCTTTGAAAAAGCAAGCGTAACTTCGCGGTTTAAATACTCAATCAATGTATCAACTTCGCGATGACTAAGCTCCACAACCCATTTTTTATAATTATTAACTAAAGTATTCGCTGCATCTGCCGCTACTTCCGCTTTTTTATGTCTAACCGTGATATTAATAATATTTGTGAACGGCGCGGATGTTACTTTTATCAATTTCTTATCCAATATTTCCTGCATTATTCTTATTTTATTTTCTCTGCTTTTGGGCCGGTCAAATTTGAATCCGGCAAACTTAACAAAGTCTTTTACCTCTTCATATAAGCGCAGATCTTCCACTACACTCCTTAAAACCTCAGGACTTTTAAGCAGCTGCATATTTACCATTACGGCTCCAACTACTTGTTCAGCCATTTGATAACTGCTTTCAGCCGAAGTAGGACTTTTTTTATAATCGATCATGATAACAGTCTTTGCTTCATAATAACCGTCATATAGTTCCTTAGCTGTTGAATAAACAACTAAGCCAAAAAATAATACGATTATAAAAAATTTTCTTCTTTTAAAAGTACTTATTATTACTCCACTCACTATCGCGATCTCCCTGCTGGAGTTCTCTGATCAATATCAATAATGTCCAGATAATATTTTAAAACAGGATCTGTTTTAGTAAAAAACTGATCAATAAAAGTGTTCACGTCGGCAATAAATGTAGTCGGAACAAAAACAACATCTCCGGCATCGAGCACTATATCATTTTCAACTTTCGCGGAATGGATAATATCCCAAACATTTACGCGCTTAGCCTCCGGCTTTGAGGTATAACCTCTGCTTATAATAATTACACTTTTTAAAGCCGCGGTGTCCTTTTTATAACCAGCCGCCTTGCTGATCGCTTCTAATACCGTGGCTCGTCCTTCATATGGATATACTCCCGGAATATTAACTTCTCCCAAGACAAAGATCTTCTTGCTCTTAAAACTTTTTACATTTACGATAATATTCGGATCTCTTATGGTATTACTAATATCTCGCGCTATTTTTTGTTTTAGCTGTTCCGGGGTAAGATTGGCCGCGAAAATCTCATTGATTAAAGGAAATGAAATCTTACCGTCCGGTCTTACTCTTACCTCGGTTGTTAAATCAGGGTGACGCCAAACCTTTATTTCCAGCTCATCTCCCGGGCCGATAATATAAGTAAAACTCCCTTCATAAGAGTCAACCGCCAGACACTGAGCCGATAAACAGCTTATAAAAATATATATCAGGAAAACAGCAGCCAGTACACGCTTCATGATCAGCCTCCAAAAAAACCTATAATGCTCAACCCATTAATAATGCAGATTCTACCAGTTGTATGGCCTGGAAAAATACCCTTTTATACATTTTAGATCTTTGATTTTTTTTATAACTTTGGCCGGATTACCCGCGACTACTTCATTAGCCTTAACATCTTTTGTCACCACAGAGCCTGCTCCGATCAAAGCATTTCTTCCGATCTTAACCCCTGGCAGCAATATCGCTCCCGCCCCGATCTTTGCGTTTTTTCTGATCACTACGCCTGCTTTACACAAATTATACTTCGGGCAAGGCGGATGAATATCATCTGTCATTATAACCCCGGGGCCAACAAAAACATCATCTTCTATACGTGCCATTTCTAAAAAACATCTGCTATGAATTCTAACATTATTACCGATCCTATTTCCCCATTCCAATATGCTGGACGTACCGATCCTGACATTATTACCGATAATATTATCTTCTCTAATAGTTGTCCTTATTCCAGTCTCAAAATTTCTACCGATTTTCGTGTTCGCGTAAATAACAGTAAATGACCTAATCCGCGAATTCGCGCCGATTTTTAATGGTAATTGACCTGGGGTTTTTCCTCTTGGCGGCATGCCTAAAATGCAGGGAGTATCTGTAATTGTGTTTTTACCGATACTCACATTTTCATAGATCATATTGTTCACAATTCCACGCTCACAGTCTTTTGTTTTTTTAAGGATAATTGTGCTCCCTCAAGCAGCTTAATCACTTTTAAGCCTAACTGCCCGTCACTTCGCGGAGATTTAGACTGCTTAATACTAGTCGCAAAATCACTTATTTCCTTAGCCAATGGCTCATCCGCGTCTAAATAGGGCGAGTTTATATCTCCTTTTCTATAGGTAAGCTGATATTCACCAAAACTAGTTGGATTCGCGATATGCGCGCTCTGATCATAAATTTTAATTTTTTCTGTGTTCCTTGTATCATTAAAAAACACCATCTTCTTCTTGCCTGTAATTAACATATTACGCATTCTGATCGGAGCAAGCCAGCTCACAAATATATAAACACCTGCCCCATTCGGCATCTTAAGTTCAATATAAGCTGTATCAGGAGCGCCCCGCTTAAAACCATCGCTTCCGGAGCAGCTAACCAGGCATTTTTTAAATTTCAGCCAGAATAAGATGATGGATAGATCATGTGAGGCTAGATCACCAACCACGCTTTCTTTCTGTTTTAAATGTCCAAAGTGGACCCGGGTAGAATTAATATACATGATCGGCCCTAATTCTTTATCGGAAATTAACTTTTTTATTTTCAACACAGGAGGACTATACAAAAACGTGAATCCAATCATAAGAACAAGTTTGTTTTTCTTTGCGATATTAATAAGTTCTTCCCCCATTTTAATGCTGTGCACAAAGGGCTTTTCGATTAAAACATGTTTTCCCGCTAAAAGCGCTTTTTTGGCTATTTCATAATGCGTTAAGAAAGGGGTAGATATGACCACCGCGTCTAATGTTTTATCTTTAAGCAGCCGCGTATAGTCTCTGGTAACCTCAACATGCGGGTATCGCTTTTTACATAACTTTAAATGGCTTGCGGATACATCGCAAACCCATTTAAGTTCGCAGTCAAAATCCCCATAAACATTTCTAGCTAAATTCGGCCCCCAATAACCATAACCAATCAATCCGACATTAACCATTTTCACCTCATTTTCTAGAGAGTTACTCCTCTTTTTTTAAAAACAACTAAGAAAGTTTTTAAAAAAATCTTAAGATCCAGCAGCAGTGACCAGTTTTTAATATAAAATAGATCCATTTTAACCATTTGCCGATAATTAAATTTTGGACAGCTGCTTATCTGCCACAAACCGGTTATGCCGGGCATAACCGAGAATCTTTTGAGCATAATTTCATCATAATACTCCAGTTCATACTCAATAGCCGGCCTTGGCCCGACCAAACTCATCTGGCCTTTTATAACATTAAAAAGCTGCGGCAATTCATCCAAACTGCACTTACGCAGGAATTTACCCACAGCAGTCACTCTCGGATCATCCGCGGATTTAAATAATTCTTTCTTGGCCTTGACCTGTTGAATATCATTAGTCATTAAAAAATGTATGGTTTTTCTGTGCAGTGTATCGCCGCAGTTTTCATCCATAGTGCGAAATTTATAAAAATTAAACTTTTTTCTATTTTTTCCAATCCGCTCTTGCTTAAAGATCACCTTACCTTTAGAATTAAGCTTAATCGCCGCGGCTATAATAATAAAAACCGGCGCTGTTAATACTAACAATACACACCCGAGTAATATGTCAATGACCTTTTTTATTATAAGCTGGAATTTATTTCCATTCATAAAATTAATGAATTTTAAAGTAAATGTTAATGAATAAAATGTTTTTAAATAGTTTTACCACGTTCTCAGTCTATCGAGAAAATCAAATATTGTCAATGTATCAATATCGCCGCTGATACATAATGCCGCCTCATAAGGATCAGGCCAAGGCTTATTATTATCAAACTCATCTTTATGCCATTTGGCAATATCACCTAAAGTGGTGATCCATATCGGAGGATCAAATGTTTTCGCTTTTTTTATCAAATCTTCCAATGCTTCAGCAACATCAAATATACGTTCAGGATGAAGCTGCAATACGAACAATTCATTTCTTTTAACACATGCTTCAAGCATTTGGCTCCACATTCGCGACACTTCTTGTACATCCATTTTATCTCTATCTACTAAAATATCATCATCAGGCAAAGACACAGGTATTTCCAAAATACTATTCACCTTAAACGGCTTTGACTTTTGCAAACAGCTAAGTTTTGGTTTATAAAAATTTGCTGCCCAGGAATAAGAATATCTTCTTTCATCATAGATCTGCTCCCACAATACGGTCCAACTACTATCATAGAGAAATCTCTTCTCTTGGGCTAAAACCTCCAGGGTTTTTTCATTGATCTTTAAATAGGGCGCGCGAAACCCCAAAAAAGGGATCGCGAGCCTATCGAAAATTTCTATCGCGTTCGAAACATGCTGTTTTTGCTCATTTTCACTTAACACGGACAGATCAGTATGCGCGTCAGAATGAATACCCCATTCTATACTATCCGCGTTTAACCCCTTTATCGTTTTGCTGTATTTTTTTATGATCACAGCAGGGATAAAAAAGTTTGCTCTTATCTGATATTTTCGCAGTAATGCTATATAGTATTTCAGACATTTTACCTGTTTAAAAGGCGTAAAGCCGAACCGCCGCAGAATAAACCATATTCTGGCAAGCCCTTTTTTTAGCCCTCTTGAACGAAACACAAATTTTATACCATCAATACACTTCATTTCAATCTCAGCATGGATTTCAAAACAAAATTTCCTTTAGTTATTACCTCTTTGCCAAACCCTTTAACCCCTTTTAATTTGAATATTTTCCAAATATATCTGAGTGCCAGCAATGGATTGCTGAAAAACAGCCTTATTTTTCTTTGCCTTACTTGTTCCATTGCCCTAACCACATCTTCCGGATCACAACCCGGATATTTAAGGACACAACTCTGCAAACTATCAAACTTCGCCCAATCATCGGTTATCAACCACTTATTTTTAACTGCCATTTCATAAAAAGCAGTACCAGGCAAAGGAGTAGCAATAGTAAATTGACAGGAATCCAGATTTAAGGAAAACGCGAAATCTACCGTATCCTGTAACGATTTCCTGGTTTCACCAGGCAAACCAAGCATAAAAGAAGCATGTGCCAATATTTTTAATTTTTTACAGTTTTTTATAAGCTGTTCTAATTTCTCGGGCTCTAGATTTTTTCCGATA
The DNA here is from genome assembly GCA_043805415.1 of Candidatus Omnitrophota bacterium. Taxonomy (GTDB): domain Bacteria; phylum Omnitrophota; class Gorgyraeia; order B26-G9; family B26-G9; genus JAHITE01. The sequence continues at coordinate 34,858 of JAZDHZ010000039.1, read as the reverse complement.
AGCTTAACCTTTTTAAAATCCGCGGATTCTATTCCGAATTTTACAGCAATACAACCGCTCTCTTTTATAAGTTTAAGATCATCAAAGCTGATGTTCCAATCGATCCAGCATAACCAGGCAATATCAATTTTATTCTCCAGAATTGCCTTGGCAATTTGTTTGGCGCGGGAGATCGTAAATAAAGCGTCATCAAAAATTATCTCTTTTATGCCATACATTTCCTGCAGCATTTTGATCTCGGCAATAATATTATCTATTGATCTCTGCTGGTAATTTTTTTTATAGAGCAAAGGTTCCACGCAAAACATGCACGCGTAGGGACATCCCCTACTTGTTACAATTTTGGCATTGGAATGGTTTTTACTTAAAGGCTCATTATATTTTTCCATGGGTAGTTCATCCCTTTGGGGATAAACTACCGCGTCAAAATCAGAGCGGGAATTCTGAAAAGAATTTATAACAATACGGCCTTTGTCTTTGTAGCCCAGGCCGCCAATAGCCGCGAATTCAGGATCAGGCCCGGACAGCTGTTGACATAATTGCCTTAAGCTATCTGAATATTCTCCCAATAGAACAAAATCGACAAAATCATTTTTCAGCATATCTTCAGGCAAAGCCGTCGCGTGCGCTCCGCAAAATACAATAAAGCAGGAACTCAGTTCTTTGGCTTGCTTAGCAAAAGACAGATCAATATAGATCGAAGGCGTAAAGACCTCAATAAGCAGCACCTCCGGTTTCATACACCTTACAAATTCAAGGCATTGTTCACCCGAGAGTTCCTCAGCAACCGCGTCTTTAATATGCGCGTCGATCCCTGCTTTTATTAGATATGTTTTGGCCATAGCCATAAAATACGGAAAAGGGAAATACGGCATTGTTCTATCTTTTTTTCTGACCGCTGCCCAGCGAGTACCTGACTTGATCCCATATTCTGTGTCATTATTGACCCAGGGAGAATTCAAGAGTAAAACCTTCATATTTTTGGGCCTCTATGTCTTCTAAACAGCATTGATAGACCATGTTTATTGAAAAATTTAAGGATATTTACCAGATGCACTATACTTAGTTTATTAAATTTCTTCACACTGCCTCTCTGGTAATAATGAACCGCGCAAATTTCAGGCACATAATAAACACTCCAGCCCTTCAAATGCGCGCGAAAACACCACTCAACGTCTTCAAGGTAAAAAGGCTGCATCAGTTTTTTATCAAAAATCCCGATATCATCTATGGCTTTTTTTCTCATTAAAAAAAACGCGGATACAAGCCAATCGACCTTCCTGGTTTCTTCATGCGAAAAGTCCCGCATCAGGTATCTGGAAACAATTCTATTTTTGGCAAATTTTTTAGCAAATTTGACCCAGTGAAAAAAATGCGGAAGCCGCGATAAATAAGTCAGCGGTGTAGGAAATCTCCGGCAGTTTAACTGCAGCGTCCCGTCATCAAAAACAAGCTTACACCCGCAAACAGCAGCGTCCGGATTTTTATCCATAAAACTAATCGCGCCCTGTAATGTGTTTTCATACAGCTCTATGTCTGAGTTCAAAAGCAGTATATACCTGCCTGAGGCGTGCTGCATTGCCATATTATTATTAAAAATATAGCCTAATTTTTTTTCATTCCGGATTAAGCGCACGTCCTTAAAATCATTATTTACCATTTCGGATGTGTCATCAGTTGACCCATTATCCACTAAAATCGTTTCCACAGAATAAGAAGTCTTGCTCTTTTTTATTGAATTTAAACAGATCCTGACAAATTCTTTTTCATTTGTCCCTACAATAATTATTGATATATCTTTCATATTACCTCTCTGCAATAATGATGACAGTATCCCCTCTGACTCTTCCTACTTGAGTTTTATTTAAAAACTTTATTATCGGCAGCATAATCCCTTCCGGCACACAAGCGCAAATCAAAGGCCAATAAGTCAATAATCGCACTGTGCAGCTAAAACCATGTTCTTCAAACACACTTCTTATTAAAATCAGATCCTTGCTGGTTAAATCACTTTCTTTTGTGCGCGAATGCCTTTTTATTATAAAAAGCCGCGCTAAAAACCGGCCAACTCTTGCAAGCAAATGATACACATAAGAAACCCGCGGCTTATGCTTAAACGGTTCTGAAATAAACACGCAGCCATTATTTTTTAAAACACTTATCTGGTTTTCTATCGCCTTTCTTTTATTCGGCAAATGATGTAATACCCCCATGCATATTACTCCATCAAAACATTGACTTTTTAACGGAAGGCTTTCTACATCCGCGATTATACAATTCGGGCTTAACTGAACGGCCCTGGCTTTAAACCGCAGCTTTTTCATCATTTTCATTGAAGCGTCAACAGACACAGCTTTCAGCTTATTACTCAAAAGCTTTATAGTCGCCGTACCTGTTCCGCTGCCAAAATCTAAAATTGTTTTAAACTTTTTTTGTTTAAGTTTTTTAATCCAAAGATCTAAAGTGAAATATTTATGCTCAAGTTTATATGAATTAGTGATCCTTTTATCATATGTTGCCACAACATTATCATCTTCATGATACTGTTTATCTATTTGCTTAAAGCAACTTTCATTTATGATATTCATGCAGTACCTTTAAAAAAATTCCCCACCGAAAAAATATCTTACCGATAAAGATCAGCCAGCCGTATCGCAGAACATTAAAACTATATCTTAAATTATAAAGCATGATCTTGATCGTCGTAAGCAGAGCCAGCGGAACGATCAAAAAAACATGGATCCAGGGATGTTCCAGCAAAAACAAACAATTACCTATCCGCTTAGGATACTTTCTTTCCAGCATTATTCCCAAACTTTTGCCCCAGTTTTTATGTTTTCGCGCGAACTTACGGAAATTATTGATCCCATGCTCATGAAAAACCGAAACCATTGGCTCAAAAATCACTTTATATCCGCGTCCGGTTAATTTCAACGCCAGCTCCGGATCTTCTGTAACTCTTAGATCTTCTGAAAACCCGCCTACTTCTAAAAATGCTTTTTTAAACACTGCCGCGCAGGCTGTATTTAAATATTTCATGCTTCTTCGCGGCCCTTCTTGGACATACGCGTATCCGGCATACGCGTGCGCCGACTCAATAAACCCTGAATTCGATACTATTTTGCCGCAGATTGCCATCACCGATTCATCTGCTTTATTTGATCTTAAAAGCTCAGCTGATAGCACATTTACCCAATCATCCATTACAATACAATCTGAATCTGTAAACAGGATAATATCCCCTTTCGCTTGGGCAACTCCCGCGTTACGGGCTTTTGCCTGTCCTTGATTTAGAGCTAATTTAATAAATTTACACGGGTGATTACTTACAACTGATTCCGGACGGTCAAGCGAAGCATCATCTATGACAATAACCTCGAAATTTTCAGCCTTTGTTTTAAAAAGCGCTTCCAATGACTTTTTTAGATTTTCCTTATCATTGTATACCGGTATAACTACTGAAATAAAATCATTCATGTTATTAATCCGATTTTTTGTAATTCCATGCTTTTTTTAAATAATCATAGGCTGCTTTTTTTTGCCGCATAAGCGGATCATCCCCATTGCCCATTGATACTATCCCAAACCATTCCTCATGCAGCAATTTATCCGGACTATCCCAGCTTCTTGTACCTAAATCATGTTCCTGGGGATTGCCGTCCATATACCAACGGTCTATCCAATCAAAAACCACTCCGCCCAGGGAGTTACCCGCGCACTTTTTATATTTCCCCATATGAAAATAGCTATTCAAAGCAATATCATTCCAGTTATTTCTAATGTAGTTTGCTTGGAATTGTTCATCCTCTCCCTTATTAGTATTGTATGAAAACATGCCGAATTCTGAGATAAATACCGGCCTGTCAAAAATTCTTTTAACGTTTTTCCATAAAGCGCCAAACCCGGATTTCCCTCTGTAAGAATTATAGGCAATAACATCAATACTTTTCGCGTATTCAGCATACATTTTTAAAGTATTAAAATTATCGCCGTCACAAACCGCCACCGGATGCTCAGGATCCATTTGATGGATCATATCCGCTATTTCCCCAACCAATTTCGCGTAAGCTTCCGGCTGCTTATTGGCATTGCACTTTGACCAGGTAGCAATATTATTTTCATTTCCCAAAACCCACATCAGTACATAGGGTTCATCTTTATTATCTTCGACCATTGCCCTTACTGATGTTTTTATATTTTCCCGATGCGCAGGATTAGTATAATCTGTCCCTTCTTCCCAGGAAGCCCCGGATCCGATCGTCCAAGAACCCAAAAAGTTACCGACCATCACTTTTATTCCATAATCAGCATATAGAGAACGTAATAATTCCTTATTTACCTTATGATCAAATTGCAATTCTGTACTCGGGTTTGTTTTATAGAGTTGGCCTAACAAAGGACTATCTGAAGCCACATGATATAATCTTATAACATTGCAGCCTAGCTCTCTTAATAGCTCAAAATCACCCACCAGCTTCTCATCAGCGTCCTGCTTATTATTTTTATTTTTATCCACCCATGTTTGACAGGCGATATCATTGCGGCCGTCATTATCATCATCATAATACATCCAGTCCCGCATCGTAGCCTCTTGCGGCCACTCACCGATCTTGACCGGACAAAAGATAACTCCTTTAATAAAAAAGGGCTTCCCGTCCACGAGAAGCTCCCAAGACCCATCATTATATTTTACTACTTTAGTCCGCCCGCCGCGTTCCTCCACTATTTTTTTATCCGCGCCAAAACCAGAAACACAGACAACAGCGTTAAGAATCAGCAAAAATACTAAAAATTTTTTCATAATTAACTCCCTTACAAATAAACAGATTTATACTTTATGACTCCATAGAGCCTTCCATATTCAGAAACACTTTTTTTTATAAACTCTAAAAATATCATAACGACAATCTCTCCAGCCCCTATTTTCTGTTCTAAGAAATTCCTTCGCGATATTATATAAAAACTAACCTTTAAAAACAAAAGGGAAATAATTAGACTTAGCACCTCCACGTTGATTTGAAAAAAAACACCAATAAATAGTAAAAAAAGTATCCCGAGAAACTCTCGGGTAAAAGCAACGCCCCAGGGGAAAGAAAACTTTTTCAACCCGAATATCGGCAGATCAATCAGCAAAATATTATTAAAATGTTTCTTCAATAAAAACGGCAATATGATCCGATACTCAAATATCTGTTTTAAATAAGAAAAATATTTAGCGCGGGGCATATGATACACCAATACATCTTTTGACCAAACCAGGATTTTAAAACCGGCTGAAAATGCCCTGAGTGTAAAATCCATATCTTCGCCGGATATATTAAGCTCTTCATCGAAACCTCCGATTTTCTCAAAAACATGCTTGCGAAACGCGCAATTCAAAGTTCCCAGCATTTTACCGAACAAAGGCTGCCAGGGATATTCAATAAAACTATCTATATATGCCGGGTGCAGATCCCAAGATAATGCCTGCAGCTTTTCAGAACAGGTTTTCGGTTGATATATCTTAACCATACCGCCGATCGCGTCGGCATTGGTTTGCTCAAACTTACACAATATGTTTTCCAGCCATTTTTTTTCTACAATACAGTCAGAATCAGTAAACGCGACAATATCTCCTTGCGCGGATTTTAAGCCTTTATTCCTCGCGCAGCCAGCCCCTTTTTTATCTTCTTTTAACAAGACAATATTTAAACTTCTATGTTCCTCGATAAACTTATTAATTATATTAACTGTATCATCTTTAGACCCATTATCAACAAGCAGGATTTGATCAGGTATCCGGTCCTGGAGCGCTAAACTCTTGAGGCAGGCCGCGATAGTAGCCGCGGCATTATAAATCGGGATTATAACGGAAACTTTCATTGTTAAATAAGCCTTTCAATAACAAAAATTTTCCGATAACATCCGCCCCATTTGACGCGGCAAAGAATCTCGAAAAAAGCGATAAAAAAAATAGTTGTCACTGCCCATCTTAAGTAATTATATTTCATGTCGCCTAATAATCCATAATACCAGACCCAAGTGCTTTCATTATCAATTATATTTAGAGAAAATTTTCCATCCGCATCATTAATAAACGCGTTGATATATTCCTTCATTCTCGATTCTTCCGGCAGTCCATATCTACTATGCTCACTTAAAAAAATATTTCTTTCGGCAAATTTATTTTTTCGATTCTTTTGATTTTCTAGTTTTTTCAAGGCTGAATTATAAACTTTTCCTGCTTTTTCCTCCCATTTCCTGGCAAGCTCTCCGCAGGGAACTCCGATAAAAGCCTTTTTTTTGCAAACTCTTAATAATTCCCCGACAACTTTTTGTCTTGATCGCTCCGGGATATGCTCAAGCATATCCACAGAAACGACAAAATCAAAAGAATTATCTCGAAAAGGCAAAGCTGCCGCGTCAGCCTTTACTAAACTCATATTTCCATATCTTGGCCCGGTTGTTTTCAGATCAACTCCCACAATTTTCTTTTTCAAACAGCGGCTTAATCCTAAAGATCCCGAACCTACTTCCAGTAAATTAGCTTTATTTAATTTTTTTTTAATTATTTTTTTAACCGGATAATAACGGATCAGGATCGTCTTTTGGCCCCAAAAGTATAATTTTTTAAGGGCGATCAATAATGTTTGCTTTAATCCTCTCTTTTTTTCTGAGAAGTCGCAATTATCCCAAGGATTGAAAAACTCTAAAATATCTAAAATATGCTTGCCCATTATTGTTACAGATCGCTCCAAATTTAGGTGTTATATAAACGCCTACAGCAAAACATGTTATGCGTATAATTCTACCACGCGCCCTTGTGAAAATCAATGCTGTAGATACAAACGCTGACTTTCATTAAAAGCAGTAACCTTAAATTCAAGACAAGGAAGAAAAACATTTCTTCGGGGTTTAGAGTATATCTGATTAGTTTTAATGGTTTTTTTAAGGCTGCTCTAAGGTCTATTCGTATTATTAATTGAAGTACAACAGGCGTATATCTTATCTTGGACAGCTACGCTCATATCTGTAAAACGAAACCCGATATTATATTGTCCGGTGGTGGTTTTTTGCTTGTAGCATATTTCGCAGTTAGCTTCAGACTTTAAATCCTCCCCAGGCAGGGAGATTCTGGCTAAAAACTTATGCTTTTCTAAATTCTGATCCAGTTTTATTTTAAACCCGCCTGGTGAAACATTGATTAAAAAAACATCTTCATATTCTTTGTTTGCTGAAAAATCAACAAGAGATATTGATAAACCGCTAAACTGTTTAAAGCGTATCGCGCTTCTTTTCTCAATAATCGCCTTATCTCTACCGCTTCTTTTTGCTTCATAGAGCGCGGAATCAACCATGCTGATCATTTGATTCGCGTTTGCTCCGTCTGTCGGACAAGCTGCTACTCCAGCACTGAACTTTATCGATAAGTTCAGCGGCGCTTTCAAATAAGGCGAGGTAACAACAATATGTTTCATTTTGCTTTTAATCCGTTCCAATATCCGCGGACACTCATCAATCGTGGTTTCCGGTAAAATCACTAAAAATTCCTCACCGCCATAGCGCCCGACAATATCTATATCGCGCAGGCTTGTTGTTAAATTTTGCGCGAAGCTTTTTAGCACATTATTACCGACAAGATGTCCATACATATCATTTATTTTCTTAAAAAAGTCAATATCAAGGAGAATGATTGTAAAGGAGCGGCCATATCTTTTTGAACGCGAAAGCTCCTGTTCAAGAAGCTCTATTATCCTTCTGTAATTATAACAATTTGTCAGCCCATCAAATTGGGCTAAAACCTGCAGCCGCTTTTTAATGTCCCTTTCCAGTTCGGAAAAACTGCCAATCACTATGCCGGCCAGGACATAAACAACGCTGTTTATATAAAAATCATGCGCCCCGGTTTTATTAAGAGCCCCTTGAGTAACTATGTTTTCCTGGAAAATATAAATTAATATGGATAAAGCTGAAAAAATCAATCCGCCCTTAAGCCCAAAACAAATTCCGGCAAGCGAAATTAGAATAACATACAAATACCCTCGCAGATTGTCAAATCCGGGAATAAATTCCTTTAGAATCACTAAACCCAGGAAATAGACTAAAATAAAAATAATATGAAAAGGTATTGATTGGATAGTATCTTTTATTCGTGATCCAAATTTTGAGCGGTTTGGTTTAGGAATGGTCATTCGCAATATTCCTTTGGCTTAATTATCCTGCACTATCAATCCTTGGGGCCATTATATTTAAACAAAAGCTTTTCCGCTTCTTGCGCTGGGACTGGCCGCGAGAAAAGAAAACCTTGCGCCTCATCACATCCGCATTCATTCAAAAATTTAAATTCTTCTTCGGTTTCCACCCCTTCACCAACAACCTTTAACCCTAATCCATGGCCCAGAGTAATAATCGCCGATGTTAACGCGACATTAGCTTTATTCACCGGGATATCTTTTATAAAAGTACGATCAATCTTAACAGCATCAATTGGAAAATGCTTCAAACAGCTCAATGAAGAATACCCGACTCCAAAATCATCTATTGAAATCTTCATCCCAATATCTTTTAATCTCGTTAATAATTTTACCGTGAACATAATATCGTCCATCGCGATGCTTTCGGTGATCTCAAGTTCAAGGGTGAACGCGTTAGCGCCGACTTTTGATAATATATCTTTAATCCTCTCAAAAAAATACTTGTGCTTGAACTGGCGCGCGGAGCAATTAAAAGCTATGTTCACTTTAGGATAGTCAGCGTTTTGCCATATTTTGGACTGGCGGCAAACTTCCTTAATAACCCATTCTCCGATATTTATAATAAGACCGGTTTCTTCAGCTAAGGGAATAAAGTCTAAGGGAGGAACAATCCCCCTTTGGGGATGATGCCAGCGCAAAAGAGCTTCCATTCGGATAATTTTTTTATCCGGCAGGGATAAAATCGGTTGATAATATACTTCAAATTCCTGCTTTTCTACGGCCTGACGTAATTCCGCCTCTATTTGCAATCGAGTCACAGCCACAGCATGCATTTCTTTGCTAAAAAACACATGCCTTGCCTTGCCTTGCATTTTTGCCTGATACATCGCCGTATCCGCGTCTCTTAATAAAATTTCAGGGGAATTTATGCTGACATCATTAAAAGCGATTCCAATACTAGCCGTCACAAATACTTGCTGTTCATCGAGAGTTAGGGGGATAGAAATGCTTTTTTCAATACGCTTGACAACTTGTTCTACCTCCTCGGAATTCGATACATCTTCTAATAAAATTATGAACTCATCGCCTCCGAAACGCGCGACAGTATCTCCAGCCCGCAAACAAGTTTTAAGGTTTTTAGCAATAGATACTAAAAGTTGATCTCCCGCGATATGCCCAAGGCTGTCATTAACATATTTAAATCTGTCAATGTCAATAAAAAGCACCGCGAAAAGATGTTCTGGATGCCTTTTAATCCGCTCAATCAGATTTAAGAGCCGGTCAACAAATAAACTTCTATTTGGCAGACCTGTAAGCCTATCATGGAGCGCGTCATAACGCAGCTGTTCTTCACCTGCCTTGCTCTTAGTGATATCGGTTTGCGAACCAGCCATTCGGACAACTCTGCCTTCTGCGTCAGAAACCGCGATGCCCCGGGTTAAAACCCAAATATATGTGCCGTTTTTATGCATTATCCGATATTCTATCTCAAGATGAGCGTCATCTGTTTTCGCTTTTCGACTATCCATCGCTCTTTCGACAAAAAGAGCGTCGCTGCTATGAATACGCCTAAACCATGTCTCTGGAGTAGAATCAATTTCATCCTCTTTAAATCCGAGCATTGCTTTCCATCGGGGAGAATAGTAAACTTTATTTGTTTTTAAATCCCAGTCCCATAATCCGTCATTGGATCCTTCGGCGGCAATGGCATAACGGTGTTCGCTATCTTTCAAATCATTGAGAGCCTGCTTATAATCGGAATTTTTTTGCCTCAGTTCCTGCGAACTTAACTCCAGGGAACGCTCAAGAAGTTTTCGCTCTTCATCCGCGTAATTATAGGTAGCATTAACTGCTTCAAAAAACCTCTGCTGTTCCTGGATTAAATTTTTAGCGCCGCCAAGATATTTTTTTATCTGGCGATCCAGCAAGCTATGAATATTCATCGTGATTTTAAACCTCCAACAAGGCTGTGATTGTCATGGTTTGATTATGCAGTTCGCTCTTGGCGTTTCGGGTAAAAGGACATATCTCTCCATAAGAATAGAAGCCGGTTAAAACCGTATGTTCGCCAAAAACATTACGCACCCCTTCAACTTCTTCTTCAACTCTTTGCTTTAAGACCATTTTACGGCCGACACAGCTAATAAGTATCGCTAGATCAGGCGAAACACTGTTTAAAGCCTCCAGACATCCTTTTGCCGCGCCAATTGCGCCGTCAACAAGTCCTTCAAAATTAGCCTTCATCAGGCGAACATTCGCCCCCTCAGGAATATCTCCGGCAAACGTCAGGCTCTGATCTTCTTCATTTACCGCGAGGATTGTCCGGACAATCCAATCTTCACTATCTTCCCGCTTCAGGCTTAAAGGAAAAAGCAATCCAGAAGCAGGTAATTTTTGGGCATGGTCTCCCAGATATCGCTTATACAATGTCAATGCTGATTCACCATCTAATTCATATAAAATATTATTTTTTGAACGTGTGACTACTCTATCCGGACCAAAGGGGTCCCAACCTCCCAAAGAACAATATCCTACCTTTATCCGTGATCCGTATAAGCCTATCGCTACAACCGATTTATTTACTGCTTGGCCGTTTAACAACACAACTGTTTCCTTAAAGCGGGCGCCATCGCCGGATAATCCGCCGGTCACCGAGACTTGTTCCGGTAAATGCGCCATAATTCCTCTAATAAGATCACTGCCGTTTACATTAAGCCCATCAGAAAGAACAAACACATGCGTTAACCCTTCCAAATCCAGGGATTTAGCCAAACGTTCTCCGCCATTGAAACTATCATTCATATTATTAATTTCAACGCTAGCGCTTTGAACGCGGCTATGTTCAAAATTAACCGCTGTCAATACCAATGAATCGTCTTTCACCTGAGTGTCGCATATCTCACCCGCTGTTGAGCAGCCCAGCAGATACGCTTTTGGATACAAGCCCTGAACTTCTTTAATAACTTCCGCGTTCTTAATTATCGCGGTGCCTCCGAACAATAAAACTAATTGCGCGGACTCCTTAAGCTTTCCGGATATTGAAGGCGTCCAGCATTTTTGTTCACTTCTCATACTTTGTTCAATCTTCATATTCCCTCCTTTTAACCAAGGCAAACTGCTTTTAGAATTTTAATGTTATGTGTGTTATAATACCACAGCGCTTTAACGGTTTCAAAATAAAATTTAAACTTCCACTTTTTTCTTTCCCCTTTGTTCGGCATTTGCTATAATAATAAAATAATTAGGGGACGCTATTTATGGATCAATACACCGCTCATGATAAACATGAATCTACTGCTGCTGACATAAAACTTGCCTGTCAGATCGCGTCGAGTTTATTCGGCATGCTCAAAGCCGTACATCTCTATCCCAAGGGCCATCAAATGCTCTCTCAGGTTGTACAGAAATTCTACGCGACCTTACAAGAAGTTATCCAACAAAAACAAGTCGCGGTATTTCGCATATTTGAAAACAATCTTTTCATTTTAGACATGCATTTAGATAATAATAAACTGCCGGGCATTGACGATTTTATCGAAGAAATGCAAAAACGCTATATCCGCCAAATCATTTTTAATCCAGCCGCCGGCTTGACTGACATTGATTTATTGGTTGAGCTGTTTAATCTGGATACCGCGAAACTATCTTCCTTGGGCGGTGCCAGCAAGATCCTTTTGCAAAAAGGCTCTAAAGGCATTCGAATTATTGAATATTATTCTAGCAAGCACTCGACCCTTGATCAGGAGCGTTTGCTCAGTTTAACCAATAGCCAAATATTTCGCTATTTTATTGATGATGAAATTACTTCGCTGGATGTTGAGCAAACCCATTTTCTTTATGAATTGCTCCAGGAATCAAATTTGGTTTGTGAATTAATTAAAATCGCCGCGCAATATATTCTGCGCGAAGAAACCTCGGATTTAAGCGAAACCCAGCTGATTTTAAAAATCCTAAATAAAATAAAAACCGCGATGCGGACTTTAGAGCTTTCCGAAGAAGAGGAAATCCGCACGATCCTCAAAGATTTAATCGCGGCTTTTGCTAATGAAGCCTTATTTGATCTGGTATTTGAAAATCCCGATGCTGAGATTTTGCAATACACCGCGGCTGCCGGTCATTTACTTGAAGAAATGGATGCCAAACAAACCGCCAAATTATTTGTGAAAAAAATCACTGAATCCGATCAAAGCTCAAATATTATTGCCCACACCAAACATGTTTTGGGCCGGATGTTTATTGACCGCACGGCTTTTTTAAATTTTCTTCCGGCATTTAAGCAAACTTTGCTTACTGATCTGGAGCGCTCCGATAAAACCACTTCGATTCTTAATGATATCTGCTCGGCTTTTGCTCCCGGGTTTTCCATGGAAGATGATGTGGAACTGGCTCTGGGCGCGATCAGCTCCGAGGAAAAAACGGATATTCTTAATGGTTTAAATGTTTTAAAAACCGTGCACATTGACAAGGACAGTTTAAAGAAACATATTGAAGAATATATCGCTATTCCAGCGCATCTGGAAATACTCCAAGCCCTGTTGTCTGAACCGCAGGAAACAACCCTGTTTAACCTGCTGCTGGAAAAATGCATGCAAATCAGCAAAACCATTTTACAAGGAACAGACAATGAACATAGCGCGCATGCTTTACGCTTTTTTGCCATGCGGCTTAAAGAACAGTCATTGCTAAGCAATGAACACAAGCTTATCCTGACTGAGGCTTTGGATAATATTCCTGAGGTACTGATTGAAAAATTTATTTTAGGAATGCTCAAAAGCTACGACGAAGAAAAAGCCCGCCTGTGTTTAGAGGACTTATTTGTATTATTTTCCCATCGTTTGATTGCTTTGCTTTTACGGCTGTATACGCAAAAAGGCGACTTAACCAAAGATACTGTTGTTAAGCAAACTCTTTTAGCGCATCATAGCCTTGAGGGTTTAAAACTTACAATTGACTTATGCAAAGAGCCGACAAACAGTATTTTGCGTTTGCTGGAATTACTGCAGCAAATTGATAATGACGATATTCTGGCGGTTGTTTGGCCGATTTTATTTCATGAAAATATGATCCTTGGGCACAGAACTTTAAAACTTATTGCTAGCCGCAAATCACCTGCCGCATTAAATATGCTGCTGCAAGCGCTTGCCCATCCGCATATTGCTCTGCGCATTGTCTGTATTGAATATTTAGCAGCGTTTAGATTTAAGGAAGTGCGCTCAGCCCTGGCTTTGATTGCCCGTGGAGAGCAAGGCCTGTGTGCCGATGAACTGTTAAACAATGATATTCGCAGCGCTGCTTTAAAATCATTACGCAATCTGGATAAAACGCTTACGATTACCATTCTTAATGAAATCCGGAGAAAAAGAAAACTAGTATTTTTACCAGCTGAACATAAAGCGCTGCGCAACTTTGCTAAGGCACAGCTTAAAGAATTTCAGAGCCCATAAAACTCGGGAATTAACTCTGATTATAAAGGACGATAAATGGATCAGGCACTTGTCAAACATGTAGTTAAAGTTTTTGCTAAAAACTTTTCGCTTTTGCTCACTGAAAGCAGTTTATATCCGCCCCAACATCCGAATGTTGTTGCCCAAACTCAGCAAACTTTGGCTGCTTTAGAAGAAGGATTTAATGTTATTCCGGAAATATTCCTCGATATTCTCGAGGGTCAATTTGCCCATGACGGCATTCCCTTGTATGAACTAAAGCACACTGTGGAAAAGGTCGTGCAAACGCTGGAACTAAAAGAGATAAAATGCGTTTGTTTTAAAATTGGATTAACCCCGCAGCATTTAAGTCTGTTTGTCCGGATGTTAACTGATAAAATCAAGCACTTAAATGCCGAAGGCTTGCAGGCTGAACTAGGCAAAGCCAATATTTTAACCATTATTGTGGAAAAAAAACGCGAAAAAAAAGAAGATGAAGACAAGGACAAGTTACTCGAGGCGGATAAGGTTTACGGCAGCAGCATTGAAGCCAATAAACTAGTCTATGCCGCCATCCAATCCGGCAAAGCGCTGCCTTTGGATATTGTGGATAAAGTCGCGCAGGATATCACGCGGATGATTGCTCAAGACAGCACCTCAAGTCTGGCTTTGGCTTCTTTGCGCAGCTATGATGAATATACTTTTACGCATTCCGCTAATGTCGCTATTCTCTCGGTTACATTAGCAACCACAGTAGTTGATGATCCGATGGTCCTGAATCATTTGGCCAGAGCATCAATTCTGCATGATATTGGCAAGACCAAGATTCCTTTGAGCATATTAAACAAACCCGGCAAACTGGATAAAGACGAATGGCAAATAATGCAGCAGCATGCCTTATTAGGCTCCCTGATTCTCGAGCAGCAAAGCGTAATAGACGATTTGTCAATTATTATCGCCGGCCAGCATCATATGAAATATGATTTAAGCGGATACCCGCAGGTTGAGCATATTGCCGCTTTACATCCTTTATCCTTAATTGTAAATATCTGTGATATTTATGACGCGATTACCAGTAGGCGTCCATATAAAAATCCGCTGCCTTGCGATAAAGCCCTGGCAATCATGATGCGTTTGGTTGGCTGTGATTTTGATCCCGCGTTTTTTAAAATTTTTGTCCAAATGATGGGCATCTATCCTCCGGGCAGTTTGGTTAGATTAAATACCATGGAATTTGCCATTACCAAAAGAGCTCATCCCTCTGCTTTATTGCTGCCTCAGGTTAAAATTATCATGGATGCCTCTGGCCAGCTTTTAGCCGATCCTTTGTTAATTGATTTATCCGATCAGGAACAAAACCGCTCGGGAAGAACTGTGGAAGAAGTGATTGATCCCTCTACCATTGGCCTTGATCCAATGGCCTTTATTTAAAACTCTGCGCTCGTTCCCATAAAAACACTACCGCGGTTTTTGTATAAATCGCGCTTTGGGTGAAAAATCCCGGGATATTTATCTGTCTAAACAGCAAACCCAAAAGCAAAGCGATAATGATTAGATTGATCAGATAAATAAGCGTGAGCGAAAAAAGATAGCCGTTTTCCATGATATCAGGCTGTTCAACGCGCAGACTATGTAAAGTCATTAAAAAATGAAATGATACTGACCAGCCAATTAGCAAAATTAAAATCCGCGCATAATTATAAATGTTAGGATAAAACATTGCCCCGCAAAAAAAAACAATCGCGATCAAGGCAGTATATATCGGGAAAAAATACGGGCCTAAGCTAATCAGCACATTGCTCTTGGTTGTGGCCACGCTGCCGCCTTGGGATGAGACTTTAAACGCTTTGATTTTTGCGCCGCAAACAAGCGCCAGAACAGCATGCGCGGTTTCATGTCCCAGCACATATAAAAAATTCAGCTTTAAACCGGAAAAATACATTACTATATATAAACCAATACCGCTGAGAAAATAAAACATGGTTTGCTCTACAGAGCCGAGAGATTGGAGTAAATCATAAAAAGCCTTGCTTGTGCCAATACACGCAGGCAGCAAAGCAATGCCAATAATAATTTTTAGTAAACGCTTGAGCATGCTTTAATTATCCGCTTGTCTTATTTTCTCGGTTCAATAACCTGCAATCCATCCATGTATGGCTGCAAAGCTTTTGGCACAAGAATCGATCCATCAGCTTGCTGGTAATTTTCCATAATCGCGATCACTGTTCTGGCTAAGGCTATGCCTGAACCATTAAGCGTGTGCACATGCATAACTTTATTAGTCGCGGTATCTTTGTATCTAATATTTGCTCTGCGCGCTTGAAAATCCTCAAAATTACTGCAGCTGGAAACTTCCAGCCAATTATTTACTCCAGACGCCCAGACTTCAATATCATAACATTTCGCCGCGGCAAAGCTGATATCACCAGTAGATAAACTAATTACCCGATAAGGTAATTCCAATGCCTGCAATACAGCTTCGGCGTTTTTCAGCAATGATTCAAGCTCAGCATAAGATGTTTCCGGCTTAACAAATTTTACTAATTCCACTTTATCAAACTGATGCACTCTAAGTAAACCGCGTGTATCTTTTCCATAAGAACCAGCTTCTCTGCGAAAACAAGGCGTATACGCGGTATAATAAATCGGTAAAGATTTTTCATCCAGCACTTCATTGCGATGAATATTTGTTACTGGCACTTCTGCTGTGGGAATAAGAAAAAAGTCATCCTCATTTGCTCTATACATATCCTCTTCCAGCTTCGGCAGCTGGCCAGTCCCTGTCATGCTCGCTCTATTTACAATAAATGGGGGAGAAACTTCTAAAAAGCCATGTTTTTGAGTATGCAATCCCAACATAAAATTAATTAAAGCTCTTTCCAGTCTTGCGCCTAAACCTTTATACAGCACAAAATTCGAACCAGTTATTTTAGTTGCTCTTGTAAAATCAATAATATCCAAAGATTCACTTAATTCAATATGATCTTTTAATTTAAACCCAAAATCGCTTTTTGGCTGGCCCCAGGCGCTAATCTGCACATTAGCTTTGGCATCTTTACCAACTGGCACTGAATTATGGGGTATATTTGGGATATTAAGCAATATAGCATCGATTTTAGCTCTTAAAATACCCACTTCATCATCAAAATCCTTAATTTTTTGGGAAAGATCTTTCAGTGTCGCTCTTTTTTCCGTAATATCCTGCTTTTGCTTAACAAGCAAGGCCATTTCATCAGATGCTTGATTGCGCTGCTGCTTAAGTACTTCAACCTGCGCGTTTTTCTCGCGCCATTGCTTGTCTGAATCAAGTAAATCATTAATTTCCAGTTTCATATTGCGGTTTTTAATCGCATTTCTAATCATATCTGGGTTTTCTCTGATCAGCCTAATGTCTAGCATTTAATCCCTCCATTATTAATAAGGTCACATGTCACCAAGACACAAGACGCAAGTTTTTAGAAATTAGTAATTCGTCATTTATTCTATTATCCCTTTATAACACCTAAAGGCCGCATTCGGCAAACTTTTTTTGAAATACCTGCTCCAGCAACAATATTCACCACTTCATTAACATCTTTGTAAGCTTGGGGTGCTTCTTCACAAATAATCCGCTTATCAGTTGCCATAACACACACGCCTTTATGCTCCAAATCCTGTAAAATTGTTTTACTATTTAAAGTTCTGTTTGCTTGCGAGCGCGACATTACCCTGCCCGCGCCATGACAAGTTGAACCAAAAGTTTCAGTCATTGCTTTGCTCGTACCTACCAGTAAATAAGAGCATCTTCCCATATCTCCGGGAATAATCACTGGCTGGCCAATTTGCTTGTGTTTAGCGCTAAGATCCAGATGCCCTGGACCAAAAGCACGCGTAGCGCCTTTGCGATGCACACACAAGTTCATTTTCTTACCATTAACCACATGCTGCTCAATTTTGGCTATATTATGGGCTACATCATAAATAAGCTCTGCTTTTAATGTATTATCTCCCACTTTTAATATTTGCTTAAAAGTCTGCCGCACTTGATGCATAATCACTTGTCTGTTTGCCCAAGCATAATTTGCTGCGCAGCGCATTGCCCCTAAATAAGCTTTGCCTTCATTAGAATTAACTGGAGCGCAAGCTAATTGCCGGTCAGGAACTTTAATATTATATTTATTCAAACAGCTGAGAAATTGTTTAATGTGATCTGTGCAGATTTGATGCCCTAAACCGCGCGAACCAGTGTGTATCATAATTACAATCTGATTTAGCTTAAGCCCTAAAACATCCGCAATCTGAGAATCATAAACTTGCTCAATTAGCTGAATTTCTATAAAATGATTACCTGAACCTAATGTGCCTAATTGCTGTTGGCCTCTTTGATATGCATGCTGCGAAATAAACTCTGGGTTTGCGTTTTCTATAAACCCGCTTTCTTCAGTATTATCTAAGTCAGCTTGGCTGCCAAATCCCTGTTCAACTGCCCAGCCAGCGCCTTTTAATAAGACCTGGCGTTCATCTTTTTGGTTAAGCTTTAATTTGCTGGTTGACCCAACTCCTGCTGGAATAGCATGATACAAACTTTTAATCAAATCAGGGATTTTATGCTTGATTTCATCAAGCAAAAACCCTGTTTTAAGCAGCCTTACTCCACAATTTATATCAAAACCAACTCCGCCAGGCGATATTACCCCACCTTGATCTATGTCTGTTGCCACTACCCCGCCTATGGGAAAACCATAACCCCAGTGAATGTCAGGCATGGCCAAGGCTGAACCAAGAATACCTGGCAAACAAGCGGTATTTGCTACTTGCTCTATGGCTTTATCTTTAAACAAATCATTTAAAATATGCTGATTCGCATAGATAATACCTTGAGTTAGCATACCGGGCTTATAATCTTGCGGCACTTGAACCCGAAATTCATCTAATCTTTGCAGTTTACTTGTCATTGTTTTGCCTAGTCAATAGCTATACACTGCTTTTATATATCAAAAAACACTTTAGCGATTATCCGCTGCTTTTCCTGCTTTATGCTTAATTCATTATATGTTACGGCTTTTATTTCTGTTTTCTTTTCAATGTTTTGGCTATTTATTTTAACGGCTTGAACGCGGGCATTTATGCTTGAGGCGGAGAGATGGTTTATTTGGAAGTGCGTAAAAAAAAGATTGTGTATATCTGACAAGGTTAATAGTTCGCTCAACCAAGCAACCAACAGCTCTTCTAAATTAGCCGCATTAAGCTTTATCTGATACTCAACGGTTGTGGGTTCCGGCTGTTTTAGTTTAGCAATAATTGAAAACATCCCTATTGCCGCGTTAATAAAAACCGCGGCATTATCCGTACCGCTTATGCGCAAACCAATATCAGCAGTATGCGGGATGTACTTAAATTTCGTTTGCTTGTTCTGGACTTGCATCTTCTGCAATATTTGCATCGCCTGCTAAATTTGGATCGTCTTCCAGCTCTATATCATCTTCCTCATCTTTTGCTGCCAGCCTGGCAACAGCAACTAAACGATCATCTTGTTTCAGTCTGATCATTCTAACTCCTTGCGTGGAGCGGCCAGTTGTCCGGATATCTTTAATCGGCGAACGCACAATCATGCCGCTGGAGGTTATGAGCATTAAATCATCATTATCTGTCACTGAATTAACTGCCACAACCAAGCCATGGGCCGCGGTTGTTTTAATATTAATTATGCCTTTGCCGCCGCGGGTCTGAGTGCGGTACTCTTCCACTTTTGTTCTTTTGCCTGAACCCATTTCTGTTACTGTAAGCAGGGTACCGTCTTTGCGCACAAGTTCCATGCCGATTACTTTATCGCCCTTAGACAGGGAAATGCCGCGAACTCCGGACGCGGTCCGCCCCATGTCGCGCACATCAGACTCGGCAAAACGAATGGCTTTGCCTTGGCGCGTTGCCAAGAAAACTTCTTCATTCCCATCAGTTAAGCGGCAGGAAATCAAAGCGTCATTATCTCTGATCGTAATTGCCACAATCCCGCCTTTGCGCGGATTGCTATATGCCATTAAGTCCGTCTTTTTAACTTGTCCGTCCGCGGTGCTCATGAGCAGGAAATTGCCTTCCTTAAATTCTTTAACCTGAATCAGCGCGGCAATTGTTTCTCCTGGATCAAATTGAAGTAAATTCACAATTGCCTTGCCTTTGCCCAAGCGTCCGGCTTGAGGAATTTCATAAACCTTAAGCCAATAAACTTTGCCTTTAGTGGTAAACACAAGCAAATAATCATGGGTAGAAGCCACAAACAGCTGCTCAATAAAATCCTCTTCGCGCATTCCAGCGCCGGATACGCCTACTCCGCCGCGGCGCTGTTTACGATAAGCGCTAACCGGCAAACGTTTAATATATCCGGCATGGGAAAGCGTGATCACCACTTCTTCCTGCGCGATTAAATCTTCGATTTCCAAATCATCAACCGCGGCAATGATCTGCGTTCTTCTTTCATCGCCGTATTTCTTTTTTAACTCCAGCAATTCTTCTTTAATGATTGCTAAAACTTTTTTGGGATCATCCAGGATTGATTTCAAAAAGCTGATTTTTTTAATCAGCTCTAAATATTCGCTTTCGATTTTATCGCGCTCTAAGGCGGTTAATCTCTGCAGCTGCATTTCCAGAATTGCCTGCGATTGAATTTCGCTTAAGCCGAAATTTTCCATTAAGGCAATCCTGGCCTCTATGGTGTTTTTTGATGCCCGTATTGTTTTAATCACTTTATCAAGGTTGGCAAGGCAGATTTTAAAACCTTCCAGCAAATGCGCTCTTTCCTGAGCTTTGCGCAAATCAAATTTTGTTCGGCGGATAATAATTACTTTGCGATGTTCGACAAAATGAAACAGGATTTGCTTTAAAGGCAAAATCTGAGGCTGATTATCAACCAGCGCTAAGAATATTATGCCGAAAGTTGTTTCTAATTGGGTATGTTTATACAGCAGATTTAAAACCACTTGCGCGTTGCCGTCACGTTTTAATTCAATCACTAAACGCATGCCTTCTTTATCTGATTCATCGCGCACATCAGAAATGCCTTCGATTTTTTTATCTTGAACTAGCTTTACAATGGCATTAATAACATTGGTTTTATTAACCTGATACGGAATTTCTTTAATCACGATTGTTTCTTTATTGTTCTTATGCTGCTCAATTATTGCTTTGGCGCGAACTCTGATCGGCGAGCGGCCGGTGTGATAAGCTTGTTTAATGCCTTCTCTGCCGCAAATTATTCCTCCGGTAGGAAAATCCGGGCCGGGAATTATTTTAATCAATTCTTTCGCGGTAATATCCGGATTATCAATCAGCGCCACAGCTCCATCAACCACTTCATTTAAATTATGCGGCGGAATATTTGTCGCCATTCCCACAGCAATTCCACTGGAACCATTGATTAATAAATTAGGCAAAGCTGCCGGTAAAAGTCTTGGTTCTTTTAAAGACTCATCAAAGTTCGGCGCGAAATCAACTGTTTCTTTATCAATATCAACCAGCATTTCCCTCGCGATCGCTGCCATGCGCGCTTCCGTGTATCGCATTGCCGCCGCGGAATCGCCGTCAACTGAACCAAAGTTTCCCTGGCCGTCAATTAAAGGATAGCGCAAAGAAAATTCCTGAACCATGCGCACCATGGAATCATAAACCGCGGTATCACCATGCGGATGGTATTTACCCAAAACTTCTCCGACAATACGCGCGCTTTTTTTATACGGCTTACTGTGGTCTAAGTTTAAATCTTTCATCGCGTAAAGAATACGTCTGTGTACAGGTTTTAAACCATCGCGGATATCCGGCAAAGCTCTGCCGACAATTACGCTCATAGCATAATCAATATAGGATTTTTTCATTTCCTCTTCTATGGGCACGGCTATTATGCGTTCATTTTCTGTATACATGTCTTTTTTTGTTCTCCTTGTTTATTCGCAAAATTATCTATTTTTATATATCTAAATTTCTTACATCTTTTGCATGGGCTTGAATAAAATTACGCCTGGGTTCAACCGCGTCACCCATTAATACGGTAAACATTTCATCCGCGACCACCGCGTCCTCAATATCTACGCGCAGCATGGTGCGTTTTTCCGGATCCATTGTTGTTTCCCAAAGTTGTTCCGGATTCATTTCTCCTAAACCTTTATATCTTTGAATGGTTAAGCCTTTTCTGCCTGATTCGCGAATAATAATAAGCAGATCTTTTAACCGGCTGATTGGGGTTTCCTCGTTTGTCTGTTGCTCAACTAAATTTAATATTTTTTTACTTTGGCCATTGCCGGCTTTTTTAATGCCCGCTTTCTTAATTTTTTTTGATCCCTTTTTTAATTCCGGAAGATCTTCTTCTATTTCTTCTTCCCCTTCTTTTATTTCTGATACATAGTCTAAAATATCTATGTCCATTTTTTCCAGTTTATTTGTTATTTTGTAAATGTCCGCGTTTTCATGAAAGGTTGTTACTTTTACTACGGTTATGTTTTCATCCACAATCGGACTGCTAAACCCTCTGGTTTCCTGAATTTCCACATCTTTACCCGTGCGGATTTCTTCTGCTTTCACAAAATCAGCTAATTCTTTTTCATCAAAAATAAATTTATCGCCTTCTTCTGAGTCTATTTTATAAATCGGCAGCTTATTAGTTTTCGCGTCTTTTAATTGCAAGTATTTTAAGAAGCTTATCCCCTTTTTCTCCACCCCATGGCTTAAAAATTCTACTTCTAATAATAAGGCCAGGAGGTCTTTGCATTGATTATCGGTAAATGTTTTATCGTTTTTTAAATTAACTAATTTTAAACCTTCCATGCCCAATTCAAATAAAAGGTTATCCATTTCCGCTTCAGTTTCAATATACTCTTCGCGTTTGCCTCTTTTAATTTTATACAATGGCGGCTGCGCGATATAGACATGGCCTTTTTCAATTAATTGCGGCATCTGACGATAAAACAAGGTTAATAATAGTGTGCGGATATGACTTCCGTCAACATCAGCATCAGCCATTAAAATAACTTTATGATAGCGTAATTTTTCAATATCAAAATCACTGCTTACTCCAGTGCCTAAAGCGGTAATAATCGTTCTTACTTCGTCATTGCTTAAAACTTTATCCAAACGCGCTTTTTCCACATTAATAATTTTACCTTTTATCGGCAATATTGCCTGAAAGCGGCGGTCTCTTCCTTGTTTGGCGGAACCTCCGGCTGAATCTCCTTCCACAATATAAACTTCACACAAAGCCGCGTCGCGAATTGAACAATCCGCTAATTTCCCTGGTAAAGAACCGCTGTCCAGAGCGCCTTTTCTCCTAGTAAGCTCCCGGGCTTTTCGCGCCGCTGTACGCGCCCGCGAAGCCAATAATGCTTTTTCAATAATTTTATTCCCTATGGCCGGATTTTCTTCTAAAAAACTACCCAATGCTTCATTAACCACAGAAGCGACAATTCCTTCAACCTCACTATTGCCCAGTTTAGTTTTTGTTTGTCCTTCAAATTGCGGATTCGGCACCTTAACACTAATAACAACTGCCAGACCTTCACGCACATCATCACCGGAAAGCGTATCCTCCTGGTTTTTTAAAAGTTTTTTATTTTTACAAAACTGGTTTATTGTTCTGGTAAGCGCGGATTTAAAACCAGTTAAATGCGTGCCGCCTTCGATTGTATTAATATTATTCGCGAATGAATAAACTGTTTCGCCATAACTGTCATTATACTGCATGGCAATTTCCACAATAATATCATCTTTTTCTTTTTCCAGATAAATTACTTTTTTAATAATCGGCTCTTTGTTTTTATTTAAATGTTCAACAAATTCTACTATGCCGCCTTTAAAACAAAATTCCGCCTGTTTATCATTACCCTCATCTCTTAATTGTATAATTAACCCTTTATTTAAAAACGCCAATTCTCTTAAGCGGTTAGAAAGAATATCAAAACTAAATTTGGTTTGAGCGAAAATTTCCCGATCCGGTTTAAAAGTAACTTTGGTTCCAGTGTGCTTACTTTTTCCAATTATGGTCAGTTTAGTCACGGTTTTTCCATATTCATATTTCTGATGATAAACTTTTCCATCCCGCCGGACTTCCACTTCCAGCCACTCAGATAAAGCATTAACCACGCTAACGCCCACACCATGTAAACCCCCGGAAACTTTATACACCCGATGATCAAACTTTCCTCCGGCATGCAAAGTCGTTAAAGCAACTTCCACTCCAGGTTTGTTTAATTTTTCATGATTATCAACCGGAATACCGCGTCCGTCATCAGTAACCGAAACGCTATTATCCTCATTAATAAATACTTCAATATGCGTACAGTGTCCGGCCAGCGCTTCATCAATTGAATTATCAACTACTTCATAAACCATATGATGCAGTCCGCGGGCAGTGGTATCACCAATATACATCGCCGGTCTTTTCCGCACAGCTTCTAAACCTTCTAAAACCTGAATTGTTTTTGAATCATATACATCTGGCATAAAAACTAATCCTCCTTAAATCAAAACCAAAAATTTTTATTTATTTTTACTATTTAAAATCGCGATACGATTATTCCTTTAAAAATTAAAGCTCTTTTGTTTTTTTAATCCGGATTAATTTTTCCGATTTTAAATCTAATATCTTTCACTGCTTTACTGTTTAAAAATTTTTCTATTTGCAGACAGATCTCTTGTTTATGAAGTGTTAAATGGTGTAATAATCCTGAATTAGAAACAATAACAATTAAAACTTTATTTTTAATTATAACCGGTGTTGTTTCCCGCGCTGCCTGCTTAGAAATAATTTCTTCCCAGTGCCGCATAATAATTGCTTGCGGAGTTTCCTGCTGTTGCTGATGTTCTTTGAAAAAATTTTCTAAGACTTCTTTTATAATTATTGGTTTTCTGTTTTTTTCCTGCTGTTTTTCAATCATCTTAATCCCGCACAATTTAAGCTAACTGCATCGGCAATACAATATACACATAAAACCCATTTTCCTTATCCAGATTTTCCCTGAACACTCCGGGTTTTTCAGCATTAATTAATTCAAAATCAACCTTGTCTTCCTGTAAATTTTTTAATACATCTAATATATAATAAGGATTAAAGCCGACAGTTAATTCATTGCCTTTATAATCCATACTGATTTCATCTTTCACTTCTCCAATATCCGGCGTTGTTTTAGAAATAACTAGTTTATTTTTAAACACATCTAGTTTTATAGACTGTGAATCCGGACTAGTAAATAAGCTCGCCCGTTTTATGGCTGCTAAAAATTTACTCTTTTCGATTGTAATTTTTTCACTCTCGTCTTTGGCTTTTTCCTTAGGAATTACTTGCTCATAATTAGGAAATTCCCCTTCGATTAAACGCGAGATGATTGTTGTGTTGTTTAATTCAAAAGCAACTTGGTTTTCTGAAAAATAAATTTTCACTTCCCCTTCATCTTTTAAGATTTTATTTAATTCATTAATTGTTTTAATTGGAATAATCGCTTCTTTTTTATCAATATTAAGCGGGATTTTAATTTCCGTTAAAGCTAATCTTCGGCCGTCAGTGGCAACTAGTCTGAGGATTTTATTTTTAATATAAAATAAAGTGCCGTTTAAAACATATCTTGTTTCATCGCGCGACATGGCAAAACTTACTTTTCGGAGAATTTTTTTCAATAGTTGCTGCTCTAAAACCACACATTCTTTATTATTAAATTTAGGAATTGCCGGAAACTCTTCTTTTGGTAAGCCAATTAAGCGAAAAGAACAGCTGCCGCAATCAATAATCATATTGTAATTTTTCCGGACTGTAACCGTGATTTCTCCTTCAGGTAATTCTTTAACAATATCGGCAAATCTTTTCGCGGGAATTGTTATTGTTCCATCTTCAATAATCTCTGAATCAGCGTGATAAATAATTCCAATATCTAGATCAGTTGAACTGAAAATTAATTTACCCTTATGCGCTTCTAATAAAATATTTGATAATATCGGTAATGTTGTTTTAGTTGCTACAGCGCCTTCTACTGTTTGAATGGCGGACATTAAAATGTTTTGAGCCGACTTAAATTTCATGTTATCCCCCTTTTTATTCACAATTAGCTGTTATTATTAGTATATATATTAAATTATAAAAATAGTAGTTGTAATAATAGTAATACTGTTAATATGTGTATAAGTCATTTAAGTTGTTGCTATATATAACACTATTTATTCTTAATCCTGTTAGTAAGCGTTGTTAATAATTCGGTTAACCGATAATCATTTGTTAATAACTTTTTAATTTTCTCATACGCGTGTAAAACCGTGGTATGATCTCTGCCCCCAAAAAATTCCCCAATTTCGGCAAGTGAATGATTAGTAAGCTCCCGAGATAAATACATTGCCAGATGTCTGGGATAAGCGATTACCTTACTCCGTCCGCCCTTTTTAATATCAGACACCTTAATATCAAAATTATCCGCAATTATTTTCTGAATTTTATCCACGGTAATTACTTTAATAAAAGCGTCTTCCTTAATCGCGTCTTTTAAAACTTCCGCGGCAATAGAAATCGAGATTGGATTATTAGTTAATAAAGAATAAGCCACAACCCTAATTAATGAACCCTCAAGTTCTCGAATATTGGAACGAATTTTTTCCGCGATAAAAAAGATTACATCGTCGGGAATTTTAACAATTTCCCGCTCAGCTTTTTTCTTTAAAATCGCCACCCGGGTTTCTAAATCCGGCGGCTGAATATCAGTAACCAAACCCCACTCAAAACGAGAAATTAATCTTTCTTCTAATCCGGGAATATCTTTCGGCGACCGATCGCTGGAAATAACAACCTGTTTGTGTGAATCATAAAGCGCGTTAAAAGTATGGAAAAATTCTTCTTGCGTGCTGTCTTTTCCGGCAATAAACTGGATATCATCAATAAGTAAAATATCCACGCTGCGGTATTTTTCCCGGAAATGCATTGTTGTCCGAGTACGAATAGCATTAATTAATTGATTAGTAAACCGCTCGCTGGTTGTGTAAGAAAGTTTTGCTCCTTGATTTCTTTCTAAAATAAAATGACCCACAGCCTGCATTAAATGAGTTTTACCTAAGCCTACTCCTCCATAAATAAATAAAGGATTATATGCTCTTGCCGGAGATTCAGCAACTGCCGCGCTGGCAGCGTGGGCAAAGCGATTGCTTGGACCAATAACAAAGCTATCAAAAGTATATTTTGGATTTAAGTAAACATCGGTTCTGTGATTAACCCGTGAACCAATGTCTTCTGACGGTGCTTGAGTGTAAATTTTTTCTGGAACAGGATTAGCGCTTGAGGAATTAATAATAAAATCAACCCGTAAATTTGTTTTATTAATTAAGCCCGCGGCTTTACGAATAGCTGGAGCATAATGATCATTCAGCCATTCCTTAAAAAACTTATTCGGCACAGCCACAGTAAACAGATCATCAGTAAGCTCAACCGCGCTAAGAGGCTTTAGCCATGTTTCAAAACTTTGGGCAGTGATATCTTTTTTTAATACAGAGAGAATCTCTGCCCATAATAAATCGGCTTTGTTTGGCATAATTATTTAAAGTCATTTCAATTTTGTTAACAATACGATTTTTAGCAAACAACTGATTTAAACGCTTTAAATTAAATAGGTTACAATGTTTAAATCTAGGGTTTTCAACTGCTTGTCCACAGGAAAATAGCCGGATATAGACAAACATTGATGTTATTATAGCAAATGCTAAAAAAAATTCAAGGTTTTTTTTGGGTTTTTTTATTGACTAAACTCGGTTTTATGTTATAATTTTGTTTTACAGTAACTTTAACAATGAGGAAATATAATGAAGAAAAATCTTACAAATAAGTCAAATCGGAAAAGAAAAAAAACTCATGGCTTTCGGGAGAGAATGAAATCTGAAAGCGGTCGGGAAGTATTGAAAAAACGCCGGCAAAAAGGGCGCACAGAGTTAACTGTTTAGTAGATTGTATGAAAATACACGGCCTAAGCAAAAAAGAGTGCCTGCTCAGACCCGATCAATACAAGAACGTCTACAAAAGCCGGAGCTTACAAAAAAGCACAATTGTCTGGCTTTATTCTACGCCCAATGGATTGGAATATAACCGGTTGGGTATCAGTGTAAGCAAAAAAACCTGCACTAATAATGTTATTCGCAATCGAGTGAAAAGAATAATCAGGCAGGTATATCAGCAGGATAAGACTGTTTTTGGCGCGGGAGTGGATATTGTGTTTGTATTAAAAAAACTGCCCCAAACAGTTGATTTAAACACTTTTGACCAGGAAATTAAAAAACAGGTAGGCTAAGGCAATGAAATTTATAGCTTTAAAGCTTTTGAGTTTTTATCGTAAGTGCTTGTCGCCATTAATGATATCTAGATGTAGATATACCCCGACATGCTCTTGTTATATGACTGAAGCAATTAATAAAAAGGGGCTTTTAAAGGGAATCAGCCTGGGAATAATTAGAATATTAAAATGCAATCAATTTTTTCCTGGCGGATATGATCCGGTTAAATAACCCAAAAACAAAGAACATAATTGATTATTTTAAAGAAAATTAAAGAAAAGGTTTTTTATGGATAAAGACAAGAATTTTATAACAGCAATTATATTAACAATTATGGTGATATTTTTTTATCCCATTTTAATGAAAAAAATACTGCCTAATCAGTTTATTGAACCTAAACAGGAATATCAAGCAGGAATAACAGCTCAAAACAGTACGCAAATTGCGCAGCCAAGCGTGGTTGATGCTATAACATACTCAAAAACAAAGAGTTATGTTCTTCAAACCAAAAAGTATAATATTGTGGTTAATAGCCCGGGCGCTGATATTAAAAGCATTGATTTAAGCCAATTACAAGATCCGGAAACCCAAAGGCCCACAAAACTAATGGACACTTTGGATAAAACCGAGGGTATTTTAAGCACCAAAGAATTGCTGCGTAATGCTGAGCTGCAAGACGTTGTGGCACAGGATGATGCAGTAGAATTTACTTATAAGAACAATGATGGCCTTTTAATTACCAAGCAAATCATAGTTGATCCGGATTTATATAAAATTAATTTAAATATTGATATTACAAATAAGTCTGATAAAGACCAGCTTATTCCATATCAAATAATTGCAGTCACTGGGTTAGAGGAAGCAACCGATATTTCCAGCAGGTTTAGGAACTTAATTACTATTTTTAATAATCAAAAGGATTTTAAAAAAAATCCAAGCAGTATAAAGGAGAAAAAAGTAGTTGAAGGAGATATTAAGCTTAGCGGCCTGGTAACCAGATATTTCTCCTTGATTTTGACCCCGCTTACCGGAGCTAATTATTTTTATACCTATAATCAAGATTCTAGAAATGTAGCAGGTATTGGTTTAAGCCAAGTAATTGTACCAGCAGGGGAAACCATAAGACACAAATATGTTTTATACGCGGGAACAAATGTGCACGAAGAAATGGCTGCTTTAAATTTAGGAGTAGAAGATACTAGAGGTAAGGGGATTTTTACTGGTTTTTCCGATTTATTGCTTTTATTAATGCGCTGGATGTATCTTGTGTTTAAAAACTATGGCATGGCAGTGATTGCTTTGGCGCTTACGATAAACATAGTGCTGTATCCACTTACATTTAAAAGTCTTAAGTCAATGAAGGAAATGCAGGCGCTTCAGCCAATGGTTGAGAAGTTACGCAATGAACTTAAAGATAAGCCGGAAAAACTTAATAAAGAGATAATGGAACTATATAAAAAACACAAAGTAAATCCAGCAGGCGGTTGCTTGCCAATGCTATTGCAAATGCCGGTGTTTTTCTCTTTATATGGCGTATTAATGCGTGCCATAGAGTTAAGAGGAGCAAATTTCTTATGGATCAAGGATTTAGCAGCGCCAGACGCGTTTTTCACTTTTTCCAATAAATTGCCGTTTATTGGCTCAAGCTTAAATGTTTTACCCTTAATTATGGTGGTATTATCGTTTTTACAGCAAAAAATGACAAATCCAGGGCAGGGCGGCAATGATCAGCAAAAGGCAATGGCTTTAATGATGCCGATATTCCTGGGATTTATTTTTTATAGCTTTCCATCCGGGCTAGTGCTTTACTTTTTAACTAATTCGATTTTTTCTTTTGTTGTGCAAATGAAACTGTCTAAAAAATTTAATGATGCTGCATGCGCTTAATATCAGGAAAACCCGCAAAAAGCTAAAGGTTTAAAAATGACAAGCAAAAAGAAAGAGCCAGTAAAAGTTAAGGAATATGAAGCTAATACTGTTGAAGAAGCCATAAAGTTTGCTTTATTAGAGCTGGGACTGCCTAAGGAAAGAATTAAAATTAAAATCCTAACTGAAGGTAATCGCGGCTTGTTCGGTATGGAGGGAGCAAAGAAAGCTAAAATCCGCGTAACCATCCAGTCTAAAAAAACGCCGGAGAGTTCAGAATAATGTTCCACGTGGAACATTGAAAGCAGCGAATAGCGAATAGTAGGGACAGGTCGTGACCTGTCCGGATAATAGATAATATCATCAATGATTAAAATCCCAGGTAAATGATTAGGCATTACGATAAATTCATTCAATGTAACATATAAATATTGTTTGTGATTGTCTGCGCAAATATTTACATAATAATAACCATATTTTGAATAATCATATCCATGCAAACGAATGTGTCTTTTCCTGGTTATTATTGCTGTCGTTTTATTATTGTTTTATATCGGACAGGTCACGACCTGTCCCTACTAACCGCTGCTCAAGAAAAACTACAAATTCTATGCAATTAATTAATTTCTCAAAAAAATATGATGTAATTGTTATTGGTGCTGGCCATGCTGGCTGCGAAGCTGCTTTAGCAGCTAGCCGGATGGGAGCAAATACTTTGCTGGCCACAATCAATATTGATACAGTGGCGCAAATGTCTTGTAATCCGGCTTTTGGCGGTCCTGGCAAAGGCCATTTAGCCCGGGAAATAGGTGCTTTGGGAGGAGCAATGGCTTTTGCCATTGATCAGGCAGGCATTCAATTTAGAATGCTGAATACAAAAAAAGGGCCAGCTGTATGGGCTCCTCGAGCGCAGGCTGACAAAAGAATGTACCATAATATTATGCGCATGACCATAGAGCGTCAGAAGCGATTGGATTTAATGCAATTAATGGTTGCTGGCCTGGTTATTGATAAAAACAAAGTAAAAGGGATTATAACCAGCTCAAACCTGAAAATACTGGGCAAAACAGTAATCATAACTGCCGGCACATTTTTAAATGGCTTGATCCATATTGGTGATACAAGTTTTTCCGGCGGCAGACTGGGCGAGTTTGCCTCGATTGATTTGCCTAAAGATCTGCATAAGCTTGGTTTTAAAATGGGACGGTTAAAAACCGGCACTCCGGCCAGGCTGCATGTTGATACCATTGATTTTTCCTGTTTCGAGAAACAGGCGGGAGATAAAAAGCCTTTGGCTTTTTCCTATAATACTCAGCTGCCCAAAACCAAGCAAATTGACTGCTATTTGGGGTATACAAATAAAAAAACCCATAAATTAATCCAGGATAATTTACATCGCTCTCCTTTATATGGCGGGAAGATTAAAGGAACTGGAGTGCGCTACTGCCCTTCAATTGAAGATAAAATCGTGCGCTTTCCGGAAAAAGACAGGCATCAGATTTTTCTCGAGCCAGAGGGAAGAGATAGTTGTGAAGTTTATGTAAATGGCTTATCCACCAGCCTGCCTCAGGATGTACAAATTAAAATGCTGAAAACAATCAAAGGTTTGGAAAACGCGCAAATAATGCGTTTTGGCTATGGCATTGAGTATGATTATGCTGATCCTACGCAATTATATCCAACCCTGGAAACCAAGAAAATAAAAAACCTTTATTTTGCCGGACAAATAAACGGCACAACAGGGTATGAAGAGGCAGGGTGTCAAGGCCTTATTGCGGGAATAAACGCAGTATTGAAAATTCAGAAAAAGCCAGCGTATATTCTGGAAAGAACTCAGGCCTATATCGGAGTGCTGATTGATGATCTGGTTACCAAGGGAACCGAGGAGCCGTATCGACTATTTACCTCGAGGGTGGAGCATCGGCTTGTACTGCGTCAGGATAATGCGGATTTGCGTTTATCCGAGGATGGTTTTAGATTTGGCTTGATTTCAAAAAAAAATATTGATACAATAAGAAATAAGAAAAAAATTATTGCTCAGGAAATTGAAAAATTAAACAAACTGCGGCAAGGCCCAGCAACATTAGCTAAAATTCTGCGACAGCCGGACATGACGCATAAAAAGCTGGTTAAATTAGATCCCAGAATTAAGGTTTTACCTGTAGACATTACGAATCAGGTGGAGATTGAAATTAAATACCAGGGATATATTGAGCGCGAACAAACACTTATTCAGCGCCTTAAAAAATTAGAAAACAAGCCGATTCCCCTGGATTTTGATTATAAAAATATTTCTGGACTTAAAAAAGAATCGCTGGAGAAATTGATCCAAATAAAGCCAATATCTATTGGCCAGGCAATGAGAATATCAGGCATGCCTTCTTCAGATATTGCCTTATTGCTGCTGAGAATGGAGCAAGGCAAGCGCGCGAAATAAGTTCAATGTTCCACGTGGAACATTGAAACAGCGAATAGCGAACAGCGGATAGCGATTAGGAAAAGCAGGAAGCGCTTAGCTAATGGCTCATACTCATAGTTCATAGTATAAAGCAATAAAAGCAGAAAACAGATTACAGAGAAAAGAAAAAAGACGCAAGGTCCCTAAAGTATGGGCCGATGGCTATCGGCCCGCTAATAGAATACAATTATCAGGAATTGTAGGGGGCGATCTATGTATCGACCCGTTACAAAGTTATAATATACATTATTAAAATCGGTTAAATAATTGATAAACGGGCGCAGGCAAGCAGCGCCCCTACAGTTAAATAAACGCAATACGCGATACTCACGACGCAATACTTATTTTAGAGAGAGAGGTGCTGGATGGCTGCTGTACAGGAAGGGAAGTTTTTGCGTAAAAATTATTTTGTGCGTAAAGGTTTTCAATTGCGGTTTAGTTTGCTGGTTTTTGTCACCACGCTGGTCATTGCCGTTATTGCTGTGTGGACAACTTATATTACTACTTGGCAGGAAATATCTGATCAGGTTAAAAATCAACAGTTTTATAATAAAATAAATAATGTTTATCTGCAGAATGCTGGAGGTAATAAATCGGCAATAGTTAATTCAATTATTGTTGTGGAGTTTGCTGATGTTTTTGATCGCGTGTCAGGAGCATTGATTGTGCGCATGCTGATCGGCGCTTTTGTTTTATTTGTTTTAAGTATTTTTGCTTCACATAAAATTGCCGGGCCATTGTTGCGCATGGAAAATGCAGCGCGGTGTTTGGAAAACGGTGATCTGAGTATTGGCGTTGGCCAATTAAGGCCTGGTGATGAGCTGGAGGATTTAGCGCGCGCGCTGGATGGGGCAATAACCAAATTGCGCGGACTAATGGATCGATACAGGGAAATGGCAACAAGATTAAGCGAGTTGGCTAATAAAATAACATCTTATCAAGAAGGCGGCAAAAGCGCTACAGAAGAGTCATCAAAACTGATAAAAGAGTTGGAAGTCGTTAGCAGCCAATTGTTTATGGAAATGAATTATTTTAATACAAAAAAGAAAGAAATCGAAGATAAGCAAGCTGCGGTAAAAACAGGGCAGATTAAACATTATTAAAAAAGCAGTTACAAGACACAAGACACAGGGAAAGAACATATAATAGTAGAAAGTAGGGCCACGGCGTGACGTGGCCGGTGTTAATAAAGTCATAAGACGCCAGATTACAAGTTTGAAAAGCAGAAAGGGCAGGAATAATTATTTGGGCGGGTTTGAAGCCTGATTTTGATAGGACTGGCAAAATCAGAGATTCATCCTCGGAGCATTACAGGATGTAATGCGAGAATGAGCCAAAATAATTGATTCCGGACCGCGTTCGATAAAGGTTGTATCAGCGGAAATTTTTGTCCCGCATAAAATTTGCCGGTAATTTTGAGTACAGTGCTGTTTATTAAAAGGCGGGACAGGCAACTATATTAGGACAAGACAATTTTAGCTAAGCATTGAGTTTAAGATTCAAGGATGGGATATTATGGGAAAAATAATTGCTTTATGTAATCAAAAAGGCGGGGTAGGTAAAACCACCAGTGCGGTTAATATCAGCGCTTTTTTTGGCTTAATGCGCAAAAAAACATTATTGATTGACGCTGATCCGCAAGCCAATGCCACTAGCGGCATGGGCTTGGATAAGAAGTCAGCGCAAAAGGGTACGTATGAGCTGTTAATGGGCTTAGCCAGCACGGACGAGGTAGTTGTTAGGGGGCCGGTTAATAATTTAAATATTATTCAATCCAGCGTTGCTTTAACCGGCGCGGAAATCGAGCTGGTGGATATGCCGGGCCGAGAATATAAGTTAAGAGATAAGCTGCAGGCATTAAAGCAGGAATATGATTATATTTTTGTTGATTGTCCTCCTTCGCTGGGTTTGTTAACCTTAAATTGTTTAGTGGCTGCTGACAGCGTGATGATTCCTTTGCAATGCGAGTATTATGCTTTAGAGGGACTTAGCCAGCTTATGGATACTGTGGGTCTGGTTAGGCAGGCTTTAAACAATAAACTG
Organism: Candidatus Omnitrophota bacterium; assembly: GCA_043805415.1. Taxonomy (GTDB): domain Bacteria; phylum Omnitrophota; class Gorgyraeia; order B26-G9; family B26-G9; genus JAHITE01. Next base: position 641 of record JAZDHZ010000039.1, on the reverse strand, counting down.
CAGCTAGAGGGCGTTATTCTGACAATGGCAGATTTCCGCACCAGGTTAACCGGGGAAGTTATTAAAGAAGTGCAGGGGTTTTTTAAAGACAAGGTGTATAAAACAATTATTCCCAGAAGCATTCGTTTGAGCGAGGCTCCTGGCTTTGGACAGCCAATTATGCTGTATGACAAGCTGTCTGTAGGGTCGCAGCGTTACAAGGCATTAGCCAAAGAAATCCTGGCAAAGCAGGTTAATCTGGAAAATCAGGCCCTGCCGGAGCTGGATAGGGATGATCAAGCCATTGCCAAGGAAAATATTGGTTTGGCAACCCAGCTGCACAGAACTTTGACCAGTCAGCAGATAAGCGAAGATGATCTTGAGATGAATCAAGAGGCAGTGGGCAATGTGGAAGACATGCCGCAGTTATAACTTTAGTTAAGGCAATGGAAGGAGTTCTTCATGGAGAGAAAGGTTCTAGGAAAGGGTTTAGGCGCTTTAATAACCCCTGAGCCAGAAGCGCTAAACAGGGATCTGTTATTTCTTGATCCGGAAATCATCAGCCCTAACCGCTATCAGCCGCGTTTAAATTTTCGCCAAGACAAGCTGCATGAGCTTATTGAGTCGATTAAGGAAAAAGGCATTGTCCAGCCGATTATTGT
>JAZDHZ010000038.1:0-16143 GCA_043805415.1 Candidatus Omnitrophota bacterium | reverse complement strand
CAATGCGACTAAAGACGTAGTAATGAGAACCACAGTAGATAAAGGCGTGTCCACAAGCGTAGGTTTTTATGATATGGCAGGCGCGGGCACAACATTCTACCGTGAAAGCACGATGTATACAGATAAAGGATTAACCAGCGCAACAACTATCAGAACCCAGATCACAACAAACGCTTCAGGCAATGTGGTTGAAGATAAAATTCGCTATTATCAGAATGGGGAATTGTACGATGGGAATCTTTATGCTAAGCAGTTATCTGTTGATACTGATTCCGGAATGTTTACACAAGTTGCCACATTAAAAATAAATGATGGAAAGCTTGAATCAAGGATAACACAGAATCTCTTAAGTGGTAAGGAGCTACAGCAAGGTCAGACTTTTAAAATAGGAGATAAAACATATATAGCTGAAAAGCTTGGTAACCAGGTTGTGCCAGTATCATGGGAAAATAGTCAATCTGTTAGTTCTCTCGCTAATTCTAAAACCAATATTTTAGGAGAAAAATATAATATTGCGGGTGACAATGCTGATTCACGTATTCAATTTGGACAGACAATAGATGGCCGAACAATAATGCGAGGCGATGTTACTAGAGATGAACAAAAAGGAGTATTGCTGCAAAATAATAAAGGTCAAGAATTATTACTGCTTAATGACAAGGGGATTGTTGTTCAAAGAAGTGATAATTCTCTTAGTATCCTAAGCGCAATCGGATATACGGTCACAGAAAATACTACTGGAATGAAACAAGTAGGAGTTATGTCCGGGACTGGGCAAGGCGGAGGTTCTGAGAAAGAGCAAAATACTATTAATGCAAGATCAGATAAAAATGGCATTATTACTATTGAAGCAAAGCAGACTATAACAATACAAGATAATGCTTGGGTTTTAACTGAAGGTGAAAGTCTTAATAATGTGGGAGATAATAAAATCGCGGTAATGCAGTCCAACAATGTTGCTTTTTTAATAGGATCTGGACAATCCGGTGAAATTGAAAATGGACAAATAAAAGTTGATTTACGTACACAGCGTTTTAATGAGGCCCAACATGAATTAGAGATCAGAGCGCAAGGCGATTTAGTCACAATTACTACCGCGGAAGGTAAGAGCTATACAATGCCAAAGGCAGCTGCAGAAGCTTTCTTTATGAGAACAACTGAGGATACAGGAGAACGCTCTACTCTTAGGAAAGTGTCTGATTGGTTTTTTCATTCAACGAGTAGTGTTCAAGTTACCGCGCAGGACAAGGATAGCAAATATGGCGCAATAGTAAACGGAAATACCCTCCAACTATTAGAAAGTCTCCCTAAAGATGTCGTAAGACAAGGTTATGCGGATATTACAGCTATTAGGGGCGGAGTTTATGGTGAAAATGTAAGTGCAAAAGTAGGAATAGAACAATTAAAGACTCCAGAATTAGCAACAGGATTAGGTAGTGGTTATCAGAAAATTACAGCCAATCTAGGGGCAAATAGTACAGCAGAGTTTTCCATTACTTATGATGCTTCTGAAAAATATGTGGGCACACAAATAGGTACTGGAATTATGGACAGTAATGCGACAATGATGAAACTTGTTCAATATGTTGATAATTTCAGCATACGAACTGGTGAAGTATTATCCGGGTCTGCAAGCACTATTTTCTACGGGGCTTTAGCTATGGTTAGTTTGGGCAATTGGGACTATGCTATGGATGGACTAACAAATAGCATTAACAATGTTTGGCATACAGACCTTACTTGGGATGAAATGTCTTGGGGTATGATTGCGGGTGCTGTAGCAGCTCTTCCCGCAACTTTAGCTGCTGTTATTACTGCTCCACTTCTACTGACTTTCGCGGTTTCAGCGGTTACAGCTGCTGTATCTTCTATTGCGGCTTTTGCAACTACAGTTATTGGCGCTATAACCAGCGCGACAGGTGTAATGGGAGCTATGGCGGGGATTGGCAGTGCTTTTGGAGCTTTATCTGTTGGGGTGCAAACGCACTTAATCGCGGCTGTAGTTTTAGGTGGAATTTCTCAATTAGCCACTCGTACTGGATTTTATAAAAATTTAGGAGATGAAATTAAAGCCATTTTAGCAAGCGGAGGAGAAGTCTCTTGGGGATTAAGAACGGGATTTGAAGCATTATCTGTTGTACATACTCTTGCCGGAGTGCTTCTTGTTGGTGGAGAACTCCATGAGCAGAGTAAACTGAATAATACAATTATAGGTGATTTTTCGATCGGGAATTTAGTAGCTGTAACTGGTTTTGCTGCTAGCTTAGTAGTTCTCGGCGCTTTAAGCGTTGGAAAATCAGTGTTACAACCTTTTAAAACTCTTTGGGTAAATAAAGGTCAGCTTCCAAGTCAAATAGCAAGCCAATTCTTGAAATTGAGTGGTTATACTGTTACTAAAAATCCAGAGACTCAAAAACTGATGTGGACTTTTGCCGGGGATACAGCGAAAGGAGCGTGGCAGGGATTAGGAACTTCTTTTGCTTATATGAAATCATTAAACGCCGGGCTGTGGGTTACTGGACAATTGGCTGTTAATTATTTGCCTGATAGTAATCCCGCGGCGCAAATATACCAATATATTCTTTCTCCTTTTACTGGAGGCTCAGCGTTTAACCTGGATACTTTTATTAGTGATGTTGTTATTGGCGACTGGTCGAGCAATGGTATGCTTGCTGTATTTTCATTGGGAATGTTTGTAATGGCCCCGCTGATGTCTTCACTTAGCGCAACCAGAGCATCTTTGCTAGGGGATGTAGGTGAAATTGAATTAGGAAGCGGACTTTTCGGTAGATCATCAAGCAAATTAATAAATGGGATAATTGAGGAAGGGGTTAAAGAGAGACTTGCTGGATCAGTTCTTCAATCTGCGGGAGTTCCTCAATGGGCTTCAGAATATATAGTAGAATTTTTCTTCCCAGGTAGCCCTACAGTTATGACCACTAATTTTTCAACTACAACAAGATCAATATCTGAATATCAAGGAATAAGTGAAACAGAAATTCTTGCAAAAGCAGGAGTAAATACTGTCAGTGATTTAGAAATAGTTACAGGTCAGTCGAATCAATCAATAGTAGATTATTTACAGGTCAATTACCATAATAATCTGCAAGCCTCTGATTTTAATGCTCTTGGCGGTGATACTAATTTAGCTGGACTGCAAACAATGCTTAATTTTAACAATGACCAAATGAGCGGATTAATCTCTGAATTATCGGGTGGTCTTGGAGTAACTTTAGGTCAAATTAATCTGCATGGGTTGGGAGCGGATACTTCTTTAAGTAATTTGGCGGCAACTCTAAATACTGAATATATGAATCCAACAGTTACTTCTGATTTCACATTACCGGTTTTATCAATGATAAGCGGACAGTCCATAGAGAACATATTAGGAACATTTGGTTTTAGTTCAGAGAACATTAAAAATCTTAATACTGAATTGGAAGTAACTACTTTATCTGGTATTGCTTCAGTTCTTGGCGTCAGTATGGATAGCTTGGCTGCAAAACTGGATTTAACTTTTACCCATTCAAATACAACTTTAACATCCCGTATTGCCGACATTGCTAAATTCGCGGGAAAAACCGAAACGCAAGTTGAAACTGTTTTAAAGGATAAATTTAATCTTACCGCGGAGATGATTACTCGGGCTCAGGATATTTCCCATGCGGATAGTTTTAGCAATGTTTCTTTAGGTGCTATGGCTCAGGTATTAGATACAACTCCTCAACAGCTTGCAAAAGCACTGGATATTGTCTATAACGCGCCAATTGTATCGAATATGATTGATTTATTACAGCTTAGTCGTGTTTCTGGCATATCAGTATTATCTTTAATCGAGCGATTAGATTTGAAAAATGTAACTTTAGAACGTATTGCGGGAACAGATGATGTAGAAAATTTAACAACTGTGTTAAACAGCATGGAAGGTCTTGGAAATATTACGGCTGTTACTACTGTTGGTGAAATATTTTCTCAGCTTGAAGTTAGCTTTAATCAAGCTTCCTTTACGGGGACTAAAACGCTTCAAGGTGCTCAAGTTGATCTTGCGAATACATTAGATCTGAACCTGCAAACAATTGCGAGCATAAGCGGCAAAACAACAGCGAATATAGCAGAGTCTCTAAATTTAAAGCTTACTGATAGCTATGATATTGTAGTAACGGTTTATCAAAACGGCGTATTTGAGTATGATCAAGAAACGGGTGATATATTAGCTCAAGTCACTGGAGATGAAGATTTTTCCGTATTTAGTGCTGCGAATACGCAAAAAGGTACTTTAAATCCATTGAACCTTAGGGGGATTTTTTCTGCGATGGGTAATGCTAAAAAATTCCGCAATGCTAATATTACAGTTAAATATGAAAACGGAGTAAATCTAACCCAGTTTAGTAATGTTGATAAATTGGAAGCGGAAAAAGATGAACAGAATAATATCGTTATAAGCGGATACCTTAATGGGAAAAAAGTGCAGTCTATAGGGCTGAGCAGCGGAGATACTCTTAGTAAGGAAACTAGTTCAAATTCAATAGCTCAAGCAAAAGCAGAGCGCGCTAATATAGCTAATCATCAAGAAATAAATACAGATATATCTTCTTTATTGCATCCTGATATGGTTCCTAAGGGATTGAATGTTAAAGAAGATCTTATGTGGAAAATTGACCCGACTAATCAGGGCGGTAACAGAATTGTTGCCCAAGATCCTGGTAATCATGCGATGGTAAAATTTGCTGATGAATTAACTAAAGTAGTTATTGCTTTTGAAACAGTTAAATCGCGCCAGAATATGGATTCATTGGTTGATGGGATTAATCAAATAATCAAAACAAAAGAGGATAATGGAATAGTAACTGTTTCTATTGATTCAAATCAGTTATTTGGTGTATTAAAAGACGCGGATTGGGTAAATAATGATATGATCCTTACTCAGGATTTAGCGGATAGTATTGCAAGCAATCTTGAAAAGCAGCTTTCTAAAGAAGATGTTAAGCAAGTTGATGCGGATATGGTTTATGCGTCTACTGGTCGGGATCATTCGCTTAAACTTACTCAATTAACAGATATGCAGCGGGATAAATTTTTGCAGTTTATAAATGATCCTACCATGGGTCACGAAATAGGTACAGGAGCCGGTAAGACTGCTTATCTTATTCATCTTAATGCGATTGCGGGATTGATTAATGGTAAAAACAAGGCAGTAATAATCCTTTCGGATAATGGAAAACTTAAAGAAGCTTATTCCGGAGCTACAAAAGAACTGTATGATACTCTTCTCGGAGCTGGTTCCCATATGGATATAGATTCTCATGTAACGCAAAATACCGAATTATTGAATAAAGTAAGAGATCCAAAAACAAAGGTAGTTTTTACTCAAACATCAGTATTTGGTTTTATGACTGACGCGAAAAGAGTAGCCGGCAGTGTGGAGAGTAAGCTGTTTAATGCTCTTACAAATAATGTGCAGCTGGTACAGGATGAAATCCATACGATTTACGGGCAAAACTTTATAAGAGGGAAAGGCGATGACACTCCTTTAACTGAGGAACAAAAGGTCGCTACTGTTGCGGTAGGTGATTTTATTAAACAAAAATCAGAGCAATTAGAACGTTTAGGGGCGGTAATTGATCAAAAAACTGGCTATGCTGATTTAAGTCAGTTGACAATAAAAACTAATAGCAGAGGCTATGATATTGCTCCTGTTTTTGTCGATGCTTTTTATGCGGAATTAGCGGATTATTTAAATGAAACAAAATATTTGGGAAGATCTGATTGGACCCAGGCTATGCTCAATGGGAATAATTACTCGACTTCCGAAGAACTTATGCATATCAGATCTGTCACAAAGGCTTTAGCTCGTTTTACTAATGAGGCCGAGGGTGTAAGCTGGGGCGTATTTGATTTTGGGGATATAAATCAATTGCAAGATGAAACATTTGGGCTAACAAAAGATTTCCAAGATAAAGCTTTAAAAGAAAATCGCGGAAAGCAGGTTGTTCCAGTTTCCTTTGGTAAACTAGATGTTACTCGTCAGTTTTCCAATCCTTATGATGCCGCGGTGAAACATTATTTTGGTTTAGCGGCCCATGCGTATGGGGAAAACTTAAATAAACAAGCAGGACTAGATGCTATAACCGTGAATGAAATAAAACCTAATTTAGATACTGTTACCACTACTCCGGAATCTACTCAGGCTAATTATTTAGAATTTCTTTCAATTGCGATGAAGAATGGTTCTGATGTCAGTTCAATGACTGGTACATATAATTTAATTGCCGGGATGGTCAATGCCTTGGGTATAAATGTGGATAGGAGTGAGCGTGATGAGCTGGTACTTAAATATGTAGATGTTTCAAAAGATGATTTACGCGCTACTGTTGCCAATTATTTAGGCATATCGGAGCAGGATCTACTTATAAAGAAAGCCGGGCTTATTGCTAATAATACACAGGGTAATGAAAAAATATTTGAAATGGCGGATAAGATACTAAGTAGTTTTGGAATTACTGCTGACGAGATGAGACAGAACTTAGCCGATGGAATTTCTAATATGCAAGGAGTAAAAGGTAATTTCAGCATGATGAAAGATACAGTCGAAGGACTGCTTCAGGCTGTTCAAGGCGAAAACAGAGGAGTTACATTGCAACAGCTAGTAGTGGCAATGGCAGAAGCCAGTTCTTTTGCGAAAGCTCAGCTCCAATCAGTTAATGGAGTTGGCAGTGTCAGTGACGCGTTTTTAAATAGCATTATATCTCAAACTACCGAAACTACCGCGTATCAGAACTATGTGATTGTTCCTGAGGCAGAAGGCTTGAGTCAGCCGGATATTAAACGATTACTTAAAGAACATTTAAGTGAGATGCCGAATAAAGAGAATTTTCAATTTGTATCACATGATTCCAGCGATACTTGGACTCTTTATACCTGGGATGGCAATAGGAATGATTTTATTGAGTTTGAAGGAAACCTTTCTAATGGTTCACAAATAGAAAATGGTGTATTATCGCTTGAAAATGATGTATCAAAAATGCTGCTCGATAAAACGCCTAATACGCAAACAGTTATTCTTTGTAACGTGGGAGATGTATTTGGTCTTGACCTTAAAGCTGATGAGCGTACAAAATTCATTGATATTATGGACGAAGGTACAATGCTGACTAATGCGATGCAGGGATTCGGCCGTATGCGTGGTTATGGAGCTCAAAACGCGAAAGAATTTAATGCCCGTTCAGTATATATGGTTGGGAATAAGACCGGGAACTTAAACTTATCCGATGTTTTTCAGCAATTAATTGTAACCGAAAATAAAGAAGTGCAAAAAATAACCTTAAATGTAATTGATGACGCGATTAAACATGCTGGTATTAGTTTGCTGAAAAAAATGCAGGATCAGGCAGCCGGAGCTCCTACTGCTGGAGCAAATAAATTGCTGGGTCATGCGGCTTTTGCTGTTGGAAACAGTTTGGTTTCGAATGGTGGAATTATTCTGAGTTCATATTTAAAAGCTGTCAAAGAACATTATGATTTAAATAAAAATGGCGGTAAAACAGAATATGAAATAATAGAAGAAAAATTGCTTGAATTATGGAATCAGCAAGGCCAGGATCAGGATAATAGTGTTAGCACTCCCCAAGAAACTCAAGCATATCTTGAAAATAGATTAGCTGAAGCGCAAAAGCATTTTGAAGATCTCCTGAATGATAAAGAATTCACGGGTAAACTTTCCGAAGCTAATAAAGGAGTGCTGAATGACTTTGTTAATGCCGGAAAACAAATATTTAACCAAAACTATGAAACAGAAGTTACCTTTTTAAATGAAAGTGCTGATGAAACTCAATCCAGAATGAATCGTAAAAATAATCTGTTTAGTTTAGAAAATACATATCAAAATATTCGTGATTTGATTAGCGAAAAAATTAAAAGAAGCGATTTGCCGGCACGCGCTGTATTTGGACAATCAGAATCAGCGGCAGTTAGCACAAGTTTAGCTCAAGTTCAGGATACAGTGTTTGCTGAATCTGACGCGAAACAGCAATCTGATTTTATGAAAAAAGAAGGTCTTTTAAGGTCAGATAATACTCTAACAAAAACAGGTAAATCTTATGTGAATGATCTGTACAAAAAACTAAATGAATTATCTCCAAAAGAGCAGAATATGATTTTAGCAGCAATTCCAGCCATGGCAATACCTCCTGAGGAAAAGAAACAAACAGGAGTTATCGCTATTGCCCTAATAGATGGCGGATATGTTGAGTTTGGTCAACTTGATAAGGATACAGTAGCTAAATTAGTGAATCTTGCTTATGCGATTAATTTGTTTGGAGATAGCCTGAGCGATAAAGCTAAGCTTGAATTACAAGATCCTAAAACTGTCAAACAATTGACTACCGGTTCGGCAGTATCTTTGCAAAAATACTTTATGACTAATGTTTCTACTCTGCCTGAACAAGCAAGGGATATATTTAAGAATATATCGCAGCAGATAGCGCTTAAAGACGAGATCAACGTTTTATATCAAGCTGTTTATGTAGATAAGACTACTAATAAAATACAACTTAAATCATTAATTAACCAAATGGGGAAAAAACGTAACCAGCTTGAAAAACTTCAAAATGCAATTCCCGTTACTATGGGAGTTATTGGAGTGTTGGCTGATTCATTTGCTTCGAATAAAAATAAGAATGATGCGATGTATCAAATAGCGCGTATCTTTGTTGAACCAAATTTATCAGTAGAGAAATTTGAAACAGCGATAAAGATTAATACGGTGCTTGATAGTATTGGTTTACCCTTAACGATGAATATGCAGGTTAGCGATTTGATCCATGCTTATTCCATGGATAAAAAAGAAAGAGAAACTCTTATCGAGTCATTAGTCGGCGCTGAAGATATAGAGTCTTTTAATGATAATATTAAAAATCTGCAGGCTCTGAGAGGCAAAGCAGATAGGCAAGATACATCGGAAGCTATTCTTGGATTGATTGATACTCTGAAAGGCAAATTATCCAAGGTTAATACTGAGACACAGCTTACTATTATTAATTGGCTTGCCGGAACTAATTTTACAGAGGCTGATTATAATGAGATGAACGCGGCAAATAATCCTTCAATAGAAAATTGTTCGCTGGTTATTAATGCTAAGGATGCAAATCCTGGACAAATCGCTTTAGCGCATTACCAAATAGCAGAAATTCAATTTGCTGCTAAAGAGCTGGATAAGGCGGAGAAGAGTTATAAAGAACTAATCATAGCTGCTACTGGAAATGGTAACCTTAAAAAATTTGTTTCAGGGGCAAATGTGGGTTTAGGAAATATCAGTATGATCAGGTACAGTGATTCTAAAAACCAGGAAGATCTTGATTCAGCGAAAGCTTATTTTGAGGAAGCGCTGATCGCAGACAGCAATTCTGCTCCGGCTTATTATAATCTGGGGAGAGTAAATCTAGTAGAAGAAGATTATATAGAAGCTATTGATAATCTCGGTATTTCCATATTATTAGCAAAGAATGATCCTAACTATAAAGACATGGTAGCTATGGCAGCAACTATGAAAAATCAAGCGATTGATGCCGTGGGGTTAAATGATATTCAGGCAGTTTCGATAGAAAATGCTCAATTGGGATATGCTAATATTAAAAAAGAAAAATTTGAGGAAGCAATAAATAATTTTAAAAGAGCAATTGCTTTAACGAATCAGTTGGAAGAAAGAGGAATTCCTGCTTCTAAGCTGGATTCTCAAGCTTCTCAATTACATGAAGCATTGGGAACTGCTTTAGCAAATAAAGCTGAGCAAAAAAATGACGAATCTTTGTTTGATCAGGCAGCCGAGCAGTATAAACTTGCGATAAGCAGAAATGATCAGAATTCCCAAGCGCATTACTTTCTGGGTATTTTAAACGCTAACAAAGGGGACTGGGATAAAGCAACTGAAGAATTTGATGCTGTGGAAAGAACTGCCGGAAGCAATGAAAATCTTAAACAGAAGGCAAAAATAAACAAAGAAAAAATAAGCGAATTAAGAAATCAGCAAGATAAGATGATGACATTAAAACAGCGAGCGATTGATGTCATGGCTGCTTTAGATTTAGTGGTTAATGATTTAAATGAGGGAAATATTGATAATGCCAAAGCTAAATTGGGGACTATAATTGCCGATGCGAAAAATGAAGGTCCGATTAACGCGATAATTGTAAGTAAATTAGGGCAGCTAGGCAATGCTTTAATTGAGGCAAAGCAATTTGATAAAGCAGTTATTGTGTTTGATAGCCTTGCTCAAGCAGCTGATAATATGCCTAAAAATGGCGCAATATTTAAGGATGAATCTGTTTTAAAAGAAGAGATTGGGCAGTTAAAACAAAAAGCTAAATTTGGGCTTGTAATGCAGAAAGTTACTAATGGAATAGAAAACTTTGAGCAGGGCGAAAAACAGCTTACTATTCCCGAAGCTCAGGTTTTTTATGCTAAAGCGGCAAAGGAATTTCAATCATCAATTGATATTGCCGGTAATATTGCCGATAATTCCGGATTGCAGTTTGTTGTTGCCGCGGCTATTTTTAATAAAGCGCTAAGCTTGCTACAGGCTGGTGATACCGAACAATCGGCAAAGGGTTTTGAAGAATTTAGGCAAGTAATGTCCAAGCATGAACTTGGAGCTAAGTCAGCTCAATTAGCTGATAGACTGATTAAATCAAACGATATTATCACACTGATTGAAGTTGAGGAAATTCGTAAAATTGCAAATTCAAATGATGCAAATAAAGGTGATCAGATGGGTAAAGCCTTTGCCATAGATGAAAACGGCAGATCTTACCAAATCCCAGTAATCGGCGAGAAAAAAGGCAATACCCTTGAAATGAGCAGTATGTGGGAAAAAGACGGCAGTAAAATCACTATTCCAATCACTGCTGAGTTAAAAGCATTGGATATCATTACTAAGGATATTAAGAAGGCCGCTAAGGATTTGCCAGAGGAGCAAAGGATAATAGTTAATGAGATAATCAGCTTTGCTGAAGATAAAGGGATAAACTTATTAGCTTCCAATGCCGCCAATGTTATGGGTTTTGCTAATGGTAAAGGTGAAATATTTGTTTCGGAAAAATTAGCTGAGCATAAAAATCCGCTTGTGCGCGGAATGGCGGTTTTTCATGAAGCCGGAGAAGCTTACTTTAATAAAAATCAGGGGTTGTTGCCCATAGGAGTAAGCAGTCATACGTATTTGCGCGGCTGCGGTAAAGATGTGCGCAATGTTATGCCAAGGGCAATAGCTTCCCTGACTAACAAATTAGCAGTTCAGAATAGAGATATAAGCAGCGCGGAATCAACGGAACTGGTTGAAGAGATAAACATTTTATTAGGAGATAAGCGTGTAACCAGTTCGGAAATGGCTTTAATGGATGATAATTGTTTAAAAGGTAAGAATATCGAGAATTGGGACAAAGGGTTGGGAGATGCATTATCAAAGGACGGTATGGGACAATTAACTGACGCGCTTAGAGAGATTAAAGATGAAAATATAAATACTTTTAGCCGTGCTGATGTTCGCTCCGATAAATTACCAAACCCGGAATTTGATAAAGAATTGCTTAAAACAATTGATGTCGATCCTTCGGTTAAATCAATGGAAGCGCTTATGATGCTGGCTGAGTTGCTTGACGGCAAACTTGCTGAGCAAAAACAAGGGGTTAATAGTATGTTAAATACAGTTCAGCGATTCCAAAAAGCAGCAGATATGTTATAATGTTTAAGTGATTGTTATTATGATTAAAATATAATTAATATGGAGGGGTGAAGATGCGAAAAAGTAAAATATTTCGTATGGGTTGTTTTATGTTTTTGGGATTAGTTCTTATGGTTAGTCAAGCCGGGGCTGTAAATAGTGAGCCTGGTAAAATAAGCGGCAGCGTTCAATCTCCAAACATTGAACAACTTCTTAAGTTTGAGATCCCTTCCAGCTGGGGCATAATAAAGGATTCCTATAATTCCGGGAATGATAAGCTTGTTGTGAATATTCAAGACGCGCATTGTGATTTTGAAGCGCAGAAGAATATTTCCAATATTCTTAACCGGTTAGCGACAAATTTCAAGCTAAAGGTTATCGCGCTTGAAGGTGCCGCGGGAAAAGTTGAAAACCCGCTCTTAGCTAATTTCCCTGAGAAAAAAATAAGAGAAAATGTTTCCTTATATTTAGTCAAACAAGGTAAGCTCACAGGCGCTGAATACTTTGCGGTTAATAGCGATCAGGATCTAAAGCTTTACGGAGTTGAAGATTTGCGTTTATACATGGATAATCTGGATGCTTTTCAGCAATCGCAGCCTTTTAAAACCGAAGCCAGACAATATTTTTCGTTATTAAAGAATTCACTGGATGTTCTAAAACAATCTATATATAACGATAACCTGAAAAAACTGGATATATTAGAGAACGATTACGCTTTAAAAAGAATCTCATTTGATAAATACGCGATAGAGCTTTATAAAATTATTGAGGAAAATGGGCTGAGAAAAGTCAATTATCCAATATTTTATGAATTACAAAGCGCGATTAATCTGGAAGCAAAAGTAGATTTTAAAAAAGCTGATACAGAAAGAATGCAGATCATAACGGCATTAACGCAAACCATCGATGATAAAGAAACGATTTCGCAACTTATTGGAAAAAGCTTAAGTTTTAAAAAAGGCATGCTTAGCGCGGGAGAGTTTGCTAATTTTCTAAAAGATTTAGCTTTTGATCTGAAGTTAAATATGGGGGCTTATCCTAACTTTAATGCCTATGCGGACTATATTACAAAATATGAACAAGTGGCAAATGAAGAACTATTTCTGGAAATCAAAGCTATAACAAAAAATCTTAAAAAAATATTTTATACCGATGATGACCAGAAGCAGCTGGATGTTTTATATCAGCATCTTGATGTATTAGTTAAGCTGGTTGAGCTTAAGATGGTAAATGAAGATATTGTTTATTTTTTCAAAAATCGCAGCCAGATAAATAGTGATAGTTTCACTAAGTTTATCGCGCCCCAAGCATATAAACATAAGGCGATCGTTACATTACCCGCGGAAATTTCCTATATTGATGTGTATATTCCTGCCTGGGCTAAGTTCTATGAACTCGCGGACACCAGAGACGCGGCTTTTATCGAAAAGACATTATTTTATATGAATAATGAAAACACTGATTACGCGGCATTAATAACCGGCGGTTTTCATACCAAACAGCTTACAAAACTTTTAAAAGAAAAAAAGATATCCTATATTGTAATTGCCCCTAAAGCATCATTTAATGACGCTAATCCGTATTTCAACATTATGCAGGGCGGTAAATCAGCGATTGAGAGTTTTGTCTCTCAGATGCAAAGCAGTTTGGGAGTTTTCGCGGGTGCTGATGAAGGGGCTTTAGAAACATTGTCTCCTTCCCAGCAGAATACTTTGAAAACCATGGCTAAGACAGAAGCGCAGGTTACAACTCTTGCTTTAGCTGTGGAAACTTTTGGCGCGATTGCCGCGGATAACCCTGATGCCACGGATAAAGATATTCAGGAGCAGGTGATACAAGTATTTGCAACCATGGAGCAGGCAGGAACAGATATTGATATGGATTATATCAGACCGGTGATTGGCCAAATAAGCCGGCAGGGCTCTTCGGTCGTGGTTAAAAGTACGAATGAAAAGACCAGCGCAGTGCTGGTTTTTAATCCTCAAGCAGCTAATTTTGAAGATAGAATCACAACTGCTTCAAGTACAGATGTCCAAGCCATAGCCGCTGCTCCGGTAAGCAAAGCAGCTGATAAAATAGCTAAAGTAGAAACCGCGGAGATAAACATTGATAATATTAGTGTGAGCGCTACATCAAAAGATGTATTAAAAGCAATCCTGACAACAGCTACAGCTAAAAGCTCAACTGCGGCGCTTGAACCAGTGCAGGCTGCTTTTATTGTTGAAGAAGTGGTCAGTAACTTGGCTTCATCAGGTACTGTTGATGTAAAAGCTGTGGCAAATAAATTAAAAACCGAACAGCCGCAGTTATTTTCACGCACTATCCGGCTTGAGCAGGAAGTAGAAAATGTTGTGGCTACTGCTGTCTCTGAAACTTTGAAAAATAGTCCTTTGGTGGACAAAGCGGCAGATATTGTTATAGGGGAAAAAGGGCTAAATGTGACCAGCGCGAAACAAGAAACAGCGAAACAGATAATCAAAGATAATATTGCTGATACTGACACAATGACGGTAAAACTAAATAGCGCGGGAATTAGTGTGAATAAGGAGCAGTTAACCGCGGTATTAAATAACGGATTATCTGAATCCTCTAAAACATCAGCAAATTCCGGGGATATTGTAGCTAAGGTCGTGGTTTCAAAACTGGGCATACAGGGGGAAAGTAAAAAAACATTGGCAATGGAGATTGTAAAGGGCTCAGCAACTTCCAATGCCGAGGTTGTGACCGCAAAACTAAAAAATATGGGGCTGAATGTGGATAAGACACAAGTTGCCGAAGCTCTTACCCAAGGGCTTTTACAGGCCAATGTTGCCGCTAATCCGATCATGTCAGGCCTAAGCAGTACATCAGCCCTGGCAACAACAGAGCAGGAAAGTCTAATAGCATCTCAAATAAAACCCAGCGACATATCGCTTGTTCAGTATAAAGCTGAATTGCAGTCTGGAGTACCGGAAGGGCAGGGTCTTGTATTGCAAGGCGATAAAATGGATCAAAAGATCTTAAGCATTGCCGAAAATGCTGGTGTTAAGAAAGATGAAGTTGCTTCTGTAGTCGTTGCTTCCGGTGATTATTCCAAGGTAGACAGTGTTTCTGTAAAAATAAAGCCAAGTACTGGGACTACGGGAAAAGTATCTATAGCAATAAGCCCCAAAAAAACAGATCTGCAAACCTCAGAAACCAATGCAAAGTTCGCCTCTGTTTTTCGTAGCGTAGAAAATAAAACAGATGTTTTAGCTAATGAAGCAAAAGTTGTCGGCAGCGCGGTAATTGCTTTTCAGGCAAAAAAACTCCAAACAGATATTGAAGAATTTCAAACTACCAATGTCGAGGAAAAATCTCAGGCAGATACCGCGCCGGTGATAAAAGAGAAAAATGTTATTGTTATTCCCATGAGTATGCTGGGCGAACCTGATTTCGCGGCAACTGTAGACAATCAGATTCCCGTGGAGATTAAGGGTATGGCTACTGGGGATATGTGGGATAGAATAACAGAGCATAATGATGTAGTTATTATGCATGATATGGTGGGAGAGAATAAAACCGAAGTTAGTGAGATTGATTTCGCGCAAGCTATGGGTATAGCCAATAAAGCGGTTACATTTGTTGGTCCGCTTGATATTGGCGAAATGCAAGGACAAGAGATCGGCTCTACGGGAAACGTAACGCCTTTGGCGACATATCAAGTTCTTGAAAAAAGAGCGGAAATAAAAGGAACAAATATTAAGAATATTTGTTTTATAACCCAACAGGGTTCAGTTAATAATAAACTAGCGGATAAAATGAAAAATAATGCGGATATTGAAGCTACTGTTACTGTTACCACTTATCCTGAAACAAAACAAGGTCAGATTATAAATGTAAATGTCTGTTTTACCGAAGCTGTACACGCGTTTATCATGGGCGATAAAGGCGGACAATTAACTCAATCGCAAAAAGATGAGTATAAATTCCTGGTAAAAAGTGTATTAGGTGATCCGCAGTTAATAATGGATGTTGACAAAAATTTCGATAACTTTATGAATGAGCAATTTAAATCAACATCAAAGATCACGACAACAGACATTGATAAAGAATATTTAACTGTATATGTTGCCGCGGCTACATATGCATAATCATTATGCTGCTACAGCAGATCATAATTTTGAACCGCAAGAAATTACTGCGATGATATGCTTTTAATACAGGGGACACTTGCTAGGGGCTAATAATGGCAAAAAGACTCAAGTCTGGGTATTATTATGTCCGGATAGTTTATTGATTTAAAAAGGGTTTTTAAAATAAGAGTTAGGCAATATGTAATACCAAAGTGATAATGTCCTATATAACCAAAGTAAGAATGTCCGGTTTTTAAGAACATGTGATACCTTCTGGTAAGGAGGTAAATACATGGGAGAGGACATTATCAGGATGAGCCAAAAGGAATTAACTAGAGT
>JAZDHZ010000037.1:0-107643 GCA_043805415.1 Candidatus Omnitrophota bacterium | reverse complement strand
AACAACAGATGTAACCGGGATAGTAACATTACCAGAAGGAGTGGAAATGGTTATGCCTGGAGATAATATAGAAATGAAAGTTGAACTAATAATGCCAATGGCCATGGAGAAGGAATTGAGATTCGCGATTCGTGAAGGTGGCCGTACCGTTGGCGCTGGTGTAATATCTGAAATTATTGAATAGGAAGGTGTTGGGAGATGGCGCTTCAAAAAATTAGAATAAGATTAAAAGCATACGATCATAGAGTGCTGGATCAATCAGCAGAAGAGATCGTGAATACGGCAAAAAGGACTGGGGCTAAAGTATGTGGGCCTGTTCCATTGCCGACAAATAGATCGTTATATACAGTATTGCGATCTCCTGTAATTGATAAGAAATCAAGAGAGCAGTTTCAATTGAGAATACATAAACGTTTATTGGATATTATAGAACCTACGGCTAAAACAATAGATGCTTTAAAGAAACTCGATTTACCTGCTGGGGTAGATGTTGAAATAAAATAGTAATCAAAGGTAAAGATCAAGATTAACGCTATTAATATAAAGGTAGACAGATGTTAGGAATTTTAGGAAAAAAAATAGGCATGAGCCAGATTTTCAAAGAAGACGGAGTATGTATACCCGTAACTTCGATTACAGCTGGACCGTGTTATGTTGTACAGGTAAAAGCTAAAGATACTGATGGCTACCGTGCTGTGCAGATAGGCTATGACGATAAAAAGCCTAAGCGGACAACAAAGGCTTTAGCTGGTCATTTCAAAAAGAGTCAAGTTGCTGCAAAAAAATTCATTAAAGAAATTAGAATTGCTGATGAAGAAAAATATGAAGTAGGGCAGAAAGTGGAAGTCGACATATTTAAGGAAGGCGATTTTGTCGATGTAACTGGAATGTCTATAGGAAAAGGTTTTCAGGGCGGCATGAAGCGTTATGGTTGGAGCGGTGGTCCGGAAACTCATGGTGGTATGAATCATCGAGGGCCTGGATCTATTGGGACAAACACAACTCCAGGGCGTGTTTTGCGCGGTCATGGTCTCCCGGGGCATATGGGGCATGAAAAAACCACTGTGCAGAATTTAAAAGTTATCAAGATAGATAAAGAGAATAACACTTTAGTCGTTAATGGCGCTGTTCCTGGACATAAAGGTTGTTATCTTGTTGTGAGAAAGGCAAAGAAGAAATAAAATGTTCACACTTTTAGTTAGTAATATATTAGGCAAGGAAGTTGGTAAAGTTGATCTTGATGAAAAGGTCTTTGATGGTAAAGTCAATGAATCTTTGATTCATCAGGTTGTAGTGATGTATCAGGCCAATAAGCGGCAGGGTACTTCGTCAACAAAAACTCGGGCAAATGTAAGCGGTGGAAATTCTAAGCCTTGGAGACAAAAGGGTACCGGGCGCGCGCGTGTAGGTTCAAGCAGAAGTCCTTTATGGAGAAAAGGTGGAGTTGTTTTTGGTCCTCATCCACGGGATTATTCCTATCAGTTACCAAAAAAGATTAAAAAAAGCGCTTTAATTTCAACTATGAACTCGCGCTTAAATGATAATTTGGTTAAGGTATTGGATGAATTAAAAGTTAATGAAGGCAAGACAAAAGAATTTGTGAAGATTGTGGAAGCACTTAAGCTTGAAAGAAAAGTTTTATTTGTTTGTGATAATACGCAAGAAAATGTTCTGCGTTCTTCAAGAAATATTAAGAAGGTTATTATAAAGCGTTGGGAGTCAATCAATGCGCTGGATGTGTTGATGCATGATCATGTAGTGATTACACAGAAAGCTTTAGAAAATCTTACGCAAAGGTTAAAAAAGGGAGAATAAGAAAACGTGCAGAATCAATTTAGAATTATAAAGTATGTTTTGCGTACAGAAAAAGGAGCGATCCTGGAGCCGGAAAATAAGTATTTATTCTGTGTTGATAAAAAAGCAAACAAGATACAGATTAAAGATGCTATTGAGCATATTTATAGAGTAAAGGTGCTTACGGTAAATACCGCAGTAATGTCGGGAAAACCAAAAAGAGTGCGTTATAAAGCCGGAAAAACTCCGGATTGGAAAAAAGCTATAGTAACATTGCAAAAAGGCCAGAAGATAAATTTAGGTTAAATTTTAAAATGGAGATTAGATAGTGGGCATTAAACGTTATAAACCAACAACACCATCGCTGCGTTGGACAACAGGTTCCGATTTTGCGGAAATTACAAAGAGTAAGCCTGAAAAGTCTTTAACCGTGGCTTTGAAAAAAACAGGTGGTAGAAATTCTAATGGTAGGATTACTTGTCGTCATCGCGGGGGCGGACATAAGAGACGCTATCGTCTTATTGATTTCAAGAGAGATAAACATGATATGGCAGCGACTATTCTTTCAATAGAATATGATCCGAATCGTTCAAGCCGGATTGCTTTGGTCCAATATCAAGATGGTGAAAAAAGGTATATAATTGCTCCATTAGAAATAAAAGTTAATGATCAGATTATGTCTGGTGAAAATGTTGAAATTAAGCCGGGTAATGCATTACCGATAAAAAATTTACCCTTGGGAACGTTTATTCATAATATTGAGCTTCTTCCTGGGCGGGGAGCGATTTTAGCTAGAAGCGCGGGAGTTTCCGCGCAGTTGATGGCAAAAGAAGGCAAGTATGCGCATATTAAATTACCTTCCGGTGAAATAAGATTAGTCCCGACTAACTGCTATGCAGTTTTAGGGCAGGTGGGCAATCCAGATCATGAAAAGATTTCTATAGGTAAGGCTGGCAGAAAACGTTGGATGGGAATAAGACCCACTGTTCGCGGTGTGGCGATGAATCCAGTTGATCATCCTCATGGTGGAGGAGAAGGTAAGGCCGGGCAAGGTAATCCTCATCCTGTTTCTCCCTGGGGTATGCCAACTAAAGGTTATAGAACAAGAAAAGGCAAAAAAGCATCCAGTAAATTTATTATCAAGCGTCGGGCAAAATAGGTTCATTAATATAGGAGTTGTGGGTATATGTCTCGTTCAATAAAAAAAGGTCCATTTGTTGATCTAAAATTATTAAAGAAAGTTGAAAAGCTGCAGGCAGCTAATGATAAAAAGCCGATAAAAACATGGTCTCGTCGTTCAACAATTGTTCCGGATTTTATTGGATGTACTTTTTCTGTGCATAATGGTAAATCATTTATTCCTGTATTTGTAACAGAGAATATGGTTGGACACAAGCTGGGGGAGTTTTCCCCGACACGAATTTTTAGAAAACACGCGGGAATTAAAGCAAAACTGGTTTCACAAAAAACATAATAACCTTTATAGAGTAATAGATTAAACCAATGATTTCTTACAGAGTGTTTTCTGTGAGTTAGTTAAAATAAGAGGGAAAGAAGATGATAGCGAGTGCAAAGGCAAGACATATTAGAATTTCAGCCCAAAAAGTAAGGCTGGTATTAGCATTAATCAGGGGCAAATCAACACAGGAATCCTTGACTGTTTTGTCAAATACTCATAAAAGAGCGGCTGAGCCTATTGGTAAATTAGTGCGCTCAGCCATTGCAAATGCTAAGAATAAAGGCTTAGAAACAGAGCAATTGTATATATCTAAGATTTGTGCTGATGAAGGGGCGACGTGGAATCGCAATCGTGCTAATTCTTTTGGGCGTAGTTCCAAAATTCGTAAAAGAACTTGCCACATTACAGTGGAAGTTGATACAAAAATAGATGCTAAGAAAAAGGCTGAAAAACTTAAAACAAGCAAGGAAAGTAAAGAAACTGTAAAGAAGACATCAAGTAAAACCGCGGCAAAAACAGTAAATAAAAAAACTGTCACAACGCCAGCTAAAAAAACTGAAAAAAAAGAGAAAAGTGTTAAGTAAGAGGAGGAAAAGTGGGACAAAAAGTAAACCCCTTAAGTTTTAGATTAGGATATATCAAGGATTGGGGATCCCGTTGGTTTGCTAAAAATAAAGATTTCTCTGGTTATCTTATGGAGGATCTTAAAATAAGAAAATTTATTAAAAAGAATTTTGCCTCTGCAAACGTTTCTAGGATTGAAATAGAAAGAGCGTCAACAAAAATTAGAGTAATTGTGCATTCCGGAAGACCGGGAGTAATTATTGGTAGACGGGGCGCGGATATTGATCGTTTAAAAGAAGAACTGCAGAAAATTACTGACAAAGAAATTTTTGTAGACATTAAGGAAGTGCAAAACCCATCGGCTGATGCGCAGTTAGTTGCGGAAAGCGTAGGCTTTCAACTTGAAAAGCGGATAGCGTTTAGAAGAGCAATGAAAAAAGCTATTCAGCAGGCGATGAATAATGGCGCTGGTGGAATTAAAATTATGTGTTCAGGCCGGCTAGGCGGCGCGGAAATTGCTAGAACTGAAAAATATAAAGAGGGAAAAGTTCCATTGCATACATTGCGGGCAAATATAGATTATGGGTTTGCTGAAGCGCGGACAACTTATGGGGTAATTGGGATTAAGTGTTGGATTTATAAAGGCGATATATTGCTTGAGAAAAAAACTAAAGAAAAAAATCAGGTTGTGGATGAAGGAGATAAGAAGTAATGGTTTTAATGCCCAAACGTGTAAAATTTCGGAAGACGCATCGTGGACGCAGAAAAGGCAAAGCGATTAGCGGTGCTAAAGTTAGTTTCGGTGAGTTTGGATTGCAATCACTTGAAGGTGCTTGGGTGAGAAATACCCAATTGGAAGCTGCTCGTGTTGCTTTAACCAGATCAGTACGTAGAGGGGGAAAAGTTTGGATTAGAATTTTTCCAGACAAATCAGTAACTAAAAAACCAGCTGAAACCAGAATGGGTAAAGGTAAAGGTATGCCGGAGTATTGGGTATCTGTGGTTAAGCCGGGGAGAGTAATCTGTGAAATGGAAGGAATTCCATACGATTTAGCTAAGTCAGCTATGAGGTTGGCAGCATCGAAATTGCCAATGAAAACAAAATTTGTAACAAGATCACAAATATAAAAATAAAGAGTGGAAATATGGCTATAAAAGCAAAAGAATACAGTGATTACGCTAAACCAGAGTTGGATGATAAGCTTAGACAGCTTGAGGAAGAATTATTTAATCTTAAGTTTCAGTCAAAAACAACAAAATTGGATAAGTCTCACAAGATAAAATTTACTCGTAAAGATATAGCTCGTGTGAAAACTTTTCTCAGGAAATTGGAACTAAAAGAAAAAAGCAAGGCAAAGGTGGTTGGCAAATGAGCAAGGCAAAATGTGCCCGTAAGCAAAAGGTAGGAATTGTCACAAGTGACAAGATGGATAAAACAGCTGTAGCGCGTATCGAAAGGCTGACAACTCATCCAGTGTACAAAAAAAGAATAAAGAAATTTGTCAGTGTTAAATTTCATGATGAGAAAAATGAGTCAAAAGTCGGAGACAAAGTCAGGATCGAAGAAACCCGCCCTTTGTCAAAAGATAAGCGTTGGAGACTTTTAAATATCGTCGAAGCGCATAAGGAGTAGTAGAATAATGATACAGATGACAACAGTTTTAGAAGTTGCAGATAATAGTGGAGCTAAAAAAGTAATGTGTATTGGTGTGCTACATCGTTCTGGTAAGCTAAGCGCAGAAATTGGCGATATTATTACATGCAACGTGCGTGAATCTATTCCTTCTGGAGCAGTTAAAAAGGGGGAAGTTGTAAAGGCGGTTATTGTTAGGACAAAAGCGGCTATACGTCGTAAAGATGGAAGTTATTTAAAATTTGATCATAATGCGGTAGTTATTTTAGATGCTAAGAAAGAACCTCGCGGTACGAGAATTTTTGGCCCTGTGGCAAGAGAATTACGTGATAAGCAATTTACGAAAATAGTTTCTTTGGCTCCGGAAGTTATATAAAAGGAAAAATATAAAAGTTAAAAATTAAAGGCGAAAAAAAGCAATGAGAATAAAAAGAGGCGATATAGTAAGCGTGATAGCAGGTAAGGAAAAAGGGAAAACCGGAAAGGTTTTGCGCTTTGATAAGGCTAAGCAGCGGATGCTGATACAAGGGGTTAATTTTGTTAAAAAGCATGCTAAGCAAACAAAGCAGGATCAGCCGGGTGGAATTTTACAAAAGGAAAGTCCAGTGCCTGTATCGAATATAATGTTTTATTGCCCAAGGTGTAATAAAAAGGCAAAACTCGGTGCAAAATTTTTAAATGATGGTTCGAAAGCTAGAATCTGCAAAAAATGTCAAGAGATGGTGTGAAAATTATGTCAAAATTAAAAGAAAAATATAATAGTGAAATTGTAAGTCATTTGATGGAAGCGCTTGGCCTGAAAAATAGAATGGAAGTTCCGCGTATTGAGAAAATTGTAATTAATATGGGGATAGGCAAAGCTAGTGAAGACATTAAAATTCTTGAAGCGGCAATGGATGATTTAGCAACAATAACCGGACAGAAGCCTGTTATCACAAGAGCTAAAAAAGCAATCGCGAATTTTAAATTAAGACAAGGTGTTCCAGTTGGCTGTAAGGTTACTCTTCGGAGTGAAAAGATGTATGAGTTTCTCGACAGATTAATTAATAGCGCGCTTCCGCGAATTCGGGATTTTAGAGGTGTTTCTGATACAGCTTTTGATAAGCAGGGTAATTATACATTAGGGGTGGCTGAACAATCTATTTTTCCGGAAATTAATATTGATAAAGTTAAGCATGTCCAAGGTATGGATATTGTTATTGTAATGAAATCGAAAAATAAGAAACAGGCCAAAGAATTATTAAGTAGTTTTGGCATGCCGTTTCGGAGTTAGGACATTATGGCAAAAGAAAGTCAAATAGTTAGAGCTGCTAGGGAGCCCAAATTTAAGACCCGTAAATACATTAGGTGTAAAGTCTGTGGCCGCGCCCGGGGTTTTATGAGACGTTTTGGGGTTTGTAGAATATGTTTTAGGGAATTAGCATCAAATGGCATGATTCCTGGTGTTACTAAAGCAAGCTGGTAGTTTTTTTATAATTAAAAAGTTAAAATAGTTGTTATTAGCAGGAGAATTGTATGAGTATTACTGATCCAATCGCGGATATGCTGACAGTTATTCGCAATGCGCAGAGCGCAAAAAAAGAAAAAGTGGATTTTCCGGCCTCTAAAATAAAAGAAGAGATCGTGAAAATGTTAAAAACACATGGTTTTATTGTAAATTATAGACGTGTAGAAGACGGCAAACAAGGAATATTAAGAGTTTATTTGCGTTATTCTAAAAATAGAGATGGGGTTATTTCAGGGTTAAAGAGAGTTTCTATGCCTGGACGCCGTGTTTATGCGGCAAAGGAAAAGATTCCCTATGTGTATGGAGGGACAGGATTGGCTGTAATCTCTACTTCCAAGGGGATTTTTGATGATAAACAGGCCCGTATGGAGAAGCTGGGTGGAGAAATTTTGTGCTACGTTTGGTAAAAATGTAAAATAGTTTTAACCAAAAGAGTTAAATTTAACAATCATTTAATGAAGATTTCAGTGGGTAGGTGCTAAAGATGTCAAGAATAGGTGTAAGACCAGTAATTATTCCTAAAGATGTAAAAGTAAATATGACCAAGCAGTCTATAGAAGTTCAAGGTCCAAAAGGAAAACTTGAGTTTCCGATAAACCTGAGAATTTTAGTTGCAGTGGAAGACGGTAAAGTAAAAGTTTCCCGAGTAGGAAATAATAAGAATGATAGAGCTTTGCATGGATTAACCCGGGCAATGATTGCTAATATGATTAAAGGTGTTAGTGCGGGTTTTGAGAAGCAGCTTGAAATGATCGGAGTTGGCTATCGTGCTCAGTTAGCAGGGAAAAAACTGACTATGCAGCTTGGGTTTTCTCATCCGATTGAGTATATTGTGCCTGAGGGAATAACTTTAGAGGTTCCTAAGCCGACTCAGATTAATGTAAAAGGTGTGAATAAGCAGGAAGTTGGACAGGCTGCGGCAAATATCAGAGGGTTTTTACCGCCTGAACCATATAAAGGTAAAGGGATACGTTATGTTGGAGAACAAGTAAGAAGAAAAGCCGGTAAGGCAATGGCGAAATAAACCAAGATTTTAAAGAGTATATTTAATATCAAAAAAGGTAATGATGATGAAAGTCGGACGGATAAGCAGGCATAAGAGGATTAGGAAGAAGGTCATGGGCTCTAAGGATAGACCGCGTTTGAGTGTATACAGAAGTTTAACTAATTTATACGCCCAGATTATTGATGACGAGAATCATTGCACAGTGCTTAGTTGCTCAACATTGCAAAAAGAAATCAAAGAGCAGTGCAAAAATAATAACTTAAAATCAGCAAATATTCTTGGTGAGCTTGTTGCTAAAAAAGCTCAGGAAAAAGGGATAACAACTGTTGTTTTTGACCGCGGTGGGTATCTTTATCATGGGAAAGTAAAAGCAGTAGCAGAGGCTGCCAGAAAAGGCGGATTACAGTTTTAAATAAGGAATAGGGTGTATGGAAAATTCATTAAATGAGCAAGTAGAAATAGTTGATAAAGTCATTTCAATCAATCGTGTTTCTAAGGCATGCAAAGGTGGAAGAAAGATGTCTTTTACTGCTTTGGTTATTGCTGGAGATGGTAAAAGTCGCGTGGGCTGTGGATTAGGAAGAGCAAATGAAGTCGCAGATGCTATTCGTAAAGGTGTTAGCACCGCACGCAAAAATCTTATGGAGGTTCCATTAAAGGGCACAACAATTCCTCATGAAGTTATGGGAGAATTTAGCGCGGCAAGAGTTCTCCTTAAGCCAGCCTCAGAAGGTACTGGAGTTATTGCGGGAAGTTCTGTAAGAGCCATATGTGAACTTGGCGGGATTAAAGATATTTTAACAAAATCGCTTAAATCTTCAAATCCGATTAATATCGCTAAAGCAACAATTGAGGGTTTGAAAACCTTAAAAAAACATATGGAATTAAAAAGCGAAATTGCTTTAGCCCTTGAGTCTGAACAAGGTCAAAGAGAAGATCAAAGTGAAAAAGAAGAAGTAAAAGAGGAGAATACCGAAGATGTTAAAGCTGAATAATCTAAAATCTCCTAAATCTGCGCATAAGAAGAAAAAGATTGTAGGTCGCGGATCTGGTTCTGGATCTGGTAAAACATCCGGCCGTGGACATAAGGGACAAATGTCTCGTAGCGGAAAAACAATAAGACCAGGATTTGAAGGCGGACAAATGCCTTTGATCCGAAGAATTCCCAAACGTGGGTTTACTAGTAAATTTAAAACAGAGTATCAGATAATAAACCTACAGACGCTTAATAAGTGCGAGGAAAATTCAACTGTAACTTCGAAAGAATTGCTTAGTTTAGGACTTATTCATAAACTGCATCTGCCAGTTAAAATTTTAGGCAAAGGAAAGCTAACTAAGAAAATTAATGTAAAAGCAGAAAAGTTTTCTAAAACTGCGCAAGAAGCAATTGAAGCTTTAGGTGGAAAAGTAGAGTTGATTATAAAAGAAAAGGCTTAGGCCTTTTCTGCTTGCATATAAGAAATTTAGTTATCAAATATTTGTATTATATAAAGGTAGATAAATGTTAAGAACAATCAAGGCTTTGCTGAATTCCTTAAAAATTCCTGATTTAAGACAAAGAATATTATTCACACTTGGTTTAGTGGCAATTTACAGACTTGGTTGTTTTATCCCAATCCCTGGGATTAATGGTGAAGCTTTAGCGCAGTTTTTTGCTAATGTAACCAGTAAGCAGGGTGGGACGCTCTTTGATGTTATGGATTTATTTACAGGTAGAGCTTTGTCTCAGATGACAATTTTTGCTCTGGGGATTATGCCGTATATCTCGAGTTCGATTATTATGCAGCTGCTTACTGTAATTATTCCATCGCTTGAAAAGCTGGCTAAGGAAGGTGGGGATCAGGGGCGGAAAAAAATTACCCAATACACTCGTTATGGGACAGTGGCTTTAGCTTTATTTCAATCTTTTATTATTGGTGTTTACTTGGAAGACCCGGCACATTTTATGGGTTTGCAGATAGTTGCGCATGGCGGAGTGGGTTTCCGGCTTTTAACAATTATTACCCTAACCTCGGGAACAGCATTTATTATGTGGTTAGGTGAGCAGATAACTGAGCGTGGGATTGGTAATGGAATGTCAATTTTGATTTCAGTTGGTATAATATCAAGATTACCCACAGCTTTACGGTTTGTGATTCAATTGTTGTCACCGTTTTCACCGGAAAAAAGTCAGATCGAACCATATACTCCAGTTATTATGGTCTGCTTATTTGTTTTTGTAATATTATTTGTTGTCTTAATTACAGAAGGACAAAGGCGGATACCGGTTGAATACGCAAAGCGGATTGTGGGAAGAAAGGTTTACGGCGGACATAGTACATATATTCCTTTAAGAGTGAACCAATCTGGAGTAATCCCGATAATTTTTGCTCAATCAATTATTTTGTTCCCGGCAACTATAGGACAGTTTGTTCCGCAGCTGCAAAGGTTTGCTGAGGGTTTAATGCGCGGGCAGTTATTATATACAATTGTTTATAGTTTACTTATAATATTCTTTGCTTATTTTTATACCGCGGTTACATTTAACACCCAAGATGTAGCGCAGAATATGAAGAAATACGGTGGATTTATTCCGGGAATTCGCGCAGGAAAGCCGACAGCGGAATATTTAGATTCAGTGCTAACGCATATTACTTTGCCTGGAGCAATTTTCTTGGCTACAATCGCGGTTTTTCCGGATTGGATAATGGCTTGGCTTAGAGTTCCATATTTAGTAGCTAGTTTTTTTGGCGGTACGGGTTTGTTGATTATTGTTGGGGTTATGCTTGATACAATGCGCCAAATAGAGTCACACCTGCTTATGCGTCATTATGAAGGTTTTATGAAAAAAGGGCATCTGCGCGGACGACGTTAAAGACAGGGAGAAATGCGATGAAATTAGTTTTATTAGGTCCGCCCGGGGCTGGAAAAGGTACTCAGGCTGCAGTTCTTTGTAAAGAGTATGGTTTATTGCATATGTCTACTGGAGATTTACTGCGGGAAGCGGTAAAAAATAATACAGCCCAGGGAATCAAGGCAAAAGCTTATATGGATCGGGGAGATCTTGTTCCAGATGAAATTGTAGCTGCCATGATCACGGAAAAGCTGAAAAATGAAGATGTGAGTGCGGGTTTTATGCTTGATGGGTTTCCTAGAACTAAGAAACAAGCGGAAATTTTAGATAAAGCACTTATAGAATTAGATATGCCTTTAGATTTGGTAGTTTATTTCGCGACAAAAGAAGAAACAATTTTAAAACGATTAACTGGACGCAGAATTTGTCGCGATTGTGGTAGAATTTTCCATATTACAAATATTCCTCCTAAAAAAGCAGGGATATGTGATAGTTGTAAAGGAGAACTGTATCAGCGTAATGACGATAAAGAAGAAACTATAAAAAACAGAATAAATGTTTACAACAGTCAGACAAAAGAGCTGATTGATTATTACCAAGCGAAAAATATACTGCAACAAGTTTCCGGTGATATGGATGTAAATGAATTGTTTTCTGTATTAAAGGATACATTTAAAAAATCTGGCCTGATATGATTTCTATAAAATCAAAAAGTGAATTGAAAAAAATCAGGAAAGCGGGATTAATAGTAGCAAAGACTTTAAAGCATTTGAAAAGCAAGGTAAAGCCGGGGATTACTACCAGGCAATTAGATATGGAAGCGGCAAATTTTATAAAAAAGCATAAAGCCAGAGCTGCTTTTTTAGGGTATCGGGGTTATCCTGGGCATATATGTGCTTCGATAAATGAGGAAGTAGTTCATGGTATTCCTGGTGATCGAGTTTTACTTGATGGAGATATTATTAGTTTAGATGTTGGGGTTGAATTGGATGGGTATTTTGGTGATTCAGCAATAACAGTCGGGGTTGGCAGAATTTCTGTTGAAGCTCAGCGTTTAATTGATGTAACCCGTGATGCTCTTTATAAAGCAATTGATGCAGCCAGAAAAGATAATTATCTTTCAGATATATCGTATGCAGTTCAGAGCTATGTAGAAAAATCCGGATTTGCAGTGGTAAGAGATTTTGTTGGACATGGGATAGGAGCCAATCTTCATGAAGAACCGCAAATCCCGAATTTCGGTAAACCGGGCAAAGGAGTTAAGCTGCAACCAGGAATGGTGTTAGCGATTGAGCCAATGGTAAATAGCGGAACATGGAAAGTTGAAGTTCTTCGTGATGGCTGGACAGCAGTGACGCAAGATGATTCTCTTTCCGCGCATTTTGAGCATACGATTTCTGTTACAATGAGTAAAGCTGAAATTTTAACAGCACTTAATTAAAAGGATAAAATGGCTAAAGAAGCAGGTATACAGGTTGAAGGCACGATAATGGAAACATTGCCCAACGCGATGTTTAAGGTTGAGCTGGAAAACGGACATAAAGTGCTTGCTCATGTTTCTGGAAAAATGCGGATGCATTTTATTAGGATTTTACCGGGCGATAAGGTAACGGTGGAACTTTCACCGTATGATTTGACTAGAGGAAGAATTACATATAGAGGTAAGTAAAATGAAAGTTCGTTCAAGCGTCAGAAGAATATGTGAAGACTGTAGAATTATTAAAAGAAAAAATGTGGTAAAAGTTATTTGTAAAAATCCCAAGCACAAGCAAAAGCAGGGATAGGAGGAAACTGTGCCGAGAATTCTTGGAGTTGATATACCGAAGGAAAAAAGAATTGAGATTTCACTGACCTATATACATGGTATCGGAAGAGTGATTTCAAATAGAATTTTATCTGTAGCCGGAATTAATCCTGATACGCGAGCAAAGGATTTAACGGAAGATGAAGTCTCAAGAATTACCGCTGTGATCCAAAAAGATTATCGCGTAGAAGGGGATCTTCGTCGTGAAATCTCTTTAAATATAAAACGTTTAATGGATATTGGAGCATATCGAGGAATAAGGCATAAACGTGGATTGCCAGTTCGAGGACAAAGAACTAAAACTAATGCTCGTACACGTAAAGGACCGCTTCGTAGTATCACTAGAAAAAAATAGAACAATATGTTTGTTCTAAGTTCATTCGTCCGAGTAATAATTATGGGCTCATGAAGGAGAGGGATTGTGGCTAATAAGAAAAAAGTAAAAACACGCAAGAAAATTACCAGGCATGTAACTGAAGGTGTTGCTCATATTCAAGCAACATTCAATAACACAATTATTACAATTACTGATAATCAAGGTAATGCGATATCCTGGGCAAGTGCTGGAACAAGCGGTTTTAAAGGTTCGAGAAAATCAACGCCTTTTGCCGCTCAAGTAGCAGCAACAAACGCGGCAAAAAGAGCTAAGGAATCAGGGATGAAGGAAATTTCTGTGTATGTTAAAGGGCCTGGCTCAGGTAGAGAATCAGCAATCAGAGCTATCCAGGCAGCAGGGTTACAGGTAGTTTTTATTAAGGATGTTACGCCAGTTCCGCATAATGGATGTCGTCCTCCTAAAAGAAGACGAGTTTAAGGCTGGTTTAAAAGAGAATAGTTAAGGTTGAGAAATAGAAAAGAAAGAGAATAATTGGAGGAATAATGGCACGATACACAGGACCGTCTTGTAGGATTTGTCGTCGAGAGGGATCTAAATTGTTTCTAAAGGGGGCACGTTGTGCGACTGATAAGTGTGCTTTTACAAGACGCAGTTATCCAGCCGGACAGCATGGCGCTAGCAGAGGAAGAGGTCGGAGTAAAATATCTGATTACGGTTTGCAGCTTCGGGAAAAGCAAAAAGTTAAAAGAATTTACGGAGTTCTTGAGCGTCAGTTTAGACGTTACTTCTATGAGGCAGATAGGTTAGAAGGAGTTACAGGTGAATTGTTGTTGCAGTTATTAGAAAGAAGACTTGATAATGTAATCCTGCGCACTGGCTTTGCTGTATCATTAACTCAAGCACGTCAGTTTGTACGCTACGGACATGTACAGGTTAATGGGAAAAAAGTTGATATTCCATCTTTTTTAGTTGTCGCGGGTTTAAGTATACAGATAAAAGCAAAAGATAGTCTTATAAAGCTAGTTAGAGAGAATTTAGAAATCACCAAGGATAGGACAATTCCTTCTTGGTTAAGGGTTGATACAGCAAACCTTAAGGCAGAGGTATTAAAAATGCCTTTAAGGGAAGAAGTTCCGTTTGCTGTACAGGAACAGTTGATTGTTGAATTGTACTCCAAATAATAAATATTTGGAGCCTAAGGAGGTATGTTTTATGGGTGCACGGTGGAAAGATTTTCAAATGCCAAAAAGCATTATCTGCGATGAAGATACAGCTACTAATACATATGGTAAATTTATCGCTGAACCTTTTGAACGCGGATATGGAATTACAATTGGAAACACATTAAGACGCGTACTGCTTTCTTCGATTGAAGGAGCAGCAATTACTTCGGTTAAAATAGACAGTGTTTTACATGAATTCTCTACTGTTGAAGGAGTAAAAGAAGATATTGCTCAAATAGTTTTAAACCTAAAACGCGTTGTTTTAAAAGTGCATGGCAGCGGTCCGAAAAAGATTTATCTTAAGGTTGAAAAAAAAGAAGAAGCAACCGCAGGAGACTTAATTGTTGATGAAACAATTGAGATTATGAATCCCGATTTTCATATTGCTACATTGTCAAAAGACGCGAAGCTGAGCATGGAGCTTACGGTAACAAAGGGCAGAGGCTATGTTCCTACGGAACGCTTAAGCAGTGAGGGTAAAACTATTGGCGACATTAAAATAGATGCTATCTATACTCCGGTAACAAAAGTTAATTTTAATGTTGAAAATGCGAGAGTTGGTCAAATTACTGATTATGACCGCTTAATTCTCGAAATATGGACAAATGGCAGTATTGTTCCCGGGGATGCTTTATTGCATGCGGCAAATATTTCTCAGAGACATCTAGACATCTTTATGAAATTCGGACATATCGAAGAAGAAGAGGTTGAAGAAGAAAAGCCGGATGTAGATGAAGAGCTTTTGGAAAAATTAAAAATGCAGGTTAGTGAATTAGATCTATCAGTAAGAAGCGCTAATTGCCTGAAAGAAGCACGGCTTAAGACCGTAGAAGAAGTAGTTCAAAGAACCGAACTTGAAATGTTAAAATATCGTAATTTCGGAAAGAAATCTCTATCGGAAATAAACGCGATTTTACAAACCATGGGATTATCTTTTGGGATGAAGCTCGATACTATTTTAAAGAAAAAAGGATAATGATATGCGTCATAGAAATAGCAATAAGCGCTTAGGCAGACAAAGCGCGCATAGAAAAGCAGTTTTAAGAAATCAGGTCAAAAGTCTCTTAGCTAAAGAAAGAATTAGTACTACTTTGAGCTTGGCTAAGGAATCAAGACGTTTGGCTGAAAAGCTTATTACCCTGGGTAAAGATGATAGTGTTGCAGCTCGCAGACAAGCATTTGAGGTGCTTGCTGATAGAGACCTTGTTAAACTGCTGTTTTCTGAGCTTGCTCCTCGGTTTGCGAATAGAGCTGGGGGATATACTCGGATTGTCCATTTAGGCAATCGACGCGGAGATAATGCTGAGCTTGCAATTCTTGAATTAACCGAATTAAAAAAAGTAGAAGCAAAAGTTGTAAAAGAGAAAAAACCGAAAAAAGTTAAAAAAGAAACTGTTGAAAAACAGGAGAAAAAAGAAACAAAAAAAGCTGCAGATAAAACAAAAAATACTGAAGAAAAAGGAAAAGGAACTAAAAAACAAGAAGAAGAGGACCGCAAAGGTTTTATGGGCGGCTTAAGAAAATTCCTGAAACAGGATAAGGCGGAATAGATATAAAATGAAACTCGCGGCACGTGTTAGGAGTTTAACGTCATCACCCACATTAGCAATTACCAGCAAAGCAAAGCAGCTTAAAACAAATGGCGTTGATGTAATTAGTTTCGGAGCTGGCGAGCCGGATTTTGATACGCCGGCGCATATAAAGAAAAAGGCAATTCAGGCTATAGAAGATGGGTTTACAAAATATACTCCCTCTACCGGAACGGCTGAATTGAAAAAAGCTATTGTCGATAAGTTTAGCCGGGATAATAACCTGCATTATGATACTTCTCAAATCGTTGTTTCAAATGGGGCAAAGCACTGTTTATATAGCATTCTCCAGGTTATATGTGATAAAGATGATGAAGTAATAATTCCTTCACCCTATTGGGTATCTTATCCGCAAATGGTTAGAGTTGCTGGAGGCAAACCGGTATTTGTTAAGACCAGCGAAAAGAATAATTTTAAAATAACTCCAGAACAATTTGAAAAAGCGATTAAGAAAAAAACAAAAGTTTTGATTATTAACTCTCCATCAAACCCTACAGGCTGTGTTTATACAAGAGATACTCTTCAGAGAATTGCGGATATTGCCGCGGATTACGGTATTTATGTTATCAGTGATGAAATCTATGAAAAGCTTATCTATGATGACACGGAACATGTTTCCATCGCAGCATTAAACGAAAAGATGTATTCGTTAACATTCACGGTAAATGGTTTGTCTAAGGCATATTCAATGACGGGTTGGCGCATAGGATATCTTGCCGGACCAAAAGAGGCAGTGGCAAAAATATCTAATCTTCAAGACCATTCAACATCTTGCCCAAACTCTATAGCGCAAGTAGCTGCTGTGGAAGCCTTAACTGGCGGTGATGAGTGTATTAATAAAATGAATAAAGAATTTGTAAAACGCCGGGATTATATTGTAAAGCGAATTAACTCCATTGATAAATTAAGCGTAATTAATCCGCAAGGAGCATTTTATGTTTTTCCAAATATCTCAAAAACAGGAATGGCTTCACTAGATTTTGCCCAAAGACTGCTTGATGAAGCGCAGGTTGCGGTTATCCCCGGGATTGGTTTTGGTGAAGATAAGTTTATCCGGCTTAGTTTCGCGACAAGCATGGAGCAGATTGTTAAAGGGCTTGATCGGATAGAAAAGTGGGTTGGACAATTATAATCCGCAGTTTAAAAAGCATGACATCATAAGTTTAAAGCTACAGATATTACCATGGTCTGCGCGGTAATATTTTCTTGTATGACTTAAA
Source organism: Candidatus Omnitrophota bacterium (assembly GCA_043805415.1). Lineage (GTDB taxonomy): Bacteria > Omnitrophota > Gorgyraeia > B26-G9 > B26-G9 > JAHITE01. Next base: position 90,674 of record JAZDHZ010000037.1, on the reverse strand, counting down.
ATCTAATCATTCCGCCTGGAAAAGTAAAAAAATTGTTTATGCAGCACAGGTCAAATAAGGAGATCCCAAAATGGCAAAACATACCGTTACCTTTATCCCCGGAGATGGAATCGGCCCCGAAGTTTCTAACGCGGCAAAGCGCTGTGTGCTGGCCACAGGAGTGGACATTGCTTTTGAGGAAGTTTATGCTGGAGCAGATACGCTTGAAAAAACTGGCACAGTGTTGCCTGAATCTGTGCTTGAGTCAATTAGAAAAAATAAAGTTGCGATTAAAGGTCCAATCACAACCCCGGTGGGAAGCGGATTCCGTTCAGTAAATGTCGCGCTTCGAACCGCGCATGATCTTTATGCTTGTGTGCGTCCATGTAAAACCTATAAAGGGGTGCGAACAAAGTATGACAAAGTTGATATTGTTATCGTGCGGGAAAATACAGAGGATTTGTACGCAGGTATTGAGTTTGAAGTTTTTAAACCTGAGACTAAAGATCTGATTGCAAAAATAGAGGCCTTGTCCGGATCTAAAATCCGGACTGATTCGGGAATTAGTATTAAGCCGATATCAATTACCGGCACACAAAGAATTGTTAAGTTCGCGTTTGAGTATGCTATTGCTAATGGCCGAAAAAAAATTACGGCAGTACATAAAGCGAATATTATGAAATTCAGCGATGGCTTATTTTTAAAAACCGCAAGAGAAGTCGCTGCCCAATATAAAGGAAAAATAGAATTTGAGGATAGGATAGTTGATAATATGTGTATGCAGCTTGTACAGCGACCGCAAAATTTTGATGTGCTTGTTCTGCCGAATCTTTATGGTGATATTATTTCTGATTTATGCGCAGGGCTAATTGGCGGATTAGGGGTTGCTCCAGGAGCAAATATCGGAGACGGGCTTGCTTTATTTGAAGCGACGCATGGCAGTGCTCCGAAATATAAAGGTAAAAATCATGTAAACCCCTGCGCAATGATTTTTTCAGCTGTGTTAATGCTTGATTATTTAAAAGAAGAAAAGGCTGCGAAATTACTTGAGCGAGCTACGGCTGAAATTATTGCTGAAGGCAAATCGGTTACTTATGATTTTAAATCAGATATCAATGATCCATCAATCGTTGGCACAACAGAAATGACTGATGCGATTATTGAAAAGATTAATGAACTTAAGAATGCTTAAAATATTTTTAGTATATTAAAAAGAGAATAAAAAGATAAAAGGATCAGATATGAAAGTAAGTATTATTGGAGCAGGAAATGTTGGCGCAACTTTAGCTCAAAGAATTGCCGAAGCGGATCTTGCGGATGTTGTATTGCTTGATATTGCTGAAGGTATTGCTAAGGGCAAGGGATTAGATTTGTCAGATGCGCGCTCTATTATCGGACATGATCGGACGATTTTAGGAACAAGCGATTATAATCATATTGCTGGATCAAAAGTTGTGGTAGTAACCGCTGGTTTAGCTCGTCAGCCGGGAATGACCAGAGAAGATCTGATAAGTAAAAATACAGCAACAATAAAAAAAGTTATTACTTCGGTTTGCGAGAAAGCTCCAGAAGCAATTATAGTCATGGTTACTAATCCTTTAGATATTCTTACTAATATTGCTTTGAAAACTAGTGGGTTTAACCCAAGCAAAGTAATTGGTATGGGCGGAGTTCTTGATTCTTCCCGCTTTGCAAACTTAATAGCGGAAAAGCTTAATGCATCACCTAGTGAAATTAATGCTATGGTAATCGGGGCTCATGGGCAGAGCATGCTGCCTTTGCCGAGATTTACGAAAGTAGCAGGCAAAAAGTTAACAGAATTGCTATCTGAAGCTGAATGCAATGAGTTGTCTATGGCTACGGTTAAACGCGGAGCGCAAATTGTAGAATGTTTAGGTAACGGCAGTGCTTATTATGCTCCTTCGGCAGCAGCATTTTCAATGGTTAAAGCAATAATTGCAGATGAGAAAAAAACAGTTTCAGCATGCGTGTATTTAAATGGAGAATATGGGATAAAAGATGTATGTATCGGAGTGCCGATAATTTTAGGGTCATCCGGGGTAGAGCAGATATTTGAACTGGAGCTTACAAAGCAAGAAACGGAAAACCTGGTTGCCTCGGCTAATGCTGTCAAAACAGCAGTTGCCGGCTTAGTATGATAAAAAAAATTATTACTTTTAGTTCTTTTCTTTTAGTTCTTTTTCTCCCCCTAATTATTTTTCTAATCTCAGCAAGGCAAGATTTAAGCCAAGAAATGCTGGTCATGGGCACTGTTTGCCGGATCAGCATTATCACGGAAAAAAAATTCACTCCTGCGCAGGCTGATCAAGCATTAAATCAAGCATTCGCGTTGCTTAAAGATTATGAACGCAGGTGGAATTTCTACGCTAAAGACAGCGAGCTGGCATTGATAAATTCTCAAGCAGCAGAGGAGACTGTAAAATTATTGCCAGATACTTTTGAGATTATTGCTAAGGCTTTAGCGCTTTCCGAATTAACTAAAGGTGCTTTTGATATTACAGCAACATCTTTACATGAAGAAGGCGGCTATGGTACTATTGTTTTAGAGCCTAAAGCTAAGTCTGTTTCTTTTACCGATGCAAAAACAAAAATCGATTTAGGGGGAATTGCCACAGGCTATGCTATTGATAAAGTTGTTGGGGTTTTTAAAGCGAATAATGTTAAGAATTATTTAATCGATGTGGGCGGAGATATATACGCTTCAGGCAGAAACAAAAAAAATCAAACCTGGGGTATTGGGGTGCGCAGTCCATTTAATCAGGAAGTTGTTGTGGAGAAAATCTTTTTAAATAATCAAGCGGTTACGACTTCCGGTAATTATGTAAAAAAACATATCATTGATCCGGCAACCAGTGTTTTAGCTGATAAAAATATTGATAGCGTTACAGTTGTTGCTCCTAGCTGTTTAGAAGCAGATGCTTTAGCGACTGCTTTTTTTATAATGGGCATAGATCAAACAAAAGCGTTTATTGATCAATATGCTAAAAATATACAAGTGCTTTTTCTTAAAAATGTAAATAATAAATCCGAGATTGTGAAATATAATTGGCAAAAAGATTAAGGATTGGTTTCAATTGTAAAATAAATTGATTTAATTTAATTAAAGAAACATGAGGTTAATATGGCAGATAATCTTACTTATAAAATACTGCGGAAACATCTGGCAGCAGGAGAGCTTACTCCGGGAAAAGAAATTGGAATAAAAATCGATCAAACCTTGACTCAGGACGCGACCGGAACAATGGCTTATTTGCAATTTGAATCAATGGGGATTGATAAAGTAAAGACGGAAATTTCTGTTAGTTATGTTGATCACAATACCTTGCAGCAGGGGTTTGAAAATGCTGATGACCATAAGTATTTGCAGACAGTAGCAGCACGCTATGGAGTGCATTTTTCACGTCCTGGCAATGGGATCTGCCACCAAGTACATTTAGAGCGTTTTGGCAAACCAGCCAAAACATTGCTGGGCAGCGATAGTCACACGCCTACAGGCGGTGGTATTGGCATGATCGCCATCGGCGCTGGGGGTTTAGACATTGCAGTGGCCATGGGCGGCGGTTTATTTTATTTAATTGCCCCGCAAGTTGTAAAGGTTGAGCTGATAGGTAGGCTGCGCCAATGGGTTTCGGCAAAAGATATTATTTTGCATTTGCTTAGTATTCTTACCACCAAGGGTAATGTAAATAAGGTGCTGGAATACTGCGGTGAGGGAGTTAAAAATCTCAGCGTTCCAGAGCGAGCGACGATCACAAATATGGGGGCGGAAACAGGAGTGACTACTAGTATTTTCCCTTCTGACGAAATTACCAGAGATTTTTTAAAAGCGCAGGGAAGAGCAGAAGATTGGCAGGAAATTATTGCCGATAAAGAGGCTCAGTATTGCCAAGTAATAAAGATTAATTTAGCGGAAGTTGTGCCAATGGTAGCATTGCCGCATTCTCCGGGCAATGTTGTGCCGGTTAAAGACGTGGTTGGTAAAAAAGTTGATCAGGTGGAAATAGGAAGCTGTACTAACGCGTCGCTTAGTGATTTGACGATTGTTGGAAAAATCTTAAAAAATAAAAAAGTGCATCCGAATGTATCGTTGGCGATTGCGCCAGGCTCTCGTCAGGTATTTTCGATGATTGCTAAAAGCGGTATTTTGGCTATGATGATAGCTGCTGGCGCGCGGATTATGGAAAGTGTCTGCGGTTTTTGTATCGGCTGCGGACAAGCTCCGCAAACCAAAGCGGTTTCTGTGCGCACCAATAATCGCAACTTTGAAGGCAGAAGCGGAACTGCCAGTGCCGGGATTTATCTTGTTTCTCCGCAGACGGCAGCGCTTTGCGCGATCTATGGTGAATTTGTTGATCCTTTAACCAAAGATGTCGGGCCTATGCCGCAATCTGATCTGCTTGACACTTTTGATATTGATGATAGTATGATTATTTTTCCACAAGATATTAAATCCAAACCAGATATTTTTAGAGGTCCGAATATTGGAGCTTTGCCAAAAAACCTGGAACTTACTCAACAGCTGAAAGGTCAAATAGCGATAAAAGTTGGGGATAAGATTACAACAGATCACATTATGCCAGCCGGGCCGCGGCTGAAATTTCGCTCAAATATTCAAAAGTATTCAACATTTGTATTTGAAGGATTAGATCCGGATTTTTCTCAGAATGCAGAAAAACTGCGGGACAAAGGAAGCGCGGTTTTTATTTTGGCCGGAGACAGCTATGGCCAAGGGTCAAGCCGGGAGCATGCCGCATTATGTCCGATGTATTTAGGAGTTAAAGCGGTAATCGCTAAGTCTCTTGAGCGCATACACGCGGCAAATCTTGTTAATTTTGGCATATTACCGCTGATTTTTTCTGAGCCAAAAGATTATGATAATATGAACAAAGGCGATAATTTGTCTACAAGTGATGTACTTAAGGCTTTGGAGAATAATGAAGAAATAATTGTGGAAAACTTATCCAAGAAAACAAAAATTAAAGTAAAATACAGTTTGTCTTTAAGGCAAAAAGAAATCATTAAATCCGGTGGTTTATTGAATTATACAAAGCATAAAGCTTAAGCAATATAGCTGCAAAGAAAGGGTTTTTTATTATGTCAAAAATAGTATTTGATATTGAAACCGTAGGCGTGGATTTTGAAAGTTTGGATAAAGATTCTCAAGAGTCTTTGCTTAAAAATGCGAAAACAGAAGAAGAACAGCAAGCAGTAAAAGATTCGCTTAGTCTTTCGCCGCTTACAGGGCAGATAATTGCTATTGGCATGGTAGATTATGAAACTGATGACGGCGTGGTTTTTTTTCAAAGCGCAAATGGTAAGGACAATGATTTTAAAGAAGATAATAATAAATATGTTGTATGCAGCGAAAAAGAAATTATTGAAAATTTTTGGCAAGTGGTAAAAAAATACAATCAGATTGTTACCTATAATGGACGCGGGTTTGATTGCCCGTTTATTATGGTCAGATCAGCCGCGCATAGATGCAAACCAACGCGGGATATTATGCCTTATCGTTTTGATATAAAATCACATATTGATTTATACGACCAGATGACATTTTATGGCTCAATGCGCAAAGGGTTTAGCCTGCATATGGTGAGCCAGGCATTGGGAGTGAAAAGCCCGAAAGAAGAAGGCGTAAGCGGTGCGATGGTAGGTGATTTTTTTAAGCAAGATAAAGCAATTGATATTGCCCGCTATTGTTTGCGTGATGTCCGGGCAACAAAACAAGTCTGTGAAATCTGGCAGCAATATATTAAACCTTAATCTAAGTATTTTTAAATAAGCAGGAGGCAGCATGGAAGTTATAGTTGATTATAATGGCAAAATGAGTTTTAAAGCCCACTGCGGACCACATCAAGTAATGATTGATTTGCCCTCGGCAAGCGGAGGAGAAGGCCAAGCTGCGACACCGCCGCAGCTTTTTCTTTCAAGTCTTGCTAGTTGTGTGGGTGTATATATAGCCAGTTACTGTAATAATGTGGGAATAAATACTGCCGGCATGCAGATAAAAATCAGCGCGGAAAAAATACAAAATCCGGATCGGCTGGATAATATGAAAGTTGATGTAATTATGCCAAACGCGGAGCTGGGTAAACGGAGAAATGCGGTTCTGGCTGTTGCCAAGAAATGCTTGATTCATAATACAATTCACAATAATCCTTCAGTGGATATTGAGCTTATTGCGGAGTAAAAGGAGCCGGTGTGTATAAATGACTAAATCTGTGTCTGGAATTTGCAAAAAGATTAAACCTCTAAATATAACCAAAGAAAACTTCAAAAAATATGGATGGATTATTCAATGGGATGGACCAGAGAATAAACTTGAGAATAATCAATTTAGAATTGTAATCCGGGATAGTAAAGTTACGGGATGGAGAATAGCTTATTTAATTGTCCGCAACAAACAAGTTGAGTTTCTGGAAAATCATCCTTATTCTTATGAGAGCTTTGAGCCAATAAAAGGTAAGGCGATCCTGTATGTTTCTAATCGGAAAACCCCGCAAGCTATAGAAGCTTTTATTCTAGATAAACCAGTAGTCTTGCGAAAAGGGCTTTGGCATAATGCAGTTGCAGCGGGAAAAGAAGCGCATATTAAACTTACTGAAAATAATAATGTGAAGCTTATAAAATATCAGCTAGGCTATAAATTAGGTATTTAAGCGAAAAATCGCATATTTTTTAGAATAACTTGGCTTTATTGACTCTATTTACTTTTTGTGCTATCGTAGAATAAAATATATTGAGTCGAGGCCTGTAAATAATTATGGAATATCAAACATATCAAATCCAAAAAGAAAAAGAATTTGAAGCTGCTTGTCATCGCTGTGGTAATTGTTGTGGCGCGCAAGATGATCCCTGTATTCACCTGATAACTCAGCCTCAAGAAAAACATTATTGTGATATTTATGATTCTCGCGGAGGAGTGCAAAAAACGCGGTCAGGGAAGTTTTTTGAATGTGTTTCTATTCGGGATATCTTGCATGGCGATTGGTTGGGGAATTGGAACTGTGCGTATAAATAACGTTTAAATAGACAAACATAATGTATTATTTTTCAAGTTGAGATATTGGAATTGTTAAAGGAGGAAACATGCCGGATCATAGAATTTTATTAAGTAAAAAAGAACTTCCTAAAGCTTGGTATAATATTCAAGCGGATTTTTCTAAGCCAGTACCGCCGGCCTTAAATCCGGCAACCGGCAAACCAGCTACTGCCGCGGATTTTGCTCCGATATTTCCTATGTCGCTTATTGAACAAGAAGTAAGTGTCGAGCGTTGGATAGATATCCCTGACGAAGTTTTAGACATACTTTCTATCTGGAGACCTACTCCCTTAATTCGAGCGCGCAGGCTTGAACAATTTTTAGATACTCCGGCAAAAATATATTTTAAAGATGAATCCGTTAGTCCGGCAGGGTCGCATAAACCGAATACCGCGGTTGCTCAAGCATATTATAATAAACAAGCAGGGGTTAAAAGAATTGCTACAGAAACAGGGGCAGGTCAGTGGGGAAGTGCTTTGGCTTTTGCCACTAATTTTTTTGGAATTGAATGTGTAGTTTATATGGTCAAAATAAGCTATGAGCAAAAACCCTATCGCCGTTCTTTGATGAATATCTGGAACGCGACTGTTTACCCCAGTCCAACTCAAAATACCAAAACAGGCAGAATGATTCTTGAGAAAGATCCGGGATGTTTGGGCAGTCTGGGGATCGCGATAAGTGAAGCAATTGAAGATACGGTTACGCATAAAGATACGAAATATGCTTTAGGCAGTGTTCTGAATCATGTGCTTATGCATCAAAGCATAATCGGGCTTGAGGTTAAAAAACAGCTTAAGCAGATTGGAGAAACTCCGGATATTATGATCGGCTGTTGCGGCGGCGGGAGTAATTTTGCCGGTTTGATTTTTCCTTTTGTTTTTGATCCGATGAATGAAAAAAAACAGATTCGTTTTATCGGAACAGAGCCGACAGCTTGTCCGACACTAACAAAAGGTCCTTATCGCTATGATTTTGGCGATACAGCTAAAACCACTCCTTTGATAAAGATGCATACCCTGGGGCATAACTTTATTCCTCCGGGAATTCATGCCGGTGGATTGCGTTATCACGGCATGGCTCCGCTGGTTAGCTTTCTGTTAAATGAGAAAATGATGGAATCAGTAAGTTATCACCAAAATGAAGTTTTTAAGGCGGCAATAACTTTTGCCCGCACAGAAGGAAGGGTTCCGGCTCCGGAGACAGCACACGCGATAAAAGCAGCAATCGATGAGGCTTTAAAAGCAAAGCAAGAAGGCCGGGAAAAAACAATTGTGTTTAATTATAGCGGTCATGGATTTTTTGACCTTGCTTCTTATGATAAATATCTTGGTAATCAGCTTAATGATTTTGAATATCCGGATGAAAAGATCGCGGAATCTTTAAGGGAGTTACCGGATATTAAGGAATAATAAAGCAAAGCTCAATGGGTAATCTTTGGTGGCTATGCGGAAAGCTGAATAATGTTTATTAATATAAAAGTAATTACCAATGCAGCTAAAAATGAGATAATCGAACAATCAAAAGGACAGTATTTAGTTAAAGTCACTGCTACCGCGGAAAGAGGCAAAGCAAATAAAAAAATGATGGAATTATTGGCAGAGTATTTTAATGTTTCTAAAATTGATATTTTGATTGTAAAAGGTAAATATAATTCGAAGAAGGTTCTGAATATTATCAGCAGTAAATGAAAATGGAGGAAAAATGAAGGAACAAGTAGAAAAAATATTAGCAGAAATAAGACCAATGCTCCAGGCTGATGGGGGCAATGTAGAGCTTGTTGCTGTTACGGCTGATGGAGTTGTCCAGGTTAGGCTAAAAGGGGCATGTGGGTGCTGTCCAATGTCTCAGATGACATTAAAAATGGGAATAGAGAAGAAAATTAAAGCAGCTATTCCGGCAATTAAAGAAGTTATTGCTGTATAATTATCCGGGGAAAAAGGAATTGTTGTGAAAAAATTGATTAGATTCGGGGTTTCGATTGACGAGAAATTGCTTGATAAATTTGATGCTTTAATATGCAAACATAAGTATTCTAATCGTTCGCAAGCAATTGCTGATTTTATGAGAGAAAAACTCATTGAACAAGATTGGAATACCCAAAAAAAGAAAGTCGCGGCAACTATCAGCCTGGTCTATAGTCATCACCATAGGACAATGCTTAATAAAGTAATGGATATTCAACATGATTTTGAGAAATTAATTATCTCAACTCAACATATTCACTTAGATCACGATAATTGCTTGGAAATCATTGCCGCATTTGGCAAAGGGCAGGATATTCTTGAATTAGCGCGCAGATTACGCGCGGTTAAGGGGATAAAACATGCTTCTTTTACAATGACAACCAGTGGTAAACAAATGAGTTAGATTATAGATAATTGCAATTTAAAGCGGCAGCTTTTAATTTTCAAGTTGCCGCTTTTTTATTGGTTATTTTTTTTGTTTGCTGTTTAGAAGTTCTATAATCGGAAAGACTTGCTATATAAGGGGATATCTGCTAAAATTAAGGCGGTGATTTATGGCTAAAAAACAAGCTTTTATAATTAGTTTTGAGGGAATTGAAGGCACTGGCAAGAGTACTCAATCGCGTTTGTTGGGTAACTTTTTAAAAAGCAAAGGCTTTAAAACTGCTTTTTTCAGAGAGCCGGGCTCTTCTGTATTTGGCGAGCAAATACGTAATGTTTTGCTGCATAGCAAGAGCAAACTAAGTGCTTTAACAGAGACATTGCTTTTTATTGCCGCGCGGGAACAACTGCGTTTAGAAAAAATTGAGCCAAATATAAGAAAAAAAGATATAGTGATCCTTGATCGCTACATAGATGCGACAGTTGCCTATCAGGGTTATGGTTCAGGAGTCGATCTTAAGCTGATAAACCAATTAAATCAAGCCGCGATAGGTAAGTGTATTCCTGATCTTACTATTTTATTTGATATTGATCCGCGGATTGGCCTTATCCGCTGCGGAAGAGGTGACCGGTTTGAAAAGCGCAGATTAGCTTTTCATAAAAGAGTAAGGGCGGGCTATCTCAGAATAGCAAAAGCTGATTTTAAAAGAATAAAAATAATAAAAGTTAATACTGATATTAAAACCATTCAAAAACAGTTAAGGGATATTATAGCTAATGAGTTTGATCTCAGAAAAAATAAGCAAGCATCAAGATTATTTAAAAAACAGTTATAGTGTCTGCGATGCGGAAAGCATTTTAAGACTATTTGCTAAAAGCGGGAGTTTTTTATTTATTGGCGATGATCGGAACCAGATAGAAGCTGCGCTTGAAACTTTAGCAAAGAGATTGTCTTGTCAAAAAGCCAATGATTTTTCGCAAACTGATGGTTATTGTGGTCATTGTCGGGACTGTCAGTTGATTGCGATCAGGCAACATCCCGATATTTACTGGATCCAGCCAAAAGGGGCTTCAGCCACGATTAAAATAGAAGATATCCGAAAGCTTAATGAGAGAATTAATCTTAAACCTTTTCAGGCGGAAAGAAAAATATTTATTATCCAGGATGCTCAGCGGATGGGGCCTGAAGCGTCCAATGCCTTACTAAAAACACTGGAAGAGCCTCCGCAAAACGCAAGTGTAATTTTGATCGCAAAAAACGCGGCAGAACTTTTACCGACAATTGTATCGCGTTGTAAGCTTGTGCGTTTTTCTCAACAGGGGACTAATTTAGCAGATGATCAACAGTTGATCAATGGAGTTATTTGTCGTTTTTTTGAAGAAGATGATATTGTTAGCAATCAAAGTCTTTACGAAGATATCGGAGCTTTGGATCGCAGTATAGTTGAGCAACTTTTATATGAACTTGCCTGTGTAATGCGGGACATATTAATTGTCGGACTAAAAACAGATAAGATCCAGCTTGTAAGCTCTCAAACCCAAGAGAAAATAAAGCAATGGGCCAGTTTTTTCGATAAACAGTTTGTTGAACAGATTTTAATGCAAGTGCTTAACACTAAGAGCTACATCAATAGAAACGCGAATATTAAGCTGGCAATTGACTTGCTGATTAAATCAATAAATAAGTATAAGTTTAAAAATAACTAAATGCAGCAGAACTTATTTGACAATTAAATGTCGATAAATATTTTGGAGTAGTATATGGTAAAAACAGTGAAGGTAAAATTAAAAGATCAGGTAAAACCCTTGACCTATAATGCGAACAATTTAAATCTTAATCCGCATGATATGGTTATCGTCGAATCCGAACGCGGGCAGGATTGCGCGGAAGTTGTTTCTGTGGTGGAAAAAAGTTCCCCGGAGAATATGAAGGGCTTGGTTAAAAAGGTATTAAGAGTGATGACTCCCCAGGATGAGGAGCAGATGGTAAATAATAAAAAAGAAGTAAAAAATATTTTCAAAACAACTCAGAAAAAAATTATCGAACGTAAGCTGGAAATGAAGCTTGTCGAAGCTGAATATTCTTTTGACCGCAGTAAAATAATTTTTTATTTTACTGCTGAAGGCCGGGTGGATTTTCGTGAATTAGTCCGTGACCTTGCCCATCTTTTTAAAGCGAGAATAGAACTTAAGCAAATCGGCGTTCGGGATGAGGTTAAGATGTTCGGCGGTTACGGCTGCTGCGGCAGAGAGCTTTGCTGCGCGGCTTTTCTTAAAGACTTTGAGCCAGTTACCATCCGGATGGCTAAACAGCAGAATATGCCGCTTAATCCTGAGAAAATATCCGGGCTTTGCGGGAGACTTATGTGCTGTTTGGGATATGAGTATCAGACTTATAAAGAATTTTGTAAAAAATTACCAAAAGAAGGTCAATTTATCGAGACTCCAGAAGGAAAAGGCAGGGTATTAAGTGTTCATACGCTAAAACAGATGGTTTTAGTGGAATTGGAAGATGAACGAAAAATAGAGGTTTTTTTGGAAAATAAATGTCCGCACAATCAAGATAAAGGCAAATGTAAAGAAACTCATGAAAAAGGAAAATAATTTTTATATAACCACAGCGATTGATTATCCATCAGGCAAACCGCATATTGGGCATGCCTATGAAAAAATTTTAGCCGATACTATCGCCCGTTGGCAGAGAAGTAAGAAGAAGAACGTTTTTTTTCTTACTGGAACAGATGAACATGGACAGAAAATCGAAAAGTACGCTAAGCAAGCGGATAAAACTCCTCAGGAATTTGTTTCAATAATGACCGCGGAATTTTTGAAACTTTGCAAATCGCTTAATATTTCAAATGATGATTTTATCCGGACAACGGAAAAGCGGCATATTGATGTTGCGCTGACAATACTTAAAAAAGCAATAGCTAAAGGGGATATCTATAAAGATAAATATGTGGGGTATTATTGTGTTGATTGTGAATGTTTCTATTTAGAGAAAGATCTAATTGAATCTAATTGCCCGGTTCATAAAAAGCCAGCGGATTGGATTGAAGAAGAAGGCTTTTTTTTTAAAATGAGTAAATATCAGCAAAAAGTTTTAGAACATATTATGAATAATGAAGATTTTATTTTTCCCAAAACTCGGCGCAATGAAATTATTAATCGGATAAAAGAGGGAGTAAGGGATTTAAGCGTATCCCGCTCTAATTTTACCTGGGGGATTCCTTTCCCTGATGATAAAGAGCATGTGATTTTTGTCTGGTTTGATGCTCTAATAAATTATGTAAGCGGTGTGGGTTATCCGGATGGCCAGCGATTTAAGGATTTTTGGCCGGCAGATATCCATCTTATTGGTAAGGACATACTCTGGTTTCATACCATGGTCTGGATGGCGATTTTAATGGCCGCGGACATTGATTTGCCGAAAGCTATTTTTGTTCATGGCTTTATTAACCTCCAGGGTGAAAAAATATCTAAAAGTACCGGAGTATCAGTTGATCCTGCTCAGTTAATAGAAAAATACGGTGCGGATAGTTTGCGTTATTTTCTCTTAAGAGAGATGTCTTTTGGAGAAGATGGTAATTTCTCCGAACAAGCGCTTGTTCGGAGAATAAACAGTGATTTGGCAAATGATTTGGGCAATTTAGTGCATAGAAGCGCGACTATGATCGAAAAATATGTACAAGGTCAGGTTCCGAGTAAACGGATCGGAAAAGAAAAAGTGGAGTTGCTTGAAGCTGCGGATAATCTAAAAAAAGCAGTTGATGGGCAAATGCGAATATATAATTTTTCCCAGGCTCTAACTAAAATATGGGAAGTAATTAATCGGGCTAATAAATTTATTGAAGATACAAAACCCTGGGTTTTATTTAAAGAAAATAAACAAGAACAGTTAAGTGATTTTATTTTTGTTTTAAATTTTGTAATTATTAAAATTCAGGAAAACCTGGGTCCATTCATGCCTGATACCGCAGAAAAAATTTACCAACAATTTGGGACTGGATGTGTGCGAAAAGAAGAACCGCTTTTCCCGAGGATCGAAGATGCTTATTGATACACACTGTCATCTTGATTTTAAACAATTTGATAGCGATCGGGACGAGGTAATCAAACGCGCGGAGCAAGCAGGCGTTAAATATCTAATCAATGTTGGTGCGGATATGCGCGGCTCAGAAGAATCAATAAAATTAGCCAAACAATATGACAATATATTCGCTGCGGTTGGCATCCACCCGCATTATGCCCAACAGGTAACATTGGAAGATGTGCAGCATGTCGAGTCATTGGCTAATGAGCAAAAAGTTATTGCTATTGGTGAAATCGGGCTTGATTATTTTGATCATGATAAACCGTCAGTTTTGATTGAAAAAACTTTACGCGCAAAACAGCAGGAAGTTTTAATTAAGTTTATTAACCTGGCTATGCGTAAAAAACTACCGATGATCTTTCATTGCCGCAATGCCAGTGATGATTTATTGCCGATAATATCAGAAAATATTGATGCGGCAGATAGCGCGGTGGTACATTGCTTCGCGCAAAGTAAAGAATTTTTGCGCGCCTGTTTTGATAAAGGTTTATATGCTTCATTTACCGCGAATATCACATACAAAAACGCGGATAAATTGCGCGAGCTGATTGCCTATGCGCCTTTGGACAGAATTTTTTTAGAAACTGACGCGCCTTATCTTGCGCCTCAGCAAAAAAGGGGTAAGCGCAATGAGCCGGCATATATAACTTTTTTAGCAAATGAGATTGCTCGGATAAAACAGATCGGCCTTGAGAAAGTAGCTCAAGTTACTACAGATAATGCCAAAAGTTTTTTTAATATTAATTGATCTAAAAAAATCTAAATTCGCATTAAGCATGAAATAAGTAGGATTTATGTGCCAAGTTAGTATAATTCGCTGCGCTGATTATGAAATAAACCGGCTGTATGCGGCAGTAAAACAATCAGTTGATGCCATTGGCGGGATTGAGAAATTTGTTAAAAACGGGCAATCAGTATTACTTAAGCCTAACTTTTTAACAATTGCTCAACCAAATGAGGCAGTAATAACTCATCCTGAATTTATCCGCGCGGTTATTAGGCTGGTTAAAACCGCTACGGATAAGATATTTATTGGTGATAGTCCGGGAGGATTTGTAAAAATAGAAGATATTTATGATCAGTGCGGGATCAGGCAAGTAGCGCAGGAAGAAAATGTAGAGCTGGTAAGATTTGAACGGATTAAAAAAATAGGCGGTATTCCGTTTGCCAGTATAAAAGACGAAGTTGACGTAGTAATATCATTGCCTAAGCTTAAAACCCATAATCTGACAATTTTAACTTGCGCGATTAAAAATGTTTTTGGTTTTGTTCCGGGTTTATACAAAGTGCAGTGTCATAAACAAGCACCTAATTTTCAGGCATTTGCCAAGGAATTGGTAAGAATTTATTCAATGGCTGTTCCTGATCTGAGCATTATTGACGCTGTCTTAGCCATGCATGGTGATGGCCCCTCTGGAGGAGACCCGTATAAACTGGGATTGGTTATTAGCTCCGCTGACGCGGTTGCGGCTGATGCGGCTGCGGCAAAGATAATTGGGCTTGATCCATTTACAGTTCCAAGTATAAAACAAGCGCATGATCTGAAATTAGGGCAGGGAGATTTAAGCCGGATCCAGATAATCGGGCAGTCAATTGAGCAAGTAGCTGTACGAGATTTTGCTTTGCCTAAAATCATGGCAGTGTTTAGAATGCCTAATTTTATTATCAGGAATATATTGCGGTTTATTCCATTAATGTTGACTGTGGATACTAATAAATGTGATAATTGTTTAATGTGTACGAAAATATGTCCGCAAAAAACAATAGAACAATCAAAGGGTAAAATAAAAATTAAGCCACAAAAATGTATTCTTTGTCTTTGCTGTAGTGAACTGTGCCCAAATAATGCGATATATTTGCGGTCTTTAAGAGGGAGAAGAAAAAAATGACAAGTAAGATTCTTGTGGTGGAAGATACGCAAAAGGATTTTGATTTGCTAAGGCAAGCCTTAGAAAAAGAAAATTTTACTATTATCCGCTCGCAAGATGGAAAAGACTTACTCGCGCTTATGGAAAAAGAATTGCCGGATTTAATAATCCTTGATCTTATTTTGCCTGACACTGATGGATTTGAGCTCTGTAATATGATTCGTTCCGAAGAACGTTTTTTGAACATTCCGATACTTTTCTTCACTTCATCAATGAATATGGACAATAAACTGCTTGGATTGCAGCTTGGGGCATCGGATTTTTTAAGTAAAGATTGTGATGCGCGAGAGATTGTAATTCGGATCAAGAATTTATTGTATTTTAAAAAACGTTATGATGATGTGGTTAGGCTTTCAGTTGTCGATAGTTTAACCCATGTTTATAATCGGAGATATTTTCAGCATCGTTTAAGGGATGAATTTGAACGCGGCCGTCGTTATGACCGAGATTTTTGTTGTTTAATAATCGATGTTGATAAATTTAAAGAGGTTAATGACACTTTGGGGCATCCAATTGGCGATAAAGTGCTTAAGTCCATAGCTGACATTCTGCGCACTAATATACGTGCTGCTGATGTTTTATGCCGTTATGGCGGAGATGAATTTGGCTTACTCTTACCGGAAACAAATTTTCAAGGAGCTTATGTTACTGCCGAGCGTGTGCGCAGTAAGGTGGAAAAAACAAATTTGGCTACCGAAGAACAGCCTGTTTTTATCTCACTTAGCTGTGGAATAAGCTCGCTTGTTGAAGGCGGAGCCATGGGTATAGATGAACTAGTGACACAGGCCGATGTTGCCTTGTATAAGGCCAAAAGAGCTGGGAGAAACCAGATAAGTTTTTATGGGAGGAAATAGCAGGCTTTCTGATTTAAATCTGACAAATAAACAGCTTTTAGCGAAAGGGGGCAGCCTTGGAATATAAGATACTTATAGTTGAAGATAATGGCAATGATTTGGCAGTTTTAAAAACAAAACTAAAAAATGAGCCTTATGAGCTTATTCATGCGCCAGATGGGAAAACAGCATTTTTATTGCTTGAAAAGGAAAAGCCTGATTTGGTTATTCTAGATGTTCTTCTTCCTGACACAGATGGTTTTGAAATATGCCGCAGGATAAGAAAAAGCGAGCAGTATATCAGCCTGCCGATTCTTTTCCATACAACAGTTAATACGACAGATGAGAAACTTATTGGTTTAGAGATGGGAGCTTCAGATTTTTTAAATAAAAATTCTGACGAAAGAGAGTTGATTGTTAGGATTAGAAATCTTTTGAATATGAAAAAAATTATTGATAAGCAAGTTAAGTTGTCAGTTATTGACAGTCTTACTACGATATATAATAAAACTTATTTCCAGCATCGGATTAGTGATGAATTTGCCCGCGGCCGCAGATATAAACGTAATTTTTGCTGCGCGATAATTGATATTGATTATTTTAAACAGGTAAATGATCTTTTTGGCTATCTAGCCGGTGATATGGTGTTAAAAAGATTGGCCGCGATTATTCTTCAAAATGTTCGGGGGGCTGATGTTTTATGCCGTTATGGCGGAGATGAATTTGGCTGGCTGCTTCCGGAAACAGAAATAGATGATGCTTATTTAGCAGTGGAAAGGTTGCGCCAGTTTGTGGTGACTAGTGAATTGGGAAAAGATGAGTGCCGAGTCAGCCTGACAGTAAGTTGCGGGTTAAGTTGTTTAGAAGATGTCTCGGCAAACAAGACCGAAGAAATTTTCACAAATGCAGTAACCGCGTTGAATAAAGCAAAAACAAAAGGGAGAAATCAAACCCGAGTATATGGAAAGGAAAAAGACAATTGAAATTTGAAACAATTACCTGGAAAAATGGAAAAGTGGTTTTAATTGATCAGACTAAACTGCCAGGAAAAGTTGTTTTTGTGGAGTGTTCAAGCGTAAAACAGGTATGGCAGGCCATAAAAAACTTAAAAGTCAGAGGCGCGCCGGCGATTGGCGCGGCTGGTGCTTTGGGTATGGCTCTGGGCATAAGTAAAACCAATGAAAACAGTTTTTCTGCTTTTGCGAAAAATATTCATAATCTATTTAATTATCTTGCTTCTTCCCGCCCCACCGCGGTTAATCTGGTTTGGGCGCTTGAACGGATGAAAAATATTGCTTTGCAAAATAAACAAAAGCCGGTTGCTCAGATTAAAAAGATAATGTTTAAAGAAGCGCAGAAGATTATTGCTGAGGACAAGCAAAGTTGTGCGCAAATGGCTGATAATGCGCAATGCTTGATTCAGAAAAATGACCGGATAATGACTTACTGCAATGCCGGGATGTTAGCAACAGTTGGTTTGGGCACAGCATTAGGGGTTATTTATAGAGCCAATCAATTGGCTAAAGATGTAAAAGTATTTTCTTGTGAAACCAGGCCGCTTTTACAGGGCGCGCGTCTAACTTGCTGGGAATTGAGCGCGAATAAAGTTGATGTAACTGTGCTTTGTGACAATATGGCCGGCGATCTTATGCGGCAGAAAAAAATCGACAAAATTTTTGTCGGAGCTGACCGCATCGCGGCAAACGGTGATGCGGCGAATAAGATCGGATCATATTCTTTGGCAGTATTGGCAAAATTTCATAAGGTGCCTTTTTACGTAGTTGCTCCTAGGTCAACATTTGATCTTAGTTTAAGCCGCGGCAGCCAGATACCGATTGAACAGCGCGGCGCTAGTGAAGTAAGTCAGCGCTGGTATAAATGCCCGATGGTAGCAAAGGGAGTTAAAGTTTATAATCCGGCTTTTGATCTTGTTCCGGCCAAACTGATTACTGCGATTGTCACGGATTTCGGACTGCTTAAACCTCCATTTAGAAAGAATATTAAGCTTATTTTAAAACCATGAAAACTTTAGCTCAACTGGGTGAATTTAATTTTATTTCCGCTATTGCCAAAAAACGCTTAAGCCATAAGGCAGTGGTAAAAGGCATTGGTGATGATGCCGCGGTAGTTAGTATTTCCAAAAGTGATTGTTTGCTTTTTACCGCGGATATGCTGATTGAAGATGTGCATTTTTTAAAAACAGCAAAACCTCAAGCTATTGGACATAAGGCTATCGCGTGCTCGATAAGTGACATTGCGGCAATGGGCGGATTACCGCTTTATGCTATAGTCAGTGTGGCTTTTCCGAAAAACTTAGACAGTGATTTTGCTAAAAAAATTTACAGCGGCATGCAAAAAACAGCAGCAAAGTTTTCAGTAGATATTATCGGCGGAGATACTAATGCCTCGGAAAAGATTATTATTGATGTTTTCTTATGCGGTCAGGTTAAACGCAAGGAATTAGTCTTAAGAAGCAAGGCGAAAACAGGAGATTGTATTTTTGTCACCGGTTCTCTTGGCGGTTCGCAGTCCGGAGGACATTTGAGTTTTACGCCTCGAGTAGCGGAAGCAAGATTTTTAGCATCCAATTATCCGATCAATGCGATGATCGATATTTCTGATGGATTGATTGCTGATTTAGGGCACATATTAAACCAAAGCAAAAAAGGGGCAATCCTGGAACAACAAAATATTCCGATACATCCTAAAGCCCGCTGTTGGGAAGATGCTTTTTATGTTGGTGAGGATTTTGAACTATTATTTAGTTTGCCGGAAAAAGCAGCCAGGAAATTGCGGTTGAATTGGCCGTTTAAAAAAGTGCAATTATCTTACATCGGCAGGATAACCGCGGAAACAGCAGAATTGAAATTATTAAATAAAGAAGGAAAATTAAATAAAATAAAACCCGGCGGATACAGGCATTTTTAGCTATAGCCTTTAGCTATTTTGATTTAATTATATGATTAAGCTAACAACAAATACTCCAGAACAAACAATAGCTTTTGGTAAAAAAATTGCTAAGTTTTTAAAGCCAGGGGCGGTGATTGCCTTGTCCGGTAATCTGGGTGCCGGCAAGACAACATTAGTTAAAGGAATTGCTCAGGGCCTGGGAATCAACAAAAAAGAAGTTAATAGTCCAAGCTATGTTTTGATCCGGGAATATCGAGGAAAAAAAATCGATTTGTTTCATTGCGATTTATATCGGCTGGATAATGTGGAGCAAATATCGTTTCTGGGGATTGAAGATTATTTTGATCGCTGCGGCGTATTTGTGATTGAATGGGCTAAAAGAGCCGGAGATCTGCTGCCAGACCAGTACTTGGATATTACTATAGCTTTGCTGGGAGAAAAAACCCGCGGATTTAGAGTTAAAGCCAGCGGCGCTAAATATCAGCCATTAATTGATAAGCTTAAAACAATAATTAAATAATATTTAAATTTTTAGTCTTAGAATCAATGAGGATACTATGATTTGTTTGGCCGTGGATACATCAAGTAAATTTTTGTGCATTGTGCTTATGGAAAATGATCGGGTTTTGAGAAAATATAATCAGAATAAAGCCAGAGCTCACGGACAGTTTTTAATCCCTGGCATCCAAACCATATTAAAAAAACAGAAAATTAGACTTAAAGATCTGGATTGTTTGGCAGTAAATATCGGGCCAGGATCATTTACCGGATTGCGCATCGGCATTGCGGCAGTTAAAGGTTTAAGCCTTGGCTTGGATATTCCGATTATCAGTATTTCCAGTCTTGATCTGATCGCTTTTAATTGCAAAGATGTAAAAAAAACCATCTGTCCGATTATCGATGCCAAACGCAAACAGGTTTACGGGGCGGTGTTTAAGCAAGCAGCGAATAGTTTGAAAAAGCAGGGTAAGTATTTTTTAGGTCCGATTGATCAGCTATTGGAAAATTTAAATTCAGAGACTTTATTCTGCGGTGACGGGGTGGGCTTATATAAAGAGCAGATAATGACCCATAAAGATAAAGACTGTAGTTTTGCTCAGGAAAAATTTTGGTATACTGACCCAGATATTTTTGCCAAGCTATGCTATCGCGATTATAAAAAGAAAAAATTCAAACAAGCTAAAGATATTGTCCCGATGTATTTGTACGCGCATACATGCACTGTCGGGAAAAAACTAAAAAATAATAATGAAAAATAAAAATATTCTATATCCCGCATGGGCTGAAATTAATCTGGCTAATATCAAGTTTAACTTTTTAGAGTTAAAACGCAAGGCCGGCAATAGGGTTAAAATGCTTGTGGCCGTAAAAGCAGATGCCTATGGCCACGGCATGCTTGAAGTTTCCAAACAACTGGAAAAATGCAAAGTCGAGTATCTTGGGGTTGCTAGTGTTAATGAAGCTTTGGCGCTAAGAAAAGGAAAAGTTAAAGCCTTGATTCTGGTCCTGGGAAATGTCTATGAGCAAAATCAGATAAACCAGGCCAGGAATGCTCAAGTCAGCCTGACGGTCGCGGATTTAGCCGGAGCAAAAAAATTTAATAAATCTGCTGCTTTGGCTGGGAAAAAAATAAAAGTGCATATTAAGATAGACACAGGTATGGGCCGGATCGGAATCTGGCATGAGACTGCTTTCGCGGATATTCTGAAAATTTGCAAAATGAAAAATTTATTAGTCGAAGGAATTTTTACCCATTTTTCCAGCGCGGATACGGATATTGAGTTTACAAAAAAGCAAGTGCTTATTTTTGAGACATTAATTAAGAAATTAAACCAAAATAATATTAATATCCCGCTGGTACATGCGGCAAACAGCAGCGCGATTTCCCGCTTAAAAGATATTGGCACAGGATTATTTAATATGGTTCGTCCGGGAATAATGGTTTATGGAATGTATCCCTGTGAATCAATGAAAAACCAGGTAAGCATTAATCTTAAGCCTGTATTAGAGTTAAAAAGCCGAGTAGTTTATTTAAAACAAGTAGAGCCTGGCCGGACAATCAGCTATGGCAGAACTTACGCAGTCAAAACAAAAACAAAAATTGCTACTATCTCGATAGGTTATGCTGATGGATATGTAAGGGCTTTGTCCAACAAAGCGCATGTTTTGATCAAGGGTAAGTTATTTCCGGTTGTGGGTAGAGTTTGCATGGATCAGATTATGGTAGATGTGGGTTTATCTTCCAATGTAAAAGTCGGCGATATTGTTACCCTGATCGGGATTGAGCAAAAAAAAGCAGTATATGCAGAAAAACTGGCAAGTTTATGTGATACGATTCCTTACGAGATTGTTTGCGGCATATCTAGCCGAGTAAAACGCTTGTTCAAAAAACATTGACTTTAAAAGCTATAATGTTATAATTAAAATTCAGGATTCTTATGGATAAAAAACACTTAAATAATAAAGGTTTATCGTTAGTAGAGGTAGTTATGGCAGCACTATTGCTTACTTTAGTGCTTGCTGCTCTATTCGCGACTTATCGAAATGCTAATAATTTGATAAGTCTTTCTCATCACAAACTGATTGCTTTGACTTGGGCGCAGTCTTTGCTTGAAAGTGAAAAGGCGGATTTTAGAGGAACCTATACTGATCCGGCTTCACCTAATTGGTTGTCTGTGGAAAAAGGCGGAGCAAGCGCAATTGCTCGGAATAATTTGGGCGCAACGATGCAGCATATTAAAGTGACAATAACTTGGACAGAATAATATGAAAAAAAATCAAGGGTTTACATTGCTGGAAGTACAAATTTCCGCAATGCTGATGATTGTTGTTCTGATCGCGACAGGTGTGATTTTTTATTTTGCTTTAGCCTCTATAAGATATATGCATGATGCTTTTGCTGTTTATACAAATGCGACCACAGCAATGAAGCTGATAACCGATGAGGTTATGCGCTCTAATTGTTATGGCTCTGCGCAGGGTCCTGGGGCAGCTAATCCTCCGTTTAGTTTTTATGGGCCGGGTGGTTATATTCATCAGGGAGGGGTTTCTGGTGAAGAGGCAATAAATGCTTATTTTCTTATGCCTACACTGGTAGGCTCAAATGCTCTGGTTGTTTCCGGTACAAGTTGGGGAACAGGATTTTTTTTGCGTCAGGCAACGCAAGCCTCAACCATTAGGGCAGAGGCGGCAGATGTTGCCGGTGATTTTCCGGCGCATGAGATAGTTCAGATTTATCGTCAATGGGACGTATCGGCGACAATGCTCCAACTTGTAGTAGATCGTGAGGCAACAGGAGCTCAAATTATCGCAAATAATGTGACTCAGTTTGATTTTCAGCCGATTGCGTATAATGCTGTTCATGTTATTTTAACTGTAGAAGGAACAATACTTGATCCTCTGGGTGGCGGGATTAGACACTCAATAACTCTGAGCAAACAGATTACTTTGCGTTGCGCTCCTTCTTTACCCCCAATTCCAGATGGAGTCTCCTGGTGATATAAATGGAAAAAATTAAAAATATTTTAAGTAAGCTCAGTAATAAAAAAACTGAAAGAGAAAAAGCCCAAGCAATGGTTGTTTCCTTTATTTACGTGAGTGTGATTGGGCTTATTGCTGTGTACATGATGGCTTACGCGCATAATCTGCATAATGTGGTAGTCAGGGAGATTAAGCATAGTATGTCGTTTTATGCCGGAGAATCTGCTTTGATCAGGGCAATGTCAGCATTGCATACAGGGGTAGCTTTTCCCGCGACAATGGCAGGGATGACTCCGATGACTGTTACAATTGCCCAAGCTGCTGCCGGAGGCGGCACTACCAGAATCACGGCAACTGTGAATTGGTGATAAAGCTAAATTAGAAGTTGAGTTTATAGGGCATAATTTAAATAATATATTGGAGGCAAATAATCATGCCAGGATTTAAAAAGTTATGGGAAAAAATAAAACAGGTGAATAAAGAGTATTTGCTTTTATTTGTCGTAGTTGGATTGATGGGATTGCTCATCTATTCTTCCACGGCAACATCGCAAGTATCTCCAGAGGAAGTGACCTTAACCACATTTTATCCTTGCCCGTTCGGAGAGTTTGATACTGTTAGGGCCGCGAGATTTATTGATTTTAATAATGTTAACCGCTGGATTGATCCCAGCGGAGACAGCCAATTCCAGTCTTTGCGGATTTTTGATGGATTAGTGGTAAATGTTGTTTATGGGCCAAGCACGACTTACTCAATAAATTTTGTTAATGGTGCGACTCGGCTGGGTGCGGTTCACGCAAGTATTTTAACAATGGATGCTCCTGGCCCGGGTGATCAGCGTTCTGGCGGTAAATATGTATATGATATTGCTGAAGGCATGAAAATTAGTGAATGTGCTGCAGGCGATGTGGTGATTATTGGTGATGATCCGGAAAATGGCTTAATTAAATCATCTATAAAATTTGATTCTCGGGTTGCCGGGATTGTGTCTGCTGATCCGAAAATATATATGGGCGCTGGCGAAGATAAAATGCCTTTAGCTTTAGCTGGAATTGTTAAATGCAACGCGACTGTTGAAAATGGAGCAATTAAAAGAGGTGATTTACTGGTAAGTTCTTCTTTGCCTGGTTACGCGATGCGCGCTTCCGCGAAAGAAGTGAAACCCGGCATGCTGCTGGGTAAAGCATTGCAGGCATTGCCGGCAGGCAGTGATAAAATTTTTGTTTTAGTTAATAAACAATAAAAATACAGAGAATATTCTTATGAAAAAAATAGATTATCTAAAAACAGTTTTTATCAACCTGATTCTGATATTGTTATTTTGGGTAGGATTTAGTTTTGCTCAGCAAGGAACAGCTAAATCTCTTTGGCTGGACGCGGATAGATTCAATCCGAATGCTTTGGATATCGCGGCGTATAATGTTATTGTTTCCAAGCAGTTTATTGACAAGGCTGATGCTACGCGTTTTGCTGATCCAAGCGGCCAGTCAGCTTTTAGATCTCTGAGGGTCCATGATGGGCTTTATTTTGACAATAGTGAATTTGGCAGTATGGTTATGGGCAATGGCGGTGCATACTCAATTAATTTTGAGGACTTTTCCGGAGATACGAGATTAGGCTCTTTGCATGCAAGTATTTTGACAATGGATGATCCCGGAGCTGGAACTGATTTTCGCACTGATGGAAAATTTGTTTATGATATTGCCGAAGGAATTAGCGTGGAAAGCGGCAATGCTTGTGATGTGGTGGTTATCAGTCAGGATAAAGATCTTTCCGTGACTCGTTCAACAGTTAAATTTGATTCTAAAGTTGCCGGGGTTATATCAGAAAATCCTAAGATATTTATGGGGCCGGCAGCTGGATCTAAGCCTTTGGCTTTAGCGGGAATTGTTAGGTGTAATGTTAGCGCGGAAAATGGCGCGATTAAAAGAGGTGATATTTTAGTTACATCTTCTCAGCCAGGCTATGCGATGAAAGCTGATGATGATCAGGTATTGCCGGGCATGGTTGTGGGCAGTGCTTTGGATGCACTTGAACAGGGAAAAGGGAAAATTTATATTCTAATCAACTAGAAAAAGAGTTCAATTCTAATGTAAAAAAAAGCAGAAGACAGATTATTCTGTCTTCTTTGTTCTCAGTAAAGAGTTCAGATTGGTTTAAATGCTTTATAAAATTGAGGTGAGAAGATGTTACGCAGTGACAAAATTAAAAAAGGATTAGAACGCGCGCCGCACAGAGCTTTGTTGTTTGGCACTGGTATTTCCCGAAAAGATCTGAGCAAGCCTTTTATTGCCGTGGCAAGTTCATTCAATGATTTTATTCCCGGACATGTTGGCATGCGCGATTTAGAGAGATTTGTCGAACGCGGCATAGTCAGTCAAGGCGGAGTGCCTTTTTTCTTTGGACTTCCCGGTATATGCGATGGAATTGCCATGGGCCATGAAGGCATGCATTATCCGCTTGCTTCGCGGGAATTGATTGCTGATTCCGTGGAATCTGTAATCAAAGCGCATTGCGCGGATGGACTTGTTTGTATTACTAATTGTGACAAAATTACTCCAGGGATGTTGATGGCAATAGCGCGTTTAAATATTCCGGCGATTGTGCTTACTGCCGGACCAATGCTTTCCGGCAGGCTGGGAATGAAACGTTTGTCTTTTGTCCGGGATACTTTTGAAGCATTGTCTTTAACTAAAAGAGGCGAGATGACTAATCAAGAGCTTTCTTGTCTGGAAATGGAAGCTTGTCCTGGCCAGGGTTCGTGTCAGGGATTATATACTGCCAATACCATGGCTTGTCTTACTGAAGCAATGGGCATGTCTTTACCTGGCTGCGGTACTGGTTTAGCCGGCATGGCCAAGAAAAAGCGGATTGCTCAGGCAACCGGGGAGCGGATTGTTAAATTAGTGGAAGAGAATATTACTCCGAATATGATCATGAATGAAAAATCATTGGAAAACGCGATTATGGTGGATATGGCTTTGGGCGGCTCAAGCAATACTGTTTTGCATCTTTTGGCAATTGCCCATGAATGCGGGATAAACATCCCTTTAGAAAAATTTGACAAAATAAGCAAAAAAACTCCACACATTACTGATTTGCGTCCAGGCGGGGAGTATTTTATGGAAGATCTTGAATATGCCGGCGGAGTTCCGGCAGTAATGCGCAGGCTTAAAGATAAATTAAATGATAATCCGACTGTTAGCGGGACAAATGTGAAGAAACTAGCAAATTATTCTGAAATATTTAGTGAAGAAATTGTCCGGCCGCTGAATAAAGCGTATCATAAAGAAGGAGGGATAGCAGTACTGTTTGGCAACTTAGCCCCAGAGGGCGCGGTTGTAAAGCAGTCCGCTGTCAGTGAGAAAATGATGTACTTTAAAGGTAAGGCCCGGGTATATAATAGCGAAGAAGCGGTAATGAAAGATATCTTATCCGCTAAAGTGAAAAAAGGCACTGTTTTAGTGGTGCGTTATGAAGGTCCGCGCGGCGGTCCGGGTATGCGGGAAATGCTAGCGCCGACTGCGGCAATTGTGGGAATGGGCATGGCTGATGATGTTGCTTTAATAACTGACGGCAGATTTTCCGGCGGAACCCGGGGGCCTTGCATTGGACATATTTCTCCAGAAGCAGCGGCGAATGGTCCGATTGCCGCAATAAAAAATAATGATGAAATAATCATTGATATTAAAAACAGAAAATTACATTTAAATTTAACTGATCAGGAAATAGAAACAAGACTGCGCAGTGTAAAACATCCAGCACCGAAAGTGAATACTGGATGGCTTAAGCGCTATGCCAAAATGGTAAGCTCGGCAAGCAAAGGCGCGGTTTTAGATATTGAATGATAATAAAAAAGTAAAGAGGAAATATTATGAAAAAAACAGGCGCGGAGATTATTGTTGAGTCACTGTTAAAAGAAGGAGTACGGGTATTATTCGGCTATCCCGGCGGATCAGTTTTACCGCTTACTGACGCGCTTTATGATGCTCCGATTGATTTTATTCTTGTTCGCCATGAACAGGCTGCTGCGCATGCCGCGGATGGATATGCCCGGGCAACCGGCAAGGTAGGTGTTTGCATGGCTACCTCAGGACCAGGAGCGACAAATCTGGTTACTGGTCTGGCTACAGCGCATATGGATTCTATTCCCATGGTGGCGATAACCGGACAGGTTAATAGCGCGCTGATTGGAAATGATGCTTTTCAGGAAGCGGATATCACCGGCATAACCCGATCAATCACAAAACATAATTATCTGGTTAAGGATATTTCAGAACTTGCGAGTACGATTAAAGAAGCTTTTTATATCGCGGCAACCGGCAGACCCGGCCCGGTAGTTGTTGATGTTCCGGTGGATATTCAAAAACAAGTAATTGAATTTAATTATCCGGAAACAATTAAAATGCGTTCATATAATCCGGACATAGCCTTGCCCATGGAT
Source organism: Candidatus Omnitrophota bacterium (assembly GCA_043805415.1). Lineage (GTDB taxonomy): Bacteria > Omnitrophota > Gorgyraeia > B26-G9 > B26-G9 > JAHITE01. Next base: position 63,596 of record JAZDHZ010000037.1, on the reverse strand, counting down.
CAGATAAAAAAAGCGGCAAAGTTGATTGAAAAAAGCAAAAAACCGGTAATTTATGCCGGCGGAGGAATAATAATCGCCGGGGCGCATGATGAGCTGCTTGAATTCGCGGTAAAGATCAATGCTCCGGTAACAACAACTTTAATGGGTCTGGGCGGTTTTCCGGAAAATAATCCGCTTTCCCTGGGCATGCTCGGGATGCATGGAACAGCTTACGCGAATCATTCGATTATGGAAAGCGATCTAATTATCGCTATTGGCGCGCGTTTTGATGATCGGGTAACCGGACGTATTGATAAATTTGCTCCGGACGCGAAAGTAATTCATATTGATATTGATCCAACCGCGATCAGCAAGAATATCCGGGTAGATGTTCCGGTTATTTGTGACGCGAAGCAAGGCTTACAGGCTTTAAACAAAATTGTTAAAAGATTGCAGACAGATGCTTGGCTTAAAAAAATTCAAGCTTGGAAAATAAAAGCTCCTTTGCAGTATAAAACATCTGGCCAGACAATAAGACCGCAGTATGTTGTAGAGCAGATCTATAAGATAACTAAAGGTGACGCGATTATTTGTACAGAAGTCGGACAGAACCAAATGTGGGCAGCCCAATATTATCAGTATACAAAACCGCGTACCTGGATTTCATCCGGCGGATTGGGAACCATGGGCTATGGTTTTCCCGCGGCAATCGGAGCTAAATTAGGCAGACCGGATAAAGTAGTTTTTGATATTGCCGGCGATGGTTCAATTCAAATGAATATCCAAGAGTTGGCGACTGCTGTGGCCAATAAGGTTAATGTTAAAATCGCGATATTAAACAATGGTTATTTAGGTATGGTTAGACAGTGGCAAGAGCTTTTTTATAACCGAAGATACGCGAATACAACAATCTCCGGACCGGATTTTGTTAAATTAGCGGAAAGTTATGGAGCTGCCGGGATTCGGGTTAAGAAAAAAGCCGAGGTTGCTAATGCCATAAAACAAGCAATTGCTATTCCTAATGTAGTATTAATTGATTTTGTAGTTGAACCAGAAGAAAACGTTTTTCCCATGGTCCCTGCGGGTGAAGCAATAGACCGGATGATCGGGGGAATGGCTTAAAAGCAGCGTGTAGCGAATAGCGATTAGCGGTTAGGAAAAGCAGGATAGTTAATGGCTGATAGCTCATGGCTCATAGTAAAAGCAAAAACCTAAAGAAGTTATAAAGTTTACAGAGTAGAAACTATAAGCCATTGGCCATAAGCTATTAGTCACAAGGGCTAGAATAATTATTTTGGCGGGTTTAAAGCCTGATTTTGCTAGGACTGGCAAAATCAGAGATTTATCCTCGCAGTCCCGCAGGATGCGGGACGAGAATGAGCCAAAATGATTGATTCTAGACCGCGACATAGGGTGTAAGCCAAAAACCAGAAAATAGCGATTAGCGGATAGCATTTAGAAATTAGTTATCTGTGATCTGTCTTCTGATAAAAAGAGGAGTTAAGAATGAAACATATAATTTACGCATTAGTCGAAAATAAACCCGGAGTTTTGGCCCGAATTTCCGGTCTGTTTAGCGCGCGGGGTTTTAATATTGATTCATTGGCAGTGGGAGAAACTCATGATCCGACTATGTCGAGAGTTAGTTTGGTTGTTGATGCTAAAGAAGAGAAAATTTTGGATCAGATTAAAAAACAGTTAGACAAACTTATAGATGTAATATCAGTAACCGATCTTACAAAAAAGAAATTTTTTGAAAGAGAATTAATTCTAGTTAAAATAAAAACAGCTAAAATATCCAAGCAGACACTGGTAAATTTACTTAAAAAATTTCCGGCAACAATTTTATCTTATGATCCAAAAGCAGCGGTGATAGAAGCTGTTGGTGAGAAAAAACAGATAATTGATTTGCTTGATTGCCTGCAGCCGATGGGGATTGAAGAGCTGGTTAGAACCGGAAGAATTGCTATTGCCCAGTAGAATTTAAGAACTAACAATTTATTGTAAAGGGAGTATAGTTATGCTCACAATGGAGCAGTTGCTCAAAATGATTGTGGATAGAGGCGCATCGGATTTGCATCTTACGGTAGGCATTCCGCCGCAGCTGCGCATTGGCGGACATTTAACTTATACAAACAGCGATCCTTTAGATCCGGAATCGCTGAAAAAACTGGCATATAGTTTATTGAACAATGATCAGATATCCTGGTTTGAACAGAAAAAAGAGCTTGATTTTTCCTGCGGACTGGAAGGTGTCAGCCGGTTTAGAATCAATCTTTATTATCAGCGCGGTTCTATTGCTATGGCAGCTCGGGTTATTCCTTTTATTATTCCCACAATTGAACAATTGGGACTGCCGGAAATCGTAAAGGAATACGCGGATAAGCCGAATGGTCTGGTCTTGATCACAGGAGCAACCGGCAGTGGAAAATCAACAACTCAAGCAGCGATTATTGATTATATAAATAAACGCCGCAGAGCGCATATAATCTCTGTAGAGGATCCGATAGAGTATTTACACAAACATCAGCTTTGTACGATTAACCAAAGGCAGCTGGGTACAGATACGCTTTCCTTTGCTGAAGCTTTAAAACATGTACTGCGTCAGGATCCGGATATTGTGGTTATTGGCGAGATGCGGGATTTGGAAACTATCCAGGCAGCTTTAACCTTAGCGGAAACAGGACATTTGGTTTTTGCCACATTGCATACAAGCAGCGCGGTTAATTCAATTACCCGGATTGTCGATGTGTTCCCAGCGCATCAGCAGCAGCAAATCCGCGTGCAGCTTTCCTTGGTTTTGGTGGGTGTGCTTGTGCAGAGATTAATTCCCCATGCTGAGGATGAAGGCCGGTCTTTGGCAATGGAGATTATGACCATGATTCCGGGAATCCAGAATCTGATTAGGGAAAATCAGGTGCATCAGATATATTCTTTGATTCAAACCGGCAGACGTTTTGGGATGAATACAATGAATCAGGCATTGTGCGATTTAGTTATCAGTAATAAAATAACTTTTGGCGAAGCTTTAAAACAAACTGCGGATGAACAGGAATTAAATTCATTAATTCAGAAACATAACAATAAACACAGGTAGGAAAGGAAGATTATTATGGTAAAGATGTATTATGATGATGACGCGGATTTAAAAATACTTGCGGGTAAAACTATCGGGATTATCGGGTACGGCAGTCAAGGGCATGCCCAGGCTCAGAATTTAAGAGATTCCGGATTAAAAGTTATTGTTTCAGAGGTTGTGGGAACCGCAAACTATGCGTTAGCTAAAAAGCATGGGTTTGAGCCAATGAGCGCGGCTGAGCTGACAAAAAAAGCGGATATTATTCAGATCTTAGTTCCGGATGAATATCAGGGAGAGCTGTATACAAAAGATATTAAGCCAAATTTAACACCAGGCAAAGCAATTATGTTTTCGCATGGATTTAATATTCATTTTAAGCATATTGTTCCAGGTAAAGATATTGATGTGTTTATGATTGCCCCAAAAGGTCCAGGACATTTAGTGCGCAGTGAATATGAAAAAGGCGGCGGAGTGCCTTGCTTGATCGCTATTTACCAGGATGCAACTGGCAAAGCAAAAGATATTGCTTTAGCTTATGGTAAAGGGGTCGGCGGAACTCGCGGCGGGATTATTGAAACAACATTTAAAGAAGAAACTGAGACAGATCTTTTCGGCGAACAGGTGGTTTTATGCGGCGGCGCGTCAGAGCTGGTTAAAAAAGGGTTTGAAACTTTAGTTGAAGCCGGATATCAGCCGGAGATTGCTTATTTTGAATGCCTGCATGAGCTTAAATTAATTGTGGATCTTTTTTATCAAGGCGGGATAGATTATATGCGCTACTCTGTTTCGAATACTGCTGAGTATGGAGATTTGACCCGCGGTAAAAGAATTGTCAATGATCAGACAAAAAAAGAGATGAAAAAGATCCTGACTGAAATCCAAGACGGTAGTTTTGCCAAAGAATGGATCAATGAATGCAAAACAGGAAAAAAGAACTTTAAGCGGATGGAAGAAGAAGAAAAAAATCATCCAATTGAAGTTGTGGGACGTAAACTAAGGAAAATGATGAAATGGATAGATGCTAAAGAAGTCTAAAAAGACTTTTTATGGCTATATAGAGATACGGAGAAATAAAATGGAAAAGAAGATAAAGATATTTGATACAACGCTAAGAGACGGGGAACAAGCTCCGGGTGCTAGTCTGACTGATCAGGAGAAACTAGAAGTTGCTCAGCAGCTTGTTCGTTTAGGCGTTGATATTATTGAAGCAGGTTTTCCGATTTCCTCTCCGGGTGATTTTAATAGTGTTTACCAAATTGCCCGGCAGGTAAAAGGAGCAACGATTTGCGGCTTGGCAAGATCATTAAATAAAGATATTGAAGCCGCGGCCTTGGCGCTTAAGCCGGCCAAGCGAAAACGGATTCATGTTTTTTTGGCTACGTCAAAGATCCATATGAAATATAAGCTGAAAAAAGCGGAAAGTGAAATATTGAAGATTGCCGAAGCAGCGGTTAAGTATGCCGGCAAATTTACTGATGATGTTCAGTTCTCACCGGAAGACGCGTCGCGCACTGAGCGGGAATTTCTCTTTCGGGTTATTGAAAAAGTTATTAAAGCCGGCGCAACAACAGTGAATATCCCGGATACAGTCGGCTTTGCCCAGCCGGAAGAATTCGGGCAGTTGATCAATGCTATTCGCAATAATGTGCCGAATATCAATAAAGCGATTATCGCGGTTCATTGTCATAATGACCTGGGATTGGCAGTGGCAAATTCCCTGGCGGCAATTAAAAACGGGGCCGGGCAAATTGAATGCACGGTTAACGGCATAGGTGAGCGCGCGGGCAATGCCGCGCTGGAAGAAATTGTCCTGAGCCTGATCACGCGAAAAGATCATTTTAAAGATATGTATTGCGATATTAAAACAAAAGAGATTTATAAAACCAGCAGGCTGGTTAGTAAGCTTACTGGTTTTGTAGTTGCTCCGAATAAGGCAATTGTTGGCGGTAATGCTTTTCGCCATGAATCCGGGATTCATCAAGACGGGGTGCTTAAAAAACGCCAGACTTATGAGATTATCAGCCCTGAGACTGTAGGTTTTTACGGAGAAGGCCTGGTGATGGGAAAACATTCCGGACGGCATGCTTTGTCTGATCGGCTTGAGCGCATAGGCTTTAAACTGAATAAAAAACAGCTTGATCTGGCCTTCAATCGGTTCAAAGAACTTGCTGATAAGAAAAAGGAAGTGTTTGAAGAAGATCTGATTTCTATCGTAGAAGAGCAGACAAAAGATCTTCCGCAGGTATGGAGCTTAGAAGCGCTTGAGTTTTTTGGCGGGATAAATGTTCAGCCCAGAGCTACAATTAAATTAAAAAACAAGAAAGATATTTTTGAAGCATCGTCAGAGGGTGATGGGCCGGTTGACGCGTGTTATAAAGCGATTGAAAAAATAATCAAGCTTAAAGCCGGATTGCTTGACTATTCAATTCAGGCTGTTACTCGCGGCAAAGATGCTTTGGGTGAGGTTAGTGTAAAGCTTTTGATTAATAAGGAAGAAATTTCCGGCAGAGGCGCGAGTACTGATATCATTGAAGCATCGGCCAAAGCCTATCTTAATGCTGTTAACAGGGTTTTATTTAAAAAAGAAAAGTCTAAGAAGATACATTTGTAATGCGTAAAAGCTCAAATGTAGAGCGAAGTGAAGAGATTAAAAACAGCGTAGACGATCGGAGCAAAATATATCTTTTCACTAAGCCCGTGACTGCGTCGTAAAGAGAGTAAATAATGATAAGTAAACAGAAAATTTACGGACTGATCGGTTATCCGGTAAAACATAGTTTTTCAGCGGCAATGCATAATGCCGCTTTTTCTCATTTGGGCATAAATGCTTCATACGCATTATTTGAGATTAAGCCTGATGATTTGGAAGATTTTTTGCTATCGAGAACTGATCTGTCTGGTTTTAATATTACAATTCCGCATAAAGTAGCCGCGAAAAAAATCCTTGAGCAGATTTTTAAAAATAGTTATGCTCAACTTGCTGATTACAGCGAACTTATTGGCGCGATTAATACTGTGGGAATAAATGATGACGGCAGTATTTGGTGGACTAATACCGATGCTCCGGGATTTGTTAAAGCATTAAAAAATGATTTAGGATTTACAAAAACAGAAAATAAAGACGCATTGGTTTTTGGCTGCGGCGGAGCCGGCCGAGCGGTTATTTCCGGATTAAGCTGGGAAGATCAAGGTTTAGTGCGGGATATATATGTTTATGAAATCAGCGAGCAGCATAAGCAGACAGTGGAAACGCATTATGCCGGTTTCCCTAAAGTCCGGGATAAACTGAAATTTATTAATAAAACAGAAATTGTTGAAAAAATAAAAGAATGTTCTTTGCTGGTAAATACAACACCTGTGGGCATGAAACAAGGAGATGGTTCGGTAATAGATAAAAATTTATTGCATGATAATCTGGCGGTGTATGATGTTGTTTATAATCAAGAAACCCAGCTGATAAAAGACGCGAAACAAAAAGGATTAAAAGCTGCCGGAGGACTGGGCATGCTTTTATACCAAGGAGTACTTGGTTTTAATTATTGGGCAGATAGGGATATTGCTCCTGTGGATATAATGCGACAGGCTCTAGAAGGAGAACTGGAAAAATGCCGGAGTTAATTATAAAAAGTATGATTGTTCTTTTTGGCTGTTTGATCGGCAGTTTTCTCAATGTCTGTATTTATCGGATGCCGCGTTCAGGAAAAGTTGTGCCGGATGAGTTTTTAAGCATTTCCGGAAGCAAAGAACATACGGATAAACTCTGGGAAGATTTAATTAAGAGCGGTTATATTGATGAAGACGGTTATGTGGAAAGAAAATTTAAAAAGCTGAGAAAAAACCAGCAGTTTAGCGGATTTGAGTTAGAAGGCAAATATGAAAATAGCAAAACCCGGATTTTTAAAATTCTGGATAAATCCTGTGAATTATCGATTGATAAACCCAAGCGCTCTTTTTGTCCTAATTGTCAGAAGCAGGTTGTTTGGTATGATAATATCCCGCTTTTAAGCTATTTATTCTTAGGAGGTAAATGCCGCTTTTGTCAAAAACCCATTTCTTTCCGCTACTTTATGGTTGAGTTCATTACTGCCGGTCTTTTAGTTGTCCTATATAGTTTCTTCGGCTTATCCGTGCAGTTTTTTGTTTATGGGGTATTGACTTGCGCTTTGATTATATCCACATTTATTGATTTCGATTTTTTTATTATTCCCGATGAAATAACATTAGGCGGATTATTGATCGGAATAGTTTTGTCTGTGATTTTTCCCCAGCTGCATGGCGTATCTACTTGGAGCGGATCATTAATTCAATCTGGACTAGGAATTTTAGCCGGAGGCGGAAGTATTTATCTTATCGGACGCTTTGGTGAGATTATTTTTAAAAAAGAGAGCATGGGCGGAGGAGATGTGAAATTTCTGGCCATGATTGGTTCAATTCTTGGTTGGCAGATGGCATTACTAATATTTTTTCTTGCTCCTTTTTTTGGAGCGGGAGTTGGGATTGTTGCTAAATTAACCAAAGGAGCGGAAATTATTCCTTATGGTCCGTATTTGTCATTAGCTACATTTTTAGTGCTTCTGTGGGGTAATAATATCCTAAAATATTTGTTTTATTTTTAATTTATTTAACTGTTTGGCAATACAAAGAGGAGCAGGCTATGTTACGTTTTATGAGTGCCGGAGAATCGCACGGAGAGTGTATGATTGCTATTATTGAAGGCCTGCCCGCGGGTTTATATATTGATCAGGATATTATTAATCAAGAACTGTTCCGGCGGCAGCAGGGGTATGGACGCGGTGCTAGGATGCAGATTGAAAAAGATACAGTAAAAATACTCTCCGGCATAAAAGCAAAAAAAACATTAGGCAGTCCGATTGCTTTGATGATAAAAAATAAAGATTTTAAAATCAATGAATTGCCTTCCATTACTGAGCCGCGGCCTGGTCACGCGGATTTAAGCGGAGCAATGAAGTATGGGTTTTCTGATATCCGTTGTGTTTTAGAGCGGGCATCAGCCCGGGAAACAGTTGCCCGGGTTGCGGCTGGAGCGATCGCAAAGATATTTCTAAGTGAGTTTGGAATAAAATTTTCCAGCAAGGTTATTAGTGTCGGCGGACAGATAAATGAAAAAAAAATAAAAGCCAAAATTGATTTTGCCAGAAACAAAAAAGATACCTTAGGCGGTATTTTCGAAGTCCAAGCCGTTAATGTTCCATCCGGACTGGGCAGCTATGTGCATTATGACCGCCGTCTTGACGCGCGGCTGGCTTTAGCCCTAATGTCCATCCCAGCGGTTAAAGCAGTTGAATTTGGCATTGGTTTTGAAGCGGCGAATAAATTGGGCTCTCAAGTCCATGATCCGATATCCTATTCCCGGAAAAAAGGTTTCTATCGGCTGACGAATAATGCCGGCGGCATTGAAGGCGGGATGAGCAATGCCGAGACAATAATCGCTCGCTGCGGGATGAAACCGATTGCTACCTTAGGTGAGCCATTAAAAACAGTTGATCTTAAAACTAAAAAACCAATTCGAGCTTCTATTCAACGCTCAGATATCTCTGCAGTCGAAGCCGCGGGTGTTATCGGCGAAGCAATGAGTGCGATTGTTATTGCCGATGCTTTTATGGAAAGATTTGGCAATGATGATTTAAAAAGAATTAAAAAGGTCTTTAAACTTAAATAATCATTTTTAAATATGGGACAAATTGCCAAACCGGAACAAGCTAAATTAATAATTGGTCTTATTGCCAAGCAAGAATTTTTAGATATTGCTGGATTAAGATTAGCAAAGACTTTTGGCAAAATTGATTATACAAGTGAAATTCTCGAGTTTGATTCTACCCGATACTATGCGCGGGAAATGGGGATTGGGCTTAAACGGCAGTTTTTAAGTTTTAGCGGTTTGATAAAACCCGAAGCGCTGGCGAGTATAAAATTAAAAACCAATAAAATCGAAGAAAAATTTTTTTCTTGCCAGGGCAAAAGATATGTTAATATTGATCCAGGATATCTTTCTGTTTCAAAATTAGTCTTAGCGACAACAAAAGATCATCAGCATAGGATTTATTTAGACAAAGGTATTTTTGCTGAAGTAACCCTGCGTTACCGGGGTAAGACTTTTTGTCCATGGGCTTGGACATATGCGGATTACTGTAAAGTTGAATATATTAATATATTCAACTTTATTCGCAATAAGCTGCTTAAAAAGGGGAGTAAGTGTAGTGCTTGATGCCATAATCTCAAAGTTCAATTTTAATAAAAAAAACATTTTTTTTATACTTAATGCTGCGGCCGCAATGCTTTTTCTGTTTATTATGGCATTTAGTTTTTCCCGTCCATTGCGGAATATTGTTAGTTTATTTACCGGCAATTCAATAATTATAATAACGCTCTATTTCTTTTTGTTTTATGCTTTTTATTTTATTTTCTCTTTTCCGCTTAAGTATTACCAAGGATTGGTTTATATCAGAGCAAACAATTTCATTGATTGGTTTCAAACGCTATTTAAAAAAGAAGTTAGAGCTTTTTCTGTTCTGTTTTTTGTCATACAGGTGATATATTTTTTTCTGGAAACAGATGTCTTATGGTGGTGGCTGCCAGTGGCATTTTTATGCATTATATCCCGCTATTCCTTAGAGCTCGCGCCTAAGTATTTAGCCCCTTTATTTTTGCAATCTACAGCATTAGACTCCTCGGAGTTTAAACAAAGACTGATTGAGTTAGTGGGCCGGGCAAATATAAAAGTTACGAATGTTTTTTTTCTTGCCCAGGCTAAAGCGGAAGTTGTTATTCTAGGTTATGGCCCTGTACGCAAGCTTATGCTTAGTGAGAAAATCAGGGATTATGCTCCTGAGGAAATTGAAATCATTGTTGCTCGCGAAGCGGCAAACCATTACTATGGGCATATTCGCTCAAAACTAATAATCGAAGCCTTGGTCATGCTGCTTGTTTTTTTAATTGTTAATATTGCCTTTAAACCAGTAGCGGGTTATTTTGGTTTTGAATTCATATTTGATATTGAGACATTACCAGTTTTAATCGGGCTTTTTTTTATTATATTTCTGCTAATGGCTTTGATTCAAAATAGTTATTTTCGTTCCATGGATAAACAGGCTGATATCTATGCTCTTAAGATGACACAGGCACCGGACGCGTTTATCTCTTTATTGATTCGCCAGCAGCAGAATCGCGATAAACTGGACATAGACTATTTTGTCAATCAGATCTTAAATGGAAATATTTCCGATGCGCGGCGCATGGCTTTAGCTCAAGATTATGCCCAGGGAATATATGCCCAAGAAAAAGGCAGTAAAAACCTATGATTTTAGTAAGCGCTTGTTTGGCTGGTACAAAATGCCGCTATAATGGACAGGATTGTGCTAATAATATCATTGCGGAATTAAAAAACAAAAACAAAATTATTGCGGTGTGCCCGGAAGTAATGGCTGGGTTTACAACTCCTAGATTGCCTTGTGAAATAGTCGGCGGTACAGGGGAGGATGTGCTGAATGGGCAGGCAATAGTTGTGAATAATTTAGGCGAGAATATTACCGCGGCAATTGTAAACAGCTGTTGTCAGGCTCTGGAAATCGCAAAAGAAAATAAGATCAATCTCGCGGTTATGAAAGCAAAAAGCGCCTGCTGCGGCGTAGGACAGATATATGACGGGACATTTTCCAATCGGCTTATAGAAGGTGACGGCATACTGACGAAGCTTTTAAAAAAACAAGGAATAAAGGTTATCAGCAGTGAACAGTTTGCTTTTGTTGAACAGCTTAAAAAAAATAAAAATATTTCATTGGGATAAAAATATGGGTTTTAATTTTACTGAATTTATGATAAAAAAAGCAAAGCTCGCGGATCAGGATTGCAGCGATCTGTCTGTACGCGCGCGTTTTGGCTATCTTGAGGGATGGGTTAGTCTGGTAGTTAACTCCCTTATTTTTCTGCTGAAGATAAGCATGGGAATGATCAGCGGCAGTATTAGTATTATTGCTGATGCGATTCATACTATTTCCGATGTCGCAACTTCAGCGGTTGTGATTTTGGGTTTTAAAATTGCCCAAAAACCTGCGGATCAAGACCATCCTTTCGGCCATGGCCGGATGGAAGATATTGCCACGCTGATTATCGCGGTTGTGCTGACTTTAGTCGGACTTGAGCTTTTACATGGCGCGGTTATGAGAATGTTTAATCCGGTTGCTGTTGGGTCAAATCCTTTGTTTATAGTTTTTTTGAGTATAACTGTGGTGATTAAAGAATGGTTAGCAAGATTTTCTTTTCATTTAGGGAAAAAGATTAAATCAAAAACTCTGGATGCAGATGCCTGGCATCATCGCAGTGACGCGATTTCAACTTTGCTGGTAATTATCGCGGTTATGGGATCAATGTTTAAAATATTCTGGCTCGATGCTTTTTTCGGCGCAATGGTGGCTGGATATATTATGTATATGGGCATACAGCTTATCCGGGAATCGACCTTTCATCTTTTAGGCAAAGCCGCTGACAGTGAATTGATCGCGCAGATTAAAAAAATCGCTCTTTCCGTGGCCGGAGTTGAGGGCGTTCATGATATAATTGCCCATGATTATGGACAGCTGAAAGCAATTTCCTTACATGTGGAAGTAGACAATACGCTTGATTCAGTGCAAGCGCATCAGATCGCGACTTCGGTTGAAACCCGAATCGCGAAAAATATTATATCAAGCCCAATTGTGCATATTGATTTAAAAAGAATAATCCAGAAAAAGAAATCCGATGCCGCTAAAATGCTTAAGCAAATATTTAAAGAATATCCGGATGTGATTAATTATCATAGTTTTGAATTGCTGAGTAATGAGAGCGGGGATTTTCTGAATTTACAGGTAGTTATTTCCAAGTTGATGAATGTTGACCAGGCTCATGATTTAGAGCATCAATTAGAGGAAGCTTTAATCCGTAACTTTAAGTATGAAAAAGTTAGTATACATATTGAACCTTGTGATTCAAACTGCGGCATATGTCCGCTGGCATGTAAGAATATTGAATTAAAATAGAAAGATTAAAAAAGAGACTTAAATGGAAAAAAATAAAAATTTTAAATCAGGATATGTTGCCTTAATGGGCAAGCCAAATGTGGGCAAATCAACATTGTTGAATTGTTTTTTAGCTGAAAAATTATCGATTATTTCTGATAAGCCCCAGACAACCCGGGACGCGATTTTAGGTATTCTTAGCGATAGCCAATCACAGATAATTTTTGTCGATACCCCGGGTGTGCATAAGCCGCTAACAAATCTGGGTAATCATATGGTTAAAAGCGCGATGAGCGCGGTGGAAGATGCGGATATTGTAATTCTGATCATTGACGCGGTAACCGGCATAACAAAAGCAGACCAGCATATTTTTAGAACACTTAAAGAAAAAAAAAATAGCAGAGAATTGTTTATGGACTGCTGTTTTAATTAATAAAATAGATTTGATTCCCAAAAACGATATTCTTGCTTTGCTGGAGGCTTGCAGCCGCCAAATATCTTTTAATGATTTTATTCCTGTTTCGGGAAAAACCGGAGAAAACTGCGGCTTGGTTTTAGAGAAAATTAAACAGATCCTGCCGCAAGGTCCGGAGTATTTTCCTCAGGATCAGCTAACAGACAAAAATGAACGCTTTGTTGTCGCTGAACTTATTCGGGAACAAGTTTTGCGATTATGCCGAGAAGAAATTCCGCATTCTGTGGCGGTAGAGGTGCATACATTTGCCGATAATCCTGGGCGTAAAACGCTTATCCAGGCGACTATTTTTCTAGAAAGGGACGCGCAGAAAAAAATTGTAATAGGCCGGGATGGTAAGATGCTGAAAGATATAGGCTCATCGGCAAGAGTTAATGTCGAAGAATTTATTGGCAGAAAAGTTTATTTGGAATTATGGGTAAAGGTACAGGAAAACTGGCGTAAAGATGAGATTTTTTTGCGGCGTTTGGGTTATGAAAAATAATCAATGCGCTAAGATTTATCTTGACTTGATGCAGTTGCGATGTAAAATAAAAAAAGGTTTATATTCATAGGGGCTTGTAAAAAGGAGGGGTATATGAATCTTACCCGCAGACAATTTCTTAAAATCTTTGGGTCTTCGGCTATTGGAGCAGGTATTACAAGTTTGTATAACCCTGCATTAATTGATGCTTTAGCAGCTGATGATGGAAAACCGCCGGTTATTTGGATTCAAGGCGCAGGTTGTAACGGTTGTTCAGTTTCACTTCTAAATACAGTCCATCCGAAGATAGCGGAAGTTTTATTACATGTTATAAGTTTACGCTATCATCCTACGGTAATGGCGGGAACAGGTAAAACAGCTTTTGATGTAATTTATGAAGTGGCAGAAGAGTTTAAGGGAAAATATATAGTAGTCCTTGAGGGCGGAGTACCTACCGCGGAAAATGGAGCTTACTGTAAAATTGGTGAGCATAATGGACAGGAAATAAAATTAACAGAATTGTTGGATTTCCTTGTTCCAAATGCCGCTGCTTTAGTTGCTGTGGGCGCTTGCGCTGCTTTTGGCGGAATCCCCAAAGCAAAGCCTAATCCTACCGGGGTTAAAAGTTTTGCTGAATATACTGGTAAAACTGTGGTTAATATCTCTGGCTGTCCAGCACATCCTGATTGGATAGTCGGAACTCTCGTACACGTGCTTCTTTTTGGAATGCCTGAGTTGGATAAGCATAATAGACCTACATTGTTCTATGGTAAGAATCTCCACGATAACTGTCCAAATTATTCATATTTTGCTAATGGTAAGTTCGCGGAAAAATTAAGCGATGATGGCTGTCTGGTGAATTTAGGTTGTAAAGGCCCAATGGCTTATGCTGATTGCCCTCTGCGTCATTGGAATAGCGGGGTAAACTGGTGTATTGGCTCAGGAACCGGATGTATTGCCTGTACTGAACCAAATTTTCCTGATGCTTCTTCGCCAATGTATGCTAAGTTGCCGGAAAATATGATTCCTAACCGAATAGTTTGATAAGATAAAAGGAGCTGGCCATGGCCAAACAAACCATAAGTATTGATCCCATTACCAGAATTGAGGGGCATCTTAAAATTGAAGTTGATGTTGATAACGGCAAAGTTATTGACGCGCGTTCTATCGGAACGCTTTTTAGAGGTTTTGAAACTATATTAAATGGCAGAGATCCGCGCGACGCGCAGATGATAACTCAGCGGATTTGCGGAGTTTGTCCGATTAGTCATGCTATTGCCGCCACATTGAGTCTTGATTCAGCTTTTAATGTTAATCCTCCATCAAATGGACGGATAGTCAGAAACCTGATCCTGGGCGGAAACTACATTCAATCGCATATTTTGCATTTTTATCATCTGGCGGCGCTTGATTTTGTTACAGGCCCGGATGTAGCGCCTTTTGTTCCGAGATATAAGGGAGATTATTTGCTGCCTAAAAAAGTTAATGATGCGGCTGTTGAGCATTATATCCAAGCTTTAGAGATGAGGATGAAAGCGCATGAATTAACTGCTTTATGGGCAGGTAAAGTTCCTATGGCTCAGTCAATAACCCCGGGCGGAGTTTCCCAGAAAGTTTCTGTAGATAGGATTGCCTCAACACTTTGGAGAATCAGAGAGCTTAAAGATTTTATTAAAAACATTTATCTGCCTGATGTTTTGGCAGTTGCTGATGTGTATAAAGATTATGGCGAAGTCGGCATTGGTTATAAAAATTTCCTTTCTTATGGGGTTTTTGGCGAAGATGATGAAAAAACTGAATTTCTGTTTAAGCCAGGGCGTTATACCTCGGGAATTGATCTGGAAATGAATGCGCAAAAAATTAGTGAGGATGTCGAGTTTTCCTGGTATAAAAAAGAAATAGGCAAAAAACATCCCTCAGAAGGACAAACAGACCCGGATATGAATAAAGATAATGCTTATTCTTGGGTAAAAGCTCCGCGTTATGATGGAATTCCTCACGAGGTAGGTCCATTGGCCAGAATGTGGGTCAATGGTGATTATCGCAAAGGCGCTTCGCTTTTAGATAGACACGCGGCTCGAGCTTTGGAAGCTTTAAAAGTTGCTGAGGCTATGGAAAAATGGGTACTGCAGTTAAAACCCGGCGAGCCGGTGTTTACGCCGTTTGAAATCCCGGCTAAAGCTGAAGGCATGGGTTTAACGGAAGCTCCGCGCGGTGCTTTGGGACATTGGATTAAAATTGAGAATAAAAAAATAGCTAATTATCAGGCAGTAGTTCCTTCGACTTGGAATTTAAGCCCTAAGGATGAAGATTTCCAGCGCGGTCCAGTGGAAGAGGCTTTAATCGGCTGCCCGGTTCCAGACGCGGATAATCCGATTAATGTGGCAAGAATTGTTCGTTCATTTGATCCTTGCCTTGCTTGCGCGGTGCATTTGACCAAGCCAAATGGCGAAATGAAGAAATTTAGAGTTTGCTAAAGCAATATAAAATTTATTGTTAATGACTTGGGTGTTTTTTGTTTAAGAAAAAAATCACAGTATTAGGAATTGGTAATTTATTGCTCAAAGATGAGGGTATAGGGATTCATGTTATTGAGGCATTAAAAAAAGAATCTTTGCCGGATAATGTTGAGCTTGTAGATGGCGCGGCAGCAGGGTTTGATTTACTTCCAATTGTGGAAGCATGTGATAAATTAATTGTAATCGATGCTATAAAAACCAGCGAAGAGCCTGGGGCTATATATCAATTTGATCCGCGGCAGATTGATATTAAAAGAGACGCGAATGTATCCTTGCATGATGTTGATTTTTTTCATGTGCTTGAATATGCTAAAAAGTATAAACAATTGCCTGAGACTCTGATGATCGGAATTGTGCCTCAGGATATAGAGCTTAGTTTGGAGCTGTCCGAGACTTTAAAAACAAAAATTCCTAAAATAGTGTGTCTGGTAAAACAGGAAATTGAAAAAACTAATTCTATCAATATGTGATTGTAAACGGACTAATATGAGGAGGATGCTTTGAAGGGGAAAATTATTTTAATTTTTAGTAGTATGTGTTTAATGATGTTATTCGCGTCATCTGGAGAGTTTGTTTGCGCGCAGGAAAATACTGATCAGGCTTCTCAAGGAGCTTATTTAGGCGCGGAAAAATGCAGCACTTGCCATCCTGCTGAATTTCAAGATTTTCAAAAGCGAAAATTCAATAAATCCTGGAAAATATTGAAAATGCAAGGAGAAGAAAAGAATACTGAGTGTTTAAAATGTCATGTGACTGGCTATGGAAAAGGCGGGTTTGAAAGTGAAGAAAAAACTCCGAATTTACTTGGCAAGCAGTGCGAGGCTTGCCATGGGCCTGGGGGCAAACATGTAGGTAACCCTTCTGACGCAGGAGCGAGGCAGCAGCTTAAGGTATCTGGGAAGAAAAATGTGTGTGTTGAGTGTCATGCTTGCATGTCAACACACAGAACATTAAATTTCTAATTTTGTAAAGAAAAAGTATTGACAAAAAACTGTATTTATGCTAATTTAAGTTAGCTAAAAAAATATCAAAAACTTGTTTTTTTTGGTAAGAATTTGCTAAGTTCATCATATATAACTTTAATCTGGCGACAAGGAGGTGGGGGAAAATAGAGCCTGGAGTTATAAACATATGGTGATAATGGAATAAGATAGAAATAACCTGGGCAACTATAGACAAACCTATAACTATAGACCTAGTTGGACAAATAAATTAAAATAATTTTCTTTAAGGAGGAAAATCATGAAACGTATACTATCAATTCTTCTAGCAGTATGCATGGTTGCGCTTGTGGCAATGCCTGCATTCGCGGAAGTACAGAATATTAAACTAAATGGTGGAATTACAATCAAAGGGATTATGAGAGATAACTTCTCGGCTACAGGTTCTGGCGGAGGAGTAGCACTAAGCGGCTTTAGCGATGTAGGAGCAAGAGATTTCTATAATACAGCAACTACATTAGGCGTCGCGGCTGATTTAACAGACAATGTATCGGCAACCATGTTATTAGGTAATGAAAGAGATTGGGCAGATGCTGGAAGCAACCAGACTATTAGTGCTTTAGCTTCTTATATTACTATGAAGGAAATGCTTTATTCTGCTTTAACTGTTAAAGCAGGAAGACTGCCTTTGGTTATTGCTGATGGCCTTATTGTTGGTGATGGTACAACCGGTGAAGCTAACTTACTTGCGCCAGATCTTTCAATCCAGAACCAGTTTGACGCGATTGCTGGTATTTTAGATTATGATCCTTTAACAGTTATCATTGGAACAGCAAAAGTAAGAGATACTGCTCAGACAAGCAATGGAGATATTGATCTTTATGTTGTTGACGGTATCTATAAGTTTGAAGATGATAAGAATACTGTTTTAGATGCTTATTATGCAACAGCACATTATAGCTCAGCTGATGGGTTAACCGGTGTTTTAACGGATAGTGGAGCAGCAATGGATGTAAATGTATTAGCAGCATGCTTAACAATGCAGCCAGTAGAAGCATTATCAGCTAAACTGGGTATCGCGTATCAGTTTGGTGATTACTCGAAGACTGCTACATCAAAGCGTGATCTTGATGCAATGGCATATGATATAGGCTTAAATTATGCGATTGATAATGAATATGCGCCAAAAGTTGGTTTAAAGTATGTATCCCGTTCAGGTGATGATGCAACCAGCACAACTGGGGATTATAAAGGATGGTTAGCGCTTTTTGAAAATCAGACAAATGGCGCTATTTATGATCCAAACACAAACATCAGCGCGATTGCTTTAACAGCAACTGCAGTACCTGCTGACAGACTTACTGTTGGTATAGAGTATTGGATGTATACATTAGCAGAGAGTCAGCCTGCTGTAGCTAGTGTTACTTCAACAAGTGATGAAGCTGGAACAGAGCTTGATCTTATGGCAGGTTATGCTTATACCGAAGATGTTAATCTTGGCCTTAGTTTAGCTTGGTTCTTCCCTGGGGATTATTATGTATCAGGTAATGACGAAACAGCTATGCAGGCAATATTATCATTAGGAGTAAAGTTCTAAAACAAACGAATATAAAGCCCTCGCTTCTTAGGAAGCGGGGGCTTTTTTTATATTAAAGCTTTAATTTATTGTTACTTTGCCTTGCTTTTCAAAATGTTAATTTAAGTACTTGTATTTTTTTAATTTTAAAACAGGTTTGTTTTATTAAATTATTGCGATATTAAGGATTTTATGCTTGACACTAAAGGTATTTTTGAGTATTATAAATAATATCGCAACTTATGCTCTTGCAGTTTGTTCAGTAAAAAATAAAAGGGGGGGTAAATGTTTAAATTTTTGCCAAAAAATCTAGAGTTCAAGATAATTTTTTCTGTGGGAATCGCATTGTTTGTTGTTTTAGGGCTAACTGCAATGATTAATATCAGATCTCAAACTAATTTGCTGATAAACCAGGAAAAGGCGCTTGCCGGCACCTTAAGCAATAGTATCCTTAATGCTATTTCTTATCCAATGCTTGCCGGGGAGCAGGAAATTGTTCAGACAATTTTTAATTACTTTGCTAATGAAAAACAAATTGTATTCTTATTTTTAGCTAATAACGAAGGTGAAATTAAGCGTTCTACGGATAATGATAAAATCGGGCAAAAGATTGATTTTATGGGAATCGTTAGTGCTATTGAGGCTAATGGCAACGGGGATAAATTACAAAAATTAAAAGCTAAAGAAGATCAGAGCGGTAAAAAAGTTTTTGTAACTTATATTCCTGTTTATAATGACGAAGTTTGTAATACTTGTCATGGGAAGAAAGTAAAAGTTCTCGGTCTGCTTGGTGTTGAACTAGAGTGGGAGAATGTAAAGAAAGCAACTAGCGTTACAGTAAATCGAGGGATAATAATCGCGTTGTTGAGTATAATTTTAATCAGTGTTCTGGTTACGATTTTGCTTAGAAAATTAGTTATTAAACCAATTAATATTTTAGTAAAAGCTAGTGAGCCTGCGGTAAGAGGTGATTTGACTCAAACAGTTGAGAATAATTCAGAAGACGAAATAGGAAAACTTACTGTAGCTTATAACGCGATTATAAAAAACCTTCATAATATGGTAAGTCATATTAAAGATCTCGCGGCAAAGGTTTCTAGTTTTGCCCAAGAGATTTCTACTTCATCAAAAGAGATGAATGCTTCTACCCAGGAAATTTCTTCTACTATCCAGAAGATAGCTAAGGGAGTTACTACACAGGCAAAGCGCGTAGAAGATACTTCAAGGCTTATGGAAGGCTTGTCTGATTCAGTACGGCGTGTTGCTGATAATGCAACCTCCGCGACAAAGTCTTCAGAGAAGTCCCTTGAACAGGCGCAAAGTGGCGGGTATGCTACCGCGGAAGCTGTAGAAAAAATGAATAAAATAAAAACAACTGTTTCTAATGCCGCGGCAGTAATTTCTTCATTAGGAGAAAAGTCGCAGCAGATAGGTCAGATTACCGAAACAATTACAAATATTGCTGATCAGACAAACCTGCTTGCTTTAAACGCGGCAATTGAAGCAGCAAGAGCTGGAGACGCGGGAAGAGGTTTTGCTGTGGTAGCCGAAGAGGTTAGAAAATTAGCTGAAGGTTCTGCTGAGGCAGCGCGCAGGATTGGAAGTCTTATAAAAGGTATTCAGGTTGAAACACCTAAAGCGGTAAGTTCAATAGAAGCCGGAACAAAAGAAGTGGCTGAAGGCGCTTTAATTGTATCGCGGGTCTCAGAAGCTCTTGCGGAAATTATTAATGCGGTGAGAACCTCATCATCAATGGTAGATGAGATTACTGATGCTACACAACAGCAGCTAGCTGATTCTGAAAAAATAGTTAAAGCTGTGGATGAAGTCGCGGTAGTCGCGGAAGAATCGGCATCCGCGACTGAGGAAGCTTCAAGTTCCGCGGAAGAACAGACTGCTTCAATGGAAGAACTTACTGCTTCTGCTGAAGAATTAGCTCGTTTAGCTTTAGATTTACAAGGGCTTGTGAATAAATTTCAATTAAAGAAGCAATAAAAATTGATTATTAATCATCTGATTATTAAGTTGGGAGGCATAAAAAATGTCTGAAAATAAAAAGGGCAGCGGTGAAATTCAGCTGGTTGTTTTTAAAATCGGGGAAGAAGAATTTGGGGTAGAAATTAACCAGGTAAGGGAAATTGTTAAACTGGTTTCTATTACTCGAATGCCAAAATCCCCCGCGTTTATTGAAGGGGTTGTTAATCTAAGAGGCCAGATCATCACGGTTATTGACCTATCGAGAAGATTAGATTTGCCTTCTGCGGGACGCACTGACTCTACCAGGATTATGGTTGTAGAGATTGGTGAAATATAGTAGGAATGATAGTTGATTCTGTTTCAGAAGTTTTGCGGTTGTCGGAAGATAATATAGAAGATACTCCCTCGCTTATAGAGACAGAGGTCCATGAAAAATATTTGCGGGGTGTGGGAAAAAGTGATGATCGACTATTGATATTGCTTGATTTAAATGAGGTTTTAAGTGTTGATGAAATAAAACATGTGGCAAAACCGGATATTTTAAAAGAAGGTATGGAAAAAAAATAGAGTAACTGAAAAGGAAGGAGCGTTTCAAGATGGGAGTAAAAGTTTTAGTTGTTGATGATGCTGTTTTTATGCGTAAAATGATTGGAGATATACTCAAAAAAGAAGGATATGAGGTTGTCGGAGAAGCTGAAAACGGGAAAGAAGCTGTAACAAAATATTTAGAGCTTAAACCTGATTTAGTTACTATGGATATTGTCATGCCGAAGGTTGGAGATATTGATGGAATCGGAGCCGTTAAGGAAATAATGGAAAAAGATGAAAAGGCAAAGATTCTTATGGTAAGTGCTATGGGGCAGCATGCTTTAGTTGTAGAAGCTATTCAGGCAGGAGCAAAAGACTTTGTTACTAAACCGTTTCAGCCTTCACGTGTTCTTGAAGCAGCAAAACGGGTACTTGAAAGCTAATCACTGAAAACACCACTAATTTTTCTTGTATAATTAAATCAAATCAAATTAAATAGGGTGTTTATAATTTGTTAAAGAAAAAAATTGTTTTAGATGCCCATGAGAAAGATCTTCTCAAGGAAATAGCCAATATATGTGCTGGAAATGCTGCGACTTCACTTTCTCAGTTACTGAATAAAAAAATAGAAATGAACGTGCCCAGCGTTCATTTTATACCTATTGCAGAAGTGCCAAACGCGGTGGGCGGTGCCGAGACATTGGTTGTTAGTGTTGTGTTTCAAGTATTTGGCGATGCTCCTGGGATTGTGCTTTTATTGTTTTCTCAGCAGGATGCTCGAATTCTCGCGGGAATACTTACTGGAAAAACAGCTGAAAATGGAGTTTTAACTGAGATGGATCAGTCAGCTATCAAGGAGGCTGGAAGTATTCTAGCTGCTGCTTATCTTAATACTCTTTCTACGGTGACTAAATTAGGTCTTATCCCATCTACCCCTGGAATTTTGATTGATATGGCTGGCGCGCTTGTTGATTACATATTAATAGAACTTAGTGCGGTTACGGAATACGCGTTGTTACTTGATTCAGTATTTATTGATGCCAAAAAAAGCGTTCAAGGGCATTTCTTTTTATTGCCAAATTCTGGAAGTTTAGAATTAATTTTAAAAGCGATTGGAGAATAAATTAATGGATGCTAATGAATACAACCCAGCAGAAGAAATTCATGTTGGCATGGCAGATATGAAAATTGCTAATTCTCCAACTGTGCTTACTTCTTTAGGTTTGGGCTCTTGCGTAGGGATATCTTTATACTATCCAAAAACAAAGATCGGTGGGCTTGCCCATATAATGCTTCCAGATGTAGATGCGGTAAAAAATAAAACTAACCGCGCAAAATTTGCGAATACGGCGATCCCTGATTTATTAGAAAAACTAGAAGCGCAGGGTGCCGAAAGACGGTTTATAAAAGCAAAAATTATGGGCGGGGCTCATATGTTTGGTTTTGCTAAAGCTAATAAAGTTTTTAATGTGGGTGTTCGGAATGTGGAACAAGTAAAGGCTGTGCTCAAGGATTTGCGAATTAGACTGGTTGGAGAAGATGTGGGAGGTTCCTACGGTCGGTCTATATATTTTTATCTTTCTAATGGTGAAGTGCGCGTTCGAACGATCAATCATGGAGAAAAAATATTATGATTAGGGTTCTAGTTGTGGATGATTCAGCATTGATGCGCAGAAAAATAACAGATATCTTGGAATCTGATAAAGATATTGAAGTTATTGACTTTGCTAAAACCGGCGCGGACGCAATTAAAAAAGTTGTGCAGCTAAAACCAGATGTAATCACTATGGATATTGAAATGCCTGATATCGATGGATTAACCGCATTAACATATATAATGAATGAAATTCCGACCCCAGTTGTAATTGTTAGCGCTAATGTTGCCCCCGGCAGCGCGAATGCGTTAAAAGCCGCGGAATTAGGAGCAGTTGATACTGTCCTGAAACCTGGGGGAGAAATTTCAGTTGATATTGATATAATGAGTAAAGAAATCATCCGTAAAGTTAAATTAGCAAGCACTGTGGATGTTAAAAGAGTCCAGGCTTTTTTTAATAGAATATTGCGCAAATCTGAAGCACCGAAAAAACAAGATTCTAAATTAAAACATATTGTTGCCATTGGAGCATCAACCGGTGGACCAAAAGCAATAAAAGAAATATTGCCGTATTTATCGGCTGAGGCTGAGGCGGCTTTTTTAATTGTACAGCATATGCCAGCGGCTTTTACTAAATCAATGGCAAAACGCTTGGATTGGATTTCAAAAATTAAAGTAAAGGAAGCTGAGGATGGAGATATTGTGGAGCAGGGAGTAGCGTATGTAGCTCCGGGAGATTTTCATATGGTTGTTTTGATGGAAAACTATACCCCGACAATAAGGCTTAATGCTGGGCCTAAAGTGCATAGCGTCCGGCCTTCAGTAACAGTTATGATGAACTCTGTAGCTGAGTGCTTTGGCAGTAGAACTCTTGGAGTTTTGCTAACAGGAATGGGCCAAGACGGCGTGGAGGGGATGAGAAACATTAAAAGAGTTGGCGGGGTTACGTTAGCGGAGGATGAATCTACCTGTGTTGTTTTTGGAATGCCGCGTATCGCTATCCAAGAGGGGGTTGTGGATAAAGTTATTCCTCTTGGTTATATGGGGATTGAAATAATGAAACAGATTAGCATATAAGAAGGATTTTACCTTATGGGAGTAGAGCAATATAAGGAACTATTTGTCGCGGAATCTGAAGAACATTTGCAGATTATTAATAATTCCGTGCTTAGTCTTGAAAAAGATCCAGATAATTTAGCTATTTTAAATGAAATCTTCCGCAGTGCGCATACCTTAAAAGGCATGTCCGCGACAATGGGATTTGAATCTTTGACAAGGCTTACGCACAAAATGGAAGATGTGCTTGATATATTTCGAAGCCAAAAGCTTCCAGTTACTTCAGAAGTAGTTGATAAACTTTTTAGTTGTTTAGATATCCTTCAGATGCTTCTTGAAGAAATCAAAACAGGTGAAAATCTTAACCTCGACATAGAATCGATTATATTACAGCTTCAAAGCGTTACCCCTAATCTCTCCGCAGTAGATTTAGATATGGAAGTAGATAAAAAAAGAGAGCTTTTAATATCTAAACTTGAAAAAGAACATCTTTTGTCTGTAATTAAAAATAAAGAGATAAAGATTTATAAAATTGATATTTCTCTGAGCAAGGATTGCCAATTAAAATCTGTGCGCGCGTTTATGGTTTTTAATAAGCTAAATTCAATAGGAGAAATAATTAAATCTGTTCCGACAAGTGAAGAGTTAGAATCAAATCACTTTGGATTATCTTTTTCTTTGCTGTTTATGACAAATAGCTTGAGCAAAAAAATAGGGCAAATATTGGGCCAAGTGATGGAAGTTGAAAAAGTAGAATTGACCCAAATAAAAGATATTGATCAGCTAAACTTGGAAAAACCCCAAGAAGCTAAGGTTGTAGATAAAGTTAAGGTTATCGATAAAGCTAAGAAAATTTATTCTGATTCTGAGCCAGCGCAGCAAAAGGATTTGGCAAGGCAGTTTGGGTTTAAAAAAATCCAGAGCATTAGAGTTACTACTCAGCGTCTAGATAAATTGATGAATTTTGTCGGAGAGCTGGTTATTTCTAAAATCCGCTTAATGCAGATTGCTCAGACTCACCATTTACAGCCTTTAAATGAGATATTAACCAATATTGACCGTCTGACAGGAGATTTGCAGGACGAAGTAATGCAGGCCAGACTTATTCCCATGGCTCAAGTATTTGATCGATTTCCGCGCATGGTAAGGGATTTAGCTAGAAGCGAAAAAAAACAAATAAATTTTGATGTTTCCGGAGGAGAAATAGAGCTAGATAGAACTGTGCTTGATGAAATAGCCGATCCCTTGGTTCATCTTTTGCGCAATGGGGTTGACCATGGCATAGAGTTGCCTAATGTACGAAAAGAAAACAATAAAAATCCAGTGGGTACCATACGCTTGAGCGCGTATCGAGAAAGGACTTTTGTTTTAATTGAAGTATCTGATGATGGAAAAGGTATAGATCCTGATACTCTGAGACAAGTTGCTTTAAAAAAAGGCTTTATGACAGAAGATGAGATTGCCAAGCTTAGCGATAGAGAGATGCTTAATATTATAACTCTGCCAGGTTTTAGCTCAACTGCTGAGATAACAGATACCTCCGGCCGCGGGGTTGGCATGGATGTTGTAAGAATGAAGATTGAAGCGCTTGGCGGAAGCTTAGTTTTTGATTCAGAAGTTGGGAAAGGGAGTAATTTTAAGCTAAAATTACCGCTTACAGTCGCGATAATCCGGGCAATGCTGGTAGAAATCAATAAAGAAATATACGCAACGCCAATAGCAAGTATTGTAGAAACAGTTAAGGTTTCTATAAAGAGGATTAAACATATAGAGAAATTTGAAGTAATTAATTTAAGGGATGAGGTTCTGCCGCTTATTCGATTAGAGAAAATATTAGGGGTGCCCGCGAGAAAAGAACAAACTGCTTCTGAAGAAATTTCGATTGTTGTCGTAGATAATGCGGGTAAAAAAGCCGGATTAGTTGTTGATCGGGTTGTTGGACAGCAAGAAGTTGTAATTAAGACTGTGGGTTCTTTATTAAAAGGGATAAAGGGGTTTTCTGGCGCTACAATTTTAGGGGATGGCAGTGTATCTTTAATCTTAGATGTTGCGTCATTAGTGGGATAGATCGGACAAGTATTATTGCTAAATCAAGCGAATAATTTTAAGTTTATTTTATGCTTTATGAAGGAGGAAAAATAAATGGCTGAGTTAACAAATGTTCAGCTCGATGCTTTAAAAGAGATGGGAAACATTGGAGCGGGGAATGCTGCAACTTCGCTTGCTCAGTTAATTGGGGAAACAGTCAATATTAGTGTTCCTGAAGTAAAAGTAATTCCACTTGAACATGTTGCTGAAGCTCTGGGAGGAGCTGAAAAACAGGTTTATATTATTTATCTGGAAGTAGAAAAAGAAATGAAAGGAACAATGCTGACTATTTTTTCTCAGGAAACCGCTATTTTCTTTGTGAAAAAATTATTACAGTCTCTGCCTATTGACATGACTACTGATATCGCTCAATCAGCTTTAAAAGAAGTAGGCTCTATCCTTTGCGGTTCTTATTTAAGCGCGCTTAGCCAACTTGTAAACATGAGTTCTGTTGCAACAGTTCCAGCAATGGCTTTTGATATGCTGGGGGCAATGCTTAATTTTGTTTTAGTTGAGATCGGTCAAATAGCGGATGAGGTTTTTCTGGTTGATACAGAGTTGTATGTATCGAAACAGAAGCTTGAGTGTTCGCAGCTATTTTTGCCAAAGCCGGAAACTTTGGAAAAAATACTGACTTCAATCGGCATGATGTAAGGAAAATAATTATGGAAAATCCCAATGATGATTTAATTTTTGCTTTGGATATAGGTACGCGCAAGGTTGTTGGAATCATTGCAAGAAAATATGGGGACACGATACATATTTTAGATGTTGAAAAAGTTGAGCATCAAACCAGAACAATGCTTGATGGACAGATCCATAATATTAATGAAGTGGCAAAAATAGTAAGAAATATAAAAGAGACATTAGAAAAAAGAGCAGGCCAGTCTTTGCGTAAGGTAGGAGTTGCGGTAGCAGGCAGAGCGCTTAAGACAGTAAAGGCAAAAATTTCAAAAGAGCTTTCGTTAAATAATGAAATTACCGAAGATGATGTGCTTAATCTAGACTTAGAGGCGGTTAGTAGTATTTTAAAGAATGTGGACAATGATATTGGCCATGAAGATTTTTATTGCGTAGGGTATAGTGTTGTTTGTCATGAGCTTGATTATGAGAATATCGGTGATCTGGTAGGACATTTTGGCCGGAATATGGGCGTTGAGATTATCGCTACCTTTCTGCCTCGCGTAGTTCTTGATAGCATGTTGAGCGTACTCCGCAGGGCAGATCTTGAAATAAGTAACCTTACCCTTGAGCCGATAGCGGCTTTAAACGCGATTATCCCTAAAGACATAAGACGCTTAAATCTAGTTCTTTTAGATATAGGTGCTGGAACTTCGGATATAGCTCTTACAAAAGATGGAAGTGTATTTGCCTATGGGATGGTTCCTGAAGCCGGCGATGAGATCACGGAATTAATTTGCGAAAAATTCATTCTTGATTTTAATAGCGCGGAGAATATTAAAAAACAGATATCCACGCAGCAAAAAGTCTTATTTAAAGACATATTGGGCAAAGAGCATGACATAGAGTCAGAATATATTATGGATATTATCAAGCCTAGAGTTGCTAAGCTTGCGGATTCTATTGCCAGCCGCGTACTTGAGCTTAATCAAAAAGTTCCTAATGCTGCTATTTTAGTCGGCGGGGGAAGTCTTACTCCGCTTTTTGACCAAGAACTGTCGCGCGCTTTTCCGCTTGATCTATCTAATATCGGTGTGCGTTTGCCGGAAATGGTTTCGAATATTGTCGATAAATCCGGAAAATTGAATACACCAGAGATGGTTACTCCTTTAGGGATTTGCATAATGACGGCTAATTCTAGCGGCTTGAAATTTCTCGAAATATATGTTAATGAAAAGAGGGTTAATGTATTAGACATGCAGCAAAGTTTGGATGTTTTGAGCGCGCTTGTAGTTGCTGGTGTTAATAAAATGAAGTTATACGGAAGAATTGGCCGGGCAATTTGTGTTGAAGTTAATGGGCGCTTAGAGGTCATAAAAGGCCAGATGGGTAAGCCTGCTGAAATTAAGCTTAATGATCAACATGCTGAACATACAACGAAAATAAAAAGTGGAGATAAAATAGCTTTTAAAGACGCGGTTGATGGCTTAGATGCCAAGGCAACAGTAAGAGATGTTGTTAAAATTAAGCCTTTAAATGTTCAGTTTAATTCTAAAAATATTGAAATTATGCCTCAGGTTTTCATGAATAGAGCTTTGGTTGATATTGATGCTAACTTACAAGACCGGGCAATTATTGAGTTTACCGCGCATGTTGCCGCGCGGGATGTTTTAGAATTTATGGGGATTAATACCGACGAGCTGCAGGTAAGAGAGATAGTAGTACGAGTGAATAAAGAGCCTAGAGTATTATCGCAAAGCAGCTTTTTACTGCTTATTAATGGTCAGAAAGCGGAATTATCTTCTAAGTTATCCGACGGCAGTATCATTGAATTTAAGAAAGACCAGTATGTGTTTTACAAGATTAAAGATATTGTTGAAATGCCAGCTAGCGCTAAAGATATAGAAGTTATCTTAAACGGACAGAAGCAGGTTTTAAAAGGTGCTCCGGGTAAAATTTATATGAATGGACAGCTTGTTGGTTCAGAAGAGTTTATTATTGACCGAGCCGAGATTGTTACCTGTCCGGGAGTTACTTTGCCTCCCACAGTTTCACAGGTTTTAGAGTGTTTGCCTATAAGCATTGAAGCGCAAAGAGGTAAGCAGCTTAAAATCATGGTAGACGGCAATCCCGGAGGATTTACAACCCCTCTTTCTAATGGCACAGATATTAGCATAGATTTTCTGGACAGGTATTAATTTTTTAATTCCAGCATTTACTTCCTATAATCAGATCAATAAAACAAGTAATATATTACTATAAGTATCGATTTTTAAAGATGTTAGGCATTTAGGATCTGTTTAGCTCCTAAATAATTATTAACCTTGGCTATTGACGGGACTTTTTAAATGCGATATTATAGCTGAAAATAAACAAGGATAAAATTGATGAAAAATTTAGTTATTGTAGAGTCCCCGACCAAGGCGAGAACAATCGGCAAAATTCTTGGTAAGAATTATGTTGTTTATTCTTCGATGGGTCATATTATTGATTTACCGCGCAGGAAAATAGGCGTTGATGTAGATCAGGACTTTGCTCTGACTTATGTTGTTATTCCTGGCAAGAAAAAAACTCTTAGTCAATTAAAAAAAGAGGTAAAAACATCAGAAATTATTTATTTGGCCACTGACCAAGATCGAGAGGGTGAAGCGATCAGTTGGCATTTAAAGGAGCAGCTGCAGGATAAGAAAAAAAGCCGCAAATTTCTTCGGGTTGTTTTTCACGAGATAACGCCTGAGGCGATTAAGCAGGCGTTTAAGCATCCCAGTGAATTGGATTTGAACATGGTAAATGCTCAGCAGGCAAGAAGAGTCTTAGATAGGGTTGTCGGTTATTTTTTAAGCCCATTATTGTGGAAAAAAGTAGCCAAAGGATTAAGTGCCGGCAGAGTTCAATCAGTATCTTTAAAGCTTATTGTTATCCGAGAGCGGCAAATTCAGAATTTTATCCCCGAGGAGTATTGGAAGGTTGAAGCAAATTTAAAACGCCAGCAAGCGGCTTTTGAAGAATTTACCGCGGAATTAGTTAAATGCGATGGAAAGAAAATTGAGTTAGCCAAGCAAGAGCAGGTAGAGGGGATTATTGAAAAATTAGACAATGCCGAATATATAGTTTCGTCGGTTAGTAAAAAAGACAAAAAGCGGAATCCTTATGCTCCGTTTATAACCAGCACCCTGCAGCAGGACGCGTTTAATAAGCTTAAATATACTGCCCGCAAGACAATGTTAATTGCTCAGCAGCTATATGAAGGCATTGATCTTGGACAGCAAGATCCGATAGGGCTTATTAGTTATATGCGTACTGATTCTGTGAAAATTGCTGATATCGCTTTAGCGCAGACAAGGCAATATATTAAAGATAATTTTGGCTCGGAGTATTTGCCGGCAAAGCCAAATGTTTATAAATCAAAAAAATCCGCCCAAGAAGCGCATGAAGCCATAAGGCCGACATCAATTGCCCGCACTCCCAGCCAGATGCAGCCCTTTTTAAGCCAGGAGCAGTATAAACTATATGAACTTATCTGGAGAAGAACGGTTGCTTCTCAAATGGAGTCGGCGGTGTCTACTATCAGCACAATTGAAATAACCGCGGGTAAATACTTGTTTAGCGCTAGCGGATCGGTGATTAAGTTCGAAGGGTTTTTAAAAGCTTACAAAGAAGATTTAGCGGAAAAAGAAAATTTAATTCCCGAGATAACAAAAGGTGAAAATTTAACTCTTCTTAAATTAATCCCGAGTCAGCATTTTACGCGCCCTCCGGCAAGATATTCCGAATCTTCTTTGGTAAAAGCTTTAGAAGAAAAAGGCATAGGCCGGCCAAGTACTTACGCGCCGATTGTGCATACTTTGATTTTTCGGAATTATATCCGTAGGGAAAAAGGTTATCTGACTTGTACTGAGCTGGGGATGAAAGTTACTGATATCTTAGTTGAGTATTTCCCTGATATTATTAATGTTGCTTTTACCGCGACCATGGAAGAAGAATTGGATAAAGTCGAAGAAGGCACGCTTGATTGGATAAAAGCCTTAAAAGATTTTTATACTCCATTTAAGAAGAGACTTACTTTTGCTCAGACAAATTTAAAAAAAGAAGTTGTGGAAACTGATGAAAATTGCGAAAAATGCGGCAAGCCGATGGTTATTAAATGGTCTCGTTCCGGCAAATTTTTAAGCTGTTCCGGTTTTCCGGAATGCCGCAACGCGAAATCAATATCTTTAGGAGTAAAGTGTCCTCAGCCGGATTGCGGAGGAGAACTTATTCTGCGTCGCTCTAAGAGAGGGATGCAGTTTTACGGCTGCAGCAACTATCCTAAATGTACATATATCTCAAAAACACTACCTACAGACGGGCAAGTAACTGATACTGATAATTAGCAGGATGGATAAATGGAACGCTATATTGATAAATTTCTTAATTATCTTAAGGTTGAAAAAAATTCCTCTGTTCATACGCTGATTAATTACAGTGTAGACCTAAAAGAGCTTTCCTTATTTATTGACACTAAAGAATTAAAAGATATTGATGTTTTAGATGTGCGTAAATTTCTGGTCAGTTTAAGGCAAAAAGGGTTTAAGAAAGTCACTATTGCCCGAAAGATGGCATGCCTTAGATCATTCTTTAAATTTTTATGCCGCGAAGGACATATAAAGCTAAATCCCATGGTGGGATTAGTCGGTCCAAAGCTGGAAAAAAAACTACCGATTTTTCTCAGTGAAGATGATATGACAAAATTGCTCGATGCCCCGGATATAAGCGATATTGCCGGATTACGCGATAAGGCAATCTTAGAAACTTTATACAGCACCGGTGTTCGGGTAAGCGAATTAGTGGGTTTAAATGTAGAGCATATTGATTTTATTTCCGGAGTAATCAGAGTATTCGGCAAAGGAAAAAAAGAAAGGTTAGCTCCTATCGGCGATAAGGCCTTACGGGTGATCAAAAGCTATCTTCAAAAAAGAAGTAAAGATGCTAACTTATCAAACAGGATATTATTCTTAAATAAAGATGGGAGACGTCTTACTGATCGCAGTGTGCGTAATATTATTGATAAACATATTAAAGTTGCCAGTGTGCGCGGCGACATTTCTCCGCATAGTTTACGCCATTCTTTCGCGACCCATCTTTTAAACCGGGGTGCTGATCTGCGTTCAGTACAGGAACTTTTAGGCCACGCGAACTTAGCCACAACTACGATCTATACTCATCTTTCCACAGAAAAGCTTAAAAGTGTTTATGATTTGACCCATCCCCGGGCCTGATAAGTGCCTTTAAAACATCAAGGATTATATGATAATTGTATTGGATTGTATTTATTTAATATTATCAATTTTGTATTTGCCGGAACTTATTTTTAAAGGCAAATATAGAGCAGGTTTTTTCCAGAGATTTGGAATCTATTCAGCCGCCTTAAGACAAAGGATGCGCAAAGAGAGATTTTCGGTTTGGCTGCACGCGGTCAGTGTCGGAGAAATAAAAGCCGCTGCTCCATTAATTAAGCAATTGCGCGATAAACATCCCGAGCTTAAATTAATAATTTCTACAATTACTCCTACGGGAAATAAGGTTGCTTTACAGCTCGCGGCTAAAGAGGATATTGTTATTTATTTTCCTTTTGATTTAAGCTGGATTATTAATAAAGTGTTTTCGCTGCTGTCTCCGAAACTTTTGCTTATCATGGAAACAGAGCTTTGGCCGAACGCGATAAATATCGCCGCTAAAAAAAATATAAAAATTGTTATAGTCAACGGGAGGATATCAGATAAAGCTTTTCCCAGATACCAAAGGGCTGGATTTTTCTTCCAGCCGATAATAAAAAAGATTGATTTGCTGTGCATGCAAACAAAACTTGACGCTCGGAGAATAATAGAACTTGGCGCTGATGAACAATGTGTCCATGTAGTTGGGAATATAAAATTTGATCAAATAGCCAAGCCGGAACAGGATAATTTACCAAATATTGGTCTAAAGCCAGGGCAGCGGCTTATTGTGGCAGGCAGTACTCATGATAATGAAGAGCAGCAAATCGCCAAAATTTTTAAGAAATTAAAAGCTGAGGATAAAAATATCCGTTTGCTGATTGCCCCGCGGCATCCGCAGCGAGTTAATCAAATAGCAGCGATGTTAGAATCAGAGGACATGTCCGCGGTTTTAATCAGCCAATTAATAAATAGCGATGCCGCGGCAGGACAAGACAAGATTTTTCTTTTAGACATGATGGGAGTGCTGACAGATTATTATCAATTAGCCGATATTGTTTTTGTCGGCGGCAGCTTAATTAAACATGGCGGTCAAAATCCGATTGAGCCGGCCAGCCTGGGCAAGCCGATAGTTTTTGGTAAATATATGTTTAATTTCGCGGAAGTTGTTAAATTGTTTTTAGATAATCACGCGGCAGTTTGTGTGAATGATTTAGCTGAATTAGGAAATTGCCTGAACGAATTATTGACAAGTAAATCAAAAAGAGATAGTTTAATAATTAACGCGAAAAATGTAATTGCCCAAAATCAAGGCAGTGGGCAAAGAATACTGGCATTGCTTGATCCACTGTTTTAGGAATTTAATGTATTTTTTTTACAATGATTGTCAACCAGATTAAAGCATCCAGTTGACGCGATCGGCAAAAAGGGGATATTGAATATGGATTACACGCGCGGTTTTAATATACTGGCAATGTTTTTTTTGTGCATGATTAATGCTAATCCTTGTTTTGCGGAAAATAATCAAAATCAAGACTATTATCTTGAGCCAGTAATCGTTTATCCCTCTGTGCTTAATGAATATTACGCAAACTCATTGCGGCATATGGAATACAGGGAAGATCTGGATATCCCGGTAATAGAAGACTTAAATAAAATCTCCTTTGCGGATATTCAAACCCGGGGGCCTTTTTCCGTGCAGTCTGATTTGCAGATGCGCGGAGCAAGTTTTGAACAAACCGATGTTTTAATTGATGGAATAAAAGTTAATGACCCTCAAACCGGGCATTTTAATCTGGATATTCCGTTTTTAAGCGAAGATATTGATAAAATGATAGTAATCCCCGGGCCTGCTGCAGCAATCAACGGAGCTGGTCGACCGGGCGGCTCTGTGCATATTGTTACAAAAGATCCGCAGGGAGAGTCGATTAAAGTAAAAGCGGCTTTTGGCGAACATAGTTTTTCTTCGCAGCAGCTTTCCGTTGTTCAGCCAGTGGCTAAGATTAATACGCGCACGAGTATAGGAATAAGCTCAGCGGACGGTTATCAAGATAATACTGATTTTGAAATCATGAATTTTTCTCATATTAGTTGTTTTGACAGTGAATATGGGGATGTGCAGTTTAAGTTAGGCGTGCTGGATAAAGAGTTTGGCGCAAATGGATTTTACTCGGAGTTTTTCCCAAATCAGCAAGAACATACAAAAACCACTTTTAGCAGTCTGGGGATCAAATCAGAGTTGGATAACTTTTACCTTAATCCTCAGATTTATATTCGCCGACAAAGCGACCGGTTTTTATTAGATAAAACAAATCCGGCTTTTTATGAAAATATTCATTTAAATTATGTCAAAGGCGCTAAGCTTGATATTGTTGGGGCCTGGGCTGAGGGAAAAGTATTTGCCGGGATTGACACAGCCAGAGAAAGTATTGATAGCAGTAATTTAAATCAGCATGCAAGGCAAAGAAATACAGTTTATACTGCTTATAGCCAAAAGCTTTCACAATGGCTTTTTTCACTAGGTTTAAGCGGTTATTTTTATCAAGGGTTTAAAAATCAGGCGACTCCGGATATCAGTGTTGGCTATTATTTAAATAATGATCTAAAGCTGCGCTCAGCGTTTAGTCAGTCATTTAGAGCGCCTACTTTTACCGAACTTTATTATCAAAGCCCGTCTAATATCGGCAATGAGAATTTAGCCCCGGAGCGCTCGAATAATTATGAGCTGGGAGCAGATTATATCCAGCCAAATTACTTAATGTCAATAAGTTGTTTTAAAAGTGAAGGTAAAGATATTATTGATTGGGTGAGAACTCCAGAATCAACAGTATATAATATTATGAATATTGCCAGAGTTGATACAAACGGGATTCAAGCTGATTTGAGAATATACCCAAAAAATGTTAAGATGAGTTTAAAACATTGGCAGGAAATATATTTGGGATATTCTTTTGTCGATCGCAATCAGCAGGAAAATGGCTTAATTTCAAAATATGTTTTTGACTATTTAGAACATAAATTTGTCGGCGGGGTAATTAATTTACTGCCCTGCGGGATTACAGCAGATAATAGCCTTATTTATCTGCGGCGTTCAGATAAAGCCGGAGATTTTATTATAAACAGCAGATTGGATAAAACCATAAACAACTATAAAATTTTTGTAAAAGTCGATAATCTTTTTAATCACGGTTATGCCGAAAAAGGGAATATTCCGATGCCGGGCAGGTGGTTTTTTACCGGAGTTGAGGTTGAGTGGTAGTCAGGAAAAATTTTTTAAATCAACATAAATATAGATAAAATAGTATAATAATAGCAAGTTTGAATTATTAGAAAGTGGGTTATTATGAAAAAAATCATAACCAATTTTTTACCATTTGAGGTAAAAGGATTACTTGAGAAATACAAACAGCCGGCATATCGGGCAATGCAGCTAATTGAATGGATTTATAAAAAAAATATATTGGCATATAATGAAATGAGTAATCTGCCCAAAGATTTTAAACAGCTTTTAACTGATAAGCTGGATATTGTCGCGCTAAAGCAGTTGGATAAATTCACATCAAAAAAGGACAATACATTAAAATATATTTTTAATACAAATGACGGAAAAATTATCGAAACTGTTTTTATTCCGACTAAAAAAAGAGCGACAATTTGTATCTCGAGTCAAGTTGGATGCGCTTATGGCTGTGTTTTTTGCGCAAGCGGCAAGAATGGTTTTGTCCGTAACCTGCGGGTTGACGAGATAGCGGCTCAGGTATTACTGGTAAAAAATGACAATCCGCGACGCCAAATAACAAATATTGTTATTATGGGCATGGGTGAGCCATTGGCTAACTATGAGAATATAATAAAATCTCTAAAAATATTCAATGATCCGGATTGTTTTGGAATCGGCGCGCGAAAAATCACACTTTCAACCTGCGGACTTTGTCCTCAGATCATTGCTCTGGCAAAAGAGGGGATGCAAGTAGAACTGTCAATTTCTTTGCACGCGGCAGAAGATAAGCTGCGCAGTAAACTTATGCCGGTTAATCGAAAATATCCGCTTGACGAGTTAATCAAAACCGCGAAGCAATATAGTAAAATCGCGAATCGGATTGTTACCTTTGAATATGTTATAATCGGTTCAGTTAATGATTCAAAAGAAGATGCTAAAAACCTAAGCAACTTGCTTAAAGGATTTCAGGCAAAAGTTAATTTAATCCCGTTTAATCCGGTGCAATCTGTGGATTATTTGCCGGTAACAAAGGAAGCGTTTGACGCTTTTTGCAAAGTGCTTGAAAAAAACAGAATAAATTATACGATACGCCGCTCAAGAGGCAGTGATATCAAAGGAGCTTGCGGCCAGCTCAGAGCGAGTTTAGAGAATAAATAACGTTAAGATGAGGGTAAATTTTACCTAACGTAGGGGCGCGGTTTCCGCGCCTGTTAATTGCATAATCACATTTTTTATTATTAATGATCTGATTCGGGCGGGAAGACCCCGCCCCTACTTTAATTTTCAATATTTAATCAATATTATGGCTCTTCACTATATAATCGATGGATATAATGTGATTAAACAGGTTTCTTTTTTAACGGGCAAGAAACTGCGTTCCGGCAGAGAGGGCCTGGTTAAATTTATTGAGCTTTATAAGCCGCAGGGGAGCAAGCGCAATGAGGTTACCCTGGTTTTTGACGGCAAATCTGATGTTTGCAGCCCGCAGCTTAAATCAGATATTAATGTGATTTTTAGTAAAGGAGAATCTGCTGACGATAAGATTAAAAAAATGGTGGAGCGCGCAAAAAATCCCAAGTGCGTAGTTGTGGTTACTGATGATAAAGAGATAATGTTTTATTGCCGTTCAATCGGCGCGAACGTAAGCTCAGTAAAAGAATTTATCAACAACTCAAAAATAGCAAAAAAGAACAATCAGGATTATGCGCAGGAAGAAAAAGCTGATTTGGACAGCGGAATCGCAGCGCAAATAACCGAAGATCTGAAGAAGCTTTGGATAAAAAGCGATTAAAAAAATAGTTATGAATTACTAATTATAAGTTATGAGTTAAAAGATTAAAAGCATGAATAGCAGTTTGGCTGATAGTTGATGGCTCATGGTTAAAAGTAAAAACGGGTAAAAATTCTCTTCGAGCGGCGCTTTTGAACGTAATTTTGATATGGATATCAAAATAGTGAGAACGCGCGGCTGAGACTGCACGATGCAGGCTCAGGCTTAGCGAGAAGATGTGTTTTTACCCGTTGCGTATATAAGAGGAAGTGGAATAAAATAATGATTAAAGATAAATATGATGTTATTGTAGTCGGCGGAGGCCCGGCAGGGATGATTGCCGCGGGAACTGCCGCTAAAGCTGAATTAGCGGTTATTTTGTTTGAGCGGAATAATGTCTTAGGCGTAAAACTGCGGGTTACCGGCAATGGCCGCTGCAATTTAACTAATAAAATTCCTTTGAATAGATTTCAAGACTATTATGTGGATAATCCAAAATTTTTGCATAATGCTTTTAACAAATTTTTTAATAATGATTTGATTAGCTTTTTTAAACAATTGGGAGTTTTGACAAAAATCGAAGATAATCACAGGGTATTTCCGGTAAGTGATAAAGCCGCTGATGTAGTAGAGGCTTTGCAGTTATATTTGGAAAAAAATAAAGTGCGCGTAAGCTGCCAAAGCTTGGTAACGGATATTATTGTTGAGGAACATAAGGTAATCGGAGTAAAGCTGGCAGACCAGACAATTGTAAAAGCAGAAAAAGTTATCATTGCCACTGGAGGGAAAAGCTACCCTAACTTGGGGTCTAATGGTTCAGCCTATCAATGGGCAATAAAAACAGGGCATAAGATTGTTGCTCCTCAGCCAGGACTTTCTGGTATTCAAATTAAAGAATCCTGGATAAAAAATCTTCAGGGTATAAGTATGCGGCAAGTCGGAATATGCTTGTATGCTGATTCTAAAAAGAAAAAACAGATAAAAGCAGATTTGGTATTCGCGCATTACGGGATTTCCGGACCAGGAGCATTTGATTTAAGTGCCGAGGTTGGGGATGGTTTAAAAAAAGGAGCGGTTGTTTTATATCTAGACCTGTTTTCTGGCCAAACTGAACAGCAGGTTTTGGCAAAATTAGATTTAATAATCGCCCAAAACCCGGGGTGCATGTGCAAAAATATAGGCTTTGATCCAATCCCCAAAAAACTTATTGCTGTATGTCTTGATTTAGCAGGGATTAGCGCTAATAAACCCCTTGGGCAGCTAAGTAAAAAGGAAAAAAGAAGCTTGATAAATATATTTAAACAGG
Organism: Candidatus Omnitrophota bacterium; assembly: GCA_043805415.1. Classification (GTDB taxonomy): domain Bacteria; phylum Omnitrophota; class Gorgyraeia; order B26-G9; family B26-G9; genus JAHITE01. The sequence continues at coordinate 26,197 of JAZDHZ010000037.1, read as the reverse complement.
TACAATTAACTGTACAAACATTGCGTCCGATACAAGAAGCCATGGTTACAAGAGGCGGCATATCGGTTAAGCAGATTAACCCGGCAACAATGGAATCAAAAATAGTCAAGGGACTATATTTTTGCGGCGAAGTAATTGATATCAGCGGTTTAAGCGGCGGGTTTAATCTCCAGGCGGCTTTTTCTACTGGTTATATGGCCGGGATTGGCGCCGCGAATAAGAGCGCAGAAGCATGATTTTAAATCAGGAGAATAATTTTTAGTAATGAAAAGAACAGCTCATCCTTTATTTTTTTTAGGCAAGGTAGCTTATTATATCGGCATTCTTTTGCTGTTCAATTTCTTTTTTGGCCTTATTTTTTTCAGGTTCTTTATCTGGTTAATTGCCGGAGGAATTCTCGTGGCTTTATTGCTAGGCGCGATGATGATCGGCAAGAATATATTATTTGGCATAAAGAATGCTTCAACAAATAAAACTGAGGATAGCTATAATGTTAATAATCAATCCAGCCGGGCAGATAAAGATATTATTGATGTAGAAGCTGAAGTATTTGACGATACTAAACACTAGTAAACCCAGGTTTTACTGATTTGACAAATTAGCTATTTAAAGATAATATAAATTTAATAAACCTTAATAAAAGATAAATATTTATCTAAGTAAAGGATAAGGAAATTTTTCCATGGAACGGACAATAATAATTTTTTTAATAATTCTGCTGTTGTTTTGTCAGAATGCCGGCGCAATTCCCTCAGAAGGCGATTTTATCCCTGGCTTAAATAAAACGATTTGGGCAGTTCAGTCGAATAATATTTTTCTGCGTGATTTTAATAAAGTTGAAGGCAAAGCCAGCACCGGGCAATGCTTTATCCAGGCAAGCTATGGTCTTAGCGAGCGATTTTTCTTAGATGGCAAAGTTGGTGTTGGCAGTATATCTTTTGAGCGCAATGACGGCGTTAAACTTGATTTTCCCACAGGTTTTGCCGGAGGATACGGGTTTCGTTATCTTGCATATGAAAACAAAAAGAATAATATTAAATCAATCTTTGGTTTTCAGCATATAAGCTGCCATCCTTATAAAGATACAGTTAATGATGTGCAATATCACGTGATCTGGGATGAATGGCAGGGCACATGGCTGTTTATTAAAGAATACGCGAAAGCCGCCATATATTGCGGCCCGCAATATAGTTCAGCGCAGCTTAAATATAAAGTTGATTCTTGGCGCCGGCGCTTAAAATCAGAAGATAGCTGGGGAATGCTTATTGGCGGGAATTATAATATTAATAAAAATCTGACGGTTACTGCCGAAGCTCGGTTCTTTGATGAGTGGGCTTTAAATTTCGGCATAAGTCATGAATTTTAGAGGGGTTTACTATGATGAAAAATTTGCGGTTTAAAAAAATGCGCTTGTGGGCTAGTTATCCGTTTGCCGCAGTGTATCTTGTGTTTGTCTATAAATACGGAATAGTTGTAAATCCTGGGCTTGGGGTTATTATTGCCGGACTTTTCGTCCGGTTCTGGGCAGCTGGGTATATAAAGAAAATTAGAAAATTAACTACTTCCGGGCCTTATGCTTTTGTCCGCAATCCTTTATATGTGGGTAATTTTCTGATGGGGTTGGGGTTTTGTCTCTTTGTTAATAATATTTACTTGTGCTTGATATATATAATATTGTTTTCGTTTTTTTATTTAGGCACAATGAAAAAAGAAGAAATTCTGCTTAGGCAATTATTTGGAAACGATTATGTTGAGTATAAACAGGCAGTCCCCGCATTTTTCCCCAGATTAAAGCCGTATAAATCAAAAGATCCGATTCACTTTAGCTTAGCGCAAGCTCATTTTAACGGAGAGCTTATTCGGGTGCTTGTAACCGGCGTCTTACTGTGCATGCTTTACTTTTTCTACTATTTTTTTAAAGAAAAGAGTTTAAATTTAAAAGATGTATTCTTTGCCGGAACGCTTTTTATTGTACAGGTTTTGTTGCTAATATTTACCATCGCTCACAGGAAAAAATTTGTTAAGCAAGAATCGCAAAAATCAGCATAAAGAATATTGAGATAACAAAATTAACAAAACTGTGACAATTATGCAAAAAATCTGGAAAACCAAATCAATTCACTCGGATGATCAGCAAATCCTTGCCCAGCAATTAGGGGTGTCTTTAGTTCTTGCCCAAATTCTTATTAATCGCGGGATTAATAATCCTGCGGATGCTAAAACATATTTGAATTGTGATTTAAAAGACACGCATGATCCTCTTTTATTAAAAGACATGTCTGCGGCAGTTAAGCATATTCAGCAGGCGATTAAACTTAAAAAAAATATTGTTGTTTATGGTGACTATGATGTTGATGGCTTAACCAGTTGCGCTGTTCTGTTTAATACGCTTAAGCAATTAAAAGCTAATGTATCTTGTTATATCCCGCATAGAGTAGATGAAGGCTATGGCTTAAATAAACAAGCATGTTCTCTGCTCAAAGAACAAGGCGCGGATTTACTGATTACTGTTGATTGCGGGATCAGTGCTTTTGAGCAAGTGGATTATTTGAATTCAATTGGTTTGGATGTCGTGATTACTGATCATCACCAGCCTATTGGGCAAAAAGTTCCTAAAGCTTTAGCGGTGATTAATCCTTTGCAGCCAGGATGTAAATATCCGTATAAGAATTTGGCCGGAGTGGGCATTACCTATAAACTTGCCTCTGCCTTAGTTGGTGAAAATCAGGATATCTCAGAAAATTTAGATTTAGTGGCATTAGGAACGATTTGCGATGTTGCTTTGCTTACCGGTGAAAATAGAATTCTGGTTAAGCATGGGCTGGACAGACTTTCGCGAACTAATAAAATAGGTTTGCAGGCGCTTAAACAAATAGCGGGCATTGCCAATAAAAAACTGGAAGCTTATCATGTTGGGTTTATGCTCGGTCCCAGAATAAACGCCACCGGCCGCATGGGCTCAGCAGAAAAAGCTCTGCAGCTTTTATTATCGAATGATAGTAATGAGGCAATGGTTTTAGCTCAAGCTTTAGATGATGAGAATAAGCAAAGGCAAAAAGAGGAAGCTAAGACTTTGCGTCAAGCTCTGGCAATGATTGAAAAAGAAATAAATTTTAAAAATGATAAGTCTGTTGTTTTGCATAGTGATCTTTGGCATCCGGGAGTTATTGGGATTGTTGCTTCGCGGATTACCGAGCGTTTTTATCGGCCGACAATTTTGATTTCCACTAAAGATGAGATGGGGAAGGGATCGGGGCGATCAATTCGCAACTTTCATCTTTTTGATACTATTGCCAAATGTGAGCATTTGCTTGAAGGTTTCGGCGGTCATGAAAAAGCCGCGGGTCTTAGTATCTTAAAAAGTAATCTCACAAGCTTTAAACAATTTTTTAATCAGATGGCGAGTTTGAGTCTTTCCGCGGAAGATATGATGCCGATGATTGAGGTAGACATGCAGATAGCATTAAGCTGCTTATCAGAAGAATTGATTAATGAAATCGAAAAATGCGCTCCTTTTGGCATGGGCAATACCCGTCCGGTATTTTCTTCAGTTAATGTGCAGTTAAAGGGCAGTCCAAAACCGCTGCGAGCATATGGATTTAAAATGTGGATTACGGATGGAGACGTTACCTGTGAAGCATTAGCCAGTAATTTTTCCGATATTGATACAGCAGATATAAAGAATGGATTTTCCATTGTTTACTCTCCGGCAATCAATGATTGGCAGGGGATTCATACCATCCAATTAAAGCTAAAAGATCTGCATCTTTCCTAAAGTTCAGCTTGATCTGAAAAGAATTCTTTTAAAAAGTCCCGCTATTTTCCAGCGCTGATCTTTATCCTCATTTTATCGCTTATATTTCTCCAAGAAATTTTTAAGCCTAAAAACATGAGCTATTCTAATAATGCAACATCTTGGAAATAAATGTCTTGCGCAATCAGTAAAAATTTTCCACAGCTATTGCGCAATCTTTTTTTAGATGGTATACTTTAAAGATTTTTCATAACTTCCTAAAGGGATTTTATAAATTCTTTTAAGAAGTCTGCTTTGTGAAATGAATTTTAAACGATACTTTCTCTTAATTGAAAGGAGAACAAGCAATGGATTCAATGTTTAAGTCTGGCCGTTTTGTTAAAATTGTTTCAATCGTAGTAATTCAAGCATTCCTATTTTCGAATGTTTTATTTGCTTTTAATGTAGGCAAATCAAGCGCATATTCTGAGCAAGAAATGCTGTCGCCAATTGTAAGCATAGATACCCCGCAGATGCGTTTAACCATGGAGAAAAAAATTTTTGACAACTTACCAAAAGCACCAGTATGGTTTTTTGGCCGCGCGCAGGATGGAACGCTCTTAACTGAGGGTAATAAAGATATGAAGAAACTGCTCGGCGGAAAAGGGGCTAATCTTGCTGAGATGAGTTCTCTTAGCTATGAGCTTGATGGTCAGATCCGCCCGATTGTTGTTCCTCAGGGATTTACCGGAACTACTGAAGAAGCGCAGGTGTTTTTTGACAACGGAAATAAACTTAACAATTTTCATGTAGCAGAGATAAAAAGAAATCTCACTCAGCTTGAACAAGTAACCGGACGAAAATTCGGCTCAACAGACAAACCATTATTGTTAAGTTGTCGCTCCGGAGCACGTCTCTCAATGCCGGGGATGATGGATACTGTATTAAACATCGGATTAAATGATCAGACGGTTGAAGCGCTTGCGAATGAATTTGGTAACGAACGCTTTGCCTGGGACAGCTATCGCCGCTTAATACAGATGTTTACTAATGTTGTTATGAGTATTAAAACTGAGTACTTTGAAGAAGTTCTTGAGCAAAAGCGCAAAGAACGCAATGTTAAGGCGGATAACGAATTAACAGTTGAAGATCTTAAAGATATAGTTAAAAAGTTTAAAATCTATGTGCGCAAAGAAACAGGCTCTGATTTTCCTCAGGATCCCATGGAGCAGCTTTTTAAGGCGTATGAGGCTGTATATGAATCAAGCTTTACCCAGCGCGTTGTTGATTATCGGCGTATTAACAGAATACCTGATGATACCTTGTCCGCGGTTAATGTGCAGGCCATGGTATTTGGTAATTTGAATGATAATTCAGCTACAGGTGTTGCGTTTACGCGCGATCCGGCGACAGGAGAAAAAGTATTTTATGGGGAATACCTTATTAATGCGCAGGGTGAAGACGTTGTAGCAGGTATCCGTACTCCCATGCCTCTTAATAAGGCAAATAAAGCGCAGTTTATTAAGGAACACCCGGAATTTATCGGCAAAGAAGATCAGATCATAAGTCTTGAAGAGGCAATGCCTGAAGCATATAGGCAGCTTGATGCAATTCAGCAGGCACTTGAAGATCATTATAATGATATGCAGGATATTGAATTTACGGTACAAGACGGAGTGCTGTATTTACTGCAGACACGTGATGGTAAGCGTACGGCATTTTCCGCTTTAAAAATACTTATGGCATTAGTTGATGAAGGAAAGATTAATAAAGAAGAAGCAATAATGCGTTTAAAACCGGAACAGCTGGAGGAGTTTTTACATCCGACATTTGATCCGGAAGCAAAAGAACAGGCAAAGAAAAAATCGCTCATTGTTGGCAAAGGATTGAATGCGTCTCCTGGGGCAGCTGTTGGTAAAGTAGTTTTTTCTGCTAAAGATGCTACGGAATGGGCGAAACGGGGAGAAGTGGTAATCCTTGTGCGTCCGGAAACTGTGCCGGATGATATTGCCGGAATGGAGGCAGCCAAAGGCATTTTAACTTCAAAGGGTGGTAAGACTTCTCATGCGGCAGTAGTTGCTCGCGGAATGGGAAAAACCGCAGTTGTCGGCGCGGGAAAGCTGCAGATAGATCTTACCCGTAAACGCGCATATATTGAAGATGGAGAAATTGAAATTTTTGAAGGAGATTATATCTCAATAGATGGATATACAGGTGAAATTATTATCGGCAAAGTCGCGACAAGGGATTCGGTAGTCAAACGCGGTAAACAAGGCGAAACTCTGACTGCTGACGAACAGGCATTGTTTGATGATTTTGAAACATTTTTTAGCTGGGTCAATGAATTTCGGGGACATGTACGTACTAATGCTGAGACTCCGCAAGATCTTGAAGTTGCCTTTAAATGGTTTGGCGCTGACGGTATCGGGCTTGCGCGCACAGAGCATATGTTTTTTGAAAAGTCACGGCTGATGGATATCCGTAATGCGATTATTGGCGGAAAGATTGAAAATATCGCAGCGCTTGAGCCGCATCAACGCAGTGATTTTCTTGAAATCTTTGAGATTTGTGACGGCAGGCCGGCAAAGATAAGATTGATTGATCCGCCATTGCATGAATTTTTACCTAATCCTGATTCCGATGATGCAGATAAGGGCATGCCTTTGATTGAAAAATTGGCTGCAAATCCTAATCTAGGAATGACAAAAGAACAGATTATAGCCCGGATTCATGAGCTTGAGGAAACTAATCCAATGGCTGGATTGCGCGGTGACCGTTTATTGATCCTTTATCCGGAATTTCTTGATCTGCAGATCAGGGCCATGTTCGGTGCTTATAATGAAGCTGTGAAAAACGGCGTAAAGATGAGCCCGGTTGAGATCATGATTCCTCTGGTTGGCGTAGCAGAAGAAGCGGATTTCTTTGTTGACCGGATCATGGAGTTGGCAAAAGAATACGGTTTGGAGCGTTATAAGAATTTTAAGATCGGGACAATGATCGAGGTTCCTTCTGCTGTTATTGATGCATTGCGTATTGCTGATAAACTGGATTTTTTTAGCGCAGGAACCAATGATCTTCATCAATTTACTTTCTGGTTCAGCCGGGATGATGCAGGCAATGTAGTTATCCCTGCCTATATGGGCGAAGATAAAATGATATTGGCACGCGATCCGTTTAGTACTGTTGATGCCGATGGAGTCGGGGAAATGCTGGCAATCGCAAATGCTTTAGCTAAATCAGTAAACCCCAACTTAAAGTTCGGACTTTGCGGAGAACAGGGCGGTGACGCAGAATCAATAGAGGCTACTATTTTACCTGCAGGGCTTGATTATCCTTCATGTAGTCCTTTCCGTCTACCTGTTGCCATGCTTTCATCAGCACGCGCGCATATTATGTCTAAACGTGCCGGCAACCCCGTAGCTAAACCGTATGACCTGTCTAAACTAGAACCGGCATCGCTTGACATTGAGCGGGTAAAGGTTGAATCTACAGATAAAATGATGGTTAATAATCAGCGTAAAAGGATACTAATGCGTCAATTACTTTTAACGGACAAAGGTTCCTCAGACCAAGTAACAGCAAAAAAACAACAAGAATCTTTAGCAGAAATTGAGAATAAACTTTCTAATTTGATCCAGGATGAAATAAAAGATATTCTAGAAAATAATACTTCAGCTTTTTTGAGGATCTATTCACAGGATCTTGGGAGTTTGTTTAAGTTTAGGAAACCAATCGAACCGGTATCTAACGGCAGTTTTAAAGCTGCACAACAGGAAGCAGAAGCAATAACTGCATTATACTATCAAATGCATTCTGATATCGAAGCCATTGATGATTTTCAAGAAAAGAGTGATCAAAAAGAGCGCGTTATTGGGCAAATGAAAGAAAAGATCAAGAGTTTTATGGAATTCAATCCATCGCTGGGTAATAGAGGAGTAAGAGCTTTACTTACCAATGGCTCTGCGATTTTTAGAGCGCAGATAAAGGCCCTGAGCAATGTGCTTAAAGAAAGAAGAGCATATACTCCGCAGATTATCATTCCTTTAATTATCAATGATCAGGAATTTAAGCTGGCAAAGGATCTGATCGTAAAATGGCTTATGGAAGAGGGAATTGATCCTGCAAGAGTAAAAATAGGCGCATCAATCCAAACGCCTGAAGCAGCACTACTCGCAGGCAGAATAGCAAAACATGCTGATTTTGTGATATTTGATACGCTGGGTATGACTGAATCCGTAATAGCTGTAACTGAAAAAGACTCAGAGACATTTATGCCTAAGTTTGTGGAGATGGGTATTTACGCGATTAACCCTTTTGAAATACTTTCCGAAAATAATGTCGGTAAATTTATTGGTATTGCAAAGCGCCGTGTTCTGGAAACTAATCCAGACATGCCAATTTATCTAACAGGAAGCGTGATGCTTGCCCGAGAACTTCCATTGTCTGAAGCAGTTATTGATTTGGAGGCGCCGGTTCAAAATATCCAATCGGATAAAAATATTGTTGAAACCGTACAAAAGGCAATTTAATTAAATAAATACAGTGTGTTTAAAAAGCCTGCAGCTTTAAAAAGGTTGCGGGCTTTTTTATTAAAATCGCCAGCTCTTCTGGTCGCATAAAATCATTGATTTTTCCGCTAATTATAGTTATACTGAAAATACTGTTTTATTCTATTTTTCAGAGGATAGAATAGATATTCGGGATTCTATAATATACAAACAAGATCATTATGTTTATTATTGCTTACATTATTGAAGGATTAGCCACAGTTTTAGGCCTAGGATTGACGATATACTACTATCTTCTTTTGGCTAGGGTATTGATCAGCTGGGTTAATCCTGATCCTTATAATAAAATTGTTGCTTTTTTGCGCCAGATGACTGATCCGATTCTTGAGCCGCTTCAAAGGGCTTTTTTACCTTTAACAATGCAAATCCATGTGGATTTATCGCCGATTATTGCTTTTTTTATTATTGTATTTTTGCAAAAATCTTTGGTGGGGATTCTATTCCATATTGCTTATACGCTAAAGTAAGGGGCAAAATGAAGAATCAAACAAACATAATCAATAACCTGCTTGATGCAGTAACCGGAATTGTTGGGGCTGCATCTTTTGTGCTTTTGCTTATTGAGTGGGGGATGATGCCGATTATTAAAGGCATGGGAATTACCATGCTTGATCGGATTGATAATATTGTTCTTTTAATATTCCTGGGCTCAGTTATAATTCGGTTTATTAGCGCTGGATCAAAAATAGAGTATTTGAAAAAATCCTGGATAGATCTTTTAGTTTTTGTCCCATGTTTTAGTTTTTTTAAAGGGATTCATAATGCAAGGATATTCCTGGTTATCAGGCAGACAATTGTTTTGTTTAGATTTTGTTCAAGAAACAAGGTGTCTCAGAAATTAATCAGTTTATTAGGTCTAAAGCCAGCGCAGTTGTTAATCGCTAGTTTTATGATGACGATTCTTATCGGAACATTTCTTCTCACTCTGCCGATATCGACACAGACCGGACATAGTTTGAATTTTGTGGATGCTTTATTTACAGCGACATCAGCTACTTGTGTTACCGGTCTTATTGTGCGGGATACCGGAACGTTTTTTTCAGGATTTGGCCAATTTGTGATTTTAGCCTTGATTCAGGTCGGCGCCTTGGGAATAATGACGTTTTCAGTTACTTTATTTATGTTTGCTGGTAAACAAATGTCGAATAAAGAAGCCATGACGATGCGGGATGTTTTAGATCACGACAGCCTTGCGGGCATCGTGGGTCTGGTAAAGTTTATTGCTAAAATGACGATATTTGTTGAATTGCTGGGAGCGATTTTTTTATACGTGGGCTTTGAACCGTATATTGCTAATCCTTGGCAAAGGTTGTATATATCACTATTTCACTCTATCTCGGCTTTTTGCAATGCCGGGTTTTCTCTGTTTAGCGATAGTCTGATGTATTATGTTAAGGATGATGTGATTAATCTTACAATTGCTTTTCTGATTATTTTCGGCGGCTTAGGTTTTATCGTAGTCAAGGATGTCTGGGGTAAATACGCGAAAAAAGATCGGCCAAAAAGCTTGGGGCTTAAAGTTCACACCAAAATCGTGCTTTCGATGACTGCTTTTTTAATTCTTGCCGGAACAATTTGTATATTTTTCGCGGAAACGAATAGTCCGATCTTAAGCGGAATGAATTTTAAACATAAAATTTTAGTCAGTTTTTTTCAATCTGTTTCAACCCGAACCGCGGGTTTTAACACTGTTGATATCGGCAAAATGGCCAATGCGAGTATATTCACGATGATTGTCCTGATGTTTATCGGAGCCTCATCCGGTTCAACCGGAGGAGGCATAAAGACCACAACTTTTTGGATGATTATTAAATCATTTACCAGCAGCATGCACAGTAAAGATGATATTGATTCGTTTAAACGTGAGATCCCGAGAAGTATCGCGCAAAAGTCTGTTGCGATTTTCGTGCTTTCTTTTAGTTTTGTGTTTATATTTATGTATTTAATTTCTATATTTGAAAACTTAGCATTTAGGGATCTTATATTTGAAGTGGTTTCTGCTTTTGGTACGGTGGGTTTGTCTACCGGGATTACCGCGTCTTTGCATGTTCCGGGAAAAATATTAATTACCCTGCTGATGTTTTTAGGTCGGCTTGGTCCGCTGACAATTGTGTTGGCTTTTTCCGGGTATAAACCAAAAATAAATTATACATTTGCCCAGGAAAAAATTATGGTGGGGTAAATGCAGGGTATAGGGTTTAGCGGATTTAGAGTTTAGGGTTTAGAATTTTTTAAAAAAGTGTCAACTATATTAGGACAAGAGAAGGAGTGTTTATTATGTATTACCCGATTAAAAGATTAAGAAGATTGCGGAAAAATCAGTTTTTAAGAGAAATGTTTAAGGAAACCGAATTAAATGTGCGTTCTTTAATCTATCCGGTATTTATTGTCGAAGGTCAGTCTGTCAAGGAACCGATTGAATCTATGCCTGGCATGTTTAGATTTTCAGTGGATAATTTACTCAAAGAAGTAAAAGAAGTCGAAGGTTTACATATACCGGCGATTATGCTTTTTGGTCTTCCGGAAAAAAAAGATGAAAGAGCTACCAGCGCTTACGCGAAAAACGGGATAGTCCAGACGGCAATTAAAGCTTTAAAAGAAAAATTCCCGAATATTCTGATTATTACTGATGTTTGTTTGTGCGCTTATACAACTTCCGGCCATTGCGGGATAGTTAAAAACATTTCAACTGCCGCGAATCATGAATCTGAAACAGAAGAAACTAGTCAGGAAGTATCAAAATCCAAAGAAGTGGTTGTGTACAATGACGCGACCTGTGAACTATTAGCTAAAATGGCGCTTTCGCACGCTGAAGCTGGAGCAGATATGGTTGCCCCCAGCAGTATGATGGACGGACAGGTTTTGGCGATTAGAAAAGCCTTGGACGCGAATAATTTTAAACATTTGCCGATTATGTCTTATAGCGCCAAATTCGCCTCTAGTTTTTATGGGCCGTTTCGTGATGCCGCTAAATCTTCACCGGAATTCGGGGATCGCAAAACTTATCAGCTGAACCCGGCAAATCCAAATGAGGCAATGAAGGAAATTGAGCTGGATATTCAGGAAGGCGCGGATATTGTAATGATTAAACCGGCGCTGTCTTATTTAGATATTGTTTGTAAAGCCAAACAAAATTTTGATGTGCCGGTAGCTGTATATAATGTCAGCGGAGAATTTTCCATGGTCAAAGCTGCCGCGGCCGCCGGACTGGTTGATGAAAAAGCAATTATTATGGAAATACTGATTAGCATGAAAAGAGCCGGAGCTGATCTAATTGTTACTTATCACGCTAAAGACGCGGCGCGATGGTTAAGCGGGAAATTTTTACTTTAGAATATGAATTAAACTGAAAGATCACATAATGTTGATTTCATGGAATATTACAAAGGCCTGTAATTTAGAGTGCGAACATTGTTACCGGGATGCCGGGCTAGCGCAAAAAGATGAGCTTACCTTGGACGAAGGGAAAAAACTGCTTTCTGATTTAAAAGAACTGGGGTTTAAAATAGTTATTTTTTCCGGAGGCGAACCGCTTTTAAGAGCTGAACTGTTTGACTGGATAAAGTTTGCAAAAAGCTTAGGGCTAATAAGTGTTTTAGGCACAAATGGGACTTTGCTTGACAGTGATTGCGCGCAAAAACTAAAGCAATCCGGCCTAAAGCGTGCCGGGATAAGCCTGGATTCCATAGACCCGTCAAGGCATGATGCTTTTCGCCAAGTAAAAGGCTGCTGGCAAAAATCAATTGATGCCATGAAGTACTGTAAGGATGCTGGTCTTGAATTTCAGATTCATACCACAGTGACAACTAAGAACATAAATGAAATCCTAGAGATAACTGATTTAGCCCAGAGTCTGGGCGCGGCGGCGCAGCATATTTTTTTCCTTGTGCCTACTGGCAGAGGGAAAAATATTGATTCAGTTATTCCCGCGGCAAAGGAATACGAACGTTTACTCGGAGAGATCCTGGAAAAACAAAAAACCGTAAATTTAGAATTAAAGCCGGTATGCGCGCCCCAGTTTATGCGCATTGCCGCGGAGAAAAAAATCAAGACGCGGTTTAATAAAGGCTGTTTATCCGGGATCAGCTATGCTTGTATTTTACCTAATGGTGATGTTCATCCCTGTCCGTATATGCCGATTTATTTAGGTAATGCGCGCGAACAGGGAATTAAAAAAATTTGGCGGGAAAGCAAAGTGCTTAATGATCTGCGGAAAATGGATTGGCAGGGAAAATGCGGGATATGTGAGTATAAAAAAATGTGTTCCGGCTGTCGGGCCACAGCTTATTTTCAATCCAACGGCAATTATCTCGGGGAAGATACTAATTGTAATTATGAACCAAAAAGAAAAAAAGATTCTCAAAGTATTGCAATCTAATTTTCCGATTGTGGAAAATCCATACCAAGTGCTAGCTGAGCGTTTAGGTCTGACTCAGAAGCAGCTATTGTCCAAGATCCAGGAATTTAAGCATAAAAAAATAATTCGCAGAATTGGCGCGGTCGCGTCAGCGGCGCATTTAGGTTATAAAAGCATGCTGATTGCCGCGCGGGTTAAACCTGAGTATGTGGAAAAAACCGCTTTATTTATTAATTCATTTGAAAATGTTACTCATAATTATTCGCGCAAAGCCGAGTATAACTTGTGGTTTACTTTTAGCGCGAAAACAAAAAAAGAGATAAACAGCTTTATTGAGAATTTAAAAAAACGCAGAGGAATTGAAGCAGTGCTTGCTTTGCCGGCAGTGGAAACATTTAAAATAAAAGCGGAGTTTAAGTTTTGAGTAAGCTGACAAAAACGCAAAAGAGTGTGTTGAATTTTTTACAAGCAGATATTCCTTGTCAAGAAAATCCATACGCTGAAATAGCATTGCAAAATAAAGTTGATGAAAAAACAATAGTAAACCAAATAATATTATTAAAAAAAACAGGATATATCCGCAGGTTCGGGGCAATCTTAGCGCATCATGAAGTGGGTTTAAAAGCAAATTGCATGGGTGTATGGATAGTTCCGAAGAGCAAAATAAATACAATAGCTGCTTTGGCGAAAAAACTGCCGCAGATAAGCCATTGCTATTCGCGTAAAACTTCTAAAAAATGGCCGTATAATTTTTATACAATGATTCATGGCGCGACAAAAAAACAATGCGCTGAAGTCATTGAGTTTTTAGTAAAAAAAACCGGGGTTAAAACTTATAAAATGCTTTTTACCGAAAAGCAGTTTAAAAAAACTAGCCCGAAATATAGGGTTTAGCACTTAGGGTGTAGGGTTTAGGATTTGGGGCAAAAATTCTCAAGGTAAATTTAGCGAATAGGAAAAATAAAAAATGAAAAGAAGAGAAAACTCAAAACAACTGTATAAGCAGGCAAAGAAAATAATGCCCGCAGGCGTTAATTCTCCGGTACGGGCTTTTGGGGCAGTGGGCGGTGATCCGATTTTTATTAAAAAAGGCAAAGGCGCAAGAATCTATGATGTGGATGGTAATTCATACATTGATTATGTTTTAAGCTGGGGGCCTTTGATTTTAGGCCATGCTGAGAAACAGGTTGTTGCTTATATTAAGCAAGCGCTTAATAATGGAACAAGTTTTGGTGCTCCTACTGAGGCTGAGACTAAAATAGCTACGATGATTAACCAGGCTTTTCCGAGCATGGAAAAAATGCGTTTAGTTAGTTCCGGCACAGAGGCAACGATGAGCGCCATTCGTTTAGCGCGGGGATTTACCAAAAAAGATAAAATAATTAAATTTGAAGGCTGCTATCATGGACACACAGACAGCCTTTTAGTAAAAGCCGGCAGCGGAGCAGCCACGTTTGGCGTGCCGACAAGTATTGGCGTTCCGCATGACTTGACTAAAAATACAATTGTATTGCCGTATAATAATATTGATCAGGTTAGAGCAGTTGTCCAAACCAGCCATAAACAGATAGCTGCCATTATCATAGAGCCGGTTTGCGGTAATATGGGGGTTGTGGTGCCCAAAGACAATTTTTTAGCGGATTTAAGGCAAATAACCAATGAATACGGCATATTGCTGATCTTTGATGAGGTGATGACTGGTTTTCGCTTTTGTTTTGGCGGCGCTCAGTCTATCTTTAAAATAAAACCAGATATTACTTGCTTGGGCAAAATTATTGGCGGGGGCTTGCCGATTGGCGCTTATGGGGCAAGCCAGCAGATAATGGAGTGCGTTAGTCCGCTGGGAGGGATGTATCAGGCTGGCACATTATCCGGCAATCCGATTGCCGTTGCCTGCGGTTTAAAAACTTTGCAGATTTTACAAATCGTAGATTATAAAAAAATAACCGCGATGACAGAGAACTTATGCAAAGCAATTGAAGCTATTGCCAAGGAAAAGAAAATTGATTTAGCGGTTAATTATATTGGTTCGATGTTTACGGTATTTTTTACTAATAAAAAAGTTTTTGATTACCAAGATGCCTGTTCTTGTGATGTAAAAAAATACGCGGCTTATTTTACCAGGATGCTGGAATTAGGCGTATACTTTACTCCATCACAGTTTGAAGCTAACTTTTTATCTTTCGCCCATGGCAAAAAAGATATAGAATATACCATACAAGCGGTAAAAAAGGCCATGTCCAAGATATAAGAATAAAGATTATCGGCAATTTGTATTTCTACAATGAGGTTTAAGTTATGTTTAGTATCGGAATGCCGGAGTTGATTTTAGTTTTTGTTGTTGCTTTGCTGGTTTTTGGACCAAAAAAGCTGCCTGAAGTCGGCAGAATGTTAGGTAAAGCAATGCGTGAATTTAAAAAAGCCGCGGATGACTTTAAAGAAGCGATTAATCAGGAGCCTCCGGAAGAAATAGTCAAAGAAGTGGAAGCTAAATTAAAAGAGAACCAGGAAAAAGCGAAAAAAACAGAAAAAGCGGAAAAAGAGGAGATTTATTAAGTGAATAAAGTAACTGATCTTGATACTCCGCGTTCGCTTATGGACCACCTTGAGGAATTGCGCAATAGAATTCTTGTTTCTCTTGTTTTAATAATTGTCTGCACAGCATTAGTCTATAATTTTACCTCGCAGATTATGGCGATTTTGGTTCAGGCAGTGGGCAAATTATATTTTATGGGCCCGGCAGAAGCCTTTTGGGTAAAAGTAAAGTTAGCTTTTTTTATTGGTTTGTATTGCGCTTTGCCGTTTCTTTTTTATCAGATATGGAAGTTTGTCGAATTGGGATTAAGGCGGGATGAAAAAAAACAAGTTTTGCCTTTAAGTATATCGAGTTTCGTATTATTTACAATTGGTGCTGGTTTTTGTTATTTTTTTGTTATCCCGGTCGCGATAAAGTTTTTACTTTCCTATGGATCAGATACATTGATTCCGTTAATATCGGTGAGTAAATATCTTTCTTTTATCGGCTGTTTAGTGTTTGCTTTTGGCAGCACTTTTCAGCTTCCGTTGATCTTAATGTTTTTGGCCAGGATTGGGATTGTTAATGTGCGATCTTTGTGTAAATTCAGGCGGTTTGCGATATTGGGCAGTTTTATTGTCGGAGCAGCGCTTACGCCTACTCCGGATATGGTAAATCAGACTTTACTTGCTTTACCAATAATTGTTTTATATGAACTAAGTATATTGTTGATCAGGATTTTTGAAAGGAAGGGATAAAATGGGGAAATTCGGAGTTCCGGAATTAGTATTAATATTGTTTATTCTTTTACTGCTTTTTGGTGCCAGTAAGCTGCCGGAAATAGCCCGTTCTCTGGGCCAGAGCATTAATGAGTTTAAGAAGACAATGAATAGTAAGGATGATAAAACCAAAGATAAGCCTGATGCACAGAAATAAATAATTTGGGTGACTGTTTGTATTCTTAACAATAAGCAATATCCTGGAGAATAATTCGGGATACGCAATAAAAAAGAGACATTATCTTGCAAATGTCTCTTTTTTTATTTTTAAACTATATACTTACCAAGCAAAGTTGCTGCTGGAACTACTTGTTTCCGGCTTTTTTTCCTCAGGATTCTTATTTGCTTCAATTGCTGTTTTCTTTTTGGCTGTGTTTTGCTCCAGGGTTTTTTTAAGCTGTTCGAGTTCTTGGTTTAAGGCAAGATCTTTTTCTTTTAACCTGATTAATTCTTCTCCCAAAGTTGTATTAGTATTTTTTAATTCTTCTAATGTTTTGCTGTTTTGGTTGTGTCCTTCTTTTGTGATTTGGAGTTTAGAACGCAACTCTTCTTTTGCTTTTTCTTCTTCTTTAAGATTATTCTTTAATTCATATTCTTTTTGCTGCAAGCTGGCAATTTTGTTCTGGATGCTTTTAAGGTTGTTTGTAATCACTGTATTCGCTAGAGTAAGGTTTTCCAGTTTTTCATTAAGTTCTTTGCTTTTGTCCAATTCTACTCTTTTTCTGGCATGAGCGCCCGCTGCCCATAAGATACAAACAATAGTACTTAATAGAAGCAGTAAAACAAGCTTCCTTAGCATTGATTCTTTCATTTGTTTATTTTATATCTCCGCTATTCTGACCAGGTTTTTGTTTAATAATTTTTTCTGGTAAAATAGTAATTTCTACGCGTCTATTTTGCTGACGCTCAGCTTTGGATTCATTAGACGCGACTGGGTGAAACTCACCATAACCAACCGCTGATAAACGTTTTGGTTCAAGATTTCCATTATCAATAAGATAGTGGAGCACACTTGTTGCTCGAGCAGTAGAAAGTTCCCAGTTTGATTTCCAATTTGATTGTTTGATCGGCTGATTATCCGTATGTCCTTCAATCGCGATATCCCGGTTACTTACTTGATTGTTTAAAACAGTAGAAACTCTATCTAATACTGAATAAGCGGATTTTCTTAGTTCAGCTTTCCCGGAATCAAATAAAACTTCATCGATAAAGGTAATAACAAGCCCTTTATTCAGCATTTCCAATCTAATTTGTTTTTCTTCGATTTCTTTTTTAAGCTGCTCGGCAAGTTCGTCTCTCGCTCTTTCTAATTGTTCCCGGGCTAATCTTTCCTGGGAAAGCTCAGTGCTTAGATTATCAATCTGGTCTAAATCATTGGGACTTCTTTTTTGCAGAATGATCGAACATCCGCACAGACTAATTATTAACGGTATTGCAATTAAATATCTTAATTTAACAGACATCTATACCTCCTTAAGTGTGGCGATTAATTTCCATTACTAGTTTTAGATTCACCAATATATAATTTTAAAGCAGCCCAGGTTTTTTTACCTACAATCCCATCAGCTGTTAAATTATTTTCTTTCTGAAAATTTTGGATTGCCTTTTTTGTTTTAGGTCCCATTTTACCGTCAATAGAACCAATGTCAAATCCGGCATTATGCAATGCCCTTTGCACATCAACAATCATGTATCCCTTGGCAGCGAGATTAGCATCTTTACCCACAGCCGGCAATACTTCAGTAGGGGAGACCCCAACTCTTGGTGCGGGTTCAGTCTGATCTCCTAAAAGCAGCTGCCTATTGGCTTCAGGTTGACTGATTATTTCAATCTCAGGTAAAACAAATCTCTTGGAGTCTGATTTTTTCGCGGCTTTTGGCCGTTTACTCATTGCTAGGGAACAAGGAGTAAAGCTATTTAATATAATAACCACGAAAAAACATATTACAATACTAAAAAATAATCTTGTTCTCAATGCAATCCCCTAGACCGTGTTAACCAGAAAGTAAATAAATTCTATCATTTTTAAATTTCAAAGTCAAGCATAGCGCTGTCCTTATTACTAAGGATAGCGCTACTTAACTACGCGCCACGAGTAGGCTTATGTCCGTGGTTAGCTTTTTTAGATTTCCATTTGAGCTTACCTTTTCTTGTCCTTTTTGCCATTACTTTTCACCTGCCTTCAATGTACCCAAAGATAGTTCTTTGGAATCACAATTTATATTTATATAATCCTGTGTTTTATCGCTAAACCCAGGATTATGCTTTTGGATAGATTCTTTACTATATTGAGACAAAAAACCCGTTTTGTCAATCTCGATTTTGAAAAACATTAAATGTTTTATGACGAAGCAGAAGCGCTAAGGGAATATTCCGAGCGTTTGCCTTTTTTAAATAAATTATATCCAAGCACTCCGATCATCGCGGCATTATCCAGACAAAGATGAATATCGGAAATTAATACACGTATTTTTGCTTGTTTGCCTGCTTCTTGGAGGCTGGTTCTTAAAAAACTATTACAAGCTACACCTCCTCCCACAGATAGGAGATTGATCTTATATTTTTTGCAAGCAGCCATGCTTTTGGCCACCAGAATCTCAACAACCTGCTTTTGAAACGCGTGGGCAATCCCGGTTTTTGCTTTTTTGTTTTTAATTTTCAACTTACTCCAGGTATACAGCACATCTGTTTTTATCCCGCTAAAACTAAAATCAAAACTATTTTCCAGATTAGCGCATTTTAGCTTAAACGGGGAATGGCTGATGCTTGATGCCAGTTTATCAATTTGCGGACCGCCAGGATAAGGTAATTCTAATAATTTTGCTACTTTATCATAAGCTTCGCCAGCCGCGTCATCCCGGGTATTGCCGATTATTTTAATTTTATCAAAATCCCGCACTTTGGCTAAGCTGGTATGTCCGCCGGAGACAATTAATCCAATAAACGGGAATTCAAATTTCTTTTCCTGAATAAAAGGGGAAAACATATGCGCGTTAATATGGTTTACTCCAAGAAAGGGTTTATTGATTGCCAAGCTAAGCGCTTTAGCAAAAGAGAGCCCGACTAAAAGTGAGCCGACAAGTCCTGGCGCGTGGGTAGCGGCAATAAGATCAATATCAGACAGCTTTACATTGGCTTTTTTAAGCGCGTTTTCTACTACCGGGGTTATGTACTCTAAATGAAACCGCGATGCTATCTCAGGCACAATTCCGCCAAATTTACGATGCATGTGTATGCTTGAGCTAACGCAGGAGGATAATACTGTACTGCCGTTTTTTATTATGGCGCAAGCAGTTTCATCGCAGGAAGTCTCAATTCCCAAGGTCAACATTTATTCAGTCTCCTGTTTAGAGATTAATTGTGACAAATAAACAAATTCATATCCCTGTTTTTCCAAAAGGGGAATCATTTCCGCTAATGTTTCAATGGTCAAGGATTTTGCGTGTCCAATGGCAATTGCCATTCCTGTTTGCTGAGCAAGATCTGTGGTTTTAATTAATTGCTGCTTAATGCTTTCTTTATCGTTTTTATCATCAAGAAACACGTCCCGCTTAAAAAATACAACATTTTTCAAAACAGCTACTTTAGCCAGAGCAGATTGATTGCTCGTATAACTATCCAGAAAATAAAGGTTTTTTGACTTGATAATATCAAAAATAATCTCCATTACATTTTCATCCTCAGTTGCTTTGGAGCCCATATGATTGTTTATGCCGCGTAAATTAGGCAAGCTGTTTAGATCATTTAGCGTAATATCAATAACCTCTTGTTTGCTCATTGTGGTGAGGATGGTGTTTTTTTCCAATGGATGTTTTGCGGCATTATGCGGTTCTAAAGGCAGATGTAAGATTATTTCATCTCCATTAGCATCTAATGCCTGAGCAATTTTCCGGGAATAAGGCAAATTGGGTAATAGGGCATAGGTAATCGGTGTTTTAAGGCTTAGCGCCGGTTCAAGCATTGATTGATTATAGCCCCAGTCATCCAAGACAATAGCGATTTTTCCTTTAAATGGTTTTTGCTTAAGAATTAAACTATAAACTTTTAAATGCTGATAATCCAGATCAAGTGTAAGGATATTTTCTTTGCTTGTTTTTGTTTTTTTTATGGAAACAATTTTAGCCGGAGAAAAATCAACGTCATTAATTAATGCTGTTTTTACCGCGTCAATTGACGCGGAAGAGGGCAGATCAAACTCTTTTTTTAAACCAACAGCTTGTTTTCTGAAGCCGCTTTGAATCTGCTTAGTTTGGCTTATCGGTTTAGCCGGATCAATATTGTTTTTGGCTAAAACCCTGGCTATTTTCTGATCAGATTCAACGGCAATACGGGAATAATCAGATTTCTTCAATATGAATATTCCCGCTGCGATAATTAGGATAATGCTTGTTGTGAGAATGAAACTAATTTTTGTTTTACGCATGATATTATTTTGATATGAGGTGATTGGCGGTTTTTTTAGATTAATTAGACCTTTTTAAATTATTATATATTTTTATGCCATGCATAAGATTAAGCGCTGCTCTTAGCTGGTTATCATCTTTTATAAAATCAGGCTGCTCTTTTGGTTCAGTTTCAGGAGCTTGCTCAGTTTCTTTATTTTCCGTATCTTCTTTGTTTTCCTTGTCTTCTTTATTTTTTACTTCAGTTTCCGATTGAGTTTTAGTTTCAGCTTTCTTAATTTTATCAAACACAGCTTGGTCTTTTTTAACTTGTTCGATTTTCTTCTCAGGGACTTGTTCGAATTCCACAGTAACATCCGGAAAAATTCCCTTATCACTGATTGTCCGGCCTGATGGAGTGTAATATTTGGCTGTGGTTAATCTAAGCGCGGAGCCGTCGCGCAAGGGAATGACTGTTTGCACAGAACCTTTGCCAAAAGAAGTTGTGCCTAAAATGATTCCGCGTTTATGATCCTGGATTGCTCCGGCAACGATTTCCGAAGCCGAAGCCGAGCCGCTGTTAACCATAACAATCAGCGGAATGTCTTTGTATCTTGATTTCCCAGTTGCCCGAAATTCTGAGTTTTGTCCTTGTTCGCGTCCTTTGGTCGAGACAATCAGTTCGCCGGTAGGCAAAAATTCACTGGCTGTTTCCACTGAAGAAATTAATAGTCCTCCGGGATTATTGCGCAAATCAAAGATCAGGCTGTCCATGCCTTCTTTTTCCAGCTGTTTTAATGCTTCATCAAGATCGCTTTTTGTTTTTTCGGAAAAATCCGTTAGTTTGATATAGCCGATATTATCTTCTAAAATCCGCGAATTTCTAACTGCTTTGATTTGAATTATATCGCGGGTTATTGTGAAGTCGAGCAGTTTATCTTCATTATCCCGCATGATTGTCAGCGTGACATCTGTGCCCGGCTTGCCGCGCATGAGTTTAACTGCTTCGGTTAAAGTTATGTCTTTGGTTATTGTATCTTCGATTTTCACAATCCGGTCCATGGGTTTTAATCCCGCTAGATCAGCAGGAGTTCCGTCAAGCGGCGTGATAATAGTCAATAAATTATCCCGCAGGGTTATTTCAATGCCTAAGCCTCCGAATTCACCTTCTGTTTCAACTTGGAGTTCTTTGAATGTATCCGGATCCATGAATTGACTGTATGGATCCAGGGAAGCAAGCATGCCTTTTAAAGCACCATAGATAATCTCTTTAGGCAGAACTGTATCAACATAGTCATGCTGAATAGCGCTAATCGCGTCAGAAAAAATTTCAATCTGACTGTACAGTTCGTCTTTATCTGATTTGGTTTTAGCAAAAGCGCAATTATTACTGAACAGAGTTATACTTAAACATACAATAACGCACAGGGAAAGTTTTTTAATAAACATCATATCCTCCAAATTATTAATATTTTAATAATATTAAACGTTAATCCGCTCTTTGATCATTGAATTAACCAGCCGCGGATTTGCTTTTCCACGGGTTTTTTGCATTACTTGTCCGACTAAAAACATAAGCGCTTTATCTTTGCCGCTTTTAAATTCTTCAACTGCTTTATCATTCTCAGTTATTACCTGATCGATGATTGATTCAAGCTCAGCGGTATCTGAGATCTGACTTAAATTCTGTTCCTTTATTATATCACATGCTTCTTTCCCCGTAGCAATTATCTCAGGCAGGATTTTTTTAGCGATTTTTCCCGAGATAGTGTTCTGATCAATCAATTCCAGCATAGCAGTTAATTTTTTAGCAGGCAATAAATCTTTTAATTTTTTTGCCAAAATATTATGTGTATTTAAATAGCTCATAATATCGCCCATCAGCCAATTACAGATATGCTTGGGATTATTGTATTGTTCCGCGGCTTGCTCAAAGTACAGGCCAAGGTGTTTATCCGCGCTGATCACTGCGGCATCGTATTCGCTTAAAGCGTATTGCGTGATTAGTCTTTGTTTTTTTGCTTTGGGCAGCTCCGGGAGATCTTTTCTGATATTTTCAATGGTCAGGGCGTCTAAAGTAAAAGGCACCAGATCCGGATCAGGGAAGTAGCGGTAATCATGCGCTTCTTCTTTGACGCGCATGGAAAATGTTTTTTGCTGGTTTTCATCCCAAAGCCGGGTCTCCTGAATTATCGCCTTGCCGGAGTCTATTTGCTTTTCCTGGCGTTTGATTTCATAATTAAGCGCGTCACGCACGCCTTTAAAAGAGTTCATGTTTTTTAACTCTGTTTTTGTGCCGAGTTGTTTTTGGCCAATAGGACGAATCGAAATATTCGCGTCGCAGCGCAGACTGCCTTTTTCCATGTCGCAGTCTGAGACCTCAAGATATTCCAGAATGCTTTTTAATTGAGTTAAATAAGCATAAGTTTCATCCGCGGAGTTTATATCCGGCTCAGTTACGATTTCCAATAGCGGTGTGCCGGTGCGGTTATAATCCACCAGACTGGCCGTGGGAGTATGAATCAGTTTTCCCGCGTCTTCTTCCATGTGCGCTCTGAGAATCCGGATTTTTTTTGTTCCGCTGTCAGTATTAATGTCTAAATGTCCGTTGGCGGCCAAAGGTTTATCATATTGCGAGATCTGATAATCTTTGGGCAGATCCGGATAAAAATAATGTTTGCGGTCAAACTTAATAAAATTAGCTACTGTGCAGTCAATTGCCAAAGCCACCCGGATTGAATGAAAAAGAAATTTCTGATTTAAAACCGGCAGACTTCCCGGCAGGCCTAAGCAGACAGGGCAGGTATGCGTATTTGCCGCCGCGCCGAACTCAGTACTGCAGCCGCAAAAGGCTTTGCTCTTGGTATCTAATTGTACATGGACTTCCAGTCCGATTACTGTTTCGTATTTCATGATATATCCGTATTGAGTTATGCGTATTGTGTATTGCGTTTAAAAATTTTTCTAACTGTTTTTAAATTCATAATTAATAACTAGTAATTTGTCACTGTTTTTACTTTCTACTTGCACTCCGGCATGCGTGTATGCCATTGCGTTAATTGCTGATAAGCATGGCCGACTCTAAACAACATTTGTTCATCAAATGGTTTTCCCAGGATTTGTAATCCCACCGGAAGCTTATCTTTAGTAAATCCGCAGGGAATTGAGATCGCCGGAATGCCGCTAAGATTTGCTGAAATCGTGAATATATCAGAAAGATACATGGCCAGTGGATCATTGGTTTTTTCGCCTAATTTAAATGCTTTGGTCGGAGATGTAGGCGTAATTATGCAGTCATATTTTTTAAATGCCTGATTAAAATCTTCGGTAATCTTTGTTCTGACTTTTAAAGCTTTTAGATAATAAGCATCATAATATCCGCTGGATAAAGCATAAGTGCCAAGCAATATTCTTCGTTTTGCTTCTGGGCCAAAACCTTTGCCCCGGGTTTTCATATACATATCAATCAAGGCGCTGTCATCAACTTTTTCTCCGTCCTTGACTCTTAAGCCGTATTGCACGCCGTCAAATCTAGCGAGATTGGAACTGGCTTCACTTGGAGCAACAATATAATAGGTTGCCACAGCATATTCAGTATGCGGAAGACTGATTGGTTCAACAATTGCTCCGGCTTGTTTAAATACTTTAATTGCCTGTTCCACGCTGGTTCGGACATCAGGCTCAATGCCGTCAATAAAATATTCTTTGGGAATGCCGATCTTTAAGCCTTTAATATCTTGATTTAAACCCGCCAGATAATCAGGGGTTTTTATATTAACACTAGTTGAATCTTTAGGATCATAACCGCTGATAATATTCATCAGCAGCGCGGCATCAGTAATATCCTGAGTAAAAGGCCCGATTTGGTCAAGACTTGAGGCAAAAGCAATCAGCCCATAACGGGAAACTCGGCCATAGGTTGGTTTTAAACCCACAATTCCGCATAAAGCAGCTGGCTGTCTGATTGATCCGCCGGTATCAGAGCCCAAAGCCCAAGGAGCCAGGCGGCTAGCCACACTGGCAGCTGACCCGCCGCTTGAACCGCCAGGAGCGCGGGCTAAATTCCAGGGATTATGCGTCGGGCCATAGCAGGAAGTTTCACAAGAAGAGCCAAAAGCAAATTCATCCATATTAACTTTGCCCATAATCAACGCGCCTTGTTCTTCCAGTTTTTCAATAACCGTGGCGCTATAAGGCGGCTTAAATCCAGCAAGTATATTTGAAGCGCAGGTAGTAAGCTGGCCTTTGACGCAAAAGTTGTCTTTTATAGCAATGGGCAGGCCTTTTAGTTTTGTATCGCTGTCTTTAAGTTTTTTCGCTTTTTCCAGCACTGCTTCTGGGTCAAGATGCACAAAAGCCTTGATTTTTTTATCTAAGCTATTGATCCGGTTTAAATAAGCAGACGCGATATCCACAGAGCTGATTTGCTTGGTATTAAGTAAATCTAAAAGTTTAGCCGCGCTAAGAGTAGTTAGGTTCATATTATTTTCGGTACCTTAAAGTGTCCGTTTTCTTTTTCCGGAGCATTGCTTAAGGCCAGATTGTTTTCCAAAGAGGGGATATTCTCGTCTTTGCGGAATACATTTTCCAGCCCCAGAACATGGCTGGTTGGCGCGATGTTCTCAGTGTCCAGTTCGTTTAACTTTTCAATATAAGTTAAAATCTTATCCAGCTGAAGGGTAAAATCATCGATTTTAGCATCATCCAGCCGCATTCTGGCCAGCTTAGCTACGCATTTAACAGTGTCTCGGTTTATTGACATAATCTTGGTCCGATTAATGGTTTTTAAATTTTGAAATCATAGTATATCACGAAAGAAAGCAGATTGTCAAAGCAGAACTAACAAGGACACAAGACACAAGGTCACCAGGACACAAGAGACAAGACACAAAGAAAAAGCTATAAACTAGAATAAGTAAAATGATTGATTCTAGACCGCCACACATGTTATTATAGCTTGGTAAATAAGCAATTAGTACTAAATAAAGGTAATAATAAAAAATTAAGGAGTAATATGCTCGGAGCAAATGAATTAAAACGCAAGGATATGATTATAATTGAGGCTGATCCCTATCAGGTGATGGATATAAATATTTCCGTGCCTTCAGCCAGAGGCGCGTCAACCATGGTGCGGCTTAAAGTAAAACATCTTTTAAATAGATCAGTTCAGGAAAAGAATTTCAAGGCTGCTGAGAAATTTAAGGAAGCTGATGTGGAAACAATTGAGGCTAATTATTTATATAAGGATGCCAATGGCTATTGTTTCATGGACCAGAAGACATTTGAGATGGTTGAACTGCCGGAAGCATTGGTTGATGATTATGCCTGGTGTTTATACGAGCAGCTGGAAGTAAAGATTATGATCTATAACGGCGCTCCGGTATCAATTGAGCTGCCGCAATATGTTAATTTAAAAGTAGCGGAAGCTGAACATAGTGTGCAGCAGGCTGGAACCGCTGGCGGCGGGACTAAGAACGCGGTATTGGAAACCGGCAAAAACGTAAAAGTGCCGCAGTATATTTCAGCTGGTGAGACTGTGCGGGTGAATACTGAAACCGGCGAGGTAGCGGGAAGAGCTTAAGCACTAGAAATAATAATTACTAATTTAAGATATTGTTATATTGACAAAATTAGTTCTTAGATTAATTATATAGTTTATGAAATATTTTACTTCAAGTCTAGTTATATGCGTATCAATTTTTTTGCTTTTCTGCGGTTTATGCTATGCGGATAATCAAGTTGTTATTGGCAGTTCTGAAGAAGCGGTTGTTGAGGTGATGGGAGAACCTTTAGGCCGAGCGGTCAGCGGAGATATTGTAATGCTTAAATATCCTTTGGTTTTAATCCGGCTTCAAGATAATAA
>JAZDHZ010000036.1:0-82834 GCA_043805415.1 Candidatus Omnitrophota bacterium | reverse complement strand
GTAACAAATATAGGTTCAATATCAATATCTTTTTGATCAAATAAATTATCGATGAGTAACCAACCATAATCGATAGCTTCTTCTATGTTATCTGTGAAATATATATTTTCTCCGCAATGAGCAAATTGTTTACCTTTAAATAAAAGATAATCAAGCAAGATATTAATATAGCTATAACTTTTTCAAGAATAAATATGGAGAACATTCTTTGCCTTTAGGGTCGGGATATCTGGGAGCTAGTTTAACGCGAAAGCAGCGATTAAATTTAACCAATAAAAAGTGAAAAAATAATGTTAAAAGAAGAAGCAGCTTGGATTAAAGGGATGATAGATAAGTTTGTGATAAAACAGGGGCTTGATGTGCTTGATGTCGGTTCATCGACTTTAAAATTCAGAACCTTAATTCAGCCCTATATCGACGAATATGTATTTGCTCCGCTTAGAGAAAAAAATAACAATATCTTCTATCTTGATAAGAAAAAAGACGAAGGGATTGATTATGCTTTTGATATTAATGATATGAGCGCGGATTCAATAGATAAAAAATTCGACGTGGTTTTTTGCTGCAACTTGCTGGAGCATGTAAATGACAGAAATAAAATTTATGGTTTATTATCTGATTTTTTGAAAAATAATGGTTTGCTTATTTTAACGGTACCTGAAGCTTATCGCTTTCATCCTGATCCGATTGATACGATGTTTAGGCCAAGGATGAGGGAGTTGATAAACTTATTTAGCAAGTTTGGGAATTTTGAAATTATTGAAACCCAGGTTGTGGTTATTAATGATAAAAAAAGATATTCTAAAGGGATCGGCGAAAAATTACGGTATAATCTGCCATTTTTGCGATGGAGAATAAACTGCTTATTGCTGAGGAAAAAATAAATGAAAATAGCCTTTATTGTTACTGAATTTCCAGCGCTTTCGGAGACTTTTATTCTGGGTCAGATTGTCGGTATTATCAGGGCTGGGCATAGTGTGGAAATATTTGCTAAAACTGGGAAAACCCGGCAGAAGGAACATTCAGATATAGAAAAACATGATCTTAAAAAATATGCGCATTATTTTTCTAAAATGCCTGCAAATAAAACAATCCGGATATTAAAAGCTCTCTGGCTGGGGATTATTAATTTTTATAAGTCTCCAGCAATGATAATTAGGGCATTTAATTTAAATCGTTTTAAAACCGTCCGGCAGGTTTATACATTGATTCCATTTTTAGGCAAAAATTTTGATGTGATCCATTGTCATTTTGGGCCTAATGGAATTATTGGGACTGATCTTAAGCTTCTGGGTATGAAGGGTAAAATTATTACAAGTTTTTACGGATATGATGTTTCTTCATATGTTCAAAAAAAAAATCCGTATCAAATGTTGTTCGCATCGGGAGATACATTTATTGCAATAAGCGAGCAGATGAGGCATACCTTACAAAATCTGGGATGCCCTGACGAAAGGATTGTAAAACTGCCTCTTAGCGTAAGAGTTTCCGATTTTTCTTTCAAGCAAAGGTGTGTCCCGGAGACTGGCCCGATACAAATTCTTACCGTTGCCCGCTTGACCGAGAAAAAGGGATTGGAATATGCTATCAGAGCTATAGCCTTGATAGTGAAGGATAATCCTGCTTATAAGCTTTACTATAGAATTGCCGGTGATGGCACATTAAGGAAAACTCTGGAAGCTCTTATTGAAAAATTAGGCATGAAAAGTAGTATACAATTGCTGGGATGGAAAACTGATGAAGAGGTTAGGCTCCTGTATGATCAGGCGCATCTCTTTTTATTGCCTAGTATAACCGCGGAAGACGGAGATCAGGAGGGGACACCAACGGTATTGTTAGAAGCTCAGGCAGAAGGATTACCGTTCATTGCTACGATACACGCGGGTATTCCGGAAATAGTGTTAGACGGTCAATCTGGCTTCCTGGTTCAGGAGAAGGATGTGGATGCTTTAGCGGAAAAATTGAACTACCTGATCAAACATCCTGAGAAGTGGCGGGAAATGGGAAAAGCTGGGCATGAATTTGTTAAAAATAGTTTTGACGCGAAAATAATAAACACACAGCTTATCGAGATCTATGAAAAATGTTTAAAAAGATCATAGTATTTTGCTAAGAATAGATAAAAACATGGAGAGCTTATCGCGTCTCTAAAGAGAAGTTGTTGATTTTTTATCAAGAATTCCCGGATAGATAGTTTTAAGTTAATAGAAACCGAAAACAATAAAAAAATTTTTAAAATATCTAAAAGTGATCAGAAAATAATTAAAAGGAAAAGCTTAAGTGAAAATAGGATTTTTTTATCCAGAGTATTATCCCGTGAGCGCAAGCGCGTCTGTCCATGGCTATCAATTAGCGCGGGGACTGATAGACCGAGGACATAAGCTATTGACGTGCACTGATGACCGGAATCCTGATTGTATTCAATATCCGTCGACTAAACTAGGTTGTTTAACACTGATGCAAGACGCAGACATCTTGTATATTAGGCTGATGAGTTACTTTGAACACGCGGTTATGTGGAAATTCGCTAAACCGTTTCGTTTGCCGGTTGTTTGGGAAATCAATGCTCCGCTTGAAGAGCAACTGGTTTTTGCTACAGATTCGACAAAAGCTGATTTGGTTGAAGAGATTAAAGCGCAAAATCGAAAAAGAAGGTTTTATAGCTGTTTTGTTGATGGAGCGATTTGTGTTTCCGAAGAAATGAGAAAATATGCTAGAAATTTTTTAAAGATTAAAAACTCTTATTGTGTGCCAAACGGCAGTGATCCAAAACTTTTCAATCCGAATAATTCAGTACAGCAGCGCCCAGAAACCTGGAAAAATAAGTTTATTGTGCTTTGGGCAGGGAATCCAGCATTACCCCAACAGGCAATCCAATTGATGCAGACTGTTGCTAGAAAAATCCAAGATGCGGACAGAGATATAATTTTTGTTTTTATCAGCAGTGAACCGGAATTTGAATTTTCCCAAGAAGAGAATATCGCGGTATTATCAGAAGTTAATTATTTAAGTATGCCAAGCTATATTAATAATGCGGATCTGTGTTTATGCTTATATAACAGCTATGAATGGTCGAAATATGGCTGCTATATCTCACCATTAAAATTATTTGACTATATGTCTTGTGCCAAGCCGGTAATTGCCTCGGATATGGGGCAAATCTCAACAGTTATCGAAGATAATGTTAATGGTCTGCTTACAGATAATAAAGTCGATGATATTGTTGCTAAGATATTAGAATGCAAGGAAAACCCAAGAAAAGCGGAATCTTTGGGTAAACAGGCAAGAAAAACCGTTACGGATTATTATAATTGGGACAGGGTTGTTCAACAGACTGAAGATGTTTTACTTTCAAGAATAAGGAAAAAATGAATATACTGCAAATAGTTTCTAGTCTAGAGGAAATAAGCGGACCAGCTAATTCGCTTTATCTTGTTTCAACAGGAATGGCGCAAATGGGGCACAAGGTTATTTGCGCGCATTATGTGGGCTTACAAGGGCCTTTGGTTCAAAGATTAGAACAGCAGGGAATCGAGGTTATAAATTTAAATCCGCAAAACTATTCAAGCAGTAGAATAAATCGCTTTAAAATGCTGCTAAAGCTAATGGACCTTGTTTATAAACATAAAATAGATGTAATCCATGCCCATAATTGGGATGCCGATTGCTATGCGTTTTTAGTATCTTTCTTCAAGAACGTTAAGGTTGTGGTTACATTACATAGCCGCTCATATTTTAAATGGGTAAATTCGCATAAGTGGAAGTATGAAAAGCTGTTTTTTTCAAAGTGTACTTACTTTGCCTGCGTTTCAAAAATTATTGCTAACGAGTTTAAGCAGAAATGCAATGTGCCAAAAAATAAAATAGCAGTGGTTTATAACTGTCCAGAGGATAAGTTTTCTGAATCGCCAAACAGCGAAAAAGCGGCAAAAATCCGGGCTGAGTTTAATATAAAAGACAATGAATTTCTTCTGGGCAGTATCGGGAATTTTACAAAATTTAAAGGGATCATTTATTTGCTCAAGGCTTTGGTAGATTTGCCAAAAGATAATTTTAAGCTGTTTTTAGTTGGCGCAGACGCAGCAAATATGAAACCAGATTATGAAACATTTTTGGTGAATAACAAGATTGAATCGAAGGTTATATTTGCCGGATTTAGGCAGGATATCACGGATATCCTTGATGCCATGGATTTGTTTGTGTTTCCGTCAACTGAAGAAGCCGACCCGATTGCTTTATCCGAGGCAATGGCGCGGGGAAAACCAGTAATCGCGACCAGAATCGGGGGAATCCCGGAAAAAATTGAAGATAATAAAACAGGGATGCTGATTGATCCAGAGGATTCCGGGCAAATTAAAACCGCTATTGAGTATTGCATGAATAATAAAGCTAAGGCAGTAGAGATGGGGCAGGCGGCTAAAAAACTAATGCAAGACAGGTTTTCATTTAAGGCAATGATAAAAGGATATGAGGGGTTATATAAAGGAAAATGAAGATACTTTTTGTGGGTAATCATAATCCTCATTTTATTGCTTTGCCGGAATATATTGAACATGCTATTGTACTGCTTGGGCACAAACTTTGTATTTTTGATGATCGAAAGTGTTTAATTCCTGAGACAATAAGCACCAGACTGCCTTTTTTAAGGAATTGGGAACTGCGAAAGATTAATAGTAATCTGCTTGCTAAGGTCAAAAGCTTTAAGCCCGATATTTGCTTAATCAACAGCCTTTACCGGATTAAGCCAGAAATAATTCGGCAGATAAAGGATCAGGGAATAAAGACAGGGTTTATCATAACTGATTTTCCTTGGGAGCCGCAAAAAATAACGGCTGAAGCAATAAATTATGATTTTGTATTTTACGGAGGTACAGAAGTAGAGGAAATTTTAGAAACAGCTAAATTTAAAAATTCACATTGGAGTCCTTTTGCTTGCGATGAAAAAGTGCATAAGCCGGTTTGCTTAACTGAAAAAGAATACCAGGAATATTCAAGTGATATTGCATTTGTCGGAACTGTATCAGCGGAGATTTATCCTCAAAGAGTTGAGCTGCTTGAAAAAATAAGTGACTTAAACTTAAAAGTCTGGGGCCCTGGGACAAATGAGATACTAAAGACATCGCCGCTTAAAAAGAATATTCATGGCCAACATGTAAGACCAGCAGAGTGGTTAAAAATTTATGCGGCAACTAAAATCGGTTTATGCATACACTTTAAAGATCCTAAGCGGCAAAAACCCTGTTACCAGGCAAGTCCGCGGGTATTTGAATTGCTGGCTTGTAAATGTTTTGTACTGGTAGATGAACAGGCGGATGTGAGAAAAATATTTAAAGATGGTAAACACTTGGTTGTTTTTAAAGATTTAAACGATTTGAGGAATAAAATTGATTATTATCTAGTTCATGACCAGGAAAGAAAAGAAATCGCGGAATCAGGTTTTCAAGAGGTTATTAGTAAACATACTTATGTTCATAGACTCAAGGAAATATTTTCAATAATGCAAGGAAAGTAGTGTGAGCTTTGAAAAGTTTAAAAATTATTTTTGTGGCCTATCATAATCCAAATTTTATCAGCATTACGGAATATTGCGAAAAGACTATTCGCCAGCTAGGTCATGAATGCATTGCGTTTGATGACCGCAGTTTTATTTTACCAGGAAGATTAAGGAAAAACCTAACTCTTTTACATGATTGGGATTTAAAACAATTAAATAATCGTTTGCTCAGATGCGCGGCAAAAGAAAATCCGGATTTATGCGTTGTTGCCGGAGGGCATCGGATTAGTGCTTTGACAATTAAAAAACTCAAACAACAAGGCATAGTTACAATTTTATGGACAATTGATCCTCCGCGATTTTTTGATCAGCAAAATAGTTTTTCAATTTTACGTAATACTGCGCCTGCGTATGATTATGTTTTTTGCGGCGGAACCGAGGCAATAGAACTTTTGAGTGATTTAAGATTAAAAAATATAAGCTGGTTGCCTTTTGCTTGCGATGAAGAATTTCATAAGCCGGTTGAAATTACAAAACAGGAACAAAAAATGTACGGGAATGATATTGTATTTGTCGGTTCATGCTATGAAAACAGAGCTGTGATGTTTGAACAAATTGCGGACTTTGATTTAGGTATTTGGGGGCCAGGCTGGGAAAAACTGAAATATCATTCTCCGCTTAAGCAAAAAATAAAGTACGCGGGAAATATAAAGCCGGAACTTTGGCTTAAAATATATGCTGCTGCCAAGATTGTTATTGTCAGCCATTATCAGGACGGCAAAACTTTATGTTACCAAGTTAGTCCAAAAGTTTATGAAGCTTTAGCGTGTAAATGTGCTACTTTAGTTGATAATCAAAGAGATATTTTGCTGAACTTTGAAGACAATAAACATTTATCTATTTATAATGATATAGGCCAATTGCGTAATAATATTAAGGAGCTTCTTGATAATCCGGATAAAACGCGGGTAATGGCCGAGGCAGGATATCAACAGGTAATCGAAAAACATACGTATCAACAGAGGATGAAACAGATGCTTAAAACTGTTATCAAGGAGGATTAATATGCTAAAACAAGATTGCTATGATGAATATTTTGATGCGGTTTTCGGTAATTCCAATAAATTCACAGAAGCGGAATATTTAGACCATGTAGAGAATTTTGACCTTGTCTATGCTTCCTATCTGCCGGAAAAAAAGGATGCAAAGATCTTGGATGTAGGCTGCGGCGGAGGGCATTTTCTTTATTATTTAAGGCATAAAGGTTATAATAATTTTATGGGCATTGATATTTCAGCACAGCAGGTAAAATTCTGCCAAGAAAAAATTAAAGCGGAAATTATAAATGAAGATGCCTTTGAGTTCCTAGGTAAACATAAACAAGAATTTGATCTGATTGCGGCGCATGATATCTTAGAACACATTAAAAAAGAACGGGTTATTGAATTCCTAAAATTAACCCATGCTGCTTTAAAGCCCGGAGGCCAAGTATTTTTACGGACGCCGAATTGCGGTAACCCTATGTCTATCAGGCTGCGTTATGCTGATTTTACGCATGAGTTTTGTGTTACGGAAAAAAGCTTTTACCAGATATTGTATCTTGCCGGGTTTAGAAATATAAAAATTTTACCGAGTATTGATAAAGGATTTTTAAACAAGCTTATAGCTGAATCAATCCGGTTTGTGCTGGCTAAGCTTATGTGGTATCAGGGATTTGTTGCTCCAAATATTTTAACTCCAGTTATATTTGGTATTGCCAGGAAAGATTAGACATGAAGATAAATGTAGTGCATATAGTTGAAGATTTAAAAACCGGTGGTTTGGAAAAAATCATCGCGAGTATTGCGACCGGTTTAGATAAAGAAACATTTAATCTTAAAGTCTGGTGCTTATCAAGAGGCGGTGAGATTTATGATGAGTTGCAATCAAAGGCAGTGGAGATTGAAAATCTTGATATGAAATCACCGCGCAACCCTTTATTCTTACTGAGTCTTTGTTCTAAATTTAAAAAAAATAAAATCGATATAGTGCATACTCATGGCTATACAGCGACAACCATAGGGCGCTTAACAGCATTTCTCTCCGGCGTAAAGGTAATAATCGCCCATATCCATTCAACTTATTATAATTACAATAAAAAGCAGCTGATTATTGAAAAAATATTTAGCCTGTTTACAAAAAAAATTATTTGCTGCTCTAAGGCTGTGGCTGAGTTTGTTAAAGAAAATGAAAAAATTAACCCGCTTAAAATTCAAGTAATCTATAACGGGATAGATGTCAATAAGTTTGAAGTTGTCTCTTCAATAAAAAAACAAGAAAATAAAAGATTCACTGTGGGCTGCGTGGCCTCATTAGTTGAACATAAGGGGCATAAATATCTGCTGGAAGCGGCAAAAGAGGTTTTGGATACGCTTCCGGATAAAGTAAGATTTATGCTGGTGGGAGATGGGGTGTTAAGAAAACAATTAGAAAAACAAGTCAGAAACTTGGGGATAGCGGAATATGTATCGTTTATGGGTAATGTTAAAAATATAGAAGCTTTAATCAGTACTTTTGATATTGCAGTGCTGGCATCCTGTGAGCGAGAAGGGCTAGGGATTGCTTTGCTTGAGGCCATGGCCGGAGGAATTCCGGTGATTGGCACCAATGTCGGAGGAATTCCGGAAATTATAGAAAATAAGAAAAATGGTTTATTAGTAAAACCTTATGATTCTAAGTCAATCGCCCAGGCAATAATTATGATGTGCAATGATTGGGATAAGACAAAGCTAATGGGTGAAAAAGCCCGGCTTACTGTTGAAAAAAAATTCTCCAAAGAGGTCATGCTAAAAGCGATCACAAAGTTGTATTTGGAATTATATCATGGAAAATAATAAAAAAAACAAACATAATATATTGTTTATCAGCAGCTTTGGCGATTTAGCAGGCGGAGGGCAAAGAAGTTTGCTTTTATTGCTTAAAAATCTCGATAAAAGTAGATTTATGCCTTTTGTTCTTGTTCCGGAAAGTGGTGAATTAGAAAAAGAACTATTGAAACTAGGGATTGAAGTTATTAAACTGAGTTTTCCACGAATAAGATCAATGCATATTTTTTCAATATTAGACGCGGGGTTAAAGCTTAGTCGAATTGTCCGGGATAATGGTATTGATATTATTCACACAGATTCAACCCGGGAAACTTTTTATGCCGGCATTGTTAGAATTTTTCTAAAAGTTCCAGTGATCCTTCATTTGAGGGTTAGTGATAAGGTTAGATGGATCGATAGGATCGTATATAAATTAACGGATCAAATGATCGCGGTTTCCAAATCACTGACAGCAAGATTTGAAGGTATTGATACTCAGAATAAAATTAATATTGTTTACAACTCTGTGGATCTTGATGAATTTAAGCCAATTGCGAATAATAATGCTAAAAAAAAGCTTTTGCGTATTGGTTGTTTTGGACGGATTGTAAAACGAAAAGGAATAGAAATATTGATAAAGGCAGTGAAGGATTTAGAAGGTGATCTTAGCCTTTTGATTATGGGCAGCGGCGAGGACCAATATCTTGCTGAGCTTAAAAAATTGGCCGAAGCCGATAAAAGGATTCAGTTTAAACCGTATAAACAAAACGTGCGCGATGAAATAAATTCAGTTGATATTGTAGTTTTACCATCGATTGATGGGGAAGGTTTGTCGAGAATTATTATTGAGGCCATGGCCTTAGGTAAAATAGCGATAGCATCAGACAACCCGGAAAATTTAGAAGCTTTGGGTTATGATTTAAAGGAGTTTGGGTTTAAAACTGGCGATGCTCAAGATCTTGCGAAAATTATAAAAAAGATTCAAAGTAATAGAGCTTTGCAAGACAGTCTTGGCTTGATATCTCGCAAAAGAGCAGAAAATTTTTTTGATGCTAGAAAAAATACGCGCTTAATTGAGAATATCTATGATTCTATCCTAGGGGAAAAATAATGAGGTTCTTAAGGGGTTTAGCTAAAAAGATCGTATATTTTCTGAACTTGGGGTGGATAGGTGTATTAATTCGCAAATATAGCTATATTCTGTCTGATTTTATTGGCGGTTTAATTTTTTTAATTGCTCGGGTTTTTAAGGTTTTACCAAAGAAAAAACCATGGGATGAAAACGCGGTTAAAAAGATTTTAATTGTGCGTAATGACAGGGTAGGCGATCTTGTCTTGTCAACCCCGGCTTTGCGCGCTTTAAGGCATAAATATTTTGACGCGCAAATTCATTTATTGGTTAATAAGTATGCTAAAGACTTAGTAGCAAATAATCCAAATATTAATAAGATTTTGATCGATGAAAAAGAGGTTTTAAATACTAAATATGATCTGGCAATTGCTTTGCATGCTGGCTTTAAGCAAAATGAGATACTTTTTAAAAGCAGGGCTGATTGGAGAATTGGTTTTATTGGATCTGGAGGTGGATTTTTTTTGACCGATAAGATTAAGGATGATCGAAGAGAAAAACCCCAGCATGAAATTGATTTTACCCTTCGTGCTGTGGAAAAGATCGGAGCAGTTACGGATAATAAGAAACTGGATGTTTCTATAACCCCGGAAGGTGAAAGGTTTGCCGAGAAGTTTTATTTAGATAATAATCTAACAGGGCTAACAATAGTTGTTCATTCTGGGGCAAGACAGGAATGCCTGCGCTGGGGAAAAAAAGGTTTTGCTCAGCTTTGCGATCAATTGATTAAAGAAAACAAAGCCAGTATCATTCTAACCGGAACAGGCGCTGAACAAGCGATTATTATGGATATAATGAAAAGCATGAAACATATACCAATAGTTTGTTTAGATGTTGAATTAACAGAGCTTGTATCAGTGCTCAAAAGAGCGTCAATGTATATTGGTAATATTACCGGACCGATGCATATAGCTTGTGCTCTAAATATTCCGGTAGTGGCAATTACCGGACTGGTCAATTCTTTAGATGATTTCAGGTATTGGGGGCCGCATTGTGATAAGTATCAGATTGTGCGCAAGCCAGGGATTGAAACGATAACTGTCGATGATGTTTATCAAGCAGTGCTAAAATTAGCAGGTAAAAATGGCGCGTGAGATAAATGCTGAAGTCTATGACCAGAATGTTTTAGCTGAGGGTCTGCAGGTTCAGATAGATAATTATTATCAGCCGAAAACTATTGCACAGAAGAGACGGATTAATATTGTAGTGAAATCGCTTGATCCAAAACCAAATGAAAAAGTTTTGGATATAGGCTGCGGAGTGGGTACTTTTGCTTTTGCGGCAGCGAAGAAAAAGTCTTATGGTTTTGGAATTGATTATTCACATGAATCACTAAAAATCGCAAAAATTCTAGCAAAGCGGTTTAAAACTAATAATAGCAGCGCCTTTGTAACAGCCAGTGCTTTAAATCTGCCATATAAAGACAGTTGTTTTGATAAAGTGGTTATCGCGGATTTTATTGAACATATAACTGACGCGGAAAAGAAGATTTTGCTAAAAGAAATTTATCGTGTTTTAAAGCCAGGGGGATTAGGGGTTGTTTTTACTCCAAATGCAATAAGAGAATATTGGGGAGAAGTTTATTGTAAGCTAAAACATGTTTTGTTTAAAAAAAGTGTACCGAATACGGATTTGCATTATGGCCTTATAAACCGGAGTGGTTTTGAGTCACTGTTGAGACAAGGTAATTTTAAATTTTCCTTTAAATATGTAGATACAACCAGACCATATCTGGCAAATATTCCATTTTTAAATCATTTACTGGCACTTAACCTTTTATGGAAAATAAAAAAATATGAATTACAAAAAGATTTTAATTGTAAATTTAGCGGGAATAGGTGATCTGCTTTTATCAATTCCGGCTTTAAAATCTCTGCGCGAATCTTTTCCTGCTGCGCAGATTTCATTGTTGACTACTGATAAAGTTTATGCGCTTGCTGAGGATTTTGAATTTATTGATAATATCTACAGCTTGAAAATGGATTATGGGGGGATTTTGGGAATATCCAGAATATTTGCCCATATTATTACTTTACTCAAGTTAAGAATGGAGAGTTTTGATGTCGCGGTAAATATGCGTACCTTGGTCAGCGATAAAAGCGCTAAAAAAATGAAATTGCTGCTGAAGATTATTAACCCAAAAAAAATAGCAGGCAGGGATACGGAAAAAAGAGGAAACTTCTTTGATATAAAAATTCCCGAAACCCAAGTTGGGATGAAATATGAATCAGAATATGATCTTGAAATGGTGGAGGCATTGGGAGCCGCGGTGGTGGATAGAGAAATCAATTTTAAAGTATCGGCTGATGATTTAGTTGATATTGAGAAAAAATTGCTTGCGCAGAATATCAGTAAAGATTCGATTATTATCGGCATACATCCCGGAGGCATGCCGACACGCCGCTGGCCAATCGCAAGATTTTGTCAGCTTGTTGAGATGATCAGCAAACAAGTTGACTGCTATTTTGTGATTACCGGTGGATATAATGAAATAAATTTAGCGCAGATGCTTGTGAAAACTGTGCCGGACAAAGTCATTTCTTTTGCCGGGGAACTTAATATAAAGCAAACCGCGACTTTAATCGCTAGCTGTAATGTGTTTATTTCTAACGATACCGGGCCGATGCATATCGCCGCTATTTTAAAAACACCGCTGATTGCTTTATTTGGTCCAGGAGATATTAAGCGTTTTGATCCGAGAGTTATATTTAAACCGGCAATTGTGTTTTATAATAAACAAGAATGCGCTCCCTGTGAGAATGTTTTTTGTGATAATATGATTTGCATGCAGTCAATCCAAACAGATGATGTCGCGAAAGCAGTAATTGCTTTGCTGAAAAGGGCTGAATAATGCTGGATAAAATTTATTCTTGGCTACATAGAAAATTATCTAAAAGTGATGAGCAAGGAGAGTATTCTGCGGGTATTTGGCAAAATGCGGTAAGAGATAAAGTTGTCTCTTTATCAGAAAATACTCAAGGCAAAATTCTGGAAGTAGGCTGTGGTGAAGGGCTGCTGCTTTTAAAGCTGGCAAAATTAAAACCTAAACTTGATATTTATGGGATTGATATTTGGCTTGATATTCTTAAAAGAGCTCAACTGAAACTTGGGCAAAACGCTATTGTAAATGCCAAACTCACACAAGCTGATGCGACCAAGCTTCCTTTTGGGGGAATTTTTTTTGATAGAGTGATTTGTATTAATGTTCTCTTTAATTTACCCAGCGAAGAAATGGTTCAACAAAGTATAAAAGAAATTTCAAGGGTTTTAAAAAAAGATGGTAAAATAATTTTAGATATTCGAAATAGTTTAAATCCGCTGCTTTATTTAAAATATAAATTTGCTAGATATTATGATCCAACAGTTAAAGACTTGCCGCTGCGCACTTATAGCTATAAAAAGATCGCTGATTATCTTGAACTAAATGGTTTTGAAATAATCCAAAAAATCGCGGTTGGTTTTCCGAAAAATAGTTTTGCCCCAATTTTTGTAATTGAAGCTAAAAGGAAGTAAATATGATTAAAAAAATTCCAATCAGTGGAACCCAGCTCCCGATCACGAGTATTATTGCCAGCTTGACAAGTCTGTTTAATGATAATAAGGCTTGTCTTAAGTTTGAAAATATGATCAGGTCATATGTTCAATCCGAATATGTTTTCTCTCTGAATTCCGGGCTTAGTTGTTTATATGCGATTTTAGAAGCGTTAAAAACATGTTCTTCTAAAACAGAAGTGATTTTACCGGCATATACTGCTGGTTCTTTGATCATCGCAATTAAAAAAGCGGGATTAAAGCCAGTTCTTTGTGAGGTATCCCCAGAGGATTTTAATTTAGATACTAATTTTTTAGATAAAGTTGTTTCGGAAAATACTCTGGGTATCATGGGAGTACATATGTTTGGGATCGCGGCTTGTGACATTGAAAAGCTTAAGAATAAGTATCCGGATATTTTCATTATTGAAGATGCCTGTCAAAGCATGGGGACGCTGATAAATGGAAAACCTGTGGGCAGTTTAGGGCAGATAAGTTTTTTCAGCCTAAATAAGGGAAAAAATTTATCTACTTTTGGCGGAGGAGTGATTGTAACCAATGATCAGTCTTTGGCTAAAAAAATAATTGAACAGATAAGTAAAGCTGAACAACAAAGTTTCATGATGAAAATAAAGATTTTTGTTAGGTTGCTTATTCTCGCATGGGTTGTGCATCCGATAATATACGGCAGTCTATATCCTGTTGTTGCGCGGTTTAAAGAGACTACCCCCCCCGACGATATTGATCTGAAAAAATATACTGGTTTGCAGTCTAATCTCGCAATGGCTTTGTTGAAAAATCTGGAAGCTGGATCTAATAAGCGATATGAAAATGGGATGAGGCTTATAGCCGCGCTTGAATCAGAGAAACAACTTATATTGCCCCAAATATTAAAAAACTCCAAACCGGCTTTTAACCGCTTACCAATTGTATTTCGTGACCTCAAGAAAAGAGAGAAGGTAGAAGTAAAATTAAAACAGGCGGGGATTGAAACTTCCCGGATGTATATCAAGCCATTACATCATATGTTTGATTTAGGCTATCAATGGGGGAATTTTCCCAATGCGGTTTATCTGGCCGGACATTTATTAACTTTGCCTTGCCATCCTTTGCTTAAGCAGAGTGATATTGATAAGATTATAAAGATAATAAAGAACGCGTAAATTATTCTAGCTATGTGTCCTTCACCAGCTTATTACGGGCGGTTTGGAATCAATTATTATGGCTCATTCTCGCATTACATCCTGTAATGCTCCGAGGATGAATCTCTGATTTTGCCTGTCCTGTCAAAATCAGGCTTCAAACCCGCCTCAATAATTATTCCTGCCCTTTTTACTTAACAGCGTTTAGAGTATTGAGTTGCTTATCAGTTAGAATTTTTTTACGCAATACGCACGACTCACGACGCACTACTGAAAACAAAAATTATCGACCATTAGCTATCAGCTATTGACCATCGACCTTTTAACTTTATGAACTTTCAGCTTTACAAACTTGCCCAGGGCCGCATCAATACTGGGTTAAACTGCCATTACAGCAGGCCTTATATATTGCTTTTTTAAAGGCTTTTAGGCTAAGCGGGAAAAGGATAACAGAGAAGATGAGCAAAAACAGCAGTTCGTTTTTAAGTTGAGATACGCTATAACCTTGATAAACCGCTAGTTCTATGGCGCGGATCGCATAAGTCACCGGCAAACAATGCGCAACTATTTGCAAATACCCTGGTAAAACACTAATCGGAAAGTAAACTCCGCCAACCACACCCTCTAAAGTACTGATTAACCATGCTGTGGGATTGCCTCTTTTATAAATTAAAATAAAGCTAGCTGAAAGAATTCCCAAACTGCTGAAAGAAATAATAGTTAAAACAAGTGTGGTAAATGTCGAGACTAGGTTAATGCTGCTAAAATTTATTTTAAATAAAAATACACCAAAAATAAAATAGATTATAACATCTATTGTGGCAAAGATAATATTCCAGATGGTCATGCTTAATAGGATTACTTCAGTTTTTGTGGGCGTTAGGAACAGGGATTCGAGCGTTCCTTGTAATTGTTCAAATCGAATCCGGGATGAAAAAGATCCGATTCCGACTCCAATATAGCTGAAAAAAGCCATGCTTAATAAAACATAAGAAAAATAATTCACCCCAAATTTTTCCAAGTATTTGTTCATATTGTTACCAAATAATTTATCAATAAAGAAATATATTAACAGCGACGCGCAGACACTGAAAATATTCATAATAAAAGCTAATTTATAGCTTGATTCCAGTAAAAAATCTTTTTTAAGCAGCGCGAAAATTTTTCTAAGCATTTTCCATCACCATCTTGTAAATATCAGTTAAGGACGCGTTTGCGGTTTTAAATTTCCGGCGTAAATCTTCAAGATTGCCCATGGCTGAGATTTTTCCTTTCACCAGCAGCATGAATGTATTACAGAGATTTTCTGCTTCAGGAATATTGTGACTGGTTAAGATAATCGTCGTGCCATTATTGCTTAAATTCTTAATAAATTTATATAAGCTTAAGGCTGTATCAAAATCAAGGCTTTTAGTCAGCTCATCAACTAAAAGTATTTTAGGTTTGTGGATGATTGCTCTTAATAGCGAAAGCTTTCTTTTCATTCCAGTCGAGTAAGTATCAAAACGTTTGAGCATGAAATCTATATTGAAAATAGATAAAAGCTCAGTGATCCTAAGTTTTGTCTGTTTAGGGCTTAACCCGTACAAAGCAGCGAAAAACTCTAGGTTTTGCATGCCGCTTAAGCGCCAATAAAAACTTCGTTCCTCATTGTCCACTAAACCAATCAGGGATTTTATTTTAGCCGGGTATTTATCGCCAGAATATTGATCGATAAGTATTGTGCCTTTATCCGGAATAATTAAATTGCAAAGACATTTTAATAAAGTGGTTTTACCCGCTCCGTTTGGTCCGAGAATGCCTAATATTTTGCCGGCAGTTAACTGAAAGCTGATATCCTCCAAAGCTTTAACAGGCGGTTTTCTTTTTAGTCTAATTCCCAGGATATCCCCTAGAGTTAGCACGGGAAAGAAAGATTTCTCGACATTCCTGACTTGTATAATATCTGAATTACTCATTTAATTAAATTAGCAGATAGCGAATTAGCAGTCAAGAGATGTTTTTTTATCCCAGAGCAGCAATATTTCTTATTCTAATATGACTTGAAAAAATATTACGATGTATGATAAAATAAAGCACAATAAAGATTTAGATTTTTTGAATAGGGCGGTTCAAGTTAGTTTTCTAAGGAGGGATTATTATGGGTAAATCATATCGCAACGGGATTGCTTGTTTTTTAGCAATTTGTCTAATAACTACAATCAATATCACTAGTGTTTTAGCTCAGAATGCTCAGGATGAAGAATCTCAAGTTGCGGGTGAGTTTTTTGGCGTGCCAGTTTCAGTCGGGAATTACTATTTTGCTAAAAGGGTAGTAATGACATTTGGCGCTAAATGGAGAGGCTCGCCCAAGGATGAAGCAGAGCTTGAAGAGCTTGTTTGGCAAGAACTGCTTTTTTCTTATGAGTCATTTAACCGGGGAATTACTGTAACGGATAATGAGATAGATTCAGAAATCGAGAAGATTTTGCAAACAAATAAGGTTGATTTTAGCTTTAGAGTCGATAAAGAAAAGTATCAGCAATGGGTTAAAGAAAAATTAGGCGAGCCAGTGGAAGTTTTTCGCAATCAGATGGAGCATTTGGTAAAGCTGGAAAAACTTAGAAATCAGATAATTGATGGTTTTAATCCGGAAGTGTCAGACGAAGAGGCTTATGACAAGTTTCTTAATGAGTACAATACGCTTATGGTTGAATTAAAGCAGTTTGATGATAAAGAACAAGCTCAAGAGTTTTATGAAAAGTCTATAATTCCAGTTACGCAAAAAGCGAATGATGACTTAATTTGGAATGATCTGGTTTATTCTTATGAAGCAGGAATTCGTAAATTCAAAGCGCAAGACGCGGATGTGGATAAAGCAATAGAGGGATTATTACGCGATAATGAGGTGAATTTTAAATGGAAAGAGGAAACTGATAAGTATAATCAGTGGATCAAGGACAAATTTGGCGTAGAACCGGCTGATTTCAGAAAATATATTACTGGTTTTACCACAAGCGATGAACTAATGCGCAAAATAGCGGCAAAAGAGCAGCCGGAAATTGTTGATAAATCGAAATATGCTGATTTTCTAAAAAAGAATAGAACCGTAGCGATTGCTTATAATTTCTTTTTTGACACATTTGCCGAAGGCGGAGCGGATGTTCTGAGATTCGGTTCGGAAAGCCAAGCAAAGAAATTTTATGCAGCGTCAGGGAGAGTGCCTGGTTTCTGGGAAGATGAAAAAAGAAAAGATCCTGGATCTTTTAAAGTTCCGGGATTTGTGGCGCTGGATTTTCTTATCCATATGTGGG
This sequence comes from Candidatus Omnitrophota bacterium, assembly GCA_043805415.1. Classification (GTDB taxonomy): domain Bacteria; phylum Omnitrophota; class Gorgyraeia; order B26-G9; family B26-G9; genus JAHITE01. Next base: position 65,399 of record JAZDHZ010000036.1, on the reverse strand, counting down.
GTTTTACTAAAGAAGATGCTTATAAAATGCTCGATGAACAAATTGGAGCATTTTATCCCCCGGCTTCGATTTATAAAGGCTATGGAGTGTTTAAAATAATGAAAATCCGCAAGGCTGATCCAGCTGAATTTGAGAATAAAAAAGCGGATTACCTTAAAAAAGTAAAAATGATCAAACAGTATGATATGTACCAGCAATGGGTCGATGACTATAAGAAAAAAGCGGCAATAAAAGTATATATTAAATAATAATGGAAAATGCTATTCAGGCTGCGCGGGCAGAAACATATAAGCGTGATATCCTAAGAAAAGGTAATCTTCAGATAACAGTTATTGGCAATTCGATGTATCCTTTTTTAAAAAGCAGGGATATTATCCAGCTTGTTCCTTGCCGAGTCGAACAACTTGCTGTGGGAGAAATAGTTTTAACTTATAATGGAAGCCGGATGCTTTGTCATCGGGTTTTTAAAATCAACAAGGCTAGTTTTCAAACCAAAGCAGATGCTTTGATTTTTCCTGACTTGCCGGTTCGCGAACAAGATTTAATCGGGAAAGTGGCTGAAAAAAAAAGTGGTAGGAAAAGAATAAGATTAGATACTAATTCTGCAAGACGCTCTGGTTTTTTGATCTCGAGATTTATGATTATAGGAGCTTTTCTTTATATTCCGATAAGACTGCTAAGAAAGATAGTCAGAGGCTTAATCTCTTTTTTATCTTATCAAAGACAAACCTAAGAATTGAATAATATGAATATTTATAGAAATGCTGTAAATTCTGCCGCGGCCATAGACAAGATGCTTATTGCTTGTTTGCGCAATCCTTCTGACTGTCAACAGGCAATAGACCGAGTTAATCTGCCTTATTTTAACTGGCATTTGTTTTTAAAAAAGGTTTTTGCCGAAGGAGTTGATGGCTTATTGTTTGATAACCTTAGTAAATGGGGGCTGAATAGTAAATTGCCTGAATGGGTATTGTATGAAATTAAACAGAATTATATGCGTAATCTTGGTAGAAATTTATTAATTACTACGCATCTGGAAAATGTGATCCAAGCTTTTGAAGAGCATCAAATAGCGGTATTATTACTGCGGGGTGCTGATTTTTTGAATAGAATATATCCCCTGGGCAGTCGAAGTATGAGTGATGTGGATCTGGTTATTCATAAAGAGGATATATCTAAAGTTAAAAATTTACTGGAAAGTCTGGGATATCAGCACCCGAAAGGCTATCCCTACTTGTTTGATAATAGTGCTTTATTTATTGATTTACATGCGGATTATATCTGCTCTTACAAATTAGCGCAAAATCCTTATTCTCCAAATATAAAAAACACGGTTATTTGGCTGGAAGCAATTGCTTCTAAAAGCAATAGTGTTTATGTGAAAACCTTATCAGTTTACGACGCGGTAATTAATTGTTGCGCGCATTTACAAGAGCATTCATTTTCAAGGCTGATCTGGTTTTATGATATTCGCAATCTTATATCTGATTGCAAAGATAACTTTGATTGGGATAAGTTAGTTTTAAAATCCCGGCAGTATGGTTTGGAAAAGCCTGTTTTTTACATATTAAAATATCTGGATGCTAATGGAATTTTGCCTGTTCCTCAAAAGCTAATTAAGGAATTCTCATGCTTGAAACTAAATAGTTTTGAGAAAAGGTCACTAGATATGTTAATGCACAATAGACGAAGAGATGTCTCTGGAGAACTGCTTTATTTGTTTTCAAAAAAAGGATTTATTGCTAAACTAAAATGCCTTTGGCAGTCAATATTTATTGATAAGCAATTTTTTCATTTAGCAGTTGAAAAAATAACATTCTGGCATTATTTAAAGCGATTTTTCGCAATGAGCTTATACGGAATCAGAAAAATGTTTAAGCTTATTGGGGTCTAAGTTATTAAAAGCAAAGCGAGCTCATCTATGTATTTATCAATTGGCGGGATATGCTTAAAAATCAAAAGTGACGATCTTGATTTTATTAAAAAAATCGCCCAGGAATTTAGCGCATTTGTCCAAGCCAAAGACAGCAGTGATTATTTTTTAATTGAAGTCATCCATGATTATACCCCTCAAGAAATAGATTCAATCAGTGTTTTTAAAAAAAAAGCGGTGTTTAAAGTACAAGGCGATGAGTTTATCGGCAGCATAAATGTGGAGCATAAGACCGCAAAAGTGCATTTAGCTGATTTAGCAGGGGTTTTTAATTGTTTTTTACGGGTATTTTATTCCGTTGTATTATTAGAAAATAATGGTTTTCTTGTGCATTCGGTTGGGCTGGCTTGCCAAGATAATGGTTATTTATTTGCCGGGGCATCAGAAAGCGGGAAAACAACCACAGCAAAAATGGCCAAAGATTTTCAAGTTCTGAGTGATGAACTAGTTATTATCAGACACGTGAATGGCAAGGTTTATCTTTTTTCAACTCCGTTTAAAGGTGAATTTGATGGGCCAATATCAAGTCAATGTGTTTATTTGCAGATGATATCATTTTTAAGTAAAAATATACCTAATGGTTTTAGGGTTTTAAGTAAAATGGAAACGTTTTCTAATCTATTGGCAAATATTTTCTTTTTTGCCTGGGATGATGAATCTAATCAGAAGTTAATCAATCAGGTTAAGTCTGTATGCGATTGTATTCGCGGATATAGGGTTGATTTATTCAATTTTGATCTTAGGAGGATAATTAATGGAATCAGCAAAAACAATAGTGCGGAACAGCCAAGCAGCTTGGCAGCAGGTTGAAGAGAATATTATTGTAGTAACAAGCCAAACTAGAAAAATGCATATTCTCGAAGGTGTAGGAGGAAGAATCTGGCAATTGATTGAAAATCCAATAAAGCAGAAAGAATTGCTCGAACAAATCCAAGCAGAGTATGATGCTCCGCCTTGGCAAATACAAGAAGATGTTGAGATTTTTCTAAAAGAATTATCAGAAAAATCGATAATTGAAATAACTGGATAATTAAATGAAAACTATCTGGGATAAAGTAAAAGAAGATTTAAAGAAAAAAGCAATCCCAATTAGTGTTGTTCTTGAGCTGACCAGGCGCTGCAACATTAGTTGTTGTCACTGTTATAATTTTAAAGATAATGCCGAACTTAGTTTTGCTCAGGTTAAGGATATTGCCAGGCAATTAAGGCAGGCAGGGACTTTGTTTTTATCGCTAACTGGCGGTGAGATTTTTACAAAACAGGATATTTTTGATATATGTTTTTATTTGCGCCAAAGCGGCTTTGACTTATCACTGTTTACTAATGGTACTTTAATAAATCAGAGTAATATTAAGACTATTCAGAAATTAAATCTAAGTGAAGTAGGGATAAGTATTCAAGGCGCGTCGGCAAAAACCCATGACAAGATTACTGGCTGCCAAGGAGCTTTTGCTAAATCAATAAACGCGATAAGCTTATTAAAAAATGAGCAAATTCCGGTTAATTTAAAATGCACATTAATGAAAGACAACTTTGCTGAGTATAAAGATGTGATTAAACTGGCAAATGAGCTTAAGGTGCCTTATATTATTGACCCAATTGTTTCGCCTAAAGATGACGGATCAAAGGATGTTTTAATTTACCGCTTATCTGAGGAGCAGCTGGGTGCTTTTTATCAAGATGCATTATTAAAGCAAAAAGCTGTTTTTCAAAATCAAGTTGCGGATGATTTTACTTGTCCTGCGGGGACTGTTATGGCCAGTATTTCGGCCAAAGGCGATGTTTATCCTTGTATTCAGCTTCCGGAAAAATTAGGCAATGTTTTTGAAGCTGATTTTAAAGACATCTGGGCAAATTCGAAATTTTTAACTAAGCTGAGAAAAAAAATAAATATTGAGCAATGTAATAATTGCAAGCTATCATGTTTTTGCACAAGATGCCCTGGCTTAGCCTATCTTGAAGACGGTGACGCTTTTGGGATATCAAGCATTGCTTGCCTTAATGCAGCAGTTTATGAGACAATAAAACAAAAACAATTCTTAATAAGTGAGGGCTATGAATAATCGGCTGATTCAAAAACTTACAATCCAGATAGTTATTATTGTGGTGATTATTGCCGCAGTATTTTCCTTTCTAATCAGTATGCAGACCAAAGAGCTTAAAGCTCGCATCCTGGATAAGGCTGGGTTATTCTCGTCTATTCTCGGGGCGCATCTTGATAATATCCTGGGAAGTAATTTGCGAGCCTATGAGGCTTTGCAACAAAACGTAGAAAAATTAACTCAGAGCAATGAAGATATTGAAGAAATTGTAATTATTGCCCAAGAAAAAGTTGTTATTGCCGCTAGTTCTGAACATCAAATTGGATCAGTGCCAGAGGTTCAGTATATATCAATAATTGATGATGTGCTTAAAACTAAGCGCTCAAGAGCTATTGTTAAATCTGAGTTGGGGCGGGAGATTGTTATCCATTTTCTGCCTTTATTTGCCTCTGATATAAATAAGAATGAGCTGCTGGGGATTATGCAGATGAAAGCAAGGTTTCCTTCGCAAAAAGGAGAGATTGTTACAGCCTTAAGAAAAAATCGCAATGCCTACTACAAAGAGGAAGCTTTAAGATTTGCGACATCACTTTCAAAATCTTTGGAACTTGTTTTAGCTGAGGTTAAAAGAAATTCTACTTATTTGGAAGACTTAATCGGTAATATGCTCAAAGATAAAGAAATCCGCGATATAAAAATATTTTTAAAAGATTTGCAGTTTTTAATATCCGCGACTAAAGGGCGCGGTAATTTAGCGCTAAACGAGCAAGAAAAATCAATTTATCTTAAGGTGATGCAAGATGAAAAAGTAATAAAGCATAAAGTGGGGGAAAAGGAATATTTAACGGAGATTATTAGTCCGCTTTATATTAGTTTAGACAATCAAAAGAAATCACTGGGCGCGGTAGGGATTTTGATTTCATCAGAGCAAGTGTTTTCCTTGATTCGCGCGCGGAGAAATTCGATTATTCTAATGAGTTTTGTGATTATTTGCGCGTTTGTGCTTATAATCGGAATATTTTTCAAGCTGTCGATTATTGGACCAATTCATGAGCTTATAAAGATGACTAAAGCCATTGCTCAGGGAGATTTTTCCAAAAAAGTTATGATCTTTTCTAATGATGAGATTGGTGATTTAACCCGCGCGTTTAATCATATGTCCGATGAATTAGCTGGTTCTAAAAAAGAAATTGAAGATTGGAATCTGCGTTTGCAAGATAAAATTGAACAAGTAACCAAGGATCTTAATGCCAAACAGCAAATGCTGATTGAATCGGAAAAAATGGCTTCACTCGGGGTGCTATCCGCAGGGATTGCGCATGAAATTAATAACCCCTTGGGTGTAATTTTGGGGCACGCGCAAATGCTGATAAAAGAATTAAAAGAAAAAAAATCTTTAGCTAATCCTCAGGAATCAATCCAGCTGCTTGAGACAATTGAAAGCTATACAAGACGTTGCTCATATATTGTAAACAGTTTAATCCAGTTTGCCCGCGAAAAGCAAATGCAGATGGTTTTTGTGGATATTAATCAGGCAATTGAAAATGCTTTAATCTTTACCCAAAACCGGATTTTAAATAAAAATATCGAAATTACTAAAATCCTAGGGGAAAATTTACCAAGTGTTTTAGCTGATCAGATCCATCTTGAGCAGGTGTTTATAAATATTATTCTGAATGCAGAAGCAAGTATGCCGCAAGGCGGCAGTCTTAAAATTTCAACCCAAAGAGCGGGTGATCAAATAAAAGTTTTGTTTAAAGATACTGGGGAAGGAATTCCCAAAGAGAATCTAAATAGAATTTTTGAGCCATTCTTTTCCACAAAAGATCAGGGTAAGGGATCAGGATTGGGATTATCTTTAAGCTATGGCATAGTCCAGGCTCATGGAGGAGATATAAAAATTGAAAGTCAATGGGGTAAAGGTACCTCAGTAGAAGTATTGTTACCAATTAAGGGATAAATATTAATAATGAAAAAAGAGCATATTTTAGTTGTAGATGATGAGCAAGGCATGAGGCAGTTTTTAAATAAATTGCTTATTGATAATGGTTATAAAGTTACAACTGCTGAAAATGGCAATGTTGCCCTGGAATTAATTGAAAAGCAGGTTCCGGATTTGGCAATAATTGATTTTAAGATGCCGGGTATGGATGGTTTGCAGCTTTTAAGTAAAATAAAAGCCAAGTTTCCCCAGGTAATAGTTATTATGATGACAGCATATGGCACAATGGAAAACGCTATCCGGGCAATAAAATCCGGGGCATATGATTATCTTTCAAAGCCTTTTGAGATTGAGGCAATATTGATTGTTATAGATAAAGCTTTGGAAAAGAAGCGGCTGGAAGCGGAAAATTTAGCTTTGCGCCAAGAGCTTAAAAAAACATATACTTTTTCTGATATTATTTCGGAAAATGCGTTTATGCTTAAAATGTTTGAATTGATTAAGAAAGTAGCTCCCACGAAAAGCACGGTTTTAATTCAAGGCCAGACTGGCACAGGAAAAGAACTGGTTGCCAGGGCAATCCATGCTTTAAGTCCAAGACAAGAAAAGAGTTTTGTGCCGGTTGATTGCGCGGCTTTAACTGAAAGTTTACTGGAAAGTGAATTATTTGGCCATATCCGGGGTGCTTTTACCGGAGCAAGTCAGGATAAAAAAGGCTTGTTTGAAGTGGCTGATGGCGGAACAATTTTCCTGGATGAAATCGGGCATATTTCCAAAGAAGTGCAGGCAAAACTGTTAAGAGTTCTTCAGGACGGGCAGATTAAGCGGGTTGGCGAGGCCTTAAATCGGACAGTTGATGTGCGGCTAATCGCGGCAAGTAATGAAAATATTGAAAACGCGGTAAAAAAAGGTACTTTTCGGGAGGATCTTTTCTATCGTTTAAATGTCGTGCCTTTATGGATTCCACCGCTTATGGATAGAGCGGAAGATATTCCCATGCTGGTGGAGCATTTTATTTTAAAGTATAACCGGATTGAAGCAAAAAAAGTCGAGGGAATGACCAGTGCGGCGCTGAAAATTCTTATGGATTATTCCTGGCCTGGCAATGTGCGGGAATTAGAAAATATTGTGCATCGTGCTGTGGTTATGGCTACAGAAAATAAGATTGATTTGGCTGATTTGCCGCAGGTTGTGAGAACTGCTCAGACTGCTGAGCTAAGAGATAAGTCGCGGACGCTTAATTTTAAAAAAGCAAAGCAAAGGGCGATCGAGGCTTTTGAGCAGAGATTCTTAACAGAGGCCCTTATGCGGCATGAAGGAAATGTGAGCCGGGCAGCAAAAGAGATAGGCCTGGACAGAAGGAACCTGCACAAGAAATTAAAAACCCACAAGCTAAAACCCCGCTAATTCCCTACAAGTAACAAAACGAGCAATGCTTGAAATGTTACGAAATCTAGTTTAAAATTATATCGAGAGAAAGGAGGATGAATGAGAAAGATAGAAGGGGTTCCGCTGTCCAGGGACAGAATAATCTATCCTAATGCTATTTATCATATTACTCACCGGGCGCCGGGGAAAGAGGTGCTATTCCTAGAAGATAGCGATTATCTTTACATGCTTTCATTGTTAAAAAGTATTCCGCAGAAATTTAACTGGAAGATATTCTCATTTTGCTTGATGCCTAATCATTTGCATTTATTGGTTCAAATAGAAGATGAAAATCTTTCGTTGGGAGCAAAATATTTATTTGAAAAATACGCTAAATATCTTAATGCGAAATACTCAAGAAAAGGTCCGGTTTTTTGTAAGCCTTTTAGGGCGTGTTTATGTTTAAAAGAGAAATATTTGCTTGCTATATCTTTGTATATTCATTTGAATCCGCTTAAAGCAAGGTTAATAAAGGAATTAGGTAAATACAGGTGGAGTTCTTTAAATTTATTTGTAGACAGAATTAGCAGGCAAAGTTTTGTTGATTGCGATTTTATCTTAAATATGTTAAACGCCAATACTGAGAAATCAAAAGAAATATATATTAATTTAATAAACGATGCTATAAATGTACAACTAAATACTATCTCTCAGGATTTAAATGCCTTAAATAAGTTTAGGCTGGAATTTGCATATTACATGAAGTCAAAAAATAAGGTAGATAACGTAGATGAAGATACCTTGAAGCTATGTGATGAAATAGAAAGAACTAAAAAAATCAAGCACTTTACCCAACCGGAAGATGTAGCGGCTATAAAATATCTAGGGGAGCAGCTACTTTCTAACGGCTGTACAATTTCAGAAATCGCCAAAATGTTACACAAAAGCCGACAGCTTATTTCCCGCAAGCTAATCAGTAATCCTGCTACCAGCCATAATAACCAAATATAACATAATGAGCATTGCTTGAAATGTTAGTTTTACTGTGTTAAGCGTGTAAAATAATACACAATGAGGTGATATTTACACACTTATTTAATTTAATTTGAATTGTAAATTATTTACTAAAAATCGCTATTCATAAAGTGCTTAAAATTAAGATGTTATGAGTTTGGTAAAACATGTTTTTATAATCCATATTGGCACATTAATTGCTTGATTAGTTTAGTGTTTTATATCAATTATAAATAGTATTTAAATATGTTGGTGGGGAAGGGTAAAATGAGAAATTATTTTTTTAAAAAACTTAAGATTGCTAAATCCCACAGAATTCTCTTTTTAATTTTGTTTTGTTTTTTGCTGATAGGCGCATTTTCTCCCTCTGCTAGAGCTTATGATGTATGGTATAGCAGTGAAAACCTCAATGAACAAACCAGTACAAGCACAACAACCTGGACGGAACATAATACTTTGGGATGGACTGCCGAGCCGAATACTGATTGGCTGATCATGTGGGAATTGGAGTGGCAAGGAGCTACTGCTGCTGATAGTGTGGAATTGCAGGTTCAATTGAATAACAGTATTCAGTTGATGGGATATTCAGCTAATGACGCGGTTAAAATTGAAACAGTAAACATAACTAATTATACAACTGTTTCCGGATTTTATGTGGCGCAAAATTTAAGTGGTTCGCAGTACGTTGATTTTGACCACCGCAATGATGATGGTACCACGACTCGCGTAAAGCGTTCCCGGCTTATCGCGATCCCGATTAATTCGCAAACCGGTTATCAATATGCTTATGATACTGATGCCGGCGCGGCAAGTTATGCGATGACTTCCAGCATGGTCTGGGAAAATCTGGGAGCTTCTTTAAGTATCAGTCCCGCTTCTGCCGGACAGTATCTGATTATGGGGTATTGTGAACTGGATGTTAATAATGTCTCAGACTCTTCGCAAATAAGGATAAATATTGATAACAGTACGTATAAGCCTTACGCGGATGCGGCAAATCGGCACTATATGCTGGAAGCGCAGGATACTACTGACTGGCAGCCGGTATTTATAACTTCAGTGGTAAATCTTAGCGCGGGCTCGCATAGCATAGGCCTTGAGTCGAGGATGGATGACGCGACTAGTGGCACTATCCGTAAACAGAGAATATTTGCTATGCGGTTGTCCGGAATATATGATTTCTTTTTGGATCAACAGTACGCAAGCTCACAAGCTTCTACAGCCTCAACATCAAACCAGCTTTTGGCTACGGCAACAATCCCGGCAGATACTCCTGGAGAGTATCTGATTATCGGCCAGGCATTTGGACGGACAAGCAGTCTTTCTTACCTACAATACCACGAATTTTCGCATGACGCGGCTGATCCGGCAACAGATGTTATACAGGCAACTGAATACAGAGACTATAAAGATTTGACGGATTATATGAATGCCAATTATATGGCTATTGTTAACTTTGATGCCAACCAGCATGAAGTAAAGGCATGGCACCGTGCCAGTGGAGGAACGGTATATTCCAAGGATGTGGAACTTTTCGCGATCAGAAGGCCGGCAGATTATATTAAACCCACGGTAAATATAAGTGTTACGCCCAACCCGGTAGGGGAGATTTCATCAGGTTCTCTGGAAATAAAGCTGGTATTCAGCGAGACAATGAATACAGGAGTTACTCCGTCGGTAACTTATGATCCGCAAGGAGACACCCTGGCTCAGCCGTGTACCGGGGGCATCTGGTCAACTACTTCGGAAATGAATGATACTTATACCGTATATAATGATAATGCAATAACCGCCCAAACCGGAGACGGCCCCGCGGTAGTTAGCGTGAGTGCCGCGCAGGATTTAGCTGCTAATATCATGGTCGCGGATGGGAATGATACTTTTTTTATTGATACTACTATTCCGATTAATCCTACGCTACCTTGCAGCGCATGGGATTCCAGCAGTAAAATAAACCCAATATCTAATGATACATGGCAGGAATCAGATAATACTCCTTATTTTGAATGGACAGGAGCAACTGATACGGGCGGCACAGGAGTCAGCGGTTATTCTGTTTACTGGGGAAATGACGCGAACGGCGAACCAGGCTTGACTCAAGGCCAGACTGCTAGCAATTATAATGTTTCTTCCGGAACTGAAGACGGTGTATATTTTCTAAGAGTCAGAACTTTTGATGTTATCGGAAATTACAGTGAACCGATAACTCTGTTCACTTTTCGCTATGATGTTGGCGCTCCTTTAAATCCAGATATCCCTTGTGCGGCATGGCAAACAAATTTAAAAATAAATCCGATCAGTAATAATACCTGGCAGGAAGCGGATGATACTCCATATTTTGAATGGACCGGAGCCAATGACAGCGGTGGTTCAGGACTAAGCGGTTATTCTGTTTATTGGGGCACTGATATAAATGGAGCACCTGGAACTAACCAAGAACAGGGCAATGCGAATTATGAAGTTAGTACTCCTATGGGAGATGGTACTTATTATTTAAGGATAAGAACTTTTGATAATCTGAATCATTATAGCACTCCGGTTACTTTGTTTACTTTTAAATATGATGCCACTGCTCCGCTAAATCCTGCTATTCCGTGTAATGCCTGGGATTCCGCGTCAAAAAACACGCTTATTTCGGATAATACTCCGCAGGGAATTGACTCAACTCCTTATTTTGAATGGACCGGAGCTGCTGACGGCAATGGACAAGGAGTCAGCGGTTATTCAGTTTATTGGGGAATTAATCCTGAAGGTAATCCGGCAACAGTTCAGGAACAAGCTACAGCGCAGTATAATGTTATTTCTGATGCTAATGAAGGTACTACTTACTATTTGCGCGTACGGACTTTTGATGCTTTGGGACATTATAGTGAACCGGCGGCGACATTATTTACTTTTATATTTGATTCAACAAAGCCCACAGTAAGTGTGGGAGTTTTGCCTGATCCCAGCGGTCACCGGGCGCCAGGAGAGTTAACATTTACTCTGCTTTTTTCCGAGTCAATGGATACCGGCACAAATCCGATTGTAACTTATGATCCTAGCGGAGCAACCGGCGTGCAGAACGCGAGTCTTAATGGTTATTGGTCAACCACGAATAATCCGAATGATACATATACTGTCTATAATAGCAGCGCGATAAATAGTGCTACAGGAGATGGGACAGCAGCAATAGCAATAAGCGCGGCAAAGGATATTGCCGGAAATATTATGCTTAATGATACTAATGATACTTTTACTATTGATACAGCAATAGATCATTTTGTGATTACGCATGATGGCTCAGCATTGATTAATACTTTGGAAACCATAACAATTACAGCGAAAAATATTACCAATTGTACGGTTAATGATTTTACCGGGCAGATAACACTGAGTACTTTAAATGAAACAAACCAGATTACCTGGACATTGGTTAGCGGCAGCGGTAGTTTTGTGGATAATGGGGTTGATAATGATTCCGCGACTTATACTTTTAATGCCGCGGATAATGGGGTTGTTGTTTTGCAGCTTACATGCAGCGCGGCAAATAATCTGGATATTGAGGTAACTGATGGAACGCATAGTGATGATGATGCTGAAGGAACATTGGTTGTTTCGACAACTGCTTTAGGCTGGTTTGTTATTGAACATGATAATGCCGGAGTTGCCGGGGTTAAAGAAAACGTAAAAGTCACAGCAAAAGATACAAATGGTCAGACAAAAACTGATTATGTGGGCACGATTAATCTTGATACAAATGGTACTCCGACAACTATTTCCTGGACGATTAGTACTGGACTGGGAACTTTTAGCGAAGGCGGGGCAAGCGTTGATACAGCTCAATACACTTTTAATCCCAATGATAATGGTGTGGCTATATTTACTATTAAGGATACTAAAGCCGAAACGCTGAATATTTTGGTTGATGATTCAGGGATTCATGATAATGATATTGAAGGAAATCTAGTGATTGCTCCAACAGCTTTGGATCATTTTATTGTTGGCCATGATGCTCAAGCCATAGCCGGCATAGCGGATAATGTTACGATTATCGCGTATGATATTTATAATAATATTAAAACCGATTATGCCGGGACAATGACTGTGGATACTAATGGCACGGCGACAACAATCAGCTGGGCGAAAATAAGCGGAAATGGCGTGCTTACTGACGGAGACAGTTCGGTTGATACCGCGACATATGGTTTTGTGCTTTCTGACGCGGGTGCTGTTGTTTTGAGTATTACGGATACAAAAAAAGAAACAATTGATATTGATGCCAGTGCTGAGGGAAAAACTGATACTGATGCTGAAGGGACAATGGTGGTCAGTGCCGCGGCAATTGATTATTTTCTGATAAGCCATGATAATGCGGCATCATCCGGAGTTTCCGAGCAAGTAACAGTGACAGCAAAAGACATCTATGGCAATACAAAAAGTGATTATAGCGGAACAATTACTTTAGATACAGATGGCACGGCATCAGCAATCAGCTGGGCAAAAACAACAGGCAATGGCATATTTAATGATAATGGAGAAAGTGTCGATACCGCGACATATGCTTTTGATTCAGCAGATAATGGCATCGCGGTTTTCGCGATAACTGATATTACAGCGGAATCAATTAATATTTCAGTTTCCGGCGATGGAAAAATTGATAATAATGCTGAGGGAAATTTAGTGGTTGGGCCTGCGATTATTTGGTCTTTTCGGGTAGTACATGATGGAGCGGGTAATGCCGGGGTAGCGGAAACTGTTACGATTACGGCATTAAACAGTATTGGTCAGATAAAGACAGATTATACTGGAACCATAACAATCGATACCAGCGGAACTCCCGCGGCAATCAGCTGGGCTAAGATAAGCGGTAATGGGACATTTAATGACGGCGGTACAGCTGTGGATACAGCTGTATATACATTTTCCGCTTTAGATAATGGGGTAGTAACCCTGGCAATAACGGATAATGTGGTGGAAAATATTGATATTGATATTAGCGGCAGCGGAAAAACTGATGATGATAGCGAGGGCCTGCTGAATATTGATACAGCATTGCTGCATCATTTCCTGATCGCGCATGACGGTCAGGCTATTGCCGGAACAAATGAAAATATTACAATTACGGCTAAAGATACATTAGGCCAGACCAAAACTGATTATACTGGAACCATATATATTGATACTGATGGAACAGCTAGTACAATCAATTGGACGAAAATTAGCGGAAGCGGAACATTTGTAGATGACGGATCATCAGCAGATACCTGTTCCTATACATTTAGCGCTGCGGATAATGGAGTTGTTGTTTTGGCAATGGCTGATACTTTTACTGAGACAATAAATATTGCTGTGTCCGGCAGTGCTTCTGATGATAATAGTGAAGGATTATTGCAGGTGCTTCCCGGGGCATTAACTAAGTTTATTATTTCTCATGATAATAATGCTTTTACCGGACAGCCGGAGCATATTACGATAGCCGCGTATGATGGTTTTAATAATATTAAGACAGATTATACCGGGTCGATAATCGTTGACACAACCGGAACCGCGACAACAATTACCTGGTCAAAATATCAAGGCGCAGGAGCTTTTGTTGACGGCGGAGCCAGTGTTGATACCGCGACTTATACATATGGTTCCGCGGATTTCGGAGTGGTAACTCTTGATTTGACCGACACAACCGCGGAGACAATAAATATTTCGGTAAGCGGCGGCGGCATGACTGATGATAATACTGAAGGCAATTTAGTGATCACTCAGTTTTTACTAGCAAATTGGTCTTTTCATAAAGAGATCACAATTGACCGGACAAAAGTCATGGCTAATCTGACTAATTTTCCAGTACTGATAAGTATTACAGATACAGCATTGCGGGATAATGCCCGCAGCGATGGTTTTGATATTGTTTTTACTGCCAGTGACGGAAATACAAAATTAGATCATGAAATAGAAAGCTTTGATAAAACAACCGGAATCCTTGTGGCCTGGGTAAAAATTCCCAGTCTTTTATCATCAGCAGATACAAAGATTTATATGTATTATGGAAATAGCGCTGCCAGTGATCAGCAGAATAAAAGCGGAGTATGGGATACATCATATAAAGGCGTCTGGCATTTAAATAATGATCCTTCAGCAACCGCTCCGCAGGAAAAAGATTCAACTTCCAATAATAACGCGATGACTTCTTACGGAACCATGACTAATACGGATTTGATTGACGCTAAAATCGGCAAAGGAATAGATTTTGACGGCAGTAATGATTACTTTAAGAAGACCAGTCCGGTGGGAGTGGGCACTCCCGGGGATTATACTATTTCCGCGTGGTTTAATTATATTTCTTCTCCGGCATCATATTCAACGATTTATGACCATAATAATTACGCGCCGCAATTTGGTTTTTATAATCAAAGCGTGGCCATGGTTTATCATAATGGATTGATTACTTCCAGCGGAACAGCTACGCATAATGATGGTCAATGGCATAAGGTTGATTTCCGCAGAGTCGGGACAATGGTTTATTTTTATGTTGACGGAGCTCTGCATGGAACCGGGACGCATAGCGCAACATTTCCTACAGCAACATCAGCTTTGATTGGCTGGTCAAATTATAGCACGGAATACTGGCTTGGAAAGTTGGATGAGGTACGCTACGCAATTACCGCGCGTTCTCCGGAATGGATTGCCACAGAATATAATAATCAGAATTCACCAACGACTTTTATTAGCGTAGGCTTAGCGGCAACAGCAACAGCAAATCCAGTAATAACTGATACTATCCCAGTAGGCCAAACAGGCAATTTAATTCTTGATGTTTCAGTTACGAATAATGAAGGGAGCACGCTAACGATAAACAGTGTTACCTTAAATAATGTAGGAACAGTCAGTGATAGCGAGATTTCAGCAGTAAAATTGTATTATGATTCAAATAATTCTTTGGATTACACCCCGGAAGTAGATACCCAGGTAGGCAATAGCGGTTTTTCCTCAGGAAGTAAAATTTTTTCAGGTTTTAATATTGATATTCCTGCTGGAGCAACCCAATATTTATTCGCGGTTATTGATTTGTCTTCAGCCTGCGCGTCAGGAAAACTGCTTGATGTGGCAATTCCGATCTCAGGGATTGGTTTTTCTAATGGCAAAAAACTCGGCAGCGCTGTATTAAACTCCAGCGGTACACGCCAGACATATATTGGATTAGATCATTTTTTGATTAGCCATGATGGGGCGGCAATTGCCGGCTTAGATGAAAACATTACGATTATTGCTAAAGACGCTTATGGCAATACAAAAACCGATTATACTGGAACAATAACTGTTGATACTAATGGAACTCCTGAATCAATTACCTGGTCAAAATATGCTGGGAGCGGGGTTTTTAATGATGGCGGCGTAAGTTTAGATACAGCAATATATACATTTACTCAGTCTGATGCGGGTGTGGTAGTATTAAACATTAGTGATGAAATCGCTGAGATAATAAATATTTCAGCAAGCGGTGATGGTAAAAGTGATGATAATACTGAGACTGATCTTACGGTTTCCGCCGGGCTTGTGAATCATTTTATAGTTAGTCATGATGGCTCAGGAATAGCTGGTGCGGGAGAAATAATTTCAGTTACGGTAAAAGATAGTTTTGGCAATACAGTTAATAATTACTCCGGACAGATAACATTGGGAACAAACGGTTCTGTGGATGATATTAACTGGACTCTAGACTCAGGATCAGGTGTGTTTTTTAACAATGGAGCTGGCGCGGGTACAGCAATCTATACTTTTGACCCCAGTGATACTGGCTTAGCCAGGTTTGAGATTGTTGACAATAAGGCAGAGACATTAAATATTATCGCTGTCGGAGATGGAAAATACGATGATGATAGTGAAGGGGATCTGATAATTGCTCCTGGAGAACTTAATCATTTTGTGATTAGTCATGAGGGGCAGGCTATTGCTGGAAATGCCGAAGCTATTTCAATAACAGCTTTGGATGGGTTTGGCAATATAAAAAATAATTATACTGGTACAATAAATTTAGATACAACCGGGACAGCGACCAAAATAACCTGGGCGCTGAATACTGGAAATGGTATTTTTACTGACAACGGAGCATCCTTAGACACGGCAACTTATACTTTTAATGCTTTGGATAATGGAACAGCAGTGTTTAACCTTACTGATACAAAAACAGAGACAATTAATATATCGGTTAGTGCCGGTAGTGTGACTGATGATAATACAGAAGGAAATTTAGTTATTACTTCTGGAGATATTGATCATTTTGTGATTAATCATGATGGGATTGCCACAACAGATGTATCAGAACAAGTTATGATAACTGCCTATGACGCTTATGAAAACATCAAAGATGATTATACTGGAGTGACTACTCTTGATACCACAGGAACTGTGACTACAATCAGCTGGACACTTATCAGCGGAGAAGGAGTTTTTAATGATGCGGGTTCTTCAGCAGATACAGCAACTTATACTTTTGTGCCTGCTGATGCCGGAATCGTGATTTTAAGTATAATTGATTATACTGCTGAATCTGTAAATATCTCTGTGTCCGGTGACGGGAAGAATGATAGTAATAACGAGGGTGATTTAGTATTTGTTTCTTCCGGGATTGACCATTTTCTGATTGTCCATGACGGTAACGCGATTGCCGGTATTGGGGAAAGTATTTCAATTTACGCGAAAAATGCTAATGGGGATACTTTAACAAGTTATGGCGGACAGATAACCATTGATACAACCGGAACCTCTGGGACTATTGCCTGGGCATTACAATCCGGGAATGGAACTTTTAATGATTCTGGCGCGGATGCAGATACCTGTTCTTATATGTATGATGATTCAGATTTAGGGGTAGTGGTTTTAACAATTACTGATTCTTCCGAAGAATCAGTAAATATCTCAGTTTCCGGAGAAGGCAAGTCTGACAATAATACAGAAGGAAATCTTGTGTTCAATCCCGCGGGCCTGCATCATTTTACAATTACGCATGATGGTAATGCTGTCGCGGGAATCGCTGATACAGTAACAATCGCGGCAAAAGACGCGAATAATAATACATTAACCGCATATACCGGACAGATTGATTTGGATACAACCGGCACTGCGACAACTATTAGCTGGGCGAAAATTACCGGAAACGGCAGTTTTAGTGATGGCGGAGCTTTGGCTGATACAGCAACATATTCATATGTAGCTAGTGATAATGGAACCTGCGTGCTGAGTATAACTGATACAATAGTCGAAAGCTTAAATATATCAGTAAGCGGAGCGGGAAAATCTGATGATGATAAAGAAGGAACCTTAACCGTCGGGCCAGGAGCGATTGATTATTTTTCCATTAATCACGATGGAAGCGCGGTTGCCGGTATTGCGGATAATATAACAATAGTTGCTTATGACTCCTATGGCAATATTAAGACAAATTATACCGGGCAGATCAGTATGGATACTAATGGCACAGCCGGAACAATAACCTGGGCTAAAGCTACTGGCTTGGGAACTTTTGTTGACGGCGGAGCATCAGTTGATACAGCTACGTATACATTCTTAGCGGCAGATAATGGTCAATGTATACTAAAGATAACTGACACAACCGCGGAAAGTCTAAATATTTCCGTAACCGGGGACGGGAAAACTGACAATGATTCAGAAGGTAATTTAATTGTTGGGCCGACCAGTATCGACCATTTTGTAGTTAATCATGATGGTAATGCCGAGGCCGGAGTAGCGGAGACTGTTACGATAAAAGCCTATGATTCATATTTAAATATCAAAGATAATTATACCGGGACAATAACCTTGGATACAAATGGAACAGCGACAACGATTACCTGGCTTAAAATTACCGGCAATGGGGTGTTTACTGATAACGGAGCTTTGGTTGACACAGCGACATATACTTATGCTGACTCTGATGATGGGATTGTGGTTTTAAGCGTTAGTGATACAAAAAAGGAAAATATTGATATTGATGTTTTTGGCGGAGGGAAAACTGACAATGATTCAGAAGGTAATTTAATTGTCGGCCCGACCAGTATTGATCATTTTGTAATTATTCATGATGGAAATGCCGAAGCCGGGGTAGCGGAAAATGTCACAGTAAGAGCATATGATTTGTATTCAAATATCAAAGATAATTATACCGGGACAATAACCTTGGATACAAATGGAACAGCGACAACAATTACCTGGTCAAAAATAACTGGCAATGGTACATTAGCCGACGGAGGCGCTTTGGTTGATACAGCGACATATACCTATGCTGACTCTGATGATGGGATTGTGGTTTTAGCAATTACTGATACGAAAAAAGAAGTAATTAATCTCGCGGTTTTCGGGGATGGAAAAAATGATACTAATGCCGAAGGAGATATAATTATCGGACCGTCACTAATTGACCATTTTACAATTTTCCATGACGGTTCAGCGGTTGTTAATCTGGGAGAATCAATTACGATTTATGCTAAAGATGTTTGGGAAAATATTAAGGATAATTATACCGGACAGATAACTCTTGATACCAATGGAACGCCGACAGCGATTGATTGGACATTAACCGCTGGTGTGGGAGTGTTCCAGGATGGAGGGGCATCACTTGATACAGCTTTGTACACATTTAGTGATGCTGATGATGGAATGGTTGTGCTTTCCTTAAATGATAGCACGGCTGAAACAATAAATATCTTAGTTAGCGGTGATGGCAAGAGTGATGATAATACTGAAAGTAATTTAGTTATAAATCCAGTAGGCGGATTGAATACCGGGTATTTGTCGCCAACAGCTAATAGCGGTAATTTTACCAGCCCTGCAAATGCTTACGCGAATGATGCTTCGCGTGCTACTTCATACAATGGACAATCACAGCAGTACTATAATTATGGGGTTAATATTCCGGCTGGGTCAACGATTTTGGGTATTGCGGTTCAGCTTGATGCCTATGCGTCCAGTACTACTGGCTTGACCCAAGGTTTGGTTGAACTTTCCTGGGATGGCGGAACCAGCTTTACTACAACAGGAAAAATTACGCCGGATATGATTACATCAGAAGTAACATATGTTCTGGGCGGGCCAACTGATGTTTGGGGCAGAACCTGGACAGTTGATAATTTTACAAATGCTAATTTCCGGGTGAGAATTAATGCCAGCACTCCCAGCACAACTATTTATTTATATTTGGATTGGATACCAGCGCGGATTTATTATGAACTTCCTCCGGACGCGATTGCTAATGCGGTTAGCACAACTCCGATAGCTGCCGGGGCCAGTAATGTTTTAAGTCTTGATGTTACGGTAACTAATACTGCCAGCCAGGCAAGAGTAATAAATTCCCTGGTGATTAATAATACCGGAACGCTATCAGATACGGAAATCTCTTCATTAAAATTATATTATGACAGCAATAATTCTAATGATTATACAACGGGTGTTGATAATCAGGTTGGTTCCGGAGTGTTTAACTCTGGCACTAAAACATTTACAGGTTTAAATATTAGTGTTCCGGCTAGCGGTTCTGAAGATATTTTTGTAGTTTGCGCTCTGGCGCAAACTGTTAATGATGCTGATACGCTGGATATCCAGATTCCGGTTAATGGGATAAGTTTTGTTTATGGCGTTCAGATAGAAGATACAGTGCTGAATTCAGCGGGGATCATCCCGGTATCTTTGGCCCTAGATCATTTTGTAATCCAGCATGACCAATCAGCAATAACCGGTATCCCGGAACAGATTACTCTGACAGCCCGGGATATTTATGGAAATATTAAAACTTCTTATAGCGGAACAATTACCTTGGATACAACCGGAACAGCTACGGCAATAACCTGGGCAAAGGTAACAGGCAATGGAATATTTACAGAGGGCGGAGCATCTGTGGATACTGCTACTTATGCTTTTTCAGCTTCGGATAATGGAACCGCGGTATTTAGTCTGGTTGACAATAAAGCAGAGTCAATCAATATATCTGCCAGCGGCGATGCTAAAACCGATGATAATACTGAGGGTAATTTAGTTATTGCTTCCGGAGGGATTGATCATTTTCTGATCACCCATGATGCCGCGGCTATTGCCGGTATTGCCGAAAATGTAACTGTAACAGCAAAGGATGCTTTTAATAATACAGTGTCTAATTATACAGGACAAATTAATTTAGATACAAATGGCACTGCCGCTGGAATAAGCTGGCAATTGTTAACCGGTTTTGGAATTTTTACTGATGGTGGACAGGGAGTAGATACAGCTACTTATACGTTTAATGCTTCAGATAATTCAACAGCCACGTTTGCCTTGACCTCAACTACAGCGGAGAGTCTGAATATCGCGGTAACCGGTGATAGTAAGTCGGATGATAATACTGAAGGGAATCTTGTTGTTTCTGCCGCAGTGCTGGATCACTTTTTGCTAGCCCATGACGGTGCTGCTCAAGCAGGAATACTGGATACAATTACAATAACTGCCAAGGATCAGTATGGAAATACGAAAAAAAATTATACTGAACAAATTACTTTGGATACCAATGGAACAGTTTCAACCATAACCTGGGCAAAAATCAGCGGCAATGGTACTTTTGTTGATGGCGGTTTATCAGTAGATACAGCTACTTATGTTTATAGTTTAGCGGATGATGGAGTGGTTGTATTATCTTTGCAAGATACAACTCTTGAGCAATTAAATATTTCCGTATCCGGGTCAGGCAAAACAGATGATGATACCGAAGGAATGCTTAATGTAGGACCAGGAATTATCGACCATTTTTCTATTGTCCATGATGGGTTTGCTTTACAGAATCAACCGGAGTCGATTATTATTAAAGCTTATGATGCTTATAATAATATTAAAACTGATTATACTGGTTTGATAACTGTTGATACTGACGGCACCGCTAATGCCATAAACTGGGCGCTTAGCACGGGAAATGGAGTGTTTAATGATGGCGGGGCAAGTGTGGATACCGCGACTTATACATTTGCGGGCGCAGATAATGGGCAGGTTACTTTATTGCTGACTGATACGGTTTCAGAGATTATCAATATCGCAGTCAGCGGAGATGCAAAAACAGATGATGATTATGAAGGGGGTTTTGGAAGTAGTTGCCGCGGGATTTCATCATTTTAAAATCATTCATGACGGCAATGCGATTGCCGGTGTGCCGGAGCAGATCACGGTAATCGCTAAAGACGCGAGTGATGTAACAGTTACTAATTATACCGGAACCATGACGCTGGATACAAATGGAACTGCTACGGAAATAACCTGGGCTTTGCAATCAGGAGCCGGGATATTTAATGATAATGGGGCAAATGCTGATACATCAACCTACACTTTTAACTCCAGTGATAATGGTATTGTTGTTCTGACAATTACTAATACCCAGACACAGACAATTAATATCAGTGCCAGCGGCAGCGGGAAAACCGATGATAATAGCGAAGGGAATTTAATTTTTAATCCTTTGGGATTAAATCACTTTACAATAAACCATGACGCTAATGCAATAGCCGGAGTAGTTGAGAATATTACGATTATTGCCCATGACGCGAATAATAATCCGGTTGCAAATTATACAGGTACGATAACTTTAGATACAAACGGCACTGCTGGAACAATTGCCTGGTCAAATATTTCGGGTAATGGCATATTTAATGATGGCGGGCCGACAGTTGATACCGCGACTTATACATTCGCGGCCGCGGATAATGGTACAGTTACTTTGGGAATAGCGGATACTAAAACCGAATCATTTAATATCTCCGTGTCAGGGGATGGAAAGACAGATGATAATACGGAAGGGAATATATCTGTTATTCCTAATACGCTGAATAAGTTTGTGATTAACCATGATGCCAGCGCCCAGGCCGGAGTCGCCGAAAATATAACAATCACAGCCAAAGACGCCTATGCCAACACAATTACAAATTATACCGGAACAATCACTGTAGATACAAATGGTACAGCCACAACAATCACCTGGTCAAATGTTTCCGGGCATGGAGTATTTAATGATAATGGAGCATTGGTTGATACTGCTGATTATACATTTAGTTTAGCGGATAATGGGATAGTTATTTTAAGTATTACGGATACTACAGTAGAAAATTTGAATATCTCGGCAAACGGTGATGGCAAAGCAGATGATGATACTGAAGGTATTTTGGTTGTCGGTGCTGGAGCTTTAGATAAATTTATCATCAGTCATGATGCCGCGGCATATGCTGGTATTGGAGAATTGATTACAGTAAAAGCATATGATATATACGCGAACATTAAAACTAACTATATAGGGACCATAACCATAGATACTAATGGCTCTGCGACTTCTATTGCCTGGGCTTTGGATTCTGGATTAGGCGTTTTAAATGACGGAGGAGCATCGGTTGATACAGCAACATATAATTTTGTTGCCGGAGATAATGGTTTGGTTGTGCTGATGTTTACTGATACATTTGCTGAATCTGTAGACATAGATATTTCCGGTTCAGGTAAATTTGATGATGATACAGAAGGAAATATGGTAGTTTCTCCCAGCGGTTTAGATCATTTTAAGATTGTTCATGACTCCAGCGCTACAGCCGGTATCGCGGAAAACATCAGTATTTACGCAAAGGATTATTATAATAATACCCAAAATGATTATAGCGGAACTATAACTTTGGATACAACCGGGACCGTGACAACAATTACCTGGGCAAATGTTTTTGGCAATGGCACATTTATTGATGGCGGAGCAAATGCTGATACCGCGACTTATACTTATGCTCCAGCAGACAATGGGGTAGTTAGCCTTTCGCTTAATGATACCACCGCGGAAATTTTAAATATTTCGGTTAGCGGTGATGGTAAATTTGATGATGATACAGAAGGGGGCTTAACCGTAAATCCAAATGTCTTAAATTATTTTACAATAAGTCATGATGGAACCGCGGTTCAATCTGTGGGAGAAGAGATAAATGTAACAGCAAAAGATCAATATGGCAATATAAAAATAGATTATGTCGGAACAATTATTTTAGATACTGATGGGGATGTGAATAATATCAGCTGGTTGCTGCATAGCGGAGCAGGGTATTTTACAGAAGGCGGAGCAAGTGTGGATACGGCAATGTATACATTCGCGCAGCAGGACAATGGAGTCGCTTCTTTTGATCTGACAGACAATACAGCGCAGACTCTGAATATTGATGTCACTGACAGCTTAATAACCGATGATAATACAGAGGGAGTGCTTGTTGTCCAGGCTTCTTCGCTTACTGTAGATATTACTGCTAACGCGCTTAGCAGCGGATATATAAAACAGGGAGAAAGTAATAAATTAGTCTTAGACCTTACGCTTACGAATAATAATGTCTTGGCTTTAGATACGGTTAAGAGCTTTACGATTAATAATAGCGGAACAATTTTCGATGCGCAAATAAGCGCGGTAAAACTTTATTATGATAGTAATAATTCAGGTGAGTTTGAATTAGGGGTTGATTCACAAATTGGAATAAAAACTTTTTCAAGTGGAACAGCAACGTTTGCTGATCTTAATGTGAATATTCCAATTGCCGGAACAGAAGAATTGTATGCAACCGTGGATTTAGCCGGGACTGTTACTAATGGGGCAACAGTAGACCTAAGTGTTCCGGTAAATGGGATTAGTTTTGAATTTTCACCAACAGCTGAAGACAGTGTTTTGAATTCAACGGGAAGTTATATTGTTGATTCTGTGGTTCCGGGCAATATTTCCGGCCTGGCTACAAACTCGCATAATAATGCGATTAGTATGTGGAGTGACCCTCAGTCAAAAGATAATACTGTGGCTGTAAGCTGGACTCCGGCTGTTGACGCGGACAGCGGCTTGGATGGTTATTCTGTTCTATGGGATAATAATCCAACAACAATTCCGGATAATATAAAAGATATAGAACAAACACAGAATACAGCGACAAGCCCTGTTCTAGCAAATGGCAATACGCATTATGTGCATATCAGAAGTGTAGATAATGTAGGTAACTGGGCTTTAACTGCCGCGCATCTTGGACCTTTTTACATAGATACTCAAGCGCCCACAGCAACGTCTATTTACCAAATAACTGAATATGCCGGCGGAGATTACTTAAGTGTAAGCGGTAATCTGATTTATTATTCCGGATTAGCTTATTCGGCTTTCCGGGTTTGTGTTAGCGCAAGCGATGCAGCATCAGGATTAAAAGAAGCTTTATTTCCGACAACAACAAGTACTGGAGGTGTTGACACAACTGAAGATGCAGGTGCTTATCAGTATTTATATACATATGAGATATCCTCATCTGGAGCAAATTATAATAATGTTAATGCAGTTGTTTATGATAATGCTGGAAACACGGCTAATGTGCCTTTTAGTGTAGTCCTGGATAGTACTGCTCCTAATTTTGTAACAACGCTTACATCCTCATCCCATACTCAGGGAGTTCCATCAATTAATAATGATATCCAATTTACCTGGTCTGATGTTACGGATACTCAATCAGGGGTTGCCGGGTACAGTATTATCGTGAATACAAGTCCCACAACCATTCCTCCGCAATATATTAATGTTGATCAAGGTCAAGGCACATATACGGCAAATGATCTGGCCTCGGGAAGTTATTATGGGCATATTCGCAGTGTGGATAATGTGGGTAATTGGTCAAGTACAGTTACTCATGCAGGACCTTACATAATCGGCAGGGGAAATCTAACAGCTGCAGTTGCAAGTTCAAAAAATATTGTCAGCACAGATCAACAGTTTACGGTTACTATGACAGTAAACAATACTGGAAGTTCCTTAGTTAATGATGTTGACCCCAGTGTATTAACTGTCAGCTCAACAGGAGGCGCAACAGCTACAACAAGTTCAAATCCCAGCGCGCAAAATATTGATCCAGCAGGTCAAAAACAATTTCAATGGACATATACCGCTGGCGCAAGTGCCGGCACAGTTAGTTTTGCTGGATATGCCCAGGGTACGGATACAGATGGAATCATTAAATCAACCACAGTTTCTTCAAATGATATTACGATTGTACAAAAAGCGAGTTTAACTTTAAATGTCTATGCTGCGCCGGCAACAGTAAATACAAATGAAAATATAACTATTAAAGTAACAGTTTCTAATCCAGGGCAAGCGGATGCATTAAATGTAGCTCCAGTACTTATTCCCTCTGGTTCGGCTAATCCAATTATTGATTCTGGGCCAAGTCCTACAACAGCAACAATAAAAGGCGGCAGATCAAAAGAATTTATATTTATTGGTCATGGATCAGGGGCAGGAGTTGCGAATTTTGCAGCAGGAATCGCGCAGGGAATAGATGCGAATTCTAATGCTGTTTTAACGGCAACTCAAGCTCAAGATTCAGTAACTGTGCAATCACCGCCTTCATATGCCATGACTTCATCAATAAGTGCAACTCCGAGTTCAGTTCAACCATCTGATACAATCACAGTAACGATGAATGTGCAAAATACAGGCGGCAGTATATTAAACAATATTACGCCATCCAGCTTGGCTGTGGGAGGCAGTTCTTCAGACGCGCTTTATGCCACAGGGCCGATTCCAGCAAGTATTGCAACTCTTGGATCAGGAGCAACACAGCAATTCAGCTGGACTTATAATGCCGGAAGCACATTAGGCATTGTTAACTTTACCGGGCATGCTAATGCAACCGAAACAGCGTCTGCTGCTTCAGCATCAAGCGATATCAGAATTTTAACTGAATCAGCAGCTTTGACATCTTCAATTGCGGCAACTCCATCGTCTTTGCTTACTAACGCGACAATAACAGTGACAATGACTGTAACTAATACTGCAAACACAGGAGGTGCTACAGCACAGGGAGTATCTCCATCTATCATAACTATTGGGGGGACTAGTGCTGCGGCAAATCTTTTAACTGGCCCGATACCATTAACTGCGAATATAGCTCCCCAGACGCAGCAAAATTTTATTTGGACATATAAAGCAGGGATAACTTCCGGAACAGTTAATTTTACGGGAAATGCATCGGGTGTGGATTCAAGCTCTCAAGCAGATGTAAGTTCAATAGCTAATGTATCGGCCAATGTGAGTATTAGCACCCTAAACGCGGATTGGATATATCCTACAGGGGCGAATGTGCTTGGCCCAATACGCAGTATTCCGATAGCTTATTGGGGAATGGAAAATAAAATATATATTGGATCAGATGATAATAATCTATATATCTTAAATGGCGATACACATGAACTTGAGACTAGTTTCACAACTTCCGGAAAGATTAGAGGCTTGCCATATCCATCAACTGATATTGACGGCGCGGATTTAAAAGATATTGTTTATTTTGGAACTGTAGGCAAGACAGTATATGGATTATGGGCAGATAATACGCTTAGATGGAATAGAGTAATGGGTGAGTCGCTTACAACCACAGTCTTGTATGACTATGTTTCTGGGGTATATTTTGGCACAACCGCGAATAATATCTATTGTATTGATTCTGCCGATGGAACAGATGCCTGGGGAGCTCCGGCTGCTGTCGGCGGTGCTATTGAATCATCCCCAGCCATGATTTATGTTCCAACTTTAGATTATGATGAAATATATTTTGGGGCCAGTGACGGAAAAGTTTATGGTTTTAAAGCAGTTGATGGAACAGGCGCACGCACATTTGATACAGGGTTTGGCTCAGAAGGGGCAATTAAAACAGCACCAACTATTACTTTGCAAAACCCAAGTGTCGGCAGTTCAAGGCGATTAATGCTATTTGGTACAACAAATGGGAAATTTTATGCGGTTAATACCTCAAATTTAAGCTCAGACAGTGCTGATACAGGCTGGACAGTTAATCCAATCTCTGTAGGCGGCGCGGTTTACTCAGCTCCCTGGTTTGATACAGGATCCCGTTATGTATTTTTTGGATCGCAGGATGGAAAACTGTACGCGGTCAGTATTACGGATGGCAGTATGAAACCGAATTTTCCAGTTGATGTTGGTTCGCCAATTGATTCCTGGCCGCTGGTTGAGAACGGCATAGTTTATTTTGGCGCGGATAATGGTAAATTCTATGCGGTTGATGTAGCTACAGGCCAGATTGTCCCAGGATGGCCTTATGATACAGGCGCTGCGATTAAAGGCGGAGCAGCGTTGCATTTGATATATAATACTGAGACCTGGGATGTGCAAGAGACTTATGTCCTTGTTGGTCCAGATTCTGGTAAAATATATTCATTTAAAGCGGTAAAATAAAGCAGCGGATAGCGATTAGCGTTTAGCGGTTAGGAAAAACAAAAAAAGCGGCGATTAGCGAATAGCCCTTCGACTTTGCTCAGGATAAACGTTTAGCGATTAGGAAAAGCAGAAAAACAAAAATGCTTGATTCTAGACCGCCGCTCAAAGAGAATTTTTGCCTAACGAATCGGCTATTGACTATCGACCGTTGGCTGTTTACTTGTGACCGGGTGACCTTTTGTCCTGGGGACTTGTTATTTATGTTTATAATTTACTGTTTAGAGTTTATACTATAATCGAGGAGTTTGTATGAAAAGGATTATTTGCGTCTTAATTTTAATCGTAATCTTGTGTGCTGTACCGGCATTTGCCGCGGACTGGCCGATGTTCCGTAATGATGCTTTGCATAAAGCTCAGGATAATGAAATCCTGCAGCCGCCTTTAAAACAAAAGTGGCAGTTCAGCACACAGGGAAAAATTATTTCATCGCCGAGTGTTTATAAAAACGCGGTATTAATCGGCTCAAGAGATGAGTTTATCTATTGTGTTAATGCCGAAACCGGCGGTTTAAACTGGAAATTCAAAACCAGCGGATGGGTCGACGCTTCGCCGGCTGCTTTTAATGATAAAGTTTATATTAGCTCAAGAGACGGCAATTTCTATTGTTTAAACTTTGAGGATGGAAAGCTTTTATGGAAATATACAACTGGTGGCACTGATTTTTCATCACCCTTGGTTGAAGGTAATAAAGTTTTTTGTGCCAGTGGTTTTCCGAATAAGTTTATTTATGCCTTGGATAGTCAAACTGGAAAAGAAATATGGAAAGTGGAAACAAATCAAATGGTATATTCATCGGCAGCATTATCCGGAGATGAATTATATATTGGATCTAATGACGGTTATGTGTATTGTTTAAATAAAGAAACCGGAGCTTTGGTGTGGAAATATCAGACCAAGGGCGGTATTTATATGGCATCCCCAGCTATTGATTCAAATAAGTTGTATATTGCTGCTGGTGATTTTGATTGGTCTGTTTACGCGCTTAATATTGATAAAGGAACTGAGGCATGGAAGTACGCGATTGAAGATAATCAGCCAACGCCTAATTATGTATCCACGGTTGCAGTATCAGATAATGGACTATGTATAGTTGCTGGCTATGAACAACAGTATATTTACTGTTTAAATGCTTTAAATGGAGCTTTGCAATGGAAACAAGTTTTAGGACCGGCAGCGCGCTATGGATTTTCATCTTCTGCTTGTGTTACCGAAGATATTGTTTATGTTGCTTCAGCTAAAGGAATGCTAAAAGGTTTTGAAATTACAACTGGTCAGTTGAAATGGCAGCATGAATTAGGTGCCGGAGTGCTTTCATCTCCGGCAATATCAGACGGAAAATTATTTATTGCAACAATTGATGGGAAGTTATATTCATTTGAATGATTAAAGGAACAGAGATGAAAGTAAAATCAAAAAAAGGCTTTACGCTGGCAGAAATTTTAGTAGCTGGATTTGTCGCGGCAGTTGCGCTTGTCGCAATTTTAGGCACATTAAGTAATATCGCATTGCTTAATGAATTGAATCAAGAGAAAACTTTTGCCGCTATGCACGGACAATACATTCTCGAGGAGATAAGAGATGCTGCGTTTACAAATCTTGAGACAGATATTAGTAACCATAATTGGGATTTTAACGCGAATCAGCTTTCGGGAAATCCCTATAATTTTACCGGTCTGAATGCGGAAAACATTGTTACAACGCCGGTGAATACAGGCAATCCTTTGCAAATCAGATTAGAGGTAAACTGGCTGGACCGCAGAGGAACAAACAGAACTTATACTTTAGAAATGCTGAGGACAGATTAAATGAAGGGATTTACATTAGTAGAATTATTAGTTTCTGTTTTTATTATGACTGGAATGGTTATTGCTTTATTCTCGGCTTTTGAAGTAGGGAGAAATGTTTATGATTCTAATCAGGCTTTAATGGAAAAGCAGCGGATTATCCAGCAAACAATGGGGGCAATGGTCAAAGAATTGCGTCAGTCAAAAATGGCGGATATTACTATAAGTTCAGCAAATACGCAGATTGATTTTATAATTCCCCAAAGTGTTAATCCTTTGGTAAATTCAAGCAATATAAGATATTCGATTGTTAATAACCAGATTGTCCGGGAGCATCCTCCGGGCAATCAGCAGGTTTTAGCAATTAATGTGGATTCACTGATTTTTACCCTAACCGGAAATCTGCTGGAAATTGAAATCCGGGCACGGATTAGATTAAGATCAGGGGATATGGTTTTTCCTTTAAAAGAAAAAATTTCTTTACGAAGTTAGAGAGGTTTATAATGAATAAAAAAGGCTTTGCTATGGCTTTAAATCTGGTTATTATTATTATCTTGACTATTCTGGCCAGTGCTTTGCTTTTGCGAGGAGCAGTAGCAAATAAAAGAACAGAAGGTTTTGTTGATCAGACCCGCGCGTTTTGGATGGCTGAATCAGGGCTGGCTACAGCCTTGTATGAGCTTAATAATGGAGCAGGAGCTTGGACAGGATGGACAACTCAGGGAAATAATAAAATCCTGCAAGGATCTTTGGGTGCTGCGGGTGATTATGATATAACTGTTTATGATTACGTGAATTCTAATGTCCGGATTGAATCAACTGGATTTTTCCCAAACAGAGCAGCAACAAATCCATTAACTCGTAAGCTTGAGGTAATTGCAGCAAAAGCAAACAATTCTCTATTTAAGTACGCAGCTTTTGCGGAAGGAACAATGTCGATTAGCGGTCAAGGCGCTACTGACAGCTATGATTCATCTTTAGGCGCGTATGGAGGCAGTAATGTGGGTTCAGATGGAGATGTGGGCAGTAATACGGAATTTTCCGGTTCAGGCCAGGCTTATGTTGATGGGGATATCAATATTCCGGTAGGAGAAACTGCTCCGGCGGCAACGTATTATTCAGATTGAAGAAGATAAACCGACTTTAACAACTGTTTCTGTGCCTACAAGTTTAACTACATTAACTAATTTAGGCAGTATTTCCAGCACAACCACTTTGTCTCCAGGAGATTATCAATACTGGATGATTAATCTCTCGGGACAGAAGACGGTTACCCTTACTGGACCGATAAATCTTTATTTAACCGGAACCACCGCGATAAGTATATCTGGTCAAGCTCAGGTTTATATTGATCCGGCCAGCGCTGGGCCGGTTAATATTTATTTTGACGGAGATGTGAGTTTAACTGGCCAAGGAATAACTAACGCAACCAGCGTTCCGTCAAATCTGATTATGTACGGCACTGGCGTAGCGCAAGATATTAAATTAGCCGGACAAGGAGATTTTTATGGCGCTATATATGCTCCGGACTCAGATTTAAAACTTACCGGACAGGGAGCATTGTATGGGGCTTTTGTCGGAAACACAGTTACAATCAGCGGTCAGGGCGGAATTCATTATGATGCTCAGCTAGGCTCAGCAGGTGCTTCTGCGGCAACTAGTTACTCAATTACTTCCTGGAGTGATACGCAGAATGCTTTTGGTGTGTTTCAGTGATTTATGTTCAGGAATATTTTTTTGATCCGCGAACACAGCTGACACTCAGCGAGATGCTGCTAGCATTAACACATTTAGCGCAGCCTAACGCGTTTATTTCATAAATTTCCCGAGTATCAACGCGTGGCGGCTGATACTTTTTTTTCTGTTTTGGCTTTTGATCTTTTTTGTCCATAATTTCACCTTGTTTTAATATATATTATATTTAAACAAACATCAACTCATTTTTTCTCTTCTTTTTCCAGTTTATTTTTCTTATGTTTATTCTTTATTTTTTGGTTTTCCTTGATTAGTTTTTTAGCCTTAGGATCAACGGTAGTTTTTACAGCTGATTTTAACTCTTGAGTTGTTTGCGCTTGTCCGATAATATCCAGTTTATCTTTAGATGCTTGGGTAATTTCCTGAAGTTCTTTTATGCTTTTAAGTATTTTGGGACTGAGAAATATAAGCAGTTCTGTTTTTAATGTTGTGGTTTTAGTTTTCTTGAATAAATTCCCTAAAAAAGGGATGTCCCCAAGTAAAGGCACCTTGTTTTCAATTATACTATCATTGTCACGCATTAGCCCGCCAAGGACAACCGTATATCCATCCGGGACCATAACAGTGGCATTGGCTTCGCGTTTATTAATGATACTCGCGTCAAATAAAGTTTTAGCGCTTAAGTCTTTTAACTCAGCGTGAACTTTTAAATTAACAAAACCATCCTGGCTTATGCGCGGAGTGACTTTAAGTCCCAGCCCGACATCCTGGTATTTAAAATTCACGGTTGTAACATTATTAACTAAATCCGTGACTGATGATTCAATAATCGGAATTTCCTGTCCCACAGTAATCGAAGATTCCTGGTTATTTGATGCTAAAATCCGGGGAGTAGACAGGACCTTAGTATTTTCCTGAGTTTTTAAAATAAATCCCAAGAGATTGGTCCGCTCATTTTGACTTAAAATTCGATAAGTAAATCCTTGCGTGGAAGCTTCAGTCGATAAATTAAGCAGAGAGTGGAATATATTCTGATCATTGCTCCCGGATTTAATTCCTTCGGTTGTAAGTGTTGGGTTAGTTGAGGAACCATATTCAACTCCCATGGTTAAATCATCACTTAGGGTAACATCCATAAGCACTACTTCAATCATTGCTTGCGGAGGGAAGACATCGAGTTTATTTATTAAACGCTCAATGGCCGGGAAGTTAACCAGAGCAGTAGCGACCACTATCGAATTTGTTTCTTCCTCAGAGTAAGCTTCTATTCCGCCAAAAACCTCTAAAGGAATATCGCCTAAACCAAGCTCACTGAATTCCGGATATCTGGCCTCTTTATCTTCTTTGGAAAGGTCATTTAAAATTTTTGCTATTTTTACCGCGTCGCCATAATTAACCACAAATGTTTTTACTTGCATCGCGGCAGGCAAAGGCCGGTCAACCTGGGAAATTATAGTAGCTAAGCGTTTTATATTTGAAGAGCTATCGGTTATAATAATAGTATTTGTGCGTTCATTAGCCAGAATATTTCCATGTTTTCCGATTAAGGATTGAAGTTCATTCTTAATTTTAATCGCCGAAGAGTATTTCAGCGGCATTACTTGTGTAATCACAATATCCTGATCTTTTATAAACCCAGGCCAGCTTCCGATTTGAACTTCGACATTTGATTGCTTAATATCAGAGATAGGGACTATCTTTAAAGCTTCTCCTGATTTTACCACGGTAAATCCTCTGATCATTAACGCGCTCTCCAGGACATTAATTACTGTGTCTGGTTTAACTTTTTCCATGCTTACTATGGAAATCGTGCCTTTTAGATCTTCATTGGGAATTATTATTGTACCGGTTAAATCGCCTAA
This sequence comes from Candidatus Omnitrophota bacterium, assembly GCA_043805415.1. Lineage (GTDB taxonomy): Bacteria > Omnitrophota > Gorgyraeia > B26-G9 > B26-G9 > JAHITE01. The sequence goes on along the minus strand of JAZDHZ010000036.1, from coordinate 32,504 downwards.
TACCTTTATCGCTTGATTTATATCAGCATCCTGAAAACTTAAAGAAATTAGGTCCTCAGATTCCGCGCTTGTCTCAGTGTATTCCTGAGCAAAGATATTTAAGGGATTAAATATCAGCAAGAGTAATGCCCCAATAAAAACTATTTTATATTTTTTCATTTTGTCCCCCTAGTGCCAGACCGGATTTGTTGTATTGTATTTTCTCTTAAAGTTTGTGGAGTTGGTTGTGTTTCTTCATTATTAGTTTGTTGAGCAGAATCAGCCGCTGTTATCGCGGGAGGTGCGGCCTGCTCTTTTTGCTGACTGCCTTGCTGTAACTTTAATTCAAATTCCTGACCATCTTTTTCAATCAAAATTTTATTGGGCATGATTGCTTTAACTGTATAGTTTTCAATTGCTTCATTAACCGAGACATAAAATCCTTTTTTTGAGCTTTTTTGCTCAACAATTGCTTTGTATCCATTTTTACTTTCAATAACCCCGGTAAGAATAAAATCCAAACTGTCTTTTTCCGGCTTTTGGGTTTTTTCCGTTAACTCGGTTTCGGCTTTTTTTAGGTCTTTTTTAGGACGGAAAAAATTCCTTTGTTCGATTATTTTGTAATAATTAAAAGCCGCGTCATTTTCAACTAATAAATCCGATTCTGCGGATTGAGCAAGACAAGCAAGGCAAGACGCGATATGAAAAATCAAAAACAGGAGAATTTGGTTTGTAATTTTTTTAATCATGTTATTTCTATCGCTGGGCATCTTATTGCTCCTTTAAAAATATGGTTGAAATAACCAAATGACCTTTTAATAATGCTGAGCGTTCTGATTTAGGTTGTAACTTTAAACGGTTGGCAACCAGGACAACCGATGATTTTCTCATTTCATAAAGAAAGCGCACAATATTACCCAAATTTGCTTCCATGTTTATTTCTACGGATAATTCATTAGAAAACCCCAACTCTCTTAGGGGTTGCGGATTCATCGATTCAATATGAATATCTGTTTTTTTGGCAACTTCTCCAATGGCAGTTAAAAAATTGCTTTGCCCTCGCTCAGAGGGCAGCTTAGCTTGTATTTTTCGGTTTATAATAGAATAAGACTCATTCAAATCGCCTTGCTGCTTAATTATTTCCTGGCTTTTCTCAATCAAGGCTAATTTCTGCTTGATCTGAGTATCTTGTTCTTTCCATTTTGTTAAAAAAGGACTGATTATGGCGATATAAACCAGAATAATAGCAATGATGCTCGCGCTTAAAACCAGGATTGGTTTACTTTTTAGCCAATGCATATTACTTGTCCTCGTTATTTTTTATTTTACAAAAAATCTCAAAATCAATAATTTCTTCTCCAGGCAGTCCTTTTTTTCTGCTAAATACAATTTTCACATCAGTCAATGAAGCTGATTCATTTAACTGTTGAGAAAAATTTACCACCGAAGAATGAGATTGAGCGATGCCTGAAAGAATCACGGATTCATTTTTTTCAAAGGCAAAATCATTGATTGTTATGTCATAGGGGACAATTATGCTGATTTCACGTAAAACTTCCATACAGGAGTTTTTAGCCCCGACATAATCTTCAATTGTTTGAATCCGATCCCGCAATTGAGAAACAACTAATAAATCAGGTTCTAAATCCTCTAGTTGTTTGTCTAAATCTTTTATATGATTATCTCTTGAGGATAATAACCACGCTGGGAATATAAACAAAGACAATCCGATAATTAATGAAATAATAATATAGGTTAAATGCCTGATTTTTAGTTGTTTGGCTTTTATCGCATGCTTAATATTCTCAGGAACAAGATTAAAATTTAAATAACCAGCTTGCGGATCTTTGTTTATCAGTCCAGTGCAAAGGTGAAATTCTTGAGAATGTTTCTCGTAATTATTAATAACCAAAGAGTTTCCCTCTAAAGGCAAAGGCTTTTCCATTGCTGTTTTTATTTTTAGTTTTTCGCGTAAGTATTCATTGAAATTTATCAAACAAGCTCCGCCGCCGCTCAAATTTAGCTGTTGGATGTCGTTTTTACCAGTATTTATCTGAAAAGATTCTAGCGTACGATTAATTTCTAAGATAAGATCATCGGCCCATTTAGCGGAGATTAGAGAAATATTTTTTTGAATTTCATTTGCTTCTTGTTTTGTGATAATAATTCCGTTTTCATGTTTTAATTTTTGGGCATTGTCAAAACTTAGATTAAGGTTTTTACTTAAGCGCAGAGTTAGGTCTTTTGATCCCCAGGCAATATTTCGGCAAAAGCTCAATTGATTATTATAAATGATGTTTATGTCAGTATGTACGGCGCCGATATGTACTTGCAGATAAAGCCCGGATTTTCTTGTCCGAGATAAAGCACTATTATAAAGCGCGATAGAACTTACTTTGATGCTATCTGGATATAAACCTAAAGTTTCAAGCAGGTTTAGATGCTCTTTGATTACAGATTTCTTCGCGGCAATAAGAATCACTTTGCTCTCAGGTGGATCTTGAGAAATAATCTGATAATCCATCTCAATCTCAGAAAGGGGGAAAGGCAAATGCTGTTCTGCTTCAAATGAAAGCATTTTTTCTATTTCTTGTTTTTCGATTGTCGGCAAACTAATGAATTTTACAATCATTGTGTTGCGGGAAAGTAGCGTGAGAATCGAAGAATTTTTAAATAAGGGACTCTTGGCTATGGGCATGATGCTTTTTTTGATGAAATTACTTAATTTTTCTTCGGTTGTTGTGACAATATGCGGGATTGGGATGAAAATAGCATCTTGAAGGATAATATTTTGCTTGTCATACTTTAGAATCATTATCTTGATGCTGCTAGATCCAATATCAAGGATAATTCTATTATCAGTTTTTTTAGCATTAAAATTTGCCAAGAAAGTGTAAATTAGCTTAGGCAAAGGATTATGATATTTAAGCGGAACGCCGCGGCTGATTTTTTTAATAAGCGCTAGCTCATCCTGTGAATTAATCGGCTTTTTCCTTGTGTCTTTTTGCGCATCTTTTTGAGTTATATCTACTTGATGGAAAAGAGCATCCAGGCCCAATCCTTTAATTTTCGATTTCACAACCTCATTGATTTTATCTTTATTTTTATCACTCATTTGCTTTTTTATCCACTTCTTTTGCCAGGGCCATAAACATCTGCGCTGCTGGATTTTCCGGGGCATATTGCTGGATGCTTTGCCCATGAATTTCCGCTTCCGGTATTTTGGGGTCACGATAAATTCTTGAATTAAATACCTTGCGGGCTGTGAAATACTCGATAATTGCCTCGGTAATCGATGAATGTAAAGGGATTGATTCGTCATACATATTAATAACCACACCCATAAAGCGCACATAATGTTCCAGATCATCCTTTATCTTAAGAATAGTGCTCATTAACATGCTCATGCCTTTTAAAGCATAGCTGCTGGGTTCTATCGGAACAACTAAATCAGTACTGGCCACAATCGCATTGACCGTAAGTATGCCCAGGGAAGGAGGACAGTCAATGATGATATAATCGTATTTTGATATTTCGGGACGAAGCGATTTTCTTAATTTAAACGGCCGAGAAATATCAGAGGCAAGTTCAGTTTCTGCTCCCGACAGGCTGATATTCGCCGGAGCAATAAAAAGATTTCGCAGCTGATTGGGAATAATAATGTCACTTAAGGGGGTATCATTTATCAGCGCGTCGTAAATAGTATTGTCCAGCTTATTTGTATCAATGCCTAAGCCGTCAGAAGAGTTGCCCTGAGGATCCAGATCTATAACTAATACTCTGTATCCCAGGACAGCCAAAGAGGCAGATAAATTAATTGTGGTTGTGGTTTTTCCTACTCCGCCTTTTTGATTGGTCACGGCAATAATCATTATTGCGCTCTCTTTTTATGTTTATTGAGATCTTGTTTTATTTCTTCAGCAAACAAGGCTTTTATTTTTAAAACATCTTCTATTGTATAATAGCGCCATTTTTTCTCATCGCGCCTGGCTTTAGGCAAAATCCCCCAAGTCTCATAGTTCTTAATGGTTTGAATCGAGACATTTAATTCTTTGGCTAGATTATTAATTTTAAGGTTCATTTTTTCCTATAATTGTTAAATTTAGCGACTTTTTGTACTAAACCCAATAAAATAGTACCTTATTTTGATTGTTTTGTCAAGAACTTGTTGAGTTCAAGAAAGCAGCGTATAGCGGATAGCGTATAGCGTTTAGAAAAACAAAAGCTTAAAACGCTTGGCTTATAGCTAATAGTCGATGGCTGATGGTCAAAAGCAGAAAAACAAAAGCATGAAAAGCGAACTTTGTCAAAGATGATGGGGGAATTTTTAAGCTTCTCATAAATTGGGGTAAATACGTTTTGTATTTTTGGGGAGTCAAATTCTAAGCCTGTAACGTAATAAGTTGCAAGGGTTTTATTTTGCCAGTTTGGACACTGAGCGAACAAAGCTAAAAACAAACTTAATTTAATTGACAAGGTGTTTTTTAGGTGATATTATAAACAGAAATAATTTCTATTTAAGGAAAAACATGGATAACTATTTAGAGAGATTAAGAGAGAATGGGTTAAAGCTAACACCCCGCAGAAAAGCGATTGTTGAGTTATTTATTTACTGCGATAGCCATTTAACACCCGAAGAAGTCTGGAATGAATTGCGCAAGGATTTTGATCAATGCGGGTTGCCGAGCGTATACCGAAATCTTGAGAGTCTTGCTAATTGCGGAATCCTAACACGTATACAACAATTCGATCGCAAGAAGCATTACGGGCTTTGTTCAGCTGTTAACAGCGGTTACCACCATCATCATATCACTTGTATTAAGTGCGGCAAGGTTGACGAAATCAATGATTGCGCGATTAATGACACCAAGAAGATCAATGGTTATAGAGTTGTTAGCCATTTTATGCAGGTTAACGGCATATGTGACGCTTGCTTTAAGTAAAGAATTTTTTTGATTTCTGAATAGAAGTTATTTTCATTTTATGATGGAGAGTCTATCATGAAAACAGATTTTAGAATTATTTTATTGGTGGGATTGTTTGGTATTGTTTCAGGGTGTTCTGCGATGGAGCTTCGGCAAGAATTCTTGGGCATATATACCATTGGCGATATAGCTAATGCTGAGAAAAAATATACGCATGAATTTGCTGCCGGCAGCGAAGCTGTATTTGAGAAAACGCTAAAAATATTAGAAGTAATGCAGTCCGAAATAATAAAAAAGGATATAAAACGTTCTCTGATTGTCGCGCAACGTTTTGACAGATCGTTTCATTCCTGTATTGATACCACTGAAGTTTGCATACTCGTTAATCCTGTCAATCAAGGCCATTCGGAGGTTGTCGTGGTATCGGGCAACTATTCACTCGCGGAATTTGTTTCTGAAAAAATTTTTAATGAGTTAACCAAAAAGCGCTGATATGTGTCAATATTGTGGGAATACAGGATTATGCGGTTTGTTTTACGGGGCTATTCTAATTAAGGGCTGGAAATGGGTGAGGATTATGCTTAAATCAGCGGTTATGAGAATTAGGAAAAAGTGTAAATGAGAAAAGAGGATTTTTGGGATATAGGAATTGTATTTGTGCGGGGGTTTCATTGATTGCTTTTATTCAAAATATAATTGCTCACGGCTCATTGCCTGTGGTTTTGCTCGCGGTTGCTTTTGCCGGCGCGGTTGCTTCATTGAGTTCCTGCACAATCGCCCGGATTCCGGTACTATGGGGATATGTAGCGGCAACATCCGAGTCGAAAAAGAAAGGGATATTTCTTTCGACAGCATTTGCCTGCGGGCTGATTGTAAGTTACACGATACTTGGATTATTATTTGGAACTGTTTCCGGTTTAGCCGGAAAACTTATTCAGATCAGTCAATATCTTTATTTTACTTTAGGCATTTTATTAATTAGCGGCGGATTGTTTTTTTCCGGGCTGATTCCTATAGGGAAAAGTGGGTTTTATAAACATTGCGCGGCAACCGTAAAGCAGGCAAATAATCTTCATTCGGCATTTATCTTTGGGATGCTGTTTGCTTTTCTGGAAATGCCGGCATGTCCTTGTTGCGGGGCAGTGTTAATGGTCATAGCCAGTTTGGTTGTGATTAAAGGCTCATTACTTTATTCAGGCTTGGTTTTTTTTAGTTTCGCGCTAGGCCAAAGTATCCCGATATTAGTGATTGGATTTTCGACCAGCATCCTAAAGCATATAAGGCCGCGGACGCAGAAACTGGAAGAAGCCATAAGTTTTGTTGCCGGGAATATTTTGATAGTTTCCGGTTTATTTCTCTTAATGATCGCGTGAATAATATGGAACATAAAACTCATTCAAAAGGCTGCGCTTGTGGGCATGCTCATGGTCATCGTTTTTCCGGTTTGATTATACGTTGGGTAATGAGCGTGTTTATTATTTCAGGACTGTTGTTGGTTTTAAGGCCGTTTATAATCCAACAGATGCTTACGCGGGTAGCCGCGTATTTTAATGGCGGTTCTTATAATAACGCGATACGCGTGTGTAAGAAAATTGTTTTTATTGACCGGAAAAATATTCCGGCATTGAAATCATTAGGATATGCTTATGAGCAAAACGGAGAGATAGATGAAGCGATCGCAACGTATGAAAAAGTGGTTTCTTTAAATCCGATGAATAAAGGGGCTTGTTTTGATCTGGGTATGGCTTATTTCACGAAAAAAGAATTTGCCAGAGCTTTACCGTATTTTGAACAAATAAGAGTCGCGGGTCCGGACAAAGGGAAAACAACTACTGGCGATTTCCTGAATTATCACCGCGGCGCGCTTACGATACTTTTAAGGTCATATCAAGAATTAGGGAATGTGGTTAAAGTAAAACAAATAGAACAGGAAGAACAAAAATATTATCCTAAGGAAAGCCATGGCAGGAAAAAAGTTGATTTACTTAAAAATTAAAAACCCAAACAATTATATCCGGACATTTATCGCTGCGTTTATTTTTTTAATAGCCGTTTGTAATGGATTGGCCTTGGGCGCTTCTAATAAAGAGGTTTTGCCGGTTAAACAGGATATTATTAATATTGATTTTAATTTATTAGGGCAAGTAGAAAAGTATGTTAATGAGGATGAGTCTGACTTAAAAGAGATTCCCCAGAATATTCAAGCATTAAACGGTAAACTGGTCAAAATTACAGGATATCTTTTGCTGCCGCCAGAAGCCTATTATATTAATGATCCGGTTAACAATTTTGTTGTGTGCAAAAATGCCTATGGTTGTCCGTGCTGTAGTTGGGGAAATCCCCCGAGTATATTTAATGCTGTTATAGTTGATATGAATGAAGGCAAAAATATTTCGCCGCCTTTTCCGGCTTTGGTGGAAGTAACCGGAATATTTCATTTCACTAAAGAACAGTTTATTGATGAAGATGGACAAAAACGACTGGATACGCTTTTTTACATAAATAAAGCTCAGGTTGGAAAAAAGATATAATTTCGAAAAGTATTTAATATGATAGAAAAAAGTAATAATAAATCCCCAGATCAAAATATAATGAATGAAATTACCCGTGCCCTCAGTCAATTGGAGTATGGGGAACTAGTGATTACTGTGCATAATGCCAAAGTAGTCCAAATAGAAAAAAAAGAAAAAAAGCGTTTTGGATAACTACTGTACCAACAGAAGTTTTTATAAATCATCGTGTGCCGACCAGACAGCTGGAGAATACGTAATAGGAGGCAAGTTATGCTTAAAAAAACCATAGCAATATGTTTAATTTTCGGGAGTATAATAGTATTTTCGTCTGGGTTAATCGCGCGCGCCCAATCTTTGGATAAGGCAAAGGGCAAGCCGCTTAAGATTGTCGCGTCTTTTTATCCCATGTATATCATGGCGCGGAATGTGGCCAAGGATGTGCCGGGGGTGGTAGTTACTAACCTTACGCCTCCGCTGACCGGATGTCTGCATGATTATACAATAACAACCAATGATATGAAGAAATTGTCCGGGGCGGATATTTTTGTGGCGAATGGCGCGGGCATGGAATCTTTTCTTAACCGGATAATTACTCAATATCCTCAAATAAAGATATTCCAGTTAGCCGAGGGCATCCCGCTGATTAAAGGCGAAGGCGGTGAAGGCGATAATCCGCATGTCTGGGTGAGTATTTCTAACGCGATTATAGAAGTTAATAATCTTGGTACTAATTTGGGAAAAATCGACCCTGCGCACGCGCAGATATACCGTAAGAATACAGCTGAGTATGTAGCTAAATTAAAAACACTGCTACAGAAAATGCGATTGGAGCTGGCAAAGTATAGAGGAAGAAAGATTATTACCTTTCATGAAGCATTTCCTTATTTTGCCCAGGAGTTTGGATTTGAGATCGCGGCGGTTATTGAAAGAGAGCCGGGAAGTGAACCCAGCGCCAGGGAATTGGCGGACACAGTGGATATTATTAAAAAAGCCGGGATTAAAGCACTGTTTAGCGAGCCGCAATATCCCGGCAGGGCAGCCAGAACAATTGCCAATGAGACCGGAGCGATGGTTTATACTTTGGATCCGGCGGTTATCGGGCCTGATGAGCTTAATGCTTATATAAATATTATGGAAAAAAATCTTGAGGTTTTAAAAAATGCCTTCTCCCAATAATCAAAATCATTCTCTGCCTGCCAGCGCCGCGGTTTGCCCGCATTGCTGTATCAAGATTAATGGCCTGACAGTTAATCTTGGCGGCAATCTGATTTTAAATAATGTTGACCTGCATATTCATTGCGGAGAAATCATCGCGATTGTCGGGCCAAATGGCGCGGGAAAAACAAGTTTGCTCAGGGCGATCTTAGGCGAAGTGCCATATCGCGGAGAAATGGTTTCTCTTGTCGGCGGAGGCCAGCGCCGCAGGCCGCGCATGGGTTATGTTCCGCAAAAACTCCAGTTTGATCTGGATTCTCCGGTCAGTGTCGCGGATTTAGTTGCCGCGGCAATAAGCAATCAGCCGGTTTGGCTGGGGCTTAGCTGGAAAATTATCGAGGATATAAAAAAGATTCTGGAAGTATTTTCCGCGGATCATTTAATCAAGCGAAAGATCGGAGAATTATCCGGAGGAGAGCTGCAGCGGGTTTTGCTGGCCATAGCGATGACTAACAGGCCGGAATTGTTATTATTAGATGAGCCGAGCAGCGGGGTTGATGTAAAAGGCCTGGCGCTTTTTTATCAGCTTGTGCGCGATTTAAGAAAACAGCATGATATTTCAGTGATTCTGGTTACCCATGATTTGCCGGGTATTTCGCGTTATGTTGACCGGGTTGTACTGTTAAATCAATCGGTTGTGGCTGAAGGCGCGCCGAAAGATGTTCTATCCGATGAGAAGCTGATTAAGGCATTTGGTCCAAGTTTATGGAATATTTCTTCTTTGCCGGAATTATATTTTGAAAGGCCATTATGATCGAGATCTGGTATAAGTTAGTTGATATGTTTCTGCCTTTTGATTGGGCGCGTTATATTTTTATGAAAAACGCGCTTTTGGCTGTACTGGTAATTACTCCGGTTTATGCTTTGCTCGGCACCATGGTTGTCAGCAATCGGCTGGCTTTTTTTACCGATGTGCTTGGCCATTCGGCGCTTGCCGGGCTGGCTATCGGAGTTTTATGCGGGTTTCATGACCCGACTTTGCCGATGATTATTCTGGCTGTATTTTTGGCGGTTTTTGTTAATATCCTCAAAGGACTGACCCGCGCTTCCACTGATACAATTCTCGGAGTGTTACTCGCGTTTATGGTAGCTTTGGGAATAACGATCTTAAGCCGTCAGGGAGGATTTGTAAAATACACAACCTATCTTATCGGAGATATTCTCGCGGTCAGCCCCGCGGAGATCAGGTTTCTGGTAAGCATGTTTTTTATTGTGCTGGTTTATTGGTTTTTCGCGGGAAATGCTTTGATTCTTACCAGCGTGAACAGCTCCTTAGCCCGCAGCCGGCGGATAAAAGTGTTTTGGCTGGAAACAAGCTTTACGATATTGCTGGCTATAGTAGTGATGCTTTCAATTCGTTTAGTGGGAGTGCTGATTATTAATTCCTTGCTGATTTTACCAGCCGCGGCCAGCCGTAATTTCAGCCGCAATACCCGCGATTACACATTCTGGTCAGTTGTTTTTAGTCTTGTTTCAGGAGTTATCGGGTTGGTGGTATCCTATTATTGGGGCACTGCCTCCGGTGCGACAATCGTTTTATTGTCTGTGGGCTTTTATGTGATTTCAGTTGCAGCAGCAACATTCCCCAAAATAATCAATAATAACTAAGATGATTCGACAAATTTTTCAGTTACGACTTTTGAATTTGTTCGCTGTGAGTCTCGTTTGGGAGCCTTTAGGGTACGAGAGGACCTGTCTGCTCCCGCCGCTTTTAGGCGGGAGAGTTCCGCAAGTGCCAAGAATACAAAGCGGATTTACCGTTATTGATGTTTACATCAATAAAATTTGTGTCAGCGTAAAATTTGCCTATCATCTTGATAGTTACTAGTTATGCATTATTAGCTTTTACTATCAGCCATTGACCCAACGCTTTTACCTGGTGACTTTGTGTCTTGGTGACATTGTGTCCTTTTTTATCACATTGACCGACTGAAGTTATTTTGTTATAATACAATATGTAAATTTGATTATAAGAAAAAGGATGTTTTTAGGGGGATTTTCAAAGGATGAGTATTAATGCCCGTTTTCAGTTTATTGCTAATATTTTAATTGAAAAAGCTGTTTTAAACCAAGAGCAAGTACATGATTTTCAGCAAAAATTCGGATCAAATTTCCCGGAAACACAAGAAGAACTGGAAACTTTTATTATCCAAAATGGTCTGCTGAGTGAAAATGATTTGCTTAGCGCTTATAGTAAGCATTTAAATATTCCGATTATTGACCTGACTCAAATAGAAATTGATCCGCAAGCAATATCTCTGATACCCGCAAAATTTGCTAATCGTAACAAAGTCATTGCGATTAAAAAACAAGGGCTTAGTCTTGTAGTAGCAATGAGAAATCCATTCGGCATTCATGTTATTGATGAGTTGAAAGTGCTAACCAATTATAAGATCACCCCGATATTAGCCAAGACTGAAGGAATCGCCTCTGCGATTAAAACGCATTATGGGGTTGGGGCCGAGACAGTAGAAACATTAGTTAAGGCTTCAAAAGAAAGTATTCAAGCTGAATTGTCCCAATTAAAGCAAGTTGCTGATGCTCCGGAAAAAATGGCGGAAAACGCTTCGATTATAAACTACGTAAATCAAATATTGCTGGAAGCTTATCAAAAAAATGCTACTGATATACATATTGAGCCTTTTGATGATAAACTGCGAATTCGCTATCGGATAGATGGTGTTTTGCAAGAAGCTAAAACATCTCCGGATATAAAACAGTTACAGGTTTTTATTATTTCCCGATTAAAAATAATGGCAGGGATTAATATCGCGGAGCGCCGGCGGCCTCAGGACGGCAGGTGTAAAATAAAGCTTGCTGATGAAGATGTTGATCTGCGATTATCGACTTTTCCGACTTTATTTGGAGAAGGACTCAGCATTAGACTTTTAAGTAAAAAAATGCTGGATTTTGGAATTGATCAGCTGGGATTTCCTAAGGAAAGTATGGAAAAGCTTAAAAATATTTTAAAGAAAACAAATGGAATCATCCTGGTTACCGGGCCAACGGGTTGCGGCAAGACAACAACGCTTTATTCATGTTTAAGTTATATTAATGATACGAAAATTAATATTATTACTTTAGAAGATCCGATTGAATATCAGCTGCAGGGGATTAATCAAATCCAGATTAATCCGCAGGTAGATTTGACTTTTGCCACAGGATTGCGCTCAATTTTACGCCAGGACCCGGACATTATCATGGTCGGAGAAATCAGGGATATTGAAACAGCGCAAATATCTATCCGGGCAGCTTTAACCGGGCATCTTATGTTCAGCACGTTGCATACTAATGACGCGCTATCATCAATAATTCGTTTGCTTGACTTGGGAATTGAGCCATATCTGGTTAGCGGAACAGTCAGGGCAGTTATTGCCCAAAGGCTTGTACGTAAAATATGTACGCATTGCAAAGTAAAATACATTCCCGATCAAAGCACTCTTAATGCAGTTGGTTTTAGTCAGAATCGTGATTATCCGGAAATTTTTTATAAAGGAGCCGGATGCGCGGAATGTAATGATACGGGTTTTCGCGGTAGATTAGGGATTTATGAGCTTTTGATTGTGGATGAGACATTAGGGGCTTGTATTGTTGCCGGGGGCTCGGCGCAGCAATTAAAAGAACAGGCAATTAAGAATAATATGATCAGCTTAAAAGCAGATGGTATGGAAAAAGTTAAGCAAGGAATTACAACAATAGAAGAGGTCTTAAGGGTAACCGAGCAGGAATAGAATTATAATAATCGAGATGAAAATTAATGGAAAAATTCAAATATGAAGCTCGGGATAAAGCCGGTAATAGTGTTAGCGGTATAGAACAAGCAGCTAATCGTAATCAGGTTTTGGCTAAATTGCGCCAATCAGGACTTTTTCCGATAAAGATAGAAGAAGTATCAGAACAGAACATAAGGATTAAAAAGAAGAAGCTAGTTTTTAATGATAATGAGAGAGTGTTTTTCACCAGACAGCTTTCCCACCTTTTAGATTCAGGACTGCCGCTAGCGCAAGCATTAAATCTTTTAACTAATCAAACTAATAATCCAAAAATTAAGAATATATGTTCTAAGTTATACAATAAGATTGCTGATGGCGGATATCTTTGGGAAGCGCTTAGTAAATATCCTGATATTTTCTCTCGGGCTTATGTCGGAATGGTTAAGGCTGCTGAGATGGGCGGGGATATTGAAAGTGTATTTAGTAATCTTGCTGATTTTATTGAGAAAAAAAAAGAAGTCAAGGATGCTGTAATTTCGATGCTTATTTATCCAGCGATTATTCTGCTTGTCGGGGTAGCTACAGTAATTTTTTTAATGACGTTTATCATTCCTAAAATGGTTTTTATGTTCCAAGAAGGCGATATGTCCTTGCCGCTAATTACGAAACTTTTAATTAGCGCTAGTCTGTTTTTAGCTGATTACTGGTTTGTTCTTATTATTATAATGGTTGTACTATTTTTCACTTTAAGAAAATCATACGCGCAAAGAAAAAATCAATTATTCTTTGATCGATGTTTATATAAAGCGCCTTTGGTTGGAGACATACTTAAAAAAATCGCTTTTTCCCGGTTTTGCTATATTGTCAGTCTTTTATCAGCCAATGGAATGTCAATCCTTGATTGTTTAGATATCAGCCGGGATGTTTTACCAAATAAAATGTTGAGAGATGCCGTTGATGCGATTATCATCCGGATAAAAAGCGGCGGCTCTTTTTCCGCGAGCATGAAGCAAGAAGATGTTTTTCCTTTAGTTATGGTAGATATGATCGCGATCGGAGAACAAACCGGACGTTTGGAAAAAACATTGCGAAAAGTCGCCGATTCATTTGATAAGCAGATAAAAGAAGATCTAAGGCGAATGCTGAATATTTTAGAACCAGCGATAATATTATTTATTGCTGCTATAGTTGGCGCATTGGTTGCTGCCGTACTTCTTCCAATTTTTCAATTCAACCTGCAGACATTTTAAATGAAAAACGCTGATATGCATAATAAGAATCAAAAAGGATTTACGCTCTTAGAAGTAATGTTATCACTTGCGATTATCAGTATTTCTTTAATGGTTATTATTTATTCTTTTTCTCAAGCAATTACAGCTAAAGCAGCTGTATCAAACTACACTAAGGCAATGTTTCTTTCCCAAAAAAAGCTTTTTGATTTAAGTTTTAGTAATCTAAGAACAGTAGAGAATCAAGGGCAGTTTTTAGAACCATTCGAACAATTTAAATGGCAGATTAAAACAGATAGAACTAATTTTAGCAATTTGGCTAAAGTTGATCTGATTATTGAGTGGCAACAGCAAGGTAAATCGAAAAATCTTCAGGTCTCAACTCTGATGGAGAAATAATTTGCTTAAAAAAAATAAGGCTTTTAGTCTAGTTGAGTTGCTTTTAGCAACAGCAATAATGGGGATTGTGCTCATGTCCGTATATAGTAGTTTTTCCTTAGCGATGCGTACTTGGAAAAGAGTTCAAACTAAAAATGACAACAATGCCGCCCAAGTGCTTATCGCTTTAACCCGGCAGCTGCGCGGTGCTTATCTTTTTCCTGACCAGGATCCGGCTTTTGGTTTTCAGGGAAGCTTGTCGTCACTTAGCTTTACAACAACCGCGATAATAGATGATGATATCTATGTTGCGGATTCGACTGATTTGCGGAAAGTTTCATATATGATGCGTACTGCTCAAAATACCGGGCAAAGAGCCTTAAGTTATGAAGTTTATGATGTTCTTGGCAAAAATAAAGAAAATTTTAAACAAAAAAATCTGTCCAATATAATGCGTTCGATTTCTTTTGCTTTTTATGATGGAGAAAAATGGCAAAAAGCATGGGATTCAACTATAAAATTACCGCAGGCAGTAAAGATCAGAGCTGATTTTCAGCAAGGCGTTTATAAAGATGCTTATGAAACAGTAGCCGTGATTCATTGCGCGGATAAAGGGCAAATCAATAGTCTATGATAAAAGATTTAAGAGAAAAACAAGCATCGGTCTTAATTATTACATTATTTATTGTCTTTTTTTTATCAAGTATTGCTTTGAGTATTTCACACGCAATGCGGATTAATACAAAACTTATTAGCAGGTATGTTCAGAATCAAAAGTCTTTAAATATCGCGGAGTCTGCGGTTTTGCTTGCCTTGGCAGAACTCAAAGCAGATAAAGAAGATAATGATTATGATTGTTTGCAGGATGGATGGTATGGAAAATTCCATGACTTTGACAGGATAAAAATTTCTAGATTTAAGAACAGTGAGAATCAGGATATCGGAGAATACAGCATTAATATAGTTGATGAGTATGGTAGATTGAATATTAACACTATATCATCTGAAATAATCGCCAATCTGATTAATCAACTCTCAAAAAAAGATAATACGAAAATGGTCCAAGCGATTGTTGATTATCGAAGCGGTTTGGGGGAAAAGCAAATAATAAGAAGTGTTTATGAGCTTTTAAACCTAAAATCAATGGAGAAAAACATTTTTTGGGGAGAAGATACCAATGATAATTGCATTTTAGATAAATGGGAAGATGATCAGGCGAATAGCTTGCCGAATGATAATGGAAATGGTATTTTAGAGCTGGGGATAAAAGATTTTTTTACTGTGAATAGTGACGGAAAGATAAATTTAAATACAGTCTCAGAAAAAATTATTTTAAGTCTGCCGGGAATGACGGAGCAAGGGGCTCAGGCAATTATAAATAAGCGCAAAACCCAGGCTTTTCAAACTGAAAAGGATTTCGCGGACATATCCTCAATTAGTAAGCTGACCAATCAGTTTATTATGCGCTGGGCTACTGTCCGCTCAGATATATTCAGGATAATTGTTTGGGCAAAGGTAAATGAAGCGAAAAATTTTAAACAGATTATTGCGATTGCTGATCGCTCAGTTGATCCAATAAAAATTATTTATTGGCGGGAAAATTAATAAATAACTGGATCTAATCAGGAGATGATATGTTGTTGCCTTTAAAAAATCTGCGCAGGTTTCTGGCGAAATTTTGCAAACAGCCTGTTTATGCTTTAACTATTGCCTATAAGCGAATCCAGGCTTTAAAAGCCTATTATCTGAGAAAAGGGAAAAGCCCTAATCCTGAGTCAATAACCTTGTTTTTAACCCAAAAATGTAATTTGCGCTGTAAGATGTGCGGCCAATGGGGGGAAAGCGGAGTTACAAAAAATAAATCTGCGGGCGAGGTAAAGGAAGAACTTGATTTTAATATGCTGCAGGATCTTATTGATCAAATAAGTTATTTTAAGCCTAGTATAACTTTGTTTGGCGGAGAACCGCTGCTTTATCCTAAATGTATAGAGTTGATTAGATATATTAAAACCAAAAAAATGCATGTGTTAATGATTACCAATGCTGCAATGATTAAAGATAAGGCAATTGAGATTGTTCAGGCAGGTTTAGATGAGCTTAATGTGTCTCTGGACGGGCCCAAGGATTTGCATGATCAAATTCGCGGCATGCCGGGTTTATTTGAAAAAATTACTGATGGCTTAAAAGAAATTCAGAGTTATAAAAAAGCCAAAGGGCTTAAATTTCCTTTAATCAACCTGCAATGCACAATTACCAAATATAATTATCTCCAGTTAGAGAAAATGATTGATGTGGCTGCGGAAATCGGCGCTGATTCCTTGACTTATCATAATTTGATTTTTTTAAATCAAGATCTGATAGAAAAGCAAAAAGTTTATGATCAGCAATTACAATGTTCTTCAGATAATTGGCAGGGATTTGTTTTTGCTCCGGAAATAGATCCGGACAGGCTTTATGCTAAGATGCAGTTAATTTTAAACCAAAAACATGCTTTTAGCGTTGATTTTTATCCTAATCTTAGTAAGCAGGGATTGAAAGAGTATTATAACAATCCTTCTTATTTGCCCAAGGAATATCCTAAACGTTGTTTAAGTCCCTGGGTATGTGCTTATGTTTTTCCGGATGGAGGAATAAGGCCTTGCCTTAATTCAACATATGCTTTTGGAAATATTAGAGAGGATCAGTTTAAAAATATTTGGAACAGTGAAAAAGCAGTGCAATATCGCCAAATGTTAAAGGCAAATCAGCTGTTTGCCACATGTATTCGGTGTACGGAATTATATAGGTATTAAAATATGAAAAAAATAAAAATCGCTCAGGTTATTACGCGCATGGATTGGGGAGGTTCGCCGGATATAGTGCGGATATTAAGCCAATACCTGGATAAAGACAGATTTGACTTAAGGTTTATTTGCGGACCAAGCGCTTTTTTAACGGAGAAAACTCAGGTTTTTTTTGATGCGATTAAAGCTAATCGGATACAAGTAAATAGTCTGCGCCGCAATATTAATCCAATTTTTGATTTTCTTGCTTTTTGGGAATTGTATTTTATTTTTAGAAAACATAAATTTGATATTGTGCACACGCATACAGCTAAAGCCGGAGCCTTAGGCAGAGTGGCAGCATTTTTGGCTAAAGTAAAAGTAATTATCCATACTTCGCATGGACATAACTTTTACGGATATTTTAATCTCTGGTTTAGCAATCTGATTGTTGTAATTGAGCGATTTTTGTCTAAACTGACCACACAGATTATCACCCTTACTGAAATTGAGAAAATTGATCTGGCGAAATTCAGGATCTGCAGTCCGGATAAGATAAAAGTTGTTAATACTGTAATGGAAATGCCTGAAGTTCAGATTGAAACAGCTATCAGGGATAAACTGATGATTAAGCCAGGGGAAATCGTTATCGGCATGGTCGGCAGGCTGGAACCGATCAAAGGTGTGGAATATTTTATTCAAGCGGCAATGGAAGTTGCCCAAAATTTTTCCCAGACGCGGTTTGTTTTAGTCGGCGAAGGCAGTCTGCGCGGTTTATTAGAACAAAAAGTAAAGGAAAATAAATTAATCAACCGGTTTACATTTACCGGGTGGCAGGAAAATCCCATGCACTATATGCATGCAATGGATTTAATGGTGCTGGCATCTTTAAATGAAGCAGTTGGGCTTGTACTTATTGAAGCGCAAAGTTTGGGAGTGCCGGTTATTGCCACAAAAGTTGGAGGAGTTCCAGAAATAGTTGAACATGGGAAAAGCGGCATACTGGTTAATCCCAGTGATCGAAAAGCGCTGATTGATGCGATTGAAATGTTAATTAAAAATCCTGCCCAGCGCTTAGCAATGGGTCAATACGCGAAAAAAAATGTGCTAGCAAAATATTCGGTTGAGGTATTCATAGCTAGGATTACGCAAATTTATGAAGATTTAATCCAGGAAACAACTGAACGCAAAGATTAATTCTAAACCAAATTTTATTTATGCAAAAAACTAAACAAAAAATAAAAACCAAATTAATCGGCCCTATAGTTGGGGCAGTGAGCATGTTTGTGGTTATTGCTTTTTCGCAGAATATTTTTGCTCAGGAACAGTATCAGCAAGCTCCGGCCTTGATTCACATCAGCTCTATAATCAGTGACGGACTGTATGCTCCGGAACAGATAGTGGCGATTGCCCGGGAAGCGGGATTTGAGATTGTGATTCTTAATGAACGGGAAATAATGCGCTGGGAATACGGACTTTGGCCTTTGCGTAATATTATTAAAAAAACCGTGGAGAATAATTCCCTGGCTGTTTTCGGTATTAAAAACTACTTTAAATTAATTGAGGAGATAAACCGGAAAGCAAAAGATATAATTGTAATTCCGGGAGTAGAATCCACACCGTTTTATTTTTGGAGCGGAAGTATTTTTGCTAAAAATTTCACCCTAAATGATGCGCATAAGCATTTATTAATTATCGGGCTTTCGCAAACAGCTTTGGCAAATTTGCCGGTAGTGGGAAATCGGTTTAGTTTATATGAAAATTATCAGCTTGAAAGTATTATAAATTTTTGGCCGATCCTGGTTTTATTAACCGGGTTTCTGCTGGTTTTTAATTCTAAAAAGAAATATTTTAGAAATTCTCTGGAAATTGAGGCTTATCGGAATAAGAAAATATTCGCGATTATCCTGAGCTGCTTAGGCTTAATTTTTTGTTTGAACAATTATCCGTTTAAAACTTTGCTCTTTGACCAATACCATGGGGACAGAGGAGTATTGCCTTATCAGAAAGTTATTGATTATGTGAATAAGCAAGGGGGGATGGTATTCTGGGCGCATCCTGAAGCGGAAAATTGTTCAAAAACACAATATGTTGATATTATTACCAAAAAGCATGTTCAGGATTTCTATAATACGCGAAATTATGCGGGTTTTAGTGTTTTTTATGAAGGATATGAGCTAATTGGAAAGCCTGGAGGGCTTTGGGATAAAGTGCTTAAAGAATATTTAGAAGGAAAAAGGCAGAAGCCGGTTTGGGCAATTGCTGGCCTGGCTTTTGATTTTAGCAAAGACCTTAAGGAATCGCTAAAGGATTTAAGGAATATGGTTTTAATTGATGATTTTAGCAATAAAGGGGTTTTAGACGCTTTAAACCAAGGAAGAGTATATGCAATCAGAGGGCAAAAATCCTCGGAATTTATTTTGGACAATTTTTCAATCGAAGATCCAGAAAGCCAAGAGGTTAAAGTCATGGGGCAAACTTTGATTACGAATAGTCCGGATATTAAAATTAAAATAAAAGGGCATTTTATTGATAAAAATAAAATAAATCAGGTGATTCAAGTGTATTTGATAAAAAATGGAAAAATTATAAAGATTTTTTCAGAAAAAGATTTGTTTGATATTGAGTTTACCGCGGAAAAATCAAAAGATAAAAAGGATTTTTATCGAATCGAGATTAAATCAACTGGTTTGCATCTGATCACTAATCCGATTTTTGTAAATTAAAAAACAGGTAAAAGAAGGAAAAACAATGATACTTTCAGCGCATCAACCCCAATATATACCCTGGCTTGGATATTTTGACAAGATTGATAAAAGTGATTGCTTTGTATTTTTGGATACGGTACAATATAAAAAGAGAGAATTTCAAAATCGAAACAAAATTCGCACCAAAACAGGTTCTATTTGGTTAACAGTACCGGTAAGGACAAAAGGGGCCAGCCTGCAAAGGCTGAATGAAGTGCAGATTGACAATGAAATAGATTGGCAAAAAGAGCATATTCATAGTCTGCAAACTTGGTATGCCTCTGCCCCGCATTTTAGTGATTATTTTCCTTTTTTTAAAACAGTTTATGAGAAAAAATGGGAAAAATTAATTGATCTAAATATTCAGATTATTAAATTTATATTAGACGCGCTTAAGATTAAGACTGAAATATATTTAGAATCAGAATTAAAAACCGAGAATGTCAGTACCTTAAGACTTATAGAAATATGTAAAAAGCTTGACGCTGATACTTATTTATCCGGTCGCGGCGGTAAAGATTATTTGGAAGAGTCTGAATTTACTAAAAATAATATCAAATTGCAATATCAAAATTTTACGCATCCTGAATATTTGCAGCAATTCGAATCAGAGAAACATGAATTCTCTGCGTATATGTCAGTAATTGATCTTTTGTTTAATCAAGGCCCTAAAAGTATGGATATTATAAGAGCCGGGAAGTCTTAACATTAAAACCAAGGAAGGTTATGTACGAATCGCATTGGGGTTTATCCGTAAAACCATTTGAAAATACTCCTGATCCAAAATTTCTATATCATTCTCCGCAGCATGAGGAAGGTTTATCCAGATTGCTTTATGTTGTCAGCGAAGGTAAAGGGGCAGGGCTGCTTACCGGAGTTTTTGGTTGCGGAAAAACTTTACTTGGACAGACTCTGTTTAAAGAACTTGACCGGGATATTTATAAAACCGCTTTTATTGCCAATCCTTTTTTGAATTATTCCGAATTACTTATGCATATTGCCTATAGCCTTGGAGCGCGGGATTTGCCTAAAAACAAGCAGGATGTTTTAGTGAATGTTGTTCTTGAGCGTTTAGGTGAAATCCTGGAAAATAATATGCGCGATGGAAAGAAAACTGTTATTGTTATTGATGAGGCGCATGTTATTACTGATTCAAAGGTTTGGGAAGAATTAAGACTGCTGTTAAATTTTCAAATCGAGAATCAGTTTCTGCTCACACTGTTAATCTTGGGCCAGCCGGAATTAAAAGCAATGATTGATTCTAATAAACAGTTTTCCCAGCGGATTGGAGTCAAATTTCATCTTGGGCCTTTAAGTGAACAGGAAACAAACGATTATATCAGCCATCGATTAAATGTCGCCGGGGCAAGCCAAATCATTTTCGCTCAAGGTACAGATAGCCTTATTTATAAAAAAACCGGGGGTATTCCCAGAAGGATTAATCACTTATGTGACTTAGCTTTATTCGCTGGTTTTGGGAAAAACGCGAAAATTGTTGATGAAAATCTGATAAATGAAGTAAGTTCTGATGTTGAGAGCTAATAGAAGACAGCGTATAGCGATTAGCGTTTAGCGATTAGGAAAAGCAAAAAGCGCTTGGCTCATGGCTGATAGCTCATAGCTAATAGAAAAAACAAAAAGCAGAAAGCAGAAAGCAGAAAACAGAAAACAGAAAACAGAAAACAGAAAACAAATTACTAATTGCACTAATTTCTAAAAAACTCAAAACCCGTAACTTGTAACTCATAATTCATAACTATTAGCTATTGACCATTGGGGGTATGCAGATGAATGTTTTAGGAATCGGAGCGCATCCTGATGATATTGAAATCGGCTGCGGAGGAAGTTTGCTTAAATATGCCCAAGCCGGACATAATGTTTATTTATTAGTGCTTACCTGCGGAGAGGTTGGCGGAGAGCCTAAAGTGCGTTGCCAGGAACAGGAAGAATCCGCAAAAAATATGGGGGCAAAAGAAGTTTTTTGGGGCAACTTTGAAGATACTCGCTTAATGAATGTGCGGGAGCTGATTGATAAAATTGAACAAATAATTCAGAAAGTAAATCCCCAGGTAGTGCTGATCAATTATCTGGATGATGTGCATCAAGATCATCGGGCCTTGGCAAAGGCATGTTTGTCGGCAACAAGATATATAAAGGAAGTGCTTTATTACGAGGTGCCAACTACCCAGAATTTTAATCCGGAAATTTTTGTTGATATTGGCAAGGTTTTTAAGCAAAAACTAAATTTACTTAAATTACATGCTTCTCAAGTGAACAGGACTAGAGTGGAAGATCTGTCTATTCTTGAGATCGCGACTTCAATGGCAAATTTTCGGGGTTTTCAGGCAAGAGTTAAATACGCGGAAGGGTTTTCCGCGGTAAGAGTTTTAAAGGATATTGAATAGTTTGTTCATCCAAATTAAATGTTAAAGGATTGATCCTGTGCAGACATTCATCGCTTTTGTTATCGCGTTTTTAATCACATATCTGAGTACGCCTTTTTTTCGAAAAATGGCCTTATCCATGAAAATAGTTGATATTCCTAATCAGAAAAAAATACATACAAATCCCACTCCATTACTCGGCGGTTTAGCGATTTATTTAGGGGTAGTTGGCTCATTTTTCTTTTTTGCCACTAGTTTTCGTGCCCTGGCGCCAATTTTTATCTGCGCCACAATTATCTTATATATGGGCACATATGATGATATTAAAGGGCTTTCCGCGCGATTAAGGTTATTTATTCAAATTCTTTTAGCGCTGATTCTTATTTTAAACGGAGTGCGGATAACTTTCTTACCGCATAATGTCTGGGGAAATATCGGGGAAATATTGGTTACCGTGATTTGGATTGTCGGCGTAACTAATGCTTATAATTATCTGGATGGTTTAGATGGTTTAGCCACTGGATCAGCAATACTGAATTTTCTTTGTTTTTTTGTGATTCTTTATAATACTAATCAATATGCCTTAGGATTAGCAATCGCGATTATTATCGGCTCTTGTCTGGGGTTTTTACCATATAATTTTTTAAGAAAGAAAAGAATGTTCTTGGGTGATGCTGGCAGTACATTTATCGGGTTTTGCCTTGCTTGTATCGCGATACAAGGCGATTGGGCAGGGGATAATCTGGTTAGATTATCTATTCCGATTTTAATCCTGGGAGTTCCGATATTTGATATGATATTTACCACTGTGATGCGGATAAAAGAGCAAAAGATTAAAAACATTATTGAATGGCTGAAATATGGAGGAAAAGATCATTTTCATCATTATCTGGTTGATTTAGGATTAAGCCAAAAAGGAGCGGTTTTATTTATATACTATATAACATTTTCCCTGGGATTAAGCGCTATAATGGTCAGTAATGACTCAGCAATTGAGGGAGTGATGACCATAATGCAATCATCAATAATTTTTGGGGTTATTGGTGTATTGATTGTATTAGGGAAAAAACACCATAAAGATTTGGAGTAATCTAAGTTAGATAATAGTTAATCTTTTTATCTTTGCTTGAATTATAAATACGCGTAGAAAGGGAGAAAAAATGAAAAAAATAGCAGGTTTAGTGATAGGAATCGCAGGAATTAGTTTTGTTGTGGGCATGGTTTCCCGTATTTTAGTCATGCCTTTTCCTGCAACAGAGTATGGCTTAGAGGCAAGTGCTTTTATGCGGTTTACTGATACCTGCTTGCTTACTGCCATAGCATTGCTTTTACTTGATAAGTCAAACAAATAAAAGGAGTTATATTTGAAAGCATGTTCTATTAAAAACTTTTACAAAGCATTGACTTATTCTTTAATGCGTGGTATACTTATATTAGTAGAAAAAGGCAAACTCGTGGTAACGCGAGGGCATTCTGTATTATTTGGATCTTACGGAATCGCATACCTTGGGTATTTATGGGTATGTGGCAAAGCTGATGCGTCCGTGATTTTATGCGGATTGGCAGGCTGCCCTGTATAATGTTACTGTTACCTCAGACGAGTTGTCTGAGGTTTTTTTTTGAGAATATTAAAAAGTGTCAGGTATAATCAGGTAAAACCCTAAAAAGTGCCAGGCATAATCAGGGAAGAGCGGAATAAAAACGGAGTGAGTAATGCCAAGATTGCCAAGAGTGTATATTGAAAATTCAGTTTATTATATTACTTGTAATGGGTTGCAAAACCAGGTGATTTTTAAAGACGCGAGGGATTACGGGATGTATTTTGAATTGCTTAAAAAATACAAAGACCAATACGGAGTTAAACTTTATGCTTATACTTTAATGTATAATCATTTGCATTTATTAATTGAGGTTGATAAAAAAGCAAGTGTTTCCACCCTGATGCATGATCTGACTTCTTCTTATACAAAATATTTCAATGGCTGCTATGATCGAAAAGGCCATCTTTTCCGGGAAAGATTCAAGGCAGCGGTTGTGGAAAAAGATCCGCAAATCCTGTTGAATCTCACAGCCTATATGCATCTTAATCCTAAGCGGTTGAATTTATCAGTACAGGCACAAACTGATCAGAACAGCAGTTATGGTTTGTATCTTGATTATGCTCAAACCTCAGACAGAGGACTGGATATCAAGAATGAGATAGAAAGCATTATTAATGGATTGGTGGGAGAGAATTACAGCGAGTTTATGCAGCGGATGCAGGATGATGATGAATTTAAAAAGCATTATAAAAAGCTGCAGCGTAAGGGAGTAATTGGTTCAAGAGATTTTGTCAATAGCGTTAGAGACGAGATAGAAATGCAGCGGAAAAAAATAGATCAGCTGGAAACAGCAGAAAAAAAATCAGGAGTAAAAAACGATTTTATGAGTGTGGGAGCTGCTTTATTGCTGGTTACGCTAACTGCCTCAGGAGTTTATTTATATTTTAATTATAATAAAAATATAAATAAACAAAATACTGGAGTTGTTTCAGTAATTGAGCAGGATTTAAAAGATCTTAATAATACTGAATGGCAGATTCAACTGTTTAATATTGACGGTTCGCCGGCACGGGCGGATATTATAAGTTTTATCCGGGGAAAATTTATTTCCGGATATCTTTCCCAGCTTAAATTTCCCAATATTAATTATTCTAGTGTTATTGAAGGAAATAAACTTATCTGGGAAACAATTCAAACATCTTCAGAGGGAACCGCTTCATGGCGGGGGGAAGTTGTTAATGGCCAGATGCTGGGAATGCTTAGCCTGCAGCTAAACGGAAAACAGCCGCAGGATTTTTCGTTTAAAAGTTTGAAATATCGCAGGAGATAGTGTGAAAAAGACCAGATCAATTATAAAAAATAGTATATCGAGGCCGGGTGTAGGGGCAGGACTTGTCCTGCCCGAAATAACAGGAGAAAATAAAATGAAAATACAAAATTTAATCCAGGAGAAAAAAATGAGAAATTTATTATTAGTTGGTTTATTAGCAGTTGTTTGTGTGTGTGTTTCTCCTTTACAGGCAGAGAACGAAGCTGTCGGCGGAAAAAAAGACATCGCCAGTAAGGAAATCCAGGGCATTGTCAGCGGTATTGGCTATGGTTCGATTTCCGTGGAGTATAAGGGTGACGCGGAAAAAGGAACAGCCGAGGAAATTTTATTGCCTTTAGACGAGATGGAGCAGATAATCCACAAACAAAATATTAAGCAAATTAATGTCGGTGATACTGTGAGCATCCAGTATGATGAGATAACTCAGGAAACAGAAAAAGGACCGACTTTATTACGCAAAGCAAAAGTGATCACTTTTATTAAACCGGCAGCACCATTACCAATGGAAACTGATGTTTTGGAAGATGAAACATCAGCTCCTGGGGTGCTGAACTAAGGGAGATTGATATGTGGGGTATTAGAAAAAGAGTTTTCTCAGGTAAGCTGTTTCTATTGGCTGGCATGTTTGCCGGCGTATTGCTTTGGGCGAATCAAGCGCAGGCAGTACAGATCAATCGGGTGCAGTCAGGGACGATTCCCTATGCTAATATTGATATAGTAGATACAGCAACTCTCGCTTACGCGGTTGATCCGGCCAAGAGTATTATTCTGATCAATACTTCGGCGGATGGAAGCGTGAGCACCAGAGACGGAAACTATTTATTTACTCCGTATTTTGAAGATTCTGAGCATATTGCTTTGTCGCGGGATTATGGGGCTTGCGCGGCTAATGTGAGTTTTCAGGTGGTGGAATTTAATGACGGAGTAAAAGTTATTCACGGTTTTTCCTCTATGGATAAAGACACAAAAGTAAAAACAGTTAATCTGCCTTCTTCAGTAAACAGCGCGAATGCTTTTGTGCTTGTTTATACCCGCGGTTATATTACCACCTCAGGCGATACAGAAGTATTGTTTTTAAAAGCTGATCTTATTTCTGATACGCAAATCCAGCTGACACGCTTGCGCAGTGCCCAGGAAGCGGGAATAACCCGGACAATTAATATTACTTATCAGGTTGTGGAATTTGAGACTGACGCAGTGATAAAAAAGGGATTGGATACAATTGCCTATAATCAGTATTCGCAAACAGCCACAGTTAATCCGGCAATTACTGATATTACTAAGTCATTTTTAGTATTTAATTTTGTCGGCGGTGCGGGACTTAATGGTGTTGAATCGCAAATGCTGCCAAGAGGAACAATTACTGATACAAGTACTTTGACCTTTGTCCGCGGTTTAAACAGTGGCGGGACAACAGATTATGTTGACATTAAATGGTATTTGGTGGAATTGACAGATGAAAGCTCCTTAGCGCAAAAAGGAACAGCCACGCTTAATGGGGGAACTCTTACTGGAACAGCAACTTTAAGTTTAGCTACGGATTTAACCCGGACAGCTGTGTTTACGAGTGTTGACGCAAATACAACCAGTACAACAAACTCTTATCTGGATGATTGCTCAAATCGAGTGGCGCAGACTAATGGTACGACTGTGACTTTTACCCGTGAAGAATCTGTTGTCCGCAATGATATTGACTGGTTTGCCGTGGAATTCGCGCCTTTGACTTTAAAAATTCCCAATGGCGGAGAAGTTTGGCAAGTGGGAGATACAGAGGATATTACCTGGGTGCATGCCGCGTCTTTGGAAACCGGCGGATCATGCGTGGACGCGGGATATGTTGGGCATCATTTGGTTGATCTTAAACTTTCCATGAACAGCGGGGGGGATAATTATCCGCTGACTATTATTTCCGGCATACGCGGGACTTTGGATACCTATGCCTGGACAATCCCGGCAGAAATAAGCGGTACTGATATTATCGGCGAACAATTAAAAGTTCAGATTATTGATACTGATATGACTGTGCGCAATTATGATGTGTCAAATAATGATTTAATTATTAAAGGAACGATCACGATTAATCAGCCGCCAAATACTTGGAAAATCGGCGATACAAACGCGATTACCTGGACTTATACTGGTAATTTGCAAAATTTAAGCCCAAATACAGTAACAATTACTTTGTCAACTGACGGCTCGAGTTTTTTACCCACTGCGATTATTGCTAATCAAATCGTGGGAGCTAGCGGCAATGGCAGTTATAACTGGGATATTCCTTCTGATTGGGATGGCAATAATCTTATTACTACAACTAATCGTTTGAAAATCCTATTAAATTATGATCCTTCTACGCCTGATACTATAGTAGAAAGCACAAGCACTAATTTTACTTTAAAAGGACAGATTTATGAAGTAAGCCCGATCACTGAGGAAATGTGGCTGCTGGGTGAAACTAAAACCATAAGCTGGACGAAAAAAGGGCATTTCGGATCCGGGATTACTGACGGAACAGTGAATATTTATTACTCATATAATGACGGTTTAAGTTATGAATCCATGCCAATAGCCAGCGATGTTGCGGCAGGTACAGATGCTTTAGGCGGAACATATGACTGGACAATTCCCAATAGTACATATCTTTCCGCTCCATTGTCTAAACTTAAAGTAGTAAGCACAAGTGACGCGACTGTGTCTGGCGAGAGCGCGAGCTTTACTATTATGTCTTCTTTGGATGTTAATCGTCCTTTAGGCAGTGAAGTATGGCGGGTCGGACAGACTGAAGACGTAAAATGGACCATACATGGAGCAATGGATTATGTGGTTATAAAATATAAAGTAGGCGCCGGGGATTTTGAATACTTAAACGGGGCTGAGCCTGCTGATTTATTGCCTGCGGGAACTCCTGAGGTTGAGCAGATTTTTTCCTGGTTTATTCCAGACAATATTGGTACAAACAATGTATATTTAAGAGTATGTAATAAAGACAATGAAAATGTTTATGATGAAGTAGGACCATTTAGTATAAAAGGGACAATTGGTGTTTCTGAACCGCATGCGTCTGAGATAATTAATCTCGGCGACACGAAAAATATTCAATGGAATGTATCCGGCAGTATGACCGGGAATGTGAATATCCGTTTATCAAAGAATGGCGGGACATCTTATCTGACTCTTATTAATACAGTTCCGGTTACCCCTGCTTCGTATTCTTGGAGTCCGCTAGCAGCAGATATGGGGACAAATAATAAAATTAAAGTTGCTTTAGACGGAGATGAAAATCTGCTTACCGGAACCGCTGGGCAAAGTGATACATTCTCGGTTGAGGCAAATCTTGACTTGGTTTATCCCAATGCATCTGGGCTGGTGTTTAATATCGGAAATGTTGTTTACATTAAATGGACTGCTGATCCAACGACGTTTGGTATGGTAAATATAAGATATAGCACTGATGGCGGAGCTAACTATAATGGTTTTATTGCTGATGGTGTGGCTTCAGACGCTAATCCAGGATCAGGTACAGGGTATTTATGGACTATTCCCGATGTTCCGGGTATGGTTGGCACTGCCTGCAGAGTTCAGGTTTATCAGGTTGGCAAGCAGGCTGAAGTTCATTCAGAATCGCAATATAACTTTACAGTAAAAGGCACACTTGATTTAACCGCGCCGGTTGGCGGAGAAACCTGGTATGTTGACCAGTTTAACAGCATTACCTGGACAAAAGGCGGAGATCTGGGAACGCTGAAACTGGCTTATTCTAAAGACGGCGGCTCAGACGGATATGGTAGCGTTATTGCCACGGGTGTCGCGGCAAATGATCTTAGTTTTCCCTGGCAGGTCGCGGACGCGATCGGCACTCAGTTAAAAGTAAAAATTTCTCAGGAAACTGATCCAACAACAAATGATGTCTCCACTACGGTATTTACGATTAAAGGAAGAATTGTTTTAAGTGCTCCGATTGGAGGGGAAACCTGGCTGGTGGGAAATAGTGAAAATATAAGCTGGACAACATATGGAACTATCAGCAACGTAAATATTTATTATTCAACTGACGGCGGGGGAACTTATGGTTCCACTATCGCGACAAATCTTAGTAATATCGAAGCATTCTTATGGACTATTCCAGACGCGATTGATACTGATATTCGCGTAAAAGTAGAGAGTTTTTATGATAGTACAGTTGCCGGTGAATCTGTGGGTAATTTTACAGTAAAAGGTCAAGTCAGAGTTACTGCTCCTAATGGTGGAGAAAAATGGAGAGTTGACGCAACTGAAAATATTACTTGGGTAGTAAACGGCAGTATTGGCAATGTTAAAATTGAATATTCGACTAATAGCGGAGCAAGCTATGATACGGTTATTGTTGCCAGTACTCCTGGATTAGATCAGACATATGCTTGGACTAATATCCCGGATATTATTGGAACAGCTTTAAGAATTAAAATAACCAGTTTGAGTAATGGAACAGTGCTGGATGAATCAGATGCTGATTTTGAAATAAAAGGTGTTTTAACTTTATCCGCGCCGAATGGTACTGAGATTTGGAAAGTTGGAGCTTCAGAAAATATCACTTGGACTAAAAAAGGTACATTAGGAAATGTTGAATTGCGCTATTCAACTGACAGCGGAGCAACATTCCCAGTTGGACAGACAATTGTAACTGGGATTGCTTCAACCGCGACTCCATATGCCTGGACAATCCCGGATAGAATTGGCACTGGTTTAAGAGTACAGGTTAGTTTATTATCTGACCCAACTAATGTATTGGACGCGTCAGATGCTGATTTTGAAATAAAAGGAAACTTAGCTTTAACTGCTCCGGTGGGCGGAGAAGATTGGGAAGTCGGCACCAGCAAACAGATAACCTGGAATTTAAACGGCTCAATTGCTTTGGTTAAAATTGAATATTCCAATGATGGCGGAAATACCTATCCCAATACAATTACAAATGGAACAAGCGCGATTGCCAGAACCTATAACTGGACAATTCCGGATGATATCGGCAGTTTATTGCGGGTAAAAATAAGTGATGCTTCAGACGCAGAGGTTAATGATATATCGCCGGCTAATTTCAATATCAAAGGAAAGCTGGTATTAAGCCATCCTAATGGGGGAGAAACTTTAAATGTCGGACAGGCATATACAATTGATTGGACAACCGCGGGAACAATTAACACAGTTAATCTGTATTATTCAGTAAACAGCGGTTCATCCTATGACACCTCAATTGTAACAGGTTTGAGTAATATAAATAGTTATGCCTGGACAGTTCCGGACGCGATTGGCAATCAATTACGCGTAAAAGTAGAAAATCCGGATAATACTAATGTCGCGGATGTTTCCAATGCTGATTTTACAATTAAAGGAAAGCTTACCTTAACAGTGCCCAATGGCGGAGAAACCTGGATTGTTGATGATTCGCAGAATATTACCTGGACAAAGCAAGGAACAATCAGTACCGTAAAACTGGATTATTCAATAAATGGCGGAGCAACATATGATTATCCGATTGCAACCGGGATTACGGCAGCTGATATCAGTTATGCCTGGACAGTGGCTGACGCGATTGGTAATAATCTTATGATCAGAATCACTAATGAAGCTGATAATACGGTTAAAGACGAATCAAACGCTGCTTTTACAATTAAAGGATCTGTCGCGGTAACTTCGCCCAATGGCGGAGAATCATGGACAATCGGCTCAGCGCAGGATATTACCTGGACTAAACATGGAACAATTGGAAATATTTCAATATTATATTCAACTGACGGAGGGACAACTTATCCTTTGACGGTTATTGGCAGTACAGCCTCGGCCGGCGGTACTTATAATTGGCCTTCAGTTCCGGACAGCCCGTCAACAACTACAAAAGTTAAAATCACTTGTTTATCAGACGCGTCTGTTGCGGATGAATCAAATTCAAATTTCAGAATTCGCGCGGATATTACACTTACCGCGCCTAACGGCGGAGAGAGCTGGGTTGTCGGTACTTCGGAAAATATTACCTGGGTAAAAACAGGTTCTATAGCGAATGTTGCTTTGGAATATTCCATAAACAACGGATTAACATATCCGAACGCGATTACAACTACATCAGGAGAGGCCTTAAGTTCATCCTGGACGATTCCGGATGCTATTGGTACTCAGATCAGAGTTAAAGTAAGAAATACCGCGGATGCTTCAGTATATGATGAATCAAATGCTAATTTCAGTATTAAAGGTTCAGTTACAACAACAGTTCCTAATGGCGGTGAGGTTTTTGTGGTTGGTTCGGCATATGATATTCAATGGACTTATGTGGGATCAATTCCAAATATGAAACTGGAATACTCAATTAACGGCGGATCAACTTTTCCGTATGAGATTATTGCTTCAACTCCTGCTGTAACTTTGAGCTATGAATGGACAGTTCCGGATACAATAACCAATCAGCTGGTTGTCAGAGTATCGGATGCTGCGGACGCGACAGTGAGTGATGTTTCCAATGCTTTCGCGAAAATTAAGGGCTCGCTGACAATTACCGCGCCAAACGGCAGTGAGAATTTGACAATCGGCGATTCAACTAATATTACCTGGACAAGAACCGGAACATTGGCTAATGTTAAATTGGAATATTCAGTAGATGGCGGAACAACTTATCCTAATCAGATTGTTACTGATCTAAATTCCAGTTTATTAACTTATAGCTGGACAATTCCTGATAGCCCGACAACTCTGGCAAAAGTTAAAATTACCAGCCTTGATGATTCTACGGTAACTGACGCGTCAAACGCGAATTTTAGTATTAAAGGAAGTATTGATTTGACTGTTCCTAATGGAGGACAGATATGGATAGTTGGCGCGACACAGGCAATTACCTGGACAAAATTCGGCAGCATAAGTTTAGCGACTTTGGAATATTCAGTGAATGGCGGAACAACTTATCCAAATGTAATCAATAATTCAGTATCAGTTGCTGCATTGACTTATAACTGGTTGATTCCTGACGCGATCGGAACTCAGCTTAGGGTTCGGATTACTAATAATGCTGATGCCACAGTAACTGATGAATCAGCAGCTGACTTTGAAATTAAAGGTTCTGTAACAATGACAGCACCTAATGGATCAGAAATATGGCTTGTCGGAGAGTCTCGCAATATTACATGGACTTATCAAGGCAGTATTGGGAATATTAAACTGGAATATTCAAAAGATGCCGGATCAACATACATTGATACAATTACCCCAGGTGTTCCGGTTACTAATTTAAGCTATAGCTGGACAGTTCCAGACGCGATTGGAAATCAATTGCGAATTAAAGTAACATCAGTTAATGACGCGGCAGTTAATGATCAGTCAAATAATAATTTTACAATCAAAGGGATCTTGACCTTAACTGTGCCCAATGGAGCGGAAGAATGGATTGTTGGTTCTAGTCATAATATCACCTGGAACAGAACAGGAACAATTGCTAATGTAAAACTGGAATATTCCACAGACGGCGGAACATCATATTCAAATGAGATTATCGCGTCAACAAGTGCCGCTGCCGGAACATATAGCTGGACAATCCCGGATGCCATTGATTCTGATATCAGAGTCCGGGTTTCTGATGTTACGGACGCTTCGGTAAATGATGTATCCAATGCTGATTTTACAATCAAAGGATCTTTAACCTTAACCGCGCCAAATGGCGGAGAATCATGGGTAGTTGGCACCAGCAATAATATCACCTGGACCAAGCAGGGCTCAATCACTAATGTTGAGCTGCGTTATTCAGTAAACGGCGGAACATCATATGATACAGTGATT